>NZ_CABWIF010000043.1:0-143910 GCF_902501475.1 Collinsella aerofaciens | reverse complement strand
CGGTGTCGCGCGGGACCGACAGCGCCTTCGCCGCCGACTCGGAGCCGTGGCCTCGCTCGAAGAGCCCGATCGCCGCCTTCCTGGCCACGATGTCGTGCTTCACCCTCAAGTCGACACGCATAAAAAGCCTCCCATTTCTCATGTCCAAGAAATGGGAGGCAGTTCAGAATAAGCTGTTCGGGGGCCTTGTTGCTTATGGCCGGATGATTTCTAGCCGACCGTATCGTCAGGCGTGGGCGAGGGGTCGGGAGTGGGCGTGGGCGTAGGCGTGCCGCCATCGCCGCCGGTCGAACCACCGGTGGAGCCGCCCGTCGAGCCACCGGTCGTACCGGTGCCGCCGGTGGTGTCGCCGCCCGTGGTCTCGGTGGTCGTGGTCGTCGTGGTAGTCGTTGTAGTGGTGGTTTCCTCTTCGTCCTCGTTCTCGTCCTTGTCCTTGTCGTCGTTCTCCGTCTTCTTGGTGTTGTTGGTGCCGTAGAACTTCCAGACGCTGTTGTTCTTATAGGTGGGCGCCGTTCCGGTCGCAAACTCCTCGCGCTCGGTACCGGTCAGAACGGTGTTCATAAACCGCTTAAAGACAGGCAGGTTGGTGCTGTCGCCCAGCAGGTCTGTGCCGTATTTTTGGATGGGGATCTCGCCCGCGGAATAGCCGGTCCACAGGGCGCACGCCAGCTGCGGGGTATAGCCGCAGAACCACAGGTTGGTGGTGTTGTCGGTGGTGCCCGTTTTGCCAGCATAGGGCTGGTTGACGCTCAGGGCACCGGCAGCACCCGTACCGCCGCCCTGCATGACGCCGGACAGAACATCGGTGACCGCGGCGGCCTCGCCCTCGGTAAGCACCTGTGAGGGATTGTCGGTGTGCTGGTACAGCACCGAACCGGTACGAGAGTCAATCTCGGTGATGGCGATCGGCTGGCGATAGTAGCCGCCGTTGGCAAACGTCGCGTAGGCGGCGGCCATCTCGAGCGGCGAGATCGAGCCGGTGCCGAGGGTCATGACGGGAACGTCCTCGATGTTGTCCTTGGCGGGATCGATGCCGAGCTTTTTGACGAGCGAGATGATCTTGCTGTTGCCGACGGCTTCCGCCACCTGGATGTAGCCGGTGTTGGAGGAGTATGCCGTCGCCTGCTTAAGCGTGATGTTGCCATAGCTATGGTTGGCGTAGTTTTGGACCTCGGTCGTGGTGCCCTTGGCCTTGAGCGGCGAGTTGCAGTTGAGGGTGACGTTGGGGTTCATGCCGTTTTGGATGGCAGTTGCCAGCGTAAAGGCCTTAAAGGTGGAGCCGACGGGACGCTTGGCCGTGGCATGGTTTACGTGGTTCTCGTCGGCGTTGTAGTCGTAGCCGCCCACCATGCACTTGATGTAGCCGGTCTTGGGGTCGACGACGACCATGCCCATGTCCAGGCCGTCGAGCGAGAGCGTGTCGAGCTGCTCTCGGACGGCATTCTCTGCCACCTGCTGCATCGTGGGGTCGATGGTGGTCTTGACGGTCAGGCCGCCCTTAAAGAGCACGTCGGTCGAGAACTCCTGCTCCAGCAGCTGCTTAACATAGGCGACAAAGTAGGGCTGCGAGTATACGTCGACGCCGCTGCCCGAAATCTCGGTCACGTTGAGGGTGATGGGCTCGGCCTGTGCGGCATCGTGCTCCTCCTGCGTGATGTGGCCCAGGCGCAACATGTTGTCAAGGACCTTGTTGCGACGGGACAGCGCCAGGTCGGGGTTGACCGTGGGGTCGTACTGCGAGGGCGAGTTGGGAAGGCCGATGAGCAGTGCGGCCTCGCTCAGGGTGAGGTCGGCGGCGCTCTTGGACAGATAGGTTTCGGCTGCGGCCTCGATGCCGTAGGCGCCGTGACCGTAGTAGATGGTGTTGAGGTACATCATGAGGATCTCGTCTTTGGAGTACATGTCCTCCATCTTGACGGCGATGTAGGCCTCGCGCACCTTACGCTCGATGGTCGAGTCGAACTGCTCCTCCTGCAGGATGGTGTTGCGCACCAGCTGCTGGGTGATAGTCGAGGCGCCTTCGTGCCCGCCGCCGAGGGTTGCCACCGCAGCACGCGCGATACCCCACAGGTCGATACCGCCGTGCTCGTAGAAGCGCTCGTCCTCGACGTCAACGGTGCCCTGCAGCACGTAGGGGGAGACCTCGTCCTTGGTGATGGACTTGCGGTTTTGCGTGTAGAAGCTCGCAATCTTGTTGCCGTTGCAGTCGACGATCTCGGTGGGCTCGCTCACCAGATACGCGTTGGCGTCGGTGTAGTCGGGCAGATCGGACAGCCAGCGGTTGACGTTGCCGACCATGCCGATGCCAAACGCCACGCCCGCGATAAGCAAAAAGCCCAAAAACGAGAGCAGGATTATGGGCAGAGCATGCGTCTTTGAACGGCTGCGTCCCTGTCGTTGGCGAGGACCCATATATTGACCTCCAGGTATGTCGTGCCGGACGGTGGATGTGCCGTCGGGGCAGGATGGACATAAGTTATTACACGATAAACCAAACGGGGCGCGCGAGGCCTCGTGTATGCTGGAAGACGGCATTTTTCAGAGTGAATGCATACCTTGGTAAGGAGTTTGCCGATGGCGATTCGGACGATGGGGCCGAGCGGACAATACGAGACTGGATTGGATGCTGCCGGTGCGGCGCTGCCCGAGCTGCTGGCGCCGGCGGGCGGACTCGACCAGATGCTTGCGGCCATCGCCGCGGGTGCCGATGCCATCTATGCGGGGTTGGGCGGCTTTAACGCCCGTGTGAGCGCCCATGGCTTTACGGATGACGAGTTTGCGCGCGGCTGCGCCGTGGCGCATGCCCATGGCGTGCGTGTGTACGTAACGCTCAACGTGTTCGTGTTTGACGATGAGTTGTCCGACGCGGTGGCGTTGGGAGCTCATGCACTGGAGTTGGGCGCCGATGCTCTGATTGTCGCCGATGCCGGGTTGGCCTGCGCGCTGCGCGCGGCGATTCCCGGGATCGAGATTCACCTGTCCACGCAGGCGGGCGCTCATAGCGAGAGCGCCGTGCGGCTTGCCGCCGATGAGCTTGGGGTCGAGCGCGTGACGACGGCACGCGAGCTGACGGTCGACGAGATTGCGGCGCTATGCGCCACGGGCGTGCCCATCGAGGTATTCTGCCACGGTGCGATTTGCATCGGCTATTCGGGGGCGTGCGAGTTCTCGGCCCTGCGGCGTGGGCGCTCGGCGATGCGCGGCGACTGCACGCAGCCGTGCCGTTTGGCGTACGACCTGGTGGACGAGGCTGGACAGAGCGTTGTCGCCGTCGAGGGAGATCGCCTGCTGTGCCCGCGTGACTATCTGGGTATTGCGCATCTGCCCGAGCTTGTAGATGCCGGCGTGGCGTCGCTCAAGATCGAGGGGCGCATGAAGAACCCTGATTACGTATTCAACGTGGTGCGGGTGTGGCGCCGGGCACTCGATATGCTGTGCGACGGCGCGTGGGACCCCGGTGCCGTGGAAGAGCTCGAGCGCGAGCTGGGAAGGTCGTTTAACCGTGGGTTTACCGATGCGTACCTGCGAGGACGTTCGGGTGCCGAGCTTATGAGCTTTGAGCGTGCGATCAACCAAGGTGTGCGCGTGGGACGCCTGGTGGCCGTTGGCCACGAAGAGGTGACCGTTGAGCTCGATGCCGCCGTGGCGGCGGGTGACACGCTCGAGATTCGGTTCTATCCGGGTGCCGACGCGCGTCCCGATGTGCCCAAGCGCTGGCCGCAG
The DNA here is from genome assembly GCF_902501475.1 of Collinsella aerofaciens. Lineage (GTDB taxonomy): Bacteria > Actinomycetota > Coriobacteriia > Coriobacteriales > Coriobacteriaceae > Collinsella > Collinsella aerofaciens_AL. The sequence goes on along the minus strand of NZ_CABWIF010000043.1, from coordinate 140,187 downwards.
GTGCCCTGTCCGGTGGATGCCGCGGCGGGGGAGCGCGTCGTCGTGCATTGCAAGCGTAAGGTTGACACGGGCTGCGAGGTGTACCTGATTCGCAGCGCCGGCGTGTTGGATCAGACGGCGGCGGTGTTGGAGCGCATGCGGGCCGAGGCGGATGCGATTGCGCCCGTTGCGCGTGCCGTTGAGGTACTGCCCTTTGAGGGCGTTACGGTGGATGGCGGTGCGTCGACGGAGTTGGTGGAGTGCGCGGTTCCCGCTCGCATGGTTTTTGCTTGGCAGCTGATGGATGCCGACCCGCGCGGAGAACTCGATTTGTCCGACGCTGTTGTGGTGCTTGACGAGGTGTGCCGCACGTGTGACGCTGACTGGACCCGCTCACTGATGCAGCGTGCCGGGCGCGTTGTCTGCCGCAACCTGGGACAGGTGGTGATCGCTCGCGAGCTGGGCGTGACGTTTGACGTGGCGGCGCCGGTGTTCTGCGCGAATCGGGCCACGCTTACCTGGCTGCGCGGACTCGGTGCGGGGCGGGTGTACTTGCCGGCCGAGTTGCTCGGCAATGATGCGGAGCGTATTGCCGAACTGGCTGCTGAACCCGGCGTCTGGGGTCCGGTCGACGCCGACCGTCCCGAGCTTATGGTGTGCGAGCACTGCCTGCTGACCGCCGAGGGCGTCTGCGCTACCGATGCGACGGGACAGGTCCGTTGCCGCGACTGCTTGCGTCGTCGGCAGGTACGCTATCTGGTCGAGCGTGGCGGTACACGTCTGCCAGTTGCCATTGACGCATGCGGCAGGACGAGGATTTTCCTGTCGTAGGTGCTGCGTCGCGTCAGTTTGTTATCATAAAAGAGTTTATGGACTTCCAGCACCGCCGTTTTCGGCGAGGGTGCTATAGCAAAAGGAGGATACCCAATGCTGTCTGTTGACGAGCAAATGCGTATCATCACCTCGGGCGCCGCGCAGATCGTTCCCGAGGCCGACCTTCGCAAGAAGCTTGAGAAGGGCGAGCCCCTCAACATCAAGCTCGGCGTCGACCCCACCAGCCCCGACCTGCACCTGGGCCACGCCGTGCCGCTGCGCAAGATGCGTCAGTTCCAGGACCTGGGCCACAACGTCACCCTCATCATCGGCAACGGCACCGCGCTGATCGGCGATCCCTCGGGCAAGAATTCCACCCGTCCGCAGCTTTCGCAGGAGCAGATCGAGGCCAATGCCGAGACCTACGTGAGCCAGGCCATGAAGATCCTGGATCCCGAGAAGACCACCATCGTGCACAACGGTGACTGGATCCTTTCGATGGATCTGGCCGGTCTGCTGCAGGTGTGCTCCAAGTTCACCGTCGCCCGCATCCTCGAGCGCGACGACTTTACCAAGCGCTACCAGTCTCAGACGCCGATCGCCCTGCATGAGTTCCTGTATCCCGTGATGCAGGCCTTTGACTCCGTGCAGATCAAGGCCGACGTCGAGATGGGCGGCACCGATCAGCTCTTCAACCTGCTCGCCGGCCGCGAGCTCATGGAGAAGATGGGCATGGAGCCGCAGATCGCGCTCACCATGCCGCTGCTTGAGGGCACCGATGGCGTGCGCAAGATGTCCAAGTCCTATGGCAACTACATCGGCCTGACCGACGCGCCCAAGGATATGTTCGGCAAGACCATGTCCATCCCCGACGAGATGATCGGCAAGTACTATCGTCTGGCCAGCTCGCTCACCCCGGCAGAGGTCGACAAGATCGACGCCGCCCTGGCCGATGGTTCTGCCGACCCCTACGAGCTCAAGCGCGCTCTGGGCCGTGACCTGTGTGACACCTACCACGGCGCCGGTGCCGGCGACGAGGCTCAGGCCGAGTTCGACCGCGTGTTCAAGGAGGGCCAGCTCGCCGACTTCCCCGAGAAGCACGTTGAGCTGACTGTTAACGACGAGGGCCAGATTTACCTCGCCGGCCTGCTCAAGGACTTGGGTCTTTCGGCGAGCGCCGGCCAGGCTCGTCGCGATATCGACGGCGGCGGTGTCAAGATCAACGGTAAGGCCGTGGCTCCCAAGAGCTATAACATCGATCCCAGCGCCCTCAAGCTGGGCGACACCCTCTCCGTAGGCAAGCGCAAGGGCTTTAAGTTGGTTTAGTTACGCGGTTTTACCAAACCGCGTAACGACTCGACGCTGCGCGGGCCGCATTTGGACAATCTGACGTTCAACTTCAAGGGCGCGACCAGAAGGTCAGCGCCCTTTCGTTTCACGTCACCTTGTCTCAAATGCGGCCCGCTCGCTGTCGTTGCCAAAACATCGGCGCTTCCGTGGTTGGCACTTGGGGACGTTCCTTTTGTGCCGGCACTTTGGGACACTCCTTGTCATTGGTGCAAAGTAACCTGCCCCCATTGCGCCAAGCGGCGTGTGCCGTTAAGCGGAGAGGCGTATTGTTGACCCATCGTTTGGGCATACAATGGCTATTGGTTTGCTGCGGTGAAGGTCTGTCCGCTCCGCAGCTTTTTTCTACGGTTAAAGGAGTATGTATGTCCGTTGAGGTCATGAGGTCTGTGATCGAGGCCGCCGAGGGGCGCGTGCCCGTCGACACGCTGTTTACCAATGCGCAGATTGTCGACGTGTATGGCCAGCGTGTGGCGCCCGGTAGCGTTGCCGTCAAGGACGGTGTAATCGTCGGCGTGCTCTACGATGGTCGCGACGATGCCGCTGGCACCTACGAGGCAACTGAGGTCATCGACTGCCAGGGTCGCTATCTCACTCCCGGTTTTATTGACGGGCATCTGCATATCGAGTCTTCGAACATCCGTCCCGCCGAGTATGCTCGCATGGCCGCGACGCGCGGTACTACCACTGCCATTGCCGACAGCCACGAGATTGCCAATGTTGCCGGTCTCGACGGCTTGCGCTTTATGATCGAGGATGGCCGCCGCGCACCCATCTCCATCAAGTACATGATGCCTTCGTGCGTGCCCGCGCTGCCCGACGAGCAGGCCGGTGCCGTTATTTCGGCTGCCGATATGCAGGCGTTTTTTGCCGAGCATCCAGGCGATGTCTTTGGTCTGGGCGAAATGATGAACCTGCCGGGCGTCTTTATGGCCGACCCCGAGACCTGCGCTCGCATCGATGCTGCCAACCAGACGCCGTCCAAGCAGGTTGACGGCCACGCGCCGCTCGTTGCCGGTAAGGACCTCAATGCCTATGCCGCAGCGGGCATTATCGCCGACCACGAGTCGACGATTCCCGAGGAGGCACTCGACAAGCTATCCCGCGGCATGTATGTGATGCTGCGTGAGGGCACGTGCAGCCACGACCTGGCCAATTTGTCCCCGATGCTGCTGGAGAATCCTGCCCGCGCCCGCCGCTGCTGCTTTGCGACCGACGATCGCGCTCCCTCCGATGCTCTTTCGACCGGCATGATCGACAATGCCTGCCGCGTGGCTATCGAGGCCGGTATCGACCCCGTGGTCGCCATCTCTATGGCGTCCCTTTCCACGGCTGAGGCATTTGGCCTGGACCACGGCTGCCGCGACCCGCACGAGCTCCGCGGCGCGATCGCTCCGGGCAAGCGCGCCGACCTGCTGGTGCTCGATGACCTGACCTTTGCCACGGCCCCGCATCGCGTATATGCCGCCGGTGCTCTGGTGGCGCAGGATGGCACCTTTGTGGGCGAGATCGCACCCGAGACGGCCGAGGTCGCAGCGCTTGCCGATGAGCTGCGTGCTTCCGTTAAGCTGCCGAAGCTATCGCTCGACGTGTTCGACTATGCCTTTAAGCCGGGCGAGGCGGTTATCGATGTCATCCCGGGCATGGCTATCACGGGCATGGTCCGTCCCGAGAGCGCCGAGGACTTGCGTCGCATTATGCTTATCGAGCGCCATGGCCGCGGCGTGTCGCTGCAGGCCGAGGGCGCCGATGGCGACGGTCCCGCCGGCATGGGGCTCGTCGGCAAGCATATCGGTCGCGGCTGGGTGCTCGGTTTCACCATCACGGGCGGTGCCATTGCCTCCACGATCGGCCACGACTCGCACAACGTGTGCGTGGTGGGCGACAACGCTGCCGATATGATGACTGCCGTTGAGGCCGTGGGCCAGGGCGGCCACGTGCTGGTGCGCAACGGCGAGGTCGTGGCGCGCATTCCGCTGGCGCTCGGTGGCCTGATGAGCGAGGGCACGGCCGAGGACGTTGCCGCGCAGCACGATGACTTTATGGTCAAGGCGCGCGCCATGGGTATTGAGCCGCCGCTCGACCCCATCATGGGCATCATCTTCCTGCCCCTGCCGGTCATCCCGACGCTCCGCATCCGCCCCGAGGGCATGTTCGACGTTACAACCTTCACCTACGCCGACTAGTCATTGGGGACGCTCTTTGGCGGGCTGCCTGACGCCGCGACCGTAGGGCCTCTGGCATGTGTGAGCTATTTGCCAGGTCCTTGTAACGTTTACGCCCGCGGAGTCTTATTTGAGCTCCCTTTGGGTACGTTGGAATCGGATACGCGTTCGATTCCAACAAGCCCGAAGGGAGCTTTTCTATGTTTAAACTGATTGCATCCGATATGGACGGCACACTGCTTGACGAAAACGGCCAGGTGCCTCCCGAGACCTACGAACTGATTCTGGCGCTACACGAGCATGGTGTGCATTTCGCTGCATCGTCAGGTCGTCGCTACGATCGCCTGTGCGAGTTCTTTGCGCCCGTTCGCGACAAGATGGACTTTGTCGCCGCTAACGGCGCCCAGGTCTACGCCGACGGTAAGATGGTAGACCGTGAGGTGTATTCCCACCTGGCGATTCGAAGGCTCGCCCAAGCCGTCAGGACGTTTCCCAATCTGCATCTTGCGCTCTTTGACCGAACCAAGTCCTTCCTGCTCGATGACGAGTGCAAGTTCGTGCGTGAGGTCGATAAGGACCTTCCCAATGCCGAGCGCATTTGGGAGCTGCCCGATCCCAGCGTAAATATCATCAAAGCGAGTATCTTTTGCGACGACAGTGCGGTTATGGACAGCGCGTACGTGCTACAGCGCGAACTTGGTCAGCTCTTTACTTTTGCGCCTTCGGGCAACGCGTGGATCGATGCCATGCAGCCTGGTGTGTCGAAGGCCTCGGGTATCGCGCAGCTCGCGGAGCATTACGGCATTGGTCGCGACGAGGTCATGGCGTTTGGCGACTCGATGAACGACTACGAGATTATTCGCTTTGTCGGCACGGGCTGCGCGATGGAAAACGCGCGCCCCGCGCTCAAGGCAGTGGCCGATCGCGTCGTAGGCTGCAACCGCGACCACGCCGTCCAGCAGGAGCTCCGTCGCGTGCTAGAGAGTCTCGCTTAATCCGGCAGATGGGGACGTTCCTTTCCTTCCGGCAGTGGGGGACAGTCCTTGCAGCTTTTCGCGAAGAGTGTCCCCAACGACTAGTCGTTTAAGAACGTCCCCAATGACTAGGCGAGGGCGTCCATGATGGTGCGGGCGACGCCGTCGTGGTCGTTGTCGTATTCGGTGATGGCGTCGGCGGCCTCGCGGTCTTCGGACTCGGCGTTGATCATGGCCATGCCGTGGCCCGCTGCCTGTAGCATGGGGATGTCGTTGATGTTGTCGCCGAACGCCCAGGCGTCGGCGAGACGCTCGCCCAGGTGCTCGCATAACCACGTGAGGGCCGTCCCCTTGGTGGCGCCCTCGCCCATGACCTCGATATTCATGGCGTACGAACGCGTGACCTCAATGCCTTCGAGCGTGTCGAGCGCCGCCGCGATGGCGTCGCGATCGGCCGGGTCGTGCCAGTACATGGCGATGCGTTCGAGCGTCTCGACCTCGTCGATCTTGCTGTCGATATCCATGTCGATCGGTGTTCGTGTGCGCTTGAGCGAAGCCGCGATGTGGGGGTCGCCGCCACAGAACTCATCCAGACGCCCGTATAGCGAGCGGGGGAGGAAGCACTGCCCATCCGCGAAGATATCGAAGGTCACATCGTGGCCGGCGGCAATGCGATGGATGCGGTGGGCAATGCCACGGTCGAGCGGACGGCTCAAGATGCACGTGGCGCGCGAGACGTCGGTGGGCGTACCGGCGTCGAGCTGCCAGACGCTGGCACCGTTGGCGCAGACCGCGTAGTGTACGGCGGGGTGAGCGAGGATGGGCTCAAAGATGCCTGACAGCGGGCGCCCCGTGCAGGGCACAAACTCAACACCGCGGCGCGCAAGCTCGTCGAGCATCGCCCAGGTGGCGTCGCTCATCTGCTTGTCACTCGTCAGCAGCGTTCCATCCATATCGGAAAACACAATCATTCGATGCAGCCCTTTCTACTGGCATAAAAAGCGTGGCCGAGGGCGGTGATGCCCTGGCCACGCTCGGGTTCTATAACGGTCCGCGTCCTAGCGATCGGCGAGCGGCTTGTACTCCAGCGGATCGATCACCGGACGGTATGCCGGGCGGATGATGCGATGCGCGCAGAAGAGCTCTTCCATGCGGTGCGCCGACCAGCCGGCCATGCGGGCGACGGCGAACAGCGGCGTAAAGAGCGTCTCGGGCACGCCGAGCATCTTGTAGATAAAGCCCGTGTACAGGTCGATGTTGGCGCAGATGGGCTTGGTCATGCCGTGATCGCGCATCACCTGCGGGGCCAGACGCTCGATGCGCTCGATGAGCGCGAACTCCTCGCCCAGGTCCTTCTTGGCGGCAAGCGTGCGCGCGTAACGGCGGCACACCTCGGCGCGCGGGTCGCTCAGCGTGTAGACGGCGTGGCCCATACCGTAGATGAGGCCCGTGCCGTCGAAGGCCTGCTTATCGAGGATCTTGCCCAGGTAGGCTGCGACCTCGTCCTCGTCCTCCCAGTTGGAGACATGCGCACGGATGTCCTCGTGCATGGACACGACCTTGGCGTTGGCGCCGCCGTGGCGCGGACCCTTGAGCGAGCCGATAGCCGCGGCGTAGGCGGAATACGGGTCGGTGGCCGAGGAGGACAGCACGCGGCAGGCAAACGTGGAGTTGTTGCCGCCGCCGTGCTCGGCATGCAGCATGAGCATCACGTCGAGCAGCATGGCCTCGTCGCGGGTGAATGCCATGCCGCCGCGCAACACCTGCAGGATGGTCTCGGCGGTGGAGAGACCGGGTGTGGGGTGCGGTACATGAACCTCGGAGCCGCGGCGCTTGGCGACCGAGGCCATATGCGCGAAGGCGGCGATGCGGGGGAGACGGGCGAGCATGGAGATGGCGACGTCGATTTCGTGCTCGGGCGTGATCACGTCTGGTTCGGCATCGAAGGCGTAGAGCAGCAGCACGGCGCGCTGGAGCACGTTCATGATGCTCGACGACACCGTGGTCATAGGGAACTCTTTGACGTACTCGTCGCTCAGATGTCTAAAGGCGCCCAGGCGCTCGCAGAAGCCGTCGAGCTCTTCCTTGTTGGGCAGCGAACCCGTGATAAGCAGATAGGCGACTTCCTCGTAGCCGTAGCGATTCTCGGCCTGGGCATTGTTGACCAGATCCTCGATGCTGTAGCCGCGAAGCGTGAGCTTGCCCTGATCGGGCACGACCTTTCCGTCGACCTTGTTGTAGCCGTGCACATCCGAGATGCGAGTGAGGCCCGCGACCACGCCCGAGCCGTCGGCATTGCGCAGGCCGCGCTTGACATTGTGCTCGACAAACAAGCCCTCGTCATAAGGGTCGGTCGGCAGGCCGTGGTAGAGGCTTTCGCTCTCGGGCGAAATCTGGCGGCTTGCTTCGTAATCCAGAACCAGGCGGCTCAAGTGGTCATCGAAGCGGTAATAGATTTTCTTGGCGTCGTAGGCCATGCGCGCTCCTCTCCGGGCCGCATCGGGGTGACTTGCATGGGCATGCGCGCGTCAGGCTATCCCCAGCGGCTTGCTCGCTACAGGCGGTACATAAAGTTGAAGACGTCCTCGCGCTGGATGGACACGTTGACGCCCGAAAGCTCGCCGGCCTCGGCCAGCGCCTTCTGCAGCTCGGCGAAGTCGAGCTTGGACTCGGCGGTATCGGCCAGCATGGTCATGGTGAAGATGTCCTCGATAATGGACTGCGTGATGTCGCGGATGTCGACGTTGGCCTCGCCTAGGACACGGGTGACGCCGGCGACGATGCCGGGGCGGTTCTTGCCAAGGACGGTGATGACGATACGGGAGGACGAGATCTCGGCCATGGGAAACCCTTTCGCGTGGTTGCGGTGCGCGCGGGGCGCTCCGCTACGGTACAGTGTTCATCATTGTACCTGTCTGGCGCCAAAAGGGGTGTGCTTACTGCGGCGTTACACGTCTGCAACATGGGAGAAGGGGCAACAGGGTGCGTGTCCGCTGCGGTTGGTCGCGCCGCGTTGCACAAAGACCGTGAACCTTTTGTGGGACGCGCGGCGCCGTGGTACCATAGCCGAGTTTGTTGTCTTGGTCGGAAACCAAGACGCCTTATGCGCTGATCGGTAACCAGCGCCTGACCAATAAGGAGTCCTACCATGAAGCAGGGTATCCATCCCCAGTATGTCGAGTGCACGGTGACGTGCTCCTGCGGCAACACCTTCAAGACGCACGCTACCGTGTCTGAGATGAAGGTCGAGCTTTGCAACGAGTGCCACCCGTTCTACACCGGCCAGCAGAAGTTCGTCGACACCGGTGGACGCGTCCAGCGCTTCGCCGACAAGTTCGGTGGCGCCGCTGCCGCCCAGCTCAAGAAGGCTGAGGAGGCCAAGGCTGCCAAGGCCGCCAAGGCTGCTGAGGCCGAGGCCGCTCGCAAGGCCGCCGCTGAGGCTAAGGCTGCCGAGAAGGCTAAGCGTGCCGCTAAGTTTGCCGAGGAGGCTGCCAAGCAGGCCGCCGAGGCTCCCGCAGAGGCTCCCGTCGAGGAGGCCGCTGCCGAGGCCGAGACCACCGAGGCTGCTGAGTAAATAGCTCGCCGCGGAATCACTCGCATTCATGGCATAAGGGCCGTGCATCCGTTTGGGTGCGCGGCCCTTTTCTTTTTATTGGTGCAAACCAACCTGCCCCCATTGCACCAAATGGCAGAGAGGCAGCGTTTGCCCAGATAAAACCTGCCAAAATTAACCTGTCCCATTGTGGCAGGTTGGTCGTAGTTATTACGTGGCGGTCGAGGTCGACCGTATAGGCCGCGCCTTGTTTGGCTAAAGTACAATCATCTGTGTTTAACTCGCCCGCAGCTGCACGGCGTGGGCGATGGCCAAAAAGGAAAACCACATGGGATTCATGTCAAAGCTGCTGTCCTTTGGATCCGATAAGGACCTTAAGCGCTACTACAAGATCGTCGACCAGATCAACGGTCTTGAGCCCCAGTTTGAGAAGATGACCGAGGAGGAGCTTCGCGGCCAGACCGATAAGTTCCGCGAGCGTTACGCCAACGGCGAGTCGCTCGACGACATGCTCCCCGAGGCCTTTGCCACCGTGCGTGAGGCTTCCAAGCGCACCATGGGTATGCGCCACTTTGACGTGCAGCTCATTGGCGCCATGGCACTGCACGAGGGCCACATCGCCGAGATGAAGACCGGCGAAGGTAAGACCCTCGTCTCCACGTTGGCCGGCTATCTCAACGCTATTGCCGGCAAGGGCGTGCACGTCGTTACTGTCAATGATTACCTTGCCAAGCGTGACTCCGAGTGGATGGGCCGCATCTATAAGTACCTGGGCATGACCGTCGGTCTGCTCCAGAACAACATGCCGCTCGAGCTCAAGCGCCCGGCCTACCAGGCCGACGTCACCTACGGTACCAACTCCGAGTTCGGCTTTGATTACCTGCGCGACAACATGGTTACCCGTCCCGAGCAGCGCGTGCAGCGCGGCCACAACTACGCCATCGTCGACGAGGTTGACTCCATCCTGATCGATGAGGCCAGAACGCCGCTCATCATCTCGGGCGCTGGCACCAAGTCCGCCAGTACCTACAAGGACTTCGCGCGTGCCGTGCGTGGCCTTGAGCGCGGCGAGGACGTGTCGCACGACATGCTTACCGCCACCGAGGACGTTGAACCCACGGGCGACTACGTCATGGACGAGGCCAAGCACACCATTGCTGCCACCGAGCGCGGTCTTAAGAAGATCGAGCGCCGCCTGGGTATCGATGACATCTACGCCGACCTTTCGGGTCAGCTGGTCAACCACCTGCAACAGGCGCTGAAGGCCCAGTACATGTTCCACCGCGACAAGCAGTATGTGGTCACCAACGGCGAGGTCAAGATCGTCGACGAGTTCACAGGCCGCATTATGGAAGGCCGCCGCTATTCTGAGGGCCTGCACCAGGCCATCGAGGCCAAAGAGGGCGTGCTCGTACGCGAGGAGAACCAGACCCTGGCCACCATCACCCTGCAGAACTACTTCCGTCTGTATGACAAGCTCTCCGGCATGACCGGCACGGCACTTACCGAGGATGCCGAGTTCCGCGAGATCTACAAGCTGCCCGTCGAGGTTATCCCCTCCAACAAGCCCGTGCAGCGCGTGGACCACGAGGACCTGGTGTACCGCACCATTCAGGCCAAGTACAACGCCGTCGCCGACGATGTCGAGCGTCGCCACGCCAAGGGCCAGCCGGTCCTGGTGGGCACCGTCTCCATCGAGAGCTCCGAGAAGCTGTCCGCCGCCCTTACCAAGCGCGGCATCGCACACGAGGTCCTCAACGCCAAGCACCATGAACGCGAGGCCCATATCGTGGCCCAGGCTGGTCGCTATGGCGCCGTGACCATCGCCACCAACATGGCCGGCCGTGGTACCGACATCTTGCTGGGCGGCAACCCCGACGAGTTGGTGCGCGAGCGCCTGGAGTACGAGGGCCTGACCATGGAGGACGTGACGCCCGAGCAGCTCGAGCAGTTTAACACCGAGGCCAAGGAGACTTGCAAGGCCGAGCGCGAGCGCGTGCTTGCCGCCGGTGGCCTGACCGTCATCGGCACCGAGCGCCATGAGTCCCGTCGTATCGACAACCAGCTGCGCGGCCGCTCCGGCCGTCAGGGCGATCCGGGCGAGACCCAGTTCTACCTGTCGCTCGAGGACGACCTCATGCGCCTGTTCGGTGGCGACAAGATGGACCGCGTCTCCAAGATGATGGTCACGGCCGACATGGGCGACGACATGCCCATCCAGCACAAGATCATCTCCAAGGCCGTCGAGAGCGCCCAGCACAAGGTCGAGAGCATCAACTTCTCCATGCGTAAGAGCGTCCTTGAGTACGACGACGTCATGAACAAGCAGCGCCAGGTCATCTACGCCGAGCGCAATAAGATTCTGGACGGCAAGGACCTGACCGACCACATCACCGAGGTCATGCACGACACCGTGTACCGCTGCGTGCAGGAGTTCTGCACCAAGGACAGTCACGATGGCGAGCGCGACCTGGAGGGCCTGCGCAAGTGGGTTGTGGAGCTCACCGGCCACATCGATACGCCGAAGTTCCCCGACGAGGATTATGAGGCCCTGGCTGCCGATGTCCTGGCTTACGTAGAGAAGTGCTACAACATGAAGGCCGAGCGCTTGGGCGAGGACCTGATGCGCGAACTCAACACCCAGGTCATGCTGCGCGTCATCGATACCCGCTGGATGAACTACCTGCAGGAGATGGACTACCTCAAGACCGGCATCGGCCTGCGCGGCTTTGGCCAGCGCGACCCGCTGGTCGAGTACAAGACCGAGGCCTACGGCGCGTTCCAGATGCTCGTCGACACCATGTACGAGGATTACCTGCGTACGGTTCTGCGCATCGAGATCAAGGCTGCCCCGCGTGCCGTGGAGCACAAGGAGGAGCCCGCGCTCGAGGGTGCGCGCTTCTCCGGTCCTGCCGAGGTCGATGGTGACAACGGCGACTCGGTGCTGCGCAAGCAGGCGCAGGTGCAGGCCCGCACGGCTGTCCAGGGTGGTCCGGCTGCCGTCAACAACGGTGGCAAGGTGACCACCTATCGCAAGTCCGAGAGCGACGATCCGTACGTCAACGTGGGCCGCAACGACCCGTGCCCCTGCGGTAGCGGCAAGAAGTTTAAGTACTGCCACGGTAGGAATCGTTAATGGCTGAGGCTTTAGAGATAACGCCCGCCGAGCTGGACGCGTTCGCGGACCGGCTCGGCGAGGTCGAGTCGTATCTCCACCTGGACGAGAAGCGTACCCGTGTGACCGAGCTCGAGGCCAAAAGTGTTGCCCCTGGCTTTTGGGATGACGCCGACGCCGCCCGTGCCACCATGGAGGAGATCGCGCGTACCAAGGAAGATATCGCTGCCGTGGACACCGCGCGCGGCGAGCTTTCCGATGCCCGCGCCGCGCTGGAGCTTGCCGAGGAGATGGGGGATGACCCCGACGCCGTCGCCCTTCGCGAGGAGGCTACAGCCACGGCTGAGCGCCTGGCCCGTGCCATCGATGGGCTTGAGCTTTCGAGCTGGTTTACCGGTGAGTTCGATCACGGCGATGCCATTGTGACCATCAAGCCCGGACAGGGTGGTCTGGAGGCCCAGGACTGGACCTTCATGCTCTTTAAGATGTACATGAAGTACTGCCAGCGTCGCGGCTGGAAGGTCACCATCAACGACTGTCCCGCAGCCGAGGTCATCGGCATCGACCGCGCGACCTTTACTGTCGAGGGCAAGGACGCATTTGGCATGCTGCGCGCCGAGGCCGGCGTCCACCGCTTGGTTCGCATCAGCCCCACCGACGACAAGAAGCGCCGCCAGACCACGTTTGCCGGCGTCGAGGTCATCCCCGTGCTACCCGATGATATCGACATCGAGATCAGTCCCGATGACATCCGCGTGGACGTGTACCACGCGAGCGGCCCGGGCGGCCAGGGCGTTAACACCACCGACTCCGCCGTGCGCGTGACGCATTTCCCCAGCGGCATTGTGGTCACCTGCCAAAACGAGCGCAGCCAGATCCAGAACAAGGCCGCGTGCATGCAGATCCTCAAGGCTCGCCTGTACGAGATTGAGCTCGAGAAGCGTGCCGAGGCGCTCGATGAGATTCGTGGACCCAAGACCACGATCGGTTTTGGCAACCAGATTCGCAGCTACGTGCTCTACCCGTATCAGATGGTTAAGGACCTACGCACGGGCGTGGAGACCAGCAATGTCGAGGCAGTTCTTGACGATGGCGACCTGGACCCGTTTGTTATTGGCTATCATCGCTGGGCGACCGGCAACGCCGATGCAGAAGGCTCGGAGGTCTAAAACATCGTGGCTTCAAGCCGATGCCAAGTCCAACGGTTGGACGGGTTTGTATCCAGAACAAACCCTGCGCAGGGGTGGTTTTTGTCCGGCGAATCGGTAGAATCGAATACAAGAAGAAGTTCAAAGTGCATCCGTTTGGGTGCGCTTTTTTGAGGGAGGCAGCATGGCATATCGTCTGGACATCAAGCGCATTCTTTCGATGAACTTCTTTCACGACCTGCCCCAGATCATGTTGGGGTGTGCCTTGGCCGCCATCGCGACCGACCTGTTTTTGATTCCCAACGGTCTTGCCGCCGGTGGCGTTACGGGCCTTGCGACTATTATCCAGGCGGTCGGCGCGGCGCGAGGCGTGTCGCTTCCCGTCGGTATCCAGACCATCGTGATGAATGCCTTGCTGCTGCTGGTCGTTATGCGCGAGGGCGGCATGTTCTACGTGGTGCAGACCGCGACGGGCTTTGTGCTTCTGGGCTTCTTTACCGATCTGTTCGCCCCGTTTGTAGCACCTCTGGCGGATGCGGACCTGATGCTTCCCGCTATGTGGGGCGGCATTATTACGGGCATCGGTTACGGCATGGTGTTGCGCGCCGGCGCCAACACCGGCGGCTCGGACACGATTGGCCAAATCATCTCGCGTAACACCTCGCTGCCGGTGGGCTCGACCGTCATGGCGATCGATGTTGCCGTATGCGCGCTGTCGGCTCCGGTCTTTTCAATCGAAAACGCACTATATGCAGGCCTTTCGATGGTCATTAGCGGCTACGTGATCGATGCCGTGGTCGATGGTGGCAACAAACGCCGTATGGTCCTCATCATCTCGGACAAGTTCCCTGATATCGCTGCCGATATCATGTATGGCCTGGGTCGTGGTTGTACCAAGTTTAAGGCGACTGGCATGTATTCGGGTGCCGAGAAGCCGGTGATTATGGTCATCGTGAGCCGTCGAGAGCTCAATACCCTCAAGACGATCGTGCGCGAGCGCGATCCTCACGCCATTGTGACGGTCGCTGACGTTACGGAAGCCTTCGGCGAGGGATTCAAGGACATTAGCGCGTAGGGGCGACCGCGTTCCATCCAAAAGACGTTCACATTGATAAACCGTTTCATCAGCGGTTCTGCCTGCTAAATTGTTCAAATAATGATAAAAACTCTGGTAAAGCCATCAGTTTCCAGCATAATGAATGACGTACGTGCATTGCGGCTGTGTTGGGATTACCTTCGGTGCCGTGCGCATTTTGTCTAATGAGGATGAAAGGAAGGCACAATGAGCGACGAAGAGCTCAAAAAGGTTGCCAACGAGGTAAGGAAGGGCATCGTCACCGGCGTGCACGCTGCCAAGTCCGGCCATCCGGGCGGTTCGCTCGGCGCTGCCGATATCATGACCTATCTGTATTTTGAGGAAATGAACGTCGACCCGGCCGATCCCCGCAAGGCCGACCGCGATCGTTTTGTGCTCTCCAAGGGCCATTGCGCTCCGGGCCTGTACGCCGTGCTCGCCGAGCGTGGGTTCTTCCCCAAGGAGGATCTCGAGACGCTGCGCCACATCGGCAGTCACCTGCAGGGTCATCCCAACATGAACGACACCCCGGGCGTTGACATGTCCACCGGTTCGCTCGGCCAGGGCATTTCCGCCGCCGTGGGCATGGCGGTTGCCGCCAAGCACTGGGGCGATACTTACCGCACGTACGCCCTGCTGGGCGATGGCGAGAGCGAGGAGGGCCAGGTCTGGGAGGCCGCCATGTTTGCCGGCAACCAGCAGCTCGATAACCTCTGCGTGATCGTCGACCACAACGGCCTGCAGATCGACGGCCCCGTCGAGGAGGTCAACGACCCCATGCCGCTCGCCGACAAGTTCCGCGCCTTTAAGTTCCACGTGGTGGAGCTCGCCGACGGCAACGACTTCGACCAGATCCGCGCCGCCTTTGCCGAGGCTCGCGCCACCAAGGGGCAGCCGACCGCCATTATCGCCGAGACCATGAAGGGCAAGGGCGTTTCCTTTATGGAGAACCAGGTTGGTTGGCACGGCAAGGCCCCCAACGATGAACAGTTTGAGCAGGCCATGGCAGAGCTCACGGCCGCCGGAGAGGAGCTCTAGGATGGCAGACGTCAAGAAAATCGCCACGCGCGTAAGCTACGGCGAGGCCCTCGTCGAGCTCGCCAACGAGCACGATGACTTTGTGGTCCTCGACGCCGACCTGGCCGCCGCCACGCAGACCGGCAAATTTAAGGCCGCTTGCCCCGACCGCTTTTTCGACGTGGGTATCGCCGAGAGCAACCTGATGGGTGTTGCCGCCGGTATCGCGACCACCGGTCGTGTTGCCTTCGCGAGCACCTTTGCCATGTTCGCTGCCGGTCGCGCCTTTGAGCAGGTCCGTAACTCCATCGGCTACCCGCACCTTAACGTTAAGATCGGTGCCACGCACGCCGGTATCTCGGTGGGCGAGGATGGCGCCACGCACCAGTGCTGCGAGGATATCGCCCTGATGCGCGTCATCCCCGGCATGACCGTGATTGTTCCCGCCGACGACGTGGAGGCCCGCGCCGTGACGCGCGCCGCCTACGAGTGCGACGGTCCGGTGTACATGCGCTTCGCCCGTTTGGCCTCGCCGGTTATCAACGACCCCGAGACCTACAAGTTCGAGTTGGGTAAGGGCATTGTCATGCGCGAGGGCGCCGATGTGACCATCATCGCCTGCGGCCTGATGGTCGGCGAGGCTCTCGAGGCCGCCGAGCAGCTCGCTGCCGAGGGCATCGACGCCGAGGTCATCAACATGCACACCATCAAGCCCATCGACGCCGACCTGATCGTCAAGAGCGCCACCAAGACCGGCCACGTCGTGACCGTCGAGGAGCACTCCGTGATCGGCGGCCTGGGCAGCGCCGTTGCCGACGTCCTGTGCGAGCAGTGCCCGACGCCGCTCAAGAAGATCGGCGTCAACGACACCTTCGGTGAGTCCGGCCCGGGCGCCGAGCTCCTGCACAAGTACGGCCTGGACGCCGCCAACATCGTGGCGACCACCAAGGAGTTCTTGGCATAAGGCAAGGCGGATCTCAAGGACTGCTTCGCCAGAACTATAAAACTGTTTCGCCAGTACTATGGAAACCCGGCAGGGGCGCTCTCTTGGAGAGCGCCCCTGTTTCAGTTGCGGTGAAATAAGGACTGTTTTGCCAGCTTAAAGGCTCAATTAATCCGTATTTCACCGCAACTTATGAAGACGCCCCTCAAGCACGGTCCCATCAGGGAAAAGGGCATATATCGGCAAAGTGCAATTCAGACCCTTCCAACTTTGTATATGCAGCACTTCAAGATAAACGCAGCGACCCCTTAGTTATCGCAGGCCGGGCACAGGGTTACTCTCCAAATCTTTCCGCAGGACGGAGGAGCCCCTGCCGCGCGAAGCGCGCAGCGGGGGCTCCGACATGTCCGAGGACGATTTGGAGAGTAACCCTGTGCCCGGCCGACGGGATCCCTAAGCACGCCATGCTTCTTATGTGCAGCAAAGCTAATGCTGCTAAAATACAAAGCGCTCATGTAGTTTAAACGCACGACGATAAGGAGCACCAGTGGGTAACCACTTCCGTACCTCCGGTGCGGGCGATGATGCCCCCAAGACGCAGGCAGGCGTCCAGGGCAGTCGTTTCGCCACTCCGGATTCAGAGGGCCAGCCTGTTGCTCAGGCCCCCGCTCAGCCGGCAGATCAGGCACAGCCGGCATCCGATCCCTTTGCCTACAATCCAACCAGCGATGTCGCGCTTTCCGGCACGGCGGGTTTTGAGCCCGTTCAGGCCGTGACCGCTCGCGTGGAGCAGCCTCAGGCTGGTGCCGCCACGCCGCAGCCTACCATGGCCGGCATTCCCGACCCCTTGGCCCCTGCGGCGCCGGCTCCTCAGCCTGCGCAGTCCGGTCTCTTTGCCGCTATTCCCGACCCCACGCAGCCTGCTGCCCCGGTGGTCGAGAGCGATCAGGCCGCCGAGGTCGCAAGCCTCGATAACGCGCTCAACAACCCCGATTTTACGTCGGTGTTTGCGCCCATCGATCCCCAGGCCAGCCGCAAGAAGATGGCCAAGCAGGCCGGTGTCGAGCCCGTCATCCTTATGGAGCATGTCACCAAGATCTATCCGGCACAGCCCAACAAGCCTGCACTCGACGACATCAACATCGAGATCTATCCGGGCGAGTTCGTCTTCCTGGTCGGTCACTCCGGCTCGGGTAAGACCACGCTGCTGTCGACGCTCAACCGTGACGTCAAGCCGACGAGCGGTCGCATCCTGGTTGCCGGTCAGGACCTCATGAAGATCAAGAACCGCAAGGTTCCGTTCCTGCGCCGCCAGATTGGCGCCGTGTTCCAGGACTTTAAGCTTCTGCCGCAAAAAACCGCCTACGAAAACGTGGCGTTTGCCCTGCAGTGCATCGGCAAGCCCAAGGGCGTCATTCGCAGCCAGGTGCCCGAGGTGCTGCGTCTGGTCGGTCTGGCCGATCAGATGGACTCGCTGCCCGACCAGCTTTCCGGTGGCGAGCAGCAGCGCGTTGCCGTCGCCCGCGCTATGGTCAACCGTCCGCCGCTGCTGATCTGCGACGAGCCGACGGGCAACCTCGACCCGGCGATCTCGCTGGGAATCATGAAGCTGCTCGAGCGTATTAACCGCACCGGCACCACCGTGATCGTCGCCACGCACGACCGCGAGATGGTCGATAGCATGCACCGTCGCGTGATCGCCCTCGAGGGCGGCCACGTTATCCGCGACCAGGAGAGGGGAGGTTACGGCAACTATGGCACCAACTAACGTGGGCTACTCCTTCAAAGAGGCAATCAGCCACTTCTTCCGTAACTGGACTACCTCGCTCGGCGCCGTCATCACGATCTTCCTTTCGCTGTTTATCATCGGCCTGTTCATCATGGGCTCCGCGATGCTGAACTCCGTGATCGGCACCGTCGAGGATCAGGTTGTCATCAACGCGTTCATTAGCGATGACGCCGATCAGGCCGATGTTCAGGCTTTTGAGGCCGAGCTTAAGACATGGAATAACGTCAAGTCCGTGACCTATAAGGACAAGGACGACGCGCTGGCCGAGTATACGAGCAAGATGTCGGGTAACGCCGACGCCACCATGAGCGCGCTCGACGGCCAGAACCCGCTGCCCGCCTCGTTTGCGATTGAGATGGACGATCCGTCTCAGGTCGAGAGCACGGCCAAGAAGCTCAAGAAGAATGCCGACTTCCAAAAGATCGCGGACGACGGCGACGTCAACGCGAGCGTACTGTATGGCCAGGAGGAAGTAAGCCGCCTGTTCCAGGTGACCAACTACATCCGTATTGCCGCCGTGGTGCTCGTTGGCCTGCTGACCTTTATCGCATTCATCTTCATCAACAACACGATTCGCCTGTCCATCACGGCGCGTCGTCGTGAGATTGCGATTATGCGTCTGGTCGGCGCCAGCAACGGCTTCATTCGCGGCCCGTTTATCACCGAGGGCGTGCTGCAGGCCATTTTGGGCTCGCTGCTTTCCATCGGCGTTCTGGAGCTGCTACGCAATCTGATGATTCCGCGTCTGCAGGAGAGCATCGGCTGGATGTCGTTTGCCCTGCCGATGCAGTACTACCTGGTGACCTATGCTGCGCTGATTCTGGTCGGCGTGATTATCGGTCTCTTTGGTTCTGCCATCGCCATGCGCCGCTACCTGCGCGTGTAGGCATGCCTGGAATTCATCCCTTCCAACGGGTCGTCTCTTATGGGGCGGCCCGTTTTTTGATCCCTAGGGGACGGGGGAAACGGATCATCGTGGCGCTGGTCTATCTATGTGATCCGTTTTCCTCCGTCCCCTAGGGATGATTTGGGTAGACTCTTGGGATGTAAGCGGCAATCGATAGTTAGGAGGCGCCATGGGGCGCAATAACAAGCATAAGCGTGGAGCTCGCAATAAGCGCGGGCCGGTGCGCAGCGAACGCCGTCCGAGCCTGACCGGGCGCGTGCAGCTCCATGAGCATAGCGCCTACGTTGTAACCGAAAACGGCGACTACAAGGTCATGGGCCGCGGTAAGCGCGAGATCATGGATGGCGATACCGTTGCCGTGAGCATTAAGAACAGCCCGCACGGTGAGCGGTGCGCCGTGATCGAAAGCGTGGTTGAGCGTGCAGCCATAAGCGTGGTGGGCACGTACCAGACCGCCGGTCCGCTCGGTGTGATCGAGCCGCTCGATTCGCGTCTGAAGGCCGACTTCTTCATTCTGCCCGAGGATACCTCGGCGGATCGTCTGGGCGTCCACCCGGGTGATGCTGTTGTCGCGCGCATTTTGACCTACCCGACGCGCCTGGAATCGGGTACCGTGACGATCGAACGCCGCATTGGCGGAGATGACGCGCCCGATTTGGGCGTTCAATATGTGATGGCGCGTTACGGCTTTACCGATAGCTATCCCGAGGCCGCGCTGGCCGAGGCCGAGGGGCTTTCGCTCGATGTGTCCGCGGCGCTTAAGGACCCGCTCCGCCGCGATCTGCGCGACCGCTTTGTCATCACGATCGACCCGGTCGACGCGCGCGACTTTGACGATGCCATTTCGTTGGAGCGCACGCCCGAGGGTGGCTACAAGCTGGGTGTGCATATCGCCGACGTTTCACACTATGTGGCTTGGGACGGACATATCGATCTTGAGGCTCGCCATCGTACGACATCGGTGTATCTGGCCGATCGCGTGCTTCCCATGCTGCCCGAACGCCTGTCCAATGACCTGTGCTCGCTTCGTCCCGACGAGGACCGCCTTGCGTTTACCGTCGATATCGAGCTCGATGCGCAGGGTCGCGTGCGGCATTACGATCCGTACCCCAGCGTGATTCGCTCGCGTGTGCGTATGGACTATGACGGCGCCGAGGCGCTGCTGGTGCGTGCCGGCGCGGTTGAGTATTCGGTGTTGGAGGGTGCGGCCGAGGATGTTGCGGCTGCCGAGACCTCGCGCGAGGAAGCGCTTGAGCGCGGTCTTGCGTGCGAGGAGGCCGCCCGCGGCTACAACGTCGACCTCGGCGATTTCCTTGTCGCCGCCAACGAACTCGCCGAACTTCGCCGTCGTATTCGTCGCGCCCGCGGCTCAGTCGATTTTGACACGGCCGAGATTCGCGCTCTATTGGATGAGGACGGAGTGCCCGTGCAGATTGTGGCGCGTGAGCGTTCGTGTGCCACGTCGCTTATCGAGGAAGCCATGCTGCTCGCCAACGAGTGCGTTGCAGAGTGGCTGGCAGACCGTGATATCGAGGCCTGCTATCGCGTGCATGAGGATCCGAGCCCCGATAGCCTGCACGGTGCTGCCGTTGCGCTGGCGCAGCTAGGCATCATCGACGATCGCCGTGCTGCCGGTATTGCCCTGGGGAGCCCCGATGAGCTGCAGGCTGCAGTTGATGCTGCCGCCGGTACGGCCAACGCACCGCTCGTCAACACGCTGCTTCTGCGCAGCATGCAGCGCGCGCTGTACAAGCCGCGCAACGAGGGCCACTTTGCGCTCGCCGCGCCGTGCTACTGTCACTTTACGAGTCCCATCCGTCGCTACCCCGATCTGGTGGTGCACCGCGTGCTCAAACTGCAGTTGGCCTATGAGCAGCTCGGCGGCAAGGACGCCTTGGTCCGTACGCCGCGGCTGATCGGCAAGGGGCGCGAGTCACTGCCGCGCATTCTGCCGCAGATCTGCCGCGCATGTAGCGATGCCGAGCGCGCGGCAGATGCCGCCAGCCATGCGACGCAAAAGATCAAGATTGCCCAGTACTATGAGGACCGTCTGGGTGAGCGCTATGCCGGAACCGTCTCGTGGGTTAGCAGCATGGGCCTCTTTGTGCGCTTGGACCTAACACAGGTCGAGGGCCTGGTTTCAATTAAGAGCCTGGGCAACGAGTGGTTCGAGTTCGACGAGGACGCGCTTACGCTGACGGGCGCCGACACGGGGACTCGCTATGAACTGGGCCAGCGCGTGATTATCGAGGTCTCGCGCGTCAATACCACGCGTGGACACTTGGACTTTAAGCTTATCCATTAGCTAAATCCCGACTCGTGGCGAGAGAGCGGAGGGCGGTCTTTCGGGGCCGCCCTCCGCACTTGAATAGTGGCTACCTTGCCGTCTGCTCGGCCGCCCGCTTACCTGCTATTTGAGAGGTAAAACCTACCAAAATAAACCTGTCCCTTTTGGCAGGTTTACAAGAAAGCGGGGATGAGATGGCGACGGTGTACGGGTATGCGCGGGTGAGTTCGCGCGATCAGAATCTGAATCGGCAGCTGGATGCGCTGGGCGCCTATGGCGTGGGCTCGGCGAATATTTATGCCGACCATGCGAGCGGCAAGGACTTCGATCGACCGCGTTATCGCGAGCTGCTGCACGTCCTGGGAGACGGGGACGTGCTGGTGGTGCTTTCTATCGACCGACTTGGCCGTGATTACTCCGAGATTCTTGAGGAATGGCGACGCATTACCAAGGAGCTCGGGGTTGCCATTGTGGTGTTGGACATGCCATTGCTTGACACGCGCGCTAGGGCCAGCGGCGCGCCGGATGTGACCAACGTCCTGATTGCCGATATTGTGCTGCAACTGCTGAGCTACGTGGCGCATGTGGAGCGCGAGAATATCCATCGGCGCCAAGCGGAGGGAATTGCAGCGGCGCGGGCGCGAGGGGTCCGTTTCGGTCGACCTCGCAAGCCGTGCCCTCCTCAGTTTGAGCTGGTGCGCGATAGCTATGAGGCGGGCGATATTACCCGCAGCCAGGCAGCAAAGTGCCTGGGCGTGTGCGTGGGGACGTTCGATCGCTGGATGCGCGAGGCGGGGTAGGGGTTTGCGTCGCTTTGTCGCTTCCTGTTGCGATTCAAATTTTGATACGGTGACGATGCCATTTGGGGCTACACTCGCTGATATTCAAAAAAGGAGGTTGGCCCTTGGCGCGCGTAAAACAAATAATCGGATGGACCGCGATCGTTCTGTTCGCTGCAACGCTGGCGGGCATCTGGGTGCTGACGGAGCAAAATGCGGTGGAGACGTCGTTGCTGAGCGAGTCCACCGCGCGTGTGGTGGAGGGTCAGGCTACGGGCGTTCAGGCTGCCGATGCCACGGGTGAAGCCCAGACAGAGAACGGAATGACCGGGGGCGCCGATTCGGCTGCCTCGAATGTCCGGTCTGGCCGACTTGCTTCCATTCGCATGTGGGTGGGCACAAACGTCCGTCGCGTTGCCCATACCGTAGAGTTTTTCTTCGTCGGATTATTCGCCTCCGTGGTCGTGGTTTGCCTTTCCAGGCGTCCGTGGAGCGTATGCTCCCGTTGCGTGCCCGTATTGCTCTTTTGCGCCGCCTGCTCCGTTGGCGATCAGGTGCATAAGATCTTTGTTCCCGGCAGGCATTTCGACGTTATCGATTTAGGATTCGATGCTGCGGGCTATGTCACCGCCATGCTGTTGGTATTGCTGGCAGCGGCGTTGGTGCGCCATGCGACTCGGTCGATCGGCGCCCATGCAAGGCGCTAGCCGGTAACAAACCCGTTTCTGATAATGCGACCTTGTTGAATTATTTTGTGTCGCGCGTATTTCCGAGCGGTCGGATTTGAGGGGCGAGCGGTAGAACGCTCGCCCTTTGTGCGCCACGATGCGGCACAATGTACCACAAAAGCTGTTTGTATCCGGTACGAATCGTTCGTTGGTCTTTAATTCTTCTCAACGGAGGTGTTTGAGATGGCAAACGGATTGCTTTTGCGGCTTCGCGAGCGTGGGCTCAGTGCGAGCCCGGCGGAACGCAATGTCATCGCATATGTAAGCGCTCATCCGCACGAGGTGGTCGGGCTGTCCGTCCGCGGTCTTGCCGATGTCACGTTCTCCTCGCCCTCGAGCATTTTGCGCTTTTGCAAGCGTTTGGGTTTTGCGGGCTACAAGGAGTTCCAGCGCGAACTGATTGCCGAGCTGGCGCTCTTAGGTGACAAGAAAGACGTTGCCCTCGAGGACATCTCCATGGATGACAGCGTCGAACGTATCGTGGGGAAGGTGATGAAAAGCAACGTGCGCACGATCGAGGCGACGGCGCGAACGCTCGATTACACCGTCTTGGAGCGATGCGCAGCCCGTCTTAAGCGGGCACGCGCGGTCAATCTGTTCGGTATTGGTGCCTCTCGTTTGGTCGCGCACGATCTGGCGCAAAAGCTCATGCGTGTCGACAAAGAGTGCCATCTGTACGACGACTGGCATGATCAGCTCTTATGTGCCAAGAACATGCATGAGGGCGATATGGCAATCGCCTTTAGTTACTCGGGCTTGACGCAAGAAGTGCTGGACTGCACCGCCGAGGCTCAACGCCACAACTGTCCCGTTGTGGCCGTTACCAAAGTAGATGGATCATCCAAGCTTGCCACCATGGCCGATGCCGTGCTCGGCGTCGCTGCGAGTGAACCCTTGGTCCGCAGCGGTGCCATGGCTTCGCGTATGGCCCAGCTTATGGTTGTCGATGCCCTGTACGCCGCTTACGTTGCCAGCGACTACGAACGGGCGACGCATGTCATTAAGCAAAACTACATCGAGAAACAGGAAAGATGAGGTGAATGAAATGCTCGATTTAACAAAATTCACGACCGAACAGCGTAATCAAAGGTCAATGGACCTCGATACGATGACATCGCTGCAAATCGTCACGACGATGAACGATGAGGATCTTCGTGCCGTCCAGTCGGTCACGAAAGTGCTGCCCCAGGTTGCCACAGCAATCGACTGGGCTGCTGAGGCACTCGAGCGCGGCGGGCGCGTCTTTTACATGGGCGCAGGCACCAGCGGTCGTCTGGGCGTACTCGACGCTTCGGAGTGTCCGCCCACGTTTGGCGTGTCACCCGATCTGATTGTCGGGCTCATTGCCGGAGGCGAGACGGCGTTTATCAAGGCTGTCGAAGGTGCCGAAGACAGCGAGGAGCTTGGCGCGAACGACCTGCGAGAGCGTGGACTCTCGGACAAGGATCTTGTCGTTGGCCTGGCGGCAAGCGGTCGTACTCCTTATGTGGTGTGCGGCCTTGTGTACGCCAAGGCAACTGGGTGCAAGACCATTGCAATTGCCTGCAACCAAGGGTCGAAGATCGGGGAGAGCGCAGATCTTGCCATTGAGCCCGTGCCCGGTCCCGAGGTGCTGACCGGCTCAACGAGGCTCAAGGCGGGAACGGTTCAAAAGCTCATTCTCAACATGATTCCGACCGGTGCCATGGTCAAAATCGGCAAGGTGTACCAAAACCTGATGGTCGATGTGCAGCAGACGAACGAGAAGTTGGTGGTGCGCGGCCAGAACATCGTGATGGAAGCGACCGACTGCGCGCGCGAGCGCGCTGTTCAGGCGCTTGCGGATGCCGACGGCCACGTAAAAACCGCTATTGTCTCGGTGCTGTTGGACTGCGATGCCGAGCAGGCTGCGGTAGCTCTTGAACGGGCGCACGGCCATGTCCGTACTGCGGTGAGTGGCCATGAGAAGAGCAATGCCGATGTCCAATAGGTGCACGGCGTGAGCTGATATGACATCTAGACGAGATACCCAATACAAGGAGGAGTTATGACGAACAAAGAGCTGGCTCAAAAGCTGCTGGACCTTTTGGGCGGTAAAGACAACGTGCTCGCAAACGCGGCGTGCATGACGCGCCTGCGCGTGACCGTCAAAGACACGGGCAACGTCGACACGGAGGGTATTAAGGCGCTCGACGGCGTGATGGGCCTGGTCGAGGACGACACGATGCAGATCGTGCTGGGTCCGGGCAAGGTGAATAAGGTGCTCGAGGAGTTCTCCAAGCTCACCGGCCTTGCGAAAGGCGTTGCCGATGAGAGCGTGGTTGATGCTGCGGCCACAAACAAGGCCGCGCAGAAGGCCAAGTACGAGTCCAAGCCGGTTCAGGCCTTCCTCAAGAAGATTTCCAATGTCTTCGTCGCCCTGCTTCCCGGCATCATTGCGGCTGGCCTCATCAACGGTATCTGCAACGTCATTAACGTCTCGACGGCAGGCGCGCTTGCAGGCGAGTGGTGGTACCAGGGCATTCGCTCCATGGGCTGGGCCCTGTTTGCCTATCTGCCCATCTTGGTGGGCTATAACGCAGCACGTGAGTTTGGTGGCTCCGCTGCGCTGGGCGGCATCGCCGGCATGATGTGTATCGCCAACAGTGCCATGCCCCTGCTTGCGCCTGGCGCGGCTGATCCTGCCACTGCCATTCTGCTGCCGCTCACCAATGCGCAGTACAACCCCGCAGCGGGCGGCATGATCGCGGCTCTCATCGCTGGCGCATTTTTTGCCTGGATGGAGCGTCAGATTCGCAAGATTATGCCCAACGCACTCGACACGTTCTTGTCCCCGCTGCTGGTGCTCATCATCGGCGCCTTTGCTCTGATGCTCGTCATCCAGCCGGTTGGCGCATGGCTGACGACTGCCATCTTTAGCGTTTTGACCTTTATCTTCGAGAAGCTGGGCGTCCTGGGCGGCTATATCCTGTCGGCAGGCTTCTTGCCGCTGGTGTCCGTCGGCCTGCATCAAGCGCTCACGCCGATCCACGCTATGCTCAACGATCCCGACGGCGCTACCAAGGGTATCAATTACCTGCTTCCCATCCTTATGATGGCTGGCGGCGGCCAGGTCGGTGCCGGTTTGGCGCTGTACTTTAAGACCAAGAACGCCAAGCTCAAGAAGTACGTCGCAGAGTCCATTCCCGTTGGAATCCTGGGTGTGGGCGAGCCTCTGATGTATGCTGTTACGCTGCCGCTCGTTCGTCCGTTTGTGACGGCCTGCCTGGGTGCCGGATTTGGCGGCGCGCTCGCGGCGCTGCTTCACATCGGCACGGTTTCTCAGGGTGTTTCCGGTCTGTTTGGCCTGCTGATCGTCGTTCCTGGCCAGCAGCTCGGCTACGTTGCCGCTATGCTGCTTGCCTATGCCGCCGGCTTTGTCCTGACGTGGTTCTTTGGCGTCGACGAGCAGAAGATCAACGAGTTCTTTGGCGAGTAGTTTGATATCGCGAGCCGTGTTGCTCGGGGTTCGCGGCGCGCGGCAGATTTCTTGATGTTATGGTTGTGCCGGCGGGGCTAGCTGCTCCGCCGGCCTTTTTTAAAGGAGCGTTGAAGCGTGAAAACGGGTATTTCGATTTATCTTTCCAGCCCTTTGCAGGATATTGAGCGGACGATTGAGCGTGGTGCCGCGGCGGGTGCGCGCTACGCGTTCACCTCGCTGCATATTCCCGAGGATGGGGGAGCGGCGTATGCCGATAAGGTCCGTCATGTGCTGTCGCTGCTTTCCGCCCGTGGCATTGCGCTCATTGCCGATGTGGGGCCTCGCACGTGCGATTTGCTTGGGCTTGAGCGCATCGAGGACCTGCGCGATCTGGGGTTGGAATACCTTCGTTTGGACTATGGCTTTAGCGCCCAACGGGTCGCGGAGCTGTCCGGTGTATTTCGCATTGTGGTCAATGCATCGACGGTGAGTTCTGATGAAATCGCATCGTGGCGTGAGGCCGGTGCCGATGTGACTCGTTTTGCCGCCTGCCACAATTTTTACCCCAAGCCTTATACCGGTTTAGCTCTTGAAGATGTTGCTCGGACGAATCTTCGTCTTGCGGCGCTTGGATTCGAAATCATGGCTTTTGTGCCGGGTGATGCTAACGTTCGCGGGCCGGTATTCGAGGGACTGCCGACGGTCGAGGCGCAGCGCGGTCGCGCGTCAAAGGTTGCCCTCAATATGCTTGAGCTTGCACATGGCGCCGATTGCGACATTGTGTTGGTCGGCGACCCCGATCTTTCCGATGCGGGCTGGGCGCAGTTTGCTCAAGTTTCCGCCGGATACGTGGACCTGCAATGCGAGCTTGAGCCCGGTTATGCCTATGTGCGCGGGCAGATTCACCACGACCGGCCCGACTCGAGCGTCCTCATCTTTAGGTCTCAGGAGTCACGTACGACGCTTAAGCCGGATTCCGTGCCGACGGATGCCGGAGCCGGCCTGCCGCGAAAGGCGGGGTCGATTGCTGTGAGTAATAGCGGATATGGGCGCTACGAAGGCGAGCTTGAGATTGCGCGGGTCGATCTTCCCGGTGACGAGCGCATGAACGTTGCGGGCCATATCACGCCCGAGGCAATGGAGCTGTTGCCGTTTATCAAGCGCGGATTCGGGGTACGGTTCGTTTAACGTGTGACCCGCGGGCTACAATTGGCCCATCATACGAAGGCGCCTCGTGTGGCGTGTGTCTGCGTTGGCCGATCTATATTCGGAGGATTCCCATGACCGTACTGTTTGTTGAATATCCCAAGTGCTCGACCTGTAAGAAGGCCAAGGCATGGCTGGACGAACATGGGGTTGAGTATATCGACCGCGATATCGTTTTGGACAATCCCACGGCTGATGAGCTTGCGACCTGGATTGCTCGTTCGGGGCTGCCGGTGCGGCGCTTCTTTAATTCGTCGGGCATGAAATATCGAGAGCTGGGCCTGAAGGCGCGTCTGGATGCGGGCATGACGGATCGGGAGTGCTACGAGCTGCTGGCGACCGACGGCATGCTGGTCAAGCGTCCGCTGCTGGTGGGCGACGACTTTGCGATTCCCGGCTTTAGGGAATCGGCTTGGGCCGAGGCGTTGCTGTAGCGGCTGCGGAAAGTGCGACCCGGAATTCGCTTCCAGAATGGGATGCGCTTTCCCAAAGTGGCCGGTTGCGGAAAGCACGTCCCATTCTGAGCTTCGATTGTGGGACACGGTTTCCTGAGCTTGAAATCTGGGACGCACTTTCCGCCGGCGGGCCTGCCTCAGTCAGTCCGCCAGCTGTGCCCATTCGTGCGGATCGTAGACCTTTACGTGTTTGTTGGGCTTGCCGCTCC
Organism: Collinsella aerofaciens; assembly: GCF_902501475.1. Classification (GTDB taxonomy): domain Bacteria; phylum Actinomycetota; class Coriobacteriia; order Coriobacteriales; family Coriobacteriaceae; genus Collinsella; species Collinsella aerofaciens_AL. The sequence continues at coordinate 112,259 of NZ_CABWIF010000043.1, read as the reverse complement.
AGTACTCCTCGTCCATAAAGGGCAGATATGCCTGAACGCCGGGGCAGATAAAGGGAATCCGCTGCTGTTGCAGTCGCTCGCGCTGGCGCTGCTCCAGGTGCGCCTCGGATATGACGGTTGGCATGCCGGACAACTCGACGAGGCTTGCCTGGATTCGCTTAAGGTCGGGGAGTCCCGCGTGCCATGACATCCGCATGATCAAAAAGGATGCACGGCGGTATTTTGCCTGCACCACAGTAATGGCGGGGCGCAGTGTGGGATGGATTTTGTCCCGTTCGGGCCAAAGGTCGGCAGTGATCTCAAGGCCCAGGGTCTCCCATAGGTAATCAAGCTCTTCGTCCATGGCGCCTCGATATCTACGCGATCATTGATACTTCGATTGTGTTGCCTGGTGCTATCGTTTTCGCGGTAGAATCTGCCAACGGTTGACGGCTACCGCTCGCGGCGTTTTGCCCTTCGTGTACAGCGGTCGGCTTCACAGGTCCTTCACGGGTTGGACTAAATTAGGCCAATTTGACTGAATTTCAAAAAAGTCAAAATTGGGGCTTGCGTCACGGCGAGACTTCCCGTATATTTCTTTCTTGCGCAAAGGCACAGCCGAGCGCAGCGATGCAGTCATTGGGATGTCGTCTAATGGCAGGACAGCGGATTCTGGTTCCGTCAATGGGGGTTCGACTCCCTCCATCCCAGCCATTGCATTTGCTACATATGGCCCGTTCGTCTAGCGGTTTAGGACGCCGCCCTCTCAAGGCGGAGATCACCAGTTCGAATCTGGTACGGGCTACCAAAATTGAACGCCCGGGCCTCGTAAGAGACCCGGGTTTTGTGTATTGACCGTATATACGGCGCCTGCCGTGTTTCGCTCAGATCGAGGAGTAGCCATGGATCTGCCCATCAGCTTGCAAGACATCACGTATGCCGAGAACTATCTGGCGCAGGGCGACCTGGCTACGGCGACGCCGCTGCTGGAGCGTCTGGTGGAGCTCGCCGAGGAGTATATCGACGCTGAGTGCAAGACGGAGGAGAAGCGCCAATACTTTAGCTTCGATAGCAAGTTTGAGCGCTTGGCCTATCGCCGCGTGGAGAAGGATCCGCGCGAGCTCGTGCAGGTCGAGGTGCCGTTTGACCGCCTGTACTCTGATATGGCGTTTGCCTACATTCGCCAGCAGGATTATGTGAGCGCTCGTAATGCCCTGATGCAGGCTGTGCGTTGGGACCCCATGAACTGCAACTATCGCTTGGATTTGGCCGAGCTGTTCCGCGCACTCGAGGACAAGCAGGAATGGGCATCGCTCTCGTTCTCGGTGCTGGAGCGTGCAAGCGATGGCAAGTGCGCCGCCCGCGCTTACGCCAATCTGGGTCAGTACTTCTTGGAGCCCGAGACCGAGAACGTTTCGGCTGCCGTGGGCTGCGCGCGTCTGGCGCTGCGCCTGGCGCCCAACGATGCGCATACGACGCGCCTGCTCAACAAGATCCATACCACCTATCCGGATGCCGCTGATGAGAGCGACGACCACGTGATGGGTGAATTGGCCCTGCAAGGCGTGCCGACCTCGCCTTCGGCCGAGATTGCCATCTGCCTGATTATGTGCGCGACCGATGCTGCAAGCGACGGCGACAAGCAGGAGGCGACGCGCCTGACGGTACGTGCTCGCGACTTGGTGGGCGAGGAGGCCTGCGCGGCGATTATCAAACTGGTGCGCGAGAGCGATGCCGAGCTCAATGCCGAGCGCAAGGCAAAGCGCGAGACTGCGGGCTCAAACGCCGATGAGGCCAAGGAGGCCGGCGATGCCCAGTAAGCGCGAGCGCAAACTCATTTCCAAGAATCGCTCGGCACATCACGAGTACTTTATCGATGAGACGTTCGAATGCGGTATTGAACTGAGTGGCACCGAGGTCAAGTCGATTCGCGAGCGCGCCTGCCAGATCACCGATACCTTCGCGCTGATCCGCGGCGGGGAGTGCTGGCTCGTCGGCCTGCATATCCACCCTTATAGCCATGGTGGCGTGTGGAATCGCGATCCCGATCGTCGGCGTCGTCTGCTGCTGCACCGCAAGGAGATCGACTTTCTTGACGGCAAACTTCGCAACCGTGGTTATGCGCTGGTTCCGTTGGAGCTCTACTTTAATACCGACGGCCGCGTAAAGCTGCTGCTGGGTCTGGGTCGCGGCAAGAAGCTCTACGACAAGCGCGAGGACATGGCCAAGCGTGATGTCCAACGCGAGATCGACCGCGCCCTTAAGGAACGCAACCGCTAGGCACTCTGTATAAGTTGCGGTGGAATACGGACTGTTTTGCCTGTTTGAGGGGCTATTCAGTCCCTATTTCACCGCAACTGCGGGCGTCTCATCTTTCTTATTGTTCTGACACATATGTCTCAAAGGCGGCGTCCGTTATGGGTGCCGCCTTTTTTGTGGGTACATACATTCATGAGGTTCCAACCCGAGTTAGGGGAGTGATCGTTATGGACAAAACTGCGTTCTTTACCATGCCGAGCGGTCTGTACGTGGTGAGCGCTGCGGCAGACGGGTTGCGCGCCGGCTGCGTCATCAACACTGCGGTGCAGGTGACGTCCATGCCGCCGCGTATTTCGGTTGCCGTGAACAAGGACAATGTCACCTCGGGCATCATCGCATCGGCCAAAGCGTTCGCGCTGACCGTGATCGATCAGACGGCCGATATGCTCTACATCGGTAACTTTGGGTTCCGCACCAGCAGCGATTATGACAAGTTTGCCAAATACGAGACCCGCGAGACGGCTCTGGGCATGCCCTATGTGCCTGAGCACGCGGCGGCCCTGTTTAGCTGCCGTTTGATCGACACTGTGGATGTGGGCACGCATCTGCTGTTTATTGGCGAGGTCGAGGATGCCGAGCGCCTGAGCGACGAGACGCCGCTGACGTACGACTACTATCACAAGGTGCTAAAGGGCAAGACGCCGCCCAAAGCCTCGTCGTATCAAGGCTAGAAATGTTCTAAAAATACTTGCATTATGTTATTGAGAATATATACTAATAAGTAAGTACACCAGCAGTCACGTTCGAGAGGAGAACATCATGGCTGAGGAGAAGAAGACGTATAAGTTTGTGTGCACCGTTTGCGGTTACGAGGTTGAGGTCGACACGCCCGAGCTGCCCGAGGACTACGTGTGCCCGGTCTGCGGCGTCGGCCCCGATGAGTTTGAGCTTGTCGAGGAGTAGCTCGTAGACACACGACTTGCAACAACATATAGCTCTGTCCAAGGGTCCCGGTCGAATTCTCGGCCGGGACCCTTTTGATTTATCTGACGGTTTAAAACGGTCTCACGTTTTACAGATTGAGACGTTATATCTGGACAGTCACGCCATCTCAATTACATTCCCGTTAGCAGCACGATGTCGAGAATCGTCACGATGACGCCGATCCCTACGAGCAGCGCGTCGAGCGGGCGCGAGTTGGCGTATTTGCCCATAACGCGGGGCGAACTGGTGAGTCGTATGAGCACAAAGACCGTAATCGGCAACTGAAGCGACAGCAGCGCCTGACTCCAGATGAGACCCTCAAAAGGATTCGGGACGATCAGGCACGCCGCCACTGCGCCGACGAAACAGACCGCCACTCCAATCGATGAGTGCCGGTCGTGGATGTCGTATTCCTCGTCGAACATGCCCGCGGTGATGGTGCCCGCCGCCATGCCCGCCGTCACACTACTCGATATGCCCGCAAACAGCAGCGCCACCGCAAAGATGGTCGAGCTTGCCGGGCCCAGAATGGGGGAGAGCGTGTCCGCTGCGACGGCGAGGTCGTCTACGAGAATGCCGTGCGCAAAGAAGGTCGTTGCGGCCAGGATGACCATGGCCGAGTTGATCGCCCAGCCCACGCCCATCGAAAAGAGCGTGTCGAAGAGTTCGTAGCGCAGACGTTCCTCGATAATCTGCTCGCCTTGGCCTTCGAAGTGCATGGATTGGATGACCTCGGAGTGCAGGAAGAGGTTGTGAGGCATAACGACCGCGCCTAGGACACTTACGATAATCGCGGCCGAGTCGGTGGGCATACTGGGTGTGATCCAGCTTGCGGCGGCCTGCGGCCAGTTGACCTTGACCAGCGTAAGCTCAGCCAAAAACGAGAGTCCTACCACGCCTACGAAGGCGATGATCCATCGCTCGGCGCGCTTGTAGGAGCTCGTCATGAGCATCGCCATCGATACTGCCGCCATGATGACGCAGCCCGCGCGCACGGGCAGCCCAAAGAGCATTTGAAGGGCAATCGCGCCACCCAGGACTTCGGCCATGGCGGTGGCGATGGTCGCGAGATAGGCACTGGCGAGCACCGTGCGCCCAACGAAGCGGGGGAGAAAGCGGGTCGTGGCCTCGGCAAGGCAGGCGCCCGTGGCGATGCCCAGGTGCGCCGCGTTGTGCTGCAAGACGATCAGCATAATCGTGGACAGCGTGACGATCCACAGCAGCGCGTAGCCAAACTGCGAGCCTGCGGCCATATTGGAGGCCCAGTTGCCCGGGTCGATAAAGCCGACGGTCACGAGCAGCCCGGGGCCGATATGCCGCGCAATGTCTAGGCCTCCGTGACCGCCGGTGCGTCGGGAGCCAAAATGATGTTTGAGATGGTTGAGCATGGTGAGCTCCTGCGTGCCGTTTGCTTGACGCCGCAAAGGATACCCGTTTTATGCTAAAAAGTTAAACAAGACTAACAAAATAATTGTATTTGAATAGGATGGTGAAAGGGGATTACCGAAATGTCTTGATCTGTAACAACTAGGGATGGAAATTGGGCCTAGGTGTTACAGATCAAGACAGGAAGAAATGGTCCTATGGAATATCTCGATCTGTAACAGTTAGCTGCAAAAACCGGCCCTTCGTGTTACAGATTGAGATAAACCAAAACTGTCCTGCAGAAAATCTCAATCTGTAACATCTGAGCGCCAAAATCGGCTCCTCCTGTTACAGATTGAGATGTTTGAAGCGGTGAGTTTACAGGTCGAACTTGGGCCCTTGTTGCCGTCCTTGAGCTCGGCGGCACCCACTCGTAGGGCGTGCGTTACGCGATTGTTTCGAAACGGGCGGGAAACACAACGGGTCGGCGATGCTCCTAGTATGCCTATTCAACTGACTGTCTAATATCTAGGGGAGGATCGCGATGCAGGCAGATTCCGCTCAGCAGCAGGGCCTTTATCGCCCCGAATTCGACCACGATGCATGTGGCATCGGCGCGCTTGCCGATATCAACGGTGAGCGTCATCACCAGATTCTGGACGATGCACTGTCCATTCTGGTCAACTTGGAGCACCGCGGCGGCACCGGACTCGAGAAGAACACCGGCGACGGCGCCGGCATCCTGTTCCAGGTTCCGCATCACTTTTTCCGTAAAGAGGCTCAAAAGTGCGGCCAGATTCTGCCGGCAGAGGGCGACTATGGCGTGGCCATGCTGTTCTTCCCGCAGGACGACAAGGGCGTGGAGGATGCCCGTCGCGCGTTTGAGGAGGGCTGCGCCGAGGCCGGCGTGCCGCTGCTCTTTTGGCGCGAGGTGCCCGTCGACCCGCACGACCTGGGCGAGACAGCCCGCGCCTGCATGCCCACCATCTTGCAGGCTTTCCTGGGCCGTCCGGACGACACGCCCGCCGGCGACGCCTTCGAGCGCCGCCTGTACGTGTGCCGCCGCACCATCGAGAAGAAGGCTGACGCCGAGTTTGCCCTGCGCAACAAGATCTTCTATGTGTGCTCCATGAGCTCGCGCACCATCGTGTACAAGGGCATGCTGGTCGCCACGCAGATGCGCCGCTTCTTCATCGACCTCAACGACGCTGCCGTCAAGACGGCCGTGGCACTCGTCCACTCGCGCTACTCCACCAATACCACGCCCAGCTGGGAGCGCGCACACCCCAACCGCTATATCATCCACAACGGCGAGATCAACACCCTCAAGGGCAACGTCAACTGGATCCGCGCCCGCGAGCCCAACCTGTACAGCCCCGTGCTGCAGCACGATCTTGAGCGTGTGATGCCCATCATCAACCGCGAGGGCTCCGATTCCGCGATTCTGGACAATGTACTTGAGTTCCTGGTCATGAACGGTCGCCCGCTCACGCGTGCCGCGTCCATGTTGCTGCCCGAGCCGTGGGACCACAACGACAGCCTGAGTGAGGAGCGCCGCGCCTACGACGCTTACCAGTCCATGCTTATGGAGCCGTGGGATGGTCCGGCGGCCATCGCCTTTACCGACGGTCGCACGCTGGGTGCCGCCCTCGACCGTAACGGCCTGCGTCCCGCCCGCTACTATGTGACGCGCGACGGTCGCTTTATGCTGGCAAGCGAGGTGGGCACCATCGAGGTGCGCCCCGAGAACATCCTGACGAGCGGCTGCCTGGGACCGGGCCAGATGCTCGAGGTCGACTTTGCCCGCGGCCGCGTCATCTACAACGACGAGCTGCGCGCCCGTTACGCCAAGGAAAAGCCCTACCGTGATTGGATTGCCGAGGAGACGCTGACCGTCGACGCGCTCGATAGGCCTGCCGCGGCAACGCCTGCCGAGGACGCCGAGGTGCCCGCCGCCGTGCGCATGGCTAAGCTCGGGTATCACTGGGATGATGTTGACGAGGTCGTGCGTCCCATGGCCCAGCAGGGCAAGGCGCCACTCGCCTCGATGGGCATCGACGCACCGCTGGCCTGCCTGTCTAAGAAGACGCGTTCGTTCTTTGACTACTTCTATCAGCTGTTCGCCCAGGTCACGAACCCGCCCATCGACGCCCTTCGCGAGCATATGGTCACCTCGACCACGCTCTACCTGGGCAACCACGGCAACCTGCTCGAGGATTCCCGTACGGCCTGCCAGCTGGTGCGCTTGGAGCGTCCGTTGCTTAACGAGGAGGAGTTTGACCGCATCTGCGCCATCGACCGCGTGGGCTTTAAGACTCGCCGCTTCCGTGCCGTCTACCGCCGCGACGCCGGCGAGGGCGCACTGCAGGCTGCGCTCAAGCAGCTTGCCGAGGACGTTGAGGCTGCGGTCCGCGACGGCGTGAACATCGTGGTGTTGAGCGATCGTGCCGCTGCGGGCGAGGTGCCCGTGCCGTCGCTGCTCGCCGTGGGCTGCGTGCACAACCACCTGATCCGCGCCGGCGTGCGCACCTTTGCCGACATCGTGGTGGAGTGTGGCGACGCCGTGTCCCCGCACGACTTTGCGGCACTGGTGGGTTACTCCGCGAGCGGCATCTATCCGTACAACGCACATGCGTGCATCCGCGATCTGGCGGCACGCGACGACCTGGACGTGACGGCCGAGCAGGGTATTGCCAACTACAACAAGGCTGCGACCGCCGGCATCGTCTCCATCATGTCCAAGATGGGCATCTCCACGGTGCAGAGCTACCATTCGGCGCAGATCTTCGAGGCCGTGGGCTTTACGCCGGAGTTTGTCAACGCGTACTTCGCCGGCACGGTGAGCCGTGTGGGCGGTATGGGTGTCGAGGACGTTGAGCGCGAGCAAAACGAGCGCTACGACGCCGCGCTCGCTATCCTTAAGAGCCCGGCTCCCGATCAACTGCCCACGCTGGGCCTGACCAAGTGGCGCCCGCTTGGCGGCGAGGATCACCTGATCGACCCTCAGACCGTCTACCTGCTGCAGACCGCCTGCCGTGAGGACAGCTACGACACCTTTAAGGAGTACAGCGCCCGCCTGCACCGCACCGGTCGTGCCGTGCGCCTGCGCGACCTGCTGGACTTTAATGCCAACGGCCGCACCCCGGTGGCACTCGACGAGGTCGAGCCCGCGCTCAACATCGTCCGCCGCTTTAACACCGGCGCCATGTCGTACGGCTCCATCAGCAAGGAAGCACACGAGTGCATGGCCATCGCCATGAACCGCCTGCACGGCCGTTCCAACTCGGGCGAGGGTGGCGAGGATCCGCGTCGCGAGACCCCGCTGGCTGACGGTGACTCCAAGAACTCCGCCATCAAGCAGGTGGCAAGCGCGCGCTTTGGCGTGACGAGCCGCTACCTGTGCAGCGCCTTCGAGATTCAGATCAAGATGGCCCAGGGCGCCAAGCCCGGCGAGGGCGGCCACCTGCCCGGCAAGAAGGTCTATCCCTGGATCGCCGAGGTCCGTCAGTCCACGCCCGGCATCGGCCTGATTTCGCCCCCGCCGCACCACGATATTTACTCTATCGAGGACCTGGCAGAGCTGATCTTTGACCTTAAGAACGCCAACCCCGGCGCACGCGTGTCGGTCAAGCTGGTCAGCGAGGCCGGCGTCGGCACCATCGCCACCGGTGTGGCCAAGGGTGCCGCCGACAAGATTTTGATCAGCGGCCACAACGGCGGCTCCGGTGCTGCGGCGCGCGATTCGATCTGGCACGCCGGTCTGCCGCTGGAGCTTGGCCTTGCCGAGGCCCAGCAGACGCTGCTGCAAAACGGTCTGCGCTCACGCGTGGTGCTCGAGGCCGACGGCAAGCTCATGGACGGTACCGATGTCGCCGTTGCCTGCCTGCTGGGCGCCGAGGAGTTTGGCTTTGCGACCATGCCGCTCATCTCCATGGGCTGCCTCATGCAGCGCGACTGCCAGCAGGATACCTGCCCGGCTGGCATTGCTACGCAAAACTGCCGCCTGCGTCGCGGCTTCCGCGGCAAGCCAGAGCACGTCGAGCACTTTATGCTCTTTGTTGCCGAGCAGCTGCGCGAGGTCATGGCGAGCCTGGGCTTCCGCACCGTCGACGAGATGGTCGGCCATCCCGAGTGCTTGCGCCAGATCGAGGTCCCGGGCAACCGCAAGGCTAACCTGCTGGATCTGTCGCCCGTGCTGGCAAGCGCGACCTGTGAGTTTGGTGCCCACATCCCGGGTGCCGACGGTCGTCACTTCCTGCCGCAGATGGCTGCCGACAGCGAGCTCGACAAGACGCTCGACTCCACGTTGTTTGTGCCCTATACGGCCGATGCCCGTGCGCACCTGCGTCCGATTCGCTTCCGCGCCGATATCGCCAACGTCAACCGCTGCGTGGGCACCATCTTGGGCAACGCGGTGACCAAGGCGCATCCCGAGGGCCTGCCCGCCGGCTCCATCACCATCGATTGCGATGGTTCGGCTGGTCAGAGCTTTGGCGCCTTCCTGCCGCGCGGCATTACGCTCAACGTGTGCGGCGACGCCAACGACTACTTTGGCAAGGGCCTTTCGGGCGGCGAGGTGTCGGTGCGCCCCAACCCGCATGCGACCTACAAGTTCGACGAGAACATCATCGTGGGCAATGTTGCGTTCTTTGGCGCCACGAGCGGTCGCGGTTTCATTAACGGCTTGGCCGGCCAGCGCTTTGGCGTACGCAACTCCGGTGCCACCGTGGTGGTCGAGGGCTGCGGCAACCATGGCTGCGAGTACATGACGGGGGGTCTGGCGCTCATCCTGGGCGAGGTCGGGCAGAACTTCGCCGCCGGCATGACGGGCGGCGTGGCTTACGTCTTTGACCAGTACGGCACGCTCGATGCCCGTGTGAACCACGAGAGCGTTGAGCTTAAAGCCCCGACGGCCGGTGAGCTGGCACAGATTCGTGCGCTCATCCAGGAGCACGTGGACGCGACGCAGAGTCCGCGCGGCATCAAGCTGCTCTACAGCTTTGAGACGATGAGCAAGCACTTTGTGAAGGTCATTCCGACCGAGTACGAGCGCGTGCTGGCGATTGTCGCTGCGGGTGAGGCTGCCGGCAAGACGCATGCGCAGGCCGAGGAGCTGGCGTTTGACATCGTGACCGGTCGCGCGAGCGCTGCGGATGTCGCTCGCTTTGATGTCGCGGGCGGTGCTGCAGGCGCTGCGTCCGTGGCTGCCAGCTCTGTTGCTTCGACCAAGAAGGAGGCGTAAGTGCCATGGGTAAGCCCGGTGCTTTTCTTGATATCGATCGCGTGACCCACGAGCTCCGCCCCGTGGAGGAGCGCAGCCATGATTTTGATCCGCTGTACGTGGAGCTCGATGACGATGCACGTCGCGCTCAGGCGAGCCGCTGCATGATGTGCGGCGTGGCGTTTTGTCAGATGGGTGCGAGCTTTGGCAAGGCACGCCCGAGCGGCTGCCCGCTGCACAACCTGATTCCCGAGTGGAATGAGCTGGTGTACCGTGGCCGCTGGGACGAGGCTGCCGAGCGTCTGTCGCTTACCTCGCCCATGCCCGAGTTCACGAGTCGCGTGTGCCCGGCGCTGTGCGAGGCCGCGTGCAACCTGGGTTCGGTCGATGGCCAGCCCACGTCGATTCACGACAACGAGCGTGCGATCAGCGACCATGAGTGGGCCAACGGCGGTCCGCGTCGCTTTGAGCCGGCAGGGGAGGGCGCACCCACGGTTGCCGTGGTAGGCTCCGGTCCTGCTGGCCTGGTGGCGGCATGGGAGCTTGCGCGTCGTGGCGCTCGCGTGACGGTGTTTGAGCGCGACGACCGCCCGGGCGGTTTGCTCATGTACGGCATTCCCAACATGAAGCTCGAGAAGTCCGTGGTCGAGCGTCGCGTGGCGCTCATGCGCGAGCTGGGTATTGTGTTTGAGCTGGGTGCCGATGTGACGGACCCTGCGGTGGCAGCCAAGCTCGATGGCTTTGACGCTGTCGTGGTGGCTGCTGGTGCACGTGCGCCCCGCGGTCTTTCGGCTACGAATGTGGATGCCCCAGGCGTGGTGTATGCCGTGGACTACCTGACGGCCTCGACCGTCTCGGTGCTCGATGGCGGCGAGCCTGTCATCGATGCACGCGGCCTGGACGTCGTGGTCATTGGCGGCGGCGATACCGGTAACGACTGCGTGGGCACCGCGGTACGTCAGGGTGCGCGCAGCGTGCGCCAGTTTGAGTTCTTGCCGGCGGCGCCTGATGTGCGCGCGGCGAGCAACCCCTGGCCGCAGTGGCCCAACGTTAAGAAGACCGACTACGGCCAGCAGGAGGCTATCGCTGCGATGGGTGGCGAGATGCGTGCCTGGGGCGTGGATACGCTCGAGGTGCTGCTGGACAAGAAGGGTGCGGCTGCGGGTCTGCGCGTGGTCGATCTGGACTGGTCGGCGGGAAAGCCCGAGCGCATCGCGGGCTCCGAGCACGAGGTACCGGCGCAGCTGGTGCTCATCGCCTGCGGCTTTACGGGTCCCGAGCACGGTGTGTTCGAAGCTGTCGGCGTGCCTGTTGTCACGGCGGGTCGTCCGTTGCCCGTGATGGCTGCCGAGGGTTCTCATCTTGCGGCCCGTGTCGACGGCGTCGCCGCGGATGCCGCACCGGTGTACGTGGCCGGTGACGCCCGCAACGGCAGCTCGCTCGTGGTGAGCGCCATGGCCGATGCCCTGGCCTGCGCAGCCGAGGTCGCCGAGGCACTGGAGCTGTAAGGCGGCTGTCCACAGCTGAATCGTCAAGGGCTGTCCCCAACGGCCGGCACATAAGGAACGTCCCCAAGTGCCGGTAGCTGGGGACGTTCCTTATGTGCCGGCATTCGGGGACACTCCTTGCGGGTTTGCGACCGATTTGTCCGTTTGTCGACGCGCGAGTGTCCATTCGGCGTCTTCTTGAGCTGTGGTGCTCTGCTGTTTCTGTGGTGGCCGGGGGCGCTTGGCTCAAAAGGGCGGGTTGGCCGTCTATGTTTACCTGCGGTTTTGTTGCGGTGCGCTCATTCGGTCAAGTGTCCCGTCAAGTGTTTGGTCAGCAGTTGGTTTGCAGCCGGAGGCCTATTTTGCCCGCGCTGGTCGTGGCTGCCCACCCTCCTCGTAAGCTCAAATTGAGATCCATTAGTTTGAGGAGGATGCCGTGACTGACCACGTTTTAGACCGAGCGCATCTGGCCGAAGCCGTCGGCAACGATATTGCCGACATGGCCCATTTTTGGATGCTGCGGAAGTTTCAGTTTTTGGAGCCGGCGCGCGAGCAGTTCGAGATCATTGTCGACCCGTGGCTCGGCTATTGCACCGAGCCTTCCCAAAACGAAATCATGGCCTACAACATGGCATTTACCGATTGGCTGCTCTTCGAGCGCCCCTATCGCCATGGCAAGACGCTGCTCGAGCTGTATGTTGATGAGCCGTCGGCATCGCTTTCGCCTGCCTCGCTCAAGCGGCTCGAGCAGGTACGCGACACACAGTATTTCTCGCGCTTTGGCATTTTGGACAAGGATCCTGCGAACGGCATGGTTGCGCTGAAGGATACGCGCACCGACCGTCGCTTTGATGTCTACGACCCGCATATCGTGCAAAAGGAGCATTGGAGCGACGGCGCGATTGCGGTGCGCCTCGCCTGCGTCGACGATGTCTGGCTGACGGCGGGACAACTCTATCTGTATGACATCGCACGCCTGAGTGACACGGCGGTCGATGGGCCTGGTGCGGTGCATCCGGAGGACCTGCAGGATGGCTTTGACACCTCGTGCATCAGTTTCTTCTTGCGTCTGGTCCGCGACATCATGGGCGCCCAGGGGCGGTACGTAAAGTCGCTCAACATCTACGAGCAGGAGTGGGAGTAGGGGATGTGACTGGTGTCGCCCTGCTGCCCCTGACTTTGTCTCGATCTGTAACGTTTAGGGACAAAAAACCGGTCTACCTGTTACAGATTGAGACGAACGCTTGGGCGCCGCTGGTTTGTCTAAATCTGTAACGTTTGGGGGGCTGGAGAACGTCTAACTGTTACAGATCGAGACAAAGGTTGGACGCGGTGTCGAAAGATCTCGATCTGTAACATCTAGCGGCCAAAAATCGGTCTTCCTGTTACAGATCAAGACATTTGCCAGCGGAGGCAACAGCGGCGATGGTCCATTTGTTTGACGTGGTGGTGATGAAAGTGTCTAATACCGTTCTCAAACACAAACATGCGACTCGCAACACGTTGGCGCGGAATAGGATGCTCGCGCGGCTCACGGAGACGGCCAAGCAAGGTGCGCTGCTCGCAACGCATGACAATACCGAGCTCATGTGGCTGCGACGCCATGTTGGAACCGACGATATCGCGGAGCCCGAGCCGTACCTGTTCTGTTTTCAGCATGATTGGGATGCATTGACGTTGACGGAGCGAGCACTGAGGACTATCAAAGGGCTTGCGGAATTTCATCCCGATTGGGCGTTTTGGGGATATGACGCCGCACTGATATGGGGTCTGGAGGTGCCGAATGATCTGCTTGGGCCGCGTTTTCTTGTTAAGACGGGTTGTTCGGTGACGTTGAGCAGCGGGTGCAGGTTGTTACGTCCACAGATGGCGGGCGCGCTCGAGCGTGTTGATGGCGTGCGGGTGACGTCGTTTTGGCGCACGGTGGAGGATTGCTTGCTGCGTGCGCCGTTCTCCTACGGGTTGGCGATTGCCGATTCTGCACTGCGGGCGAAAGGCGTATCACGTGGGGATTTGTGCGAGCGCCTCCGCGTCGATTGCGAGGGCAGGCGAGGTTATCGTAGGGCACAGGTGATTGCGTCGTATGCGGACGGGCTGTCCGAAAACGGTGGCGAGTCTCGGTTCCGAGCGTTCTTTATTGCGTACGGCTTTCCGGTTCCGGAGCTGCAGGTGGAGTTTCGCGACCCGCTCGATCCGAGCCAGGTATTTCGCGTCGACTATTTTTGGCAGCTCGAGGACGGGACGTGTGTCATCGGCGAGCTCGACGGAAAGGGGAAGTACACCCTGCAGAGCGGCGAGGTCCGGGAGTCGGTCGACCCATTCGTGGCAGAACGTCAACGGGAGTCCCATCTGACAATGCTCGGGCATAAGGTGCTTCGGTTTACGTTTAACGAACTCAAAGACCCGGGGAAGCTGGTCGAGAAAATGAGGTTGGCAGGTATTCCGCGACGGCCCGATTTGGCTGAGGAGTGGAGACGTCAGTGGTATGGGCGCTGAGAGGTTTTGTCTCGATCTGTAACGTTTAGAGGTTGTTTGAGCTCGTAATTGTTATAGATCGAGACAAACCGGTGAAACGTCGACCGAATGTCTTGATCTGTAACAGCAAGGGGCCCAACAACCTTGTACCTGTTACAGATCGAGATGTTTCCCTGGTGTCGCTGGAGTGGGACTGCAACGTATTCCGTCCCCCACATCCCGCTCTTTCCTCCGTTAACCGATATGTCTGTGGCAATCGGGCTACACTGGATAATAATGGACAGATGTTCAAGTTTTCTGAGGGGGAGGAGCTCGATATGGCGTCTGCCGATCGTTCCACGTTGTTTATCAATGCGACCGTCCTGGATGGCTCGGAACATATGGAGCCGCAGCCCGATATGGCCGTGACCGTTGAGCGCGGTGTCATCACCTGGATTGGCCCGAGCGCCGTGGCGCAGGCGCCGGCGGGTGCCGAGGTCATCGACATGGGCGGTGCGTATCTCATGCCGGGTCTCATCAATATGCATGTGCATCTGTGCGGTTCGGGTAAGCCGGTTTCGGCGGGCGATGCGGGCGCGCTGATGAAAAAGCTCGATAATCCAGTGGGGCGCGCCATCGTGCGCCATATCCTCAAAGGCAGCGCCCAACAACAGCTGGCAAGTGGCGTGACCACGGTGCGCGGCGCGGGCGACCCGCTGTTTGCCGATCTTGCCGTGCGCGATGCTATCGATGCCGGCAAGTATCAAGGCCCTCGCCTGGTGGCGCCGGGAACGGGTGTCACAGTGCCGGGCGGCCATGGTGCAGGCTTGTTCGCCCAGGTGGCCAACAGTCCCGCCGAGGCAGCCGAACAGGTGCGCGACCTGTATGCGCGCGGTGCCGACGTCATTAAGCTGTTCGTAACGGGCGGTGTGTTCGATGCGACCGAGGTGGGCGAGCCGGGCGTGCTGCGTATGCCGGTGGAGGTTGCCGCGGCGGCGTGCAAGGCGGCGCACGATATGGGCCTTCCGGTCATGGCCCATGTCGAGAGTACCGAGGGTGTGAAGGCCGCGCTTGAGGCCGGCGTTGACACGATTGAGCACGGCGCTCCGTTGACGTCCGAGATTCTGGAGCTGTACCGTGGCGCCGCGGGTACACAGCTTGAGGGGCGCGCGCCGAGTGTGACCTGCACTATCAGCCCGGCGCTGCCGTTTGTATTGCTCGATCCAGAAAAGACCCATTCGACCGATACACAAAAGAAGAACGGCGACATCGTGTGCTCGGGCATCATCGAGAGCGCTCGCGCTGCACTGGAAGCTGGTGTTAGGGTGGGCCTTGGCACAGATTCGAGCTGCCCGTTCGTGACGCAGTACGACATGTGGCGTGAGGTGGCCTATTTTGCTAAGTACGTGGGTGTGAGCAACGCCTTCGCGCTGCATACGGCTACGCAGATCAATGCCGAGCTGCTGGGGCTGGGCGACGAGACCGGCACGATCGAGTGCGGTAAGGCTGCCGATATCCTGGTGACGCGCGAGAACCCGCTCGATGACCTGTGCGCACTGCGTGAGCCGACGCATGTGATGTGTCGCGGTGATCTGGTGCGCAAGCTCAAGGTGAAGCGTATTCCCGAGGTGGACGCCGAGCTCGACACGATTATGGCAATGCCGGCCGAGGCGCTGGCCGAGGAGCTCGCCCGCGACGGCGTGGCGTAAGCGCGCGATATGGCGATGTGACAAAGGGGCAATCCCTTTGTCATAATCAAAAAAGCCGAGGTCTCAGTGCGAGGCCTCGGCTTTTTATGCCCTATGGTGTTGCGGCTAGGAGCGGGTTTCCATCTTGGCGTGGCACTTGGGGCAGGTGACGCGAATCTTGCCCTTGCCCTTGGGGACGGAGAGCATCTGGCCGCAGTTGGGGCACTTGAGGTATGCCGTGGTCTTGCGACCCTTCCACATCTTCTTGGCCGTGCGCTTGGCACGCTCAAAGTCTTCCTTGCTGGTGCCGGCTGCGCGTGAGGTGCTGGCCGCTGCAGCACCGCCGCCCAAGCTGGCGACGAACTTGCCCAAGCCGGGAACATTGGCGGTCGTGGCGACAAAGGCCTCGTTCTCCTTGCGACGTGCATCGATATTTTTGGACAGGCCGCGCAGCACGCCAATCACGATTACGGCGATGGCAATCCAGCTGAGCCACTGGATGCGGGCTATCGATCCGATCATCGCGATGACGATGCCGGCAAAACCCATCACGATGGTGAGCTCATCGGCGCCATTGCGACCCTTCATAAAGTCATTCATGCAAATTGCCTTTCGTTCGATATACTGCACGCCTTTATACCCGATTTAGAGCAAGGGGGACAGGTTAATCTGCACCAAGGTGGTGCAAACATGCCTGTCCCCGGAACACCAAGACGGTGCAAAGAAGTCTGTCCCCAATGCCCCAATTACTTGGAGAGCTTGTCGACGACGCGTTCGATCTCGGCGAGCTTGGCGGCTTTGAGGTCTTCGTCGCCCGATTCGATTGCAGAAGTCACGCAGCCCTCGATATGCGCCTTGAGCACGTCGGCGTTAATGCGTGCGAGGAGCGCCTGTGTGGCCATGAGCTGCGTGGAAATATCGACGCAGTAGCGGTCCTCCTCGACCATCCGCAAGATGCCGTCGATCTGGCCGCGTGCCGTCTTGAGCATGCGGGTCACCGATTTGTGGTCTGCCATCATGGCGGGTCCTCGTTTCTGGTCGATCTTCCGGATGCCCCCGTCAGTTGCGGTGAAATACGGACTGTTTAAAGGCCTAGGGCGGCTCAACAGTCCGTATTTCACCGCAACTTCTGAGGATTGAGTAGGCAGCGACTGCTATGCGGCGGTCACCGAAAGGGCGTGGAACTTCTCGCCGGCGCCCTCGACGGCGGCAGTGAGCTGTTCAGCGGTCACGGTGTCGGCGCACTCCACCTGTACGGTCTGAGTCTCGTGATCGGCATCGGCGTCGGTCACGCCGGCAACGTTGAGCAGCGCCGTCTCGACGGTGGCGTCGCAATGGCCGCACATGAGGCCGGAAGTCTTGATTGTGTAACGCATGGGTATTCCTCCCTGTTGTGTCGGCTTTCCCAGGCACCCGACCTTGACCTTCAAGCCGTCGCTCGCGTACCAAAGTACGCGTCGCTCCTCTTTCAGGTCAATCTCGGGCACCTGGAAAACCCGTTCTAAATGGACTTAATGGTGAGCTTATTTTGCCACTTTTGGCTTAAAGGATTTTAAGCGCAGCGCATTGCTTACGACGCAGACACTCGACAGGCTCATGGCCGCGGCGCCAAACATCGGCGAGAGTTGCCAACCGGTGAGGGGGAAGAACACGCCCGCCGCCAGCGGAATGCCGATGCCGTTGTAGAACAGCGCCCAGAACAGGTCCTGCTTGATGTTGCGAATTGTGGCGCGCGACAGCTCGATGGCGCGGGCGACGTCCATGAGGTCGCTGCGCATGAGTACCACGTCGGCGCCCTCCTTGGCGATGTCGGCGCCGGTGCCGATAGCAAGGCCTACGTCGGCGCGCGCCAGGGCGGGGGAGTCGTTGATGCCGTCGCCTACCATGGCGACCTTGCCGCCCACATCCTGCAGCTCGCGGACGTGGCGCTCCTTGTCGGCAGGGAGGACGTCGGCGATGACCTGCTCGCTGCTCAGTCCCACGCGGCGGGCGATGGCCTCGGCCGTCACGCGGTTGTCGCCGGTGAGCATGCGCACGTCGATGCCGAGCTTGCGGAGCGCGGCGATGGCCTCGGCGCTCGTCTCCTTGACCTCGTCAGCCGCGGCGATGGTGCCGGCAAGCTCGCTGTTCTTGGCAAAGAACAGCGGCGTCTTGCCTTCGGCGGCAAATTGCTCGGCAAGACCCGCGGGCACGGTAACGCCCAGCTCGTTCATCAGGCGCACGTTACCAGCGGCAATGGCGTTTTGCCCTTCGCGCGCCGTAACGCCTCGTCCGGGCACGGCGGCAAAGTCCTCGACCATGCGCGCGACGATCCCGCGCGTCTCGCACTCGGCCATAATCGCCTCGGCCAGCGGGTGCTCGCTTGAGCGCTCCAACGCGGCGGCAAGCTTGAGCAGCGCCTTTTCGCTCATAACAGGCGAGCCGTCAGTGCGCGTGGCTACCACGATATCGGTCACGGCAGGCTTGCCGCGGGTGACCGTGCCCGTCTTATCGAGCACCACAGTGCCCACGCTGCGCAGGTTCTCCAGTGCCTCGGCGCTCTTAAACAGAATGCCCATCTCGGCGCCCTTGCCGGTGCCCACCATAATGGCGACGGGCGTTGCCAGGCCCAATGCACACGGACAGCTGATCACCAGTACGGCCACGGCGGAGGTGAGCGCCTCGTTCATACTGCCGGTCAGCGCCATCCACGCCACAAAGGTCACGGCCGAGATCGCAAACACCACGGGCACGAACACGCCGGCGACCTTGTCGGCCAGGCGGGCGATGGGCGCCTTGGTGGCATTGGCGTCCTCGACAAGCTTGATGATCTTGGCGAGCGACGTGTCGGCACCCACGCGTGTGGCGCGGAAGGTAAACGAGCCGGTGCGGTTGACGGTGGCGGCGTTGACGGTATCGCCGGCGGTCTTTTCCACGGGGATGGACTCGCCGGTGAGCGCGCTCTCGTCCACGGCCGAGCTGCCCTCGAGCACCACGCCATCGACGGGGATGGACTCGCCGGGGCGCACGCGCAGGACCTGGCCGGGAAGGATGCTGTCGACGTCGACGGTGGTGTCGCTGCCGTCCTCTGCCACGACGGTCGCGGTCTTGGGCGCCAGGTCGATCAGCGCCTCGATGGCGCCGCCGGTTTTGGACTTGCTGCGCGTCTCGAGGTATTTGCCCACGGTGACGAGCGACAGGATCGTGCCGGCGCTCTCAAAATACAGGTTGTCCATGCTTGTCATCATTGCCTCGTGCACCTGACCTGTGGCCAGCTGGTCGGCCATGATGAACATGGCGTAGAGCGACCAGGCGATGGAGGCGGTGGCGCCCACGGCAATAAGGGCGTCCATGGTGGGCGCGCCATGCGCGAGCGATTTAAACCCGTTTATAAAGTACGCGTCGTTGACATAGACGATGGGGATGAGCAGGACGAGCTCGGTGAGGGCGAGCGTCATGCTGTGGATATGGTCGGTGAAAATGCCGGGCAGCGGCCAGCCGAGCATGTGTCCCATGCCTATGTAGAACAGTGGGATGAGGAATACGATCGAGACGATGAGACGAGTGCGCATGGCAGAGGCGGCGGCCTCCAACTTTTTGGTCGGCGACTCCATATGGGCGGCGCCGGACCTGGCTTGCGTGCTGCCGTTTGAGCCGGCGGCACCGGTACCCGCATCGACGGGCGAGGCCGAGTAGCCCGCACGGTCGACGGCGGTGCAGATATCGGCGGGGGAGACCTGCGCGGGGTCGTAGTCGACCATCATGGAACCGGCGAGTAGGTTGACCGCGACGCTTTGGACGCCGTCGAGTTTGCTTACGGCGCGGTCCACGTGCGCCTGGCAGGCGGCACATGTCATGCCGCCCACGTCGAACTTATCTTGAGCCATGGCTTCTCCTTTCTGTGGTTCGGTGTTGGAATTGTTAACCTGCCGATACTATACACCCATACCCCCTGGGGGTGTCTAGTAATAGTTGGAATGTATGACTTTTCATTACAGATGAGGGTGGCTGCTCAATCGGTGACCGTCCCAACCAATCATCTCGATCTGTAACATCTGGACCGGTTTTTGAACCATAGTTGTTACAGATCAAGACAAACAGTTGGCAGAAAACTCAATGTCTCAATCTGTAACATCTAGCAGGGGAAATGACCTCTAACTGTTACAGATCAAGACATAGAAATCGGCCGAAAACTAACGTCTCGATCTGTAACAACTAGACCCCGTTTTACCGAGTAACTGTTACAGATCAAGACAAACCATTCGAGGGTAACCCGAACGTCTCGATCTGTAACAGTAAGACCGATGTTTGGGTCTTAGTTGTTACAGATCGAGACAATCTCGGAGCAGATGCTCCGGGCATACAACGTAAAACGCCGGGGCGCCCGCGTGATGGGCGCCCCGGCGCATGTTGGGCAGGGTTTGCGAAGCGGTGGGAGGGAGGAGAAGCCGTCCTCCCGAAATCCTTACTCCTGACGACGCTTCTTGTCAGTCAGAAAGACGCCGGCGGCTACGAGCACGACACCTCCGATGACAAACGTCTCACCGGCGAGCGCGGCATTGTCGCCTGTGGTG
Organism: Collinsella aerofaciens; assembly: GCF_902501475.1. Lineage (GTDB taxonomy): Bacteria > Actinomycetota > Coriobacteriia > Coriobacteriales > Coriobacteriaceae > Collinsella > Collinsella aerofaciens_AL. The sequence goes on along the minus strand of NZ_CABWIF010000043.1, from coordinate 92,269 downwards.
GGAAGTGCCGAGTTGGCGGCCGTCTGGGCGTTGCCGGCAGACGGCTTTCCAGCAACCGGCTTAGCGGCAGCCTGCGTGATCTTGGCCTGCTCGGCCTTCGCCGCCTCTTGTTCCTGGCGGGCGATCTCGTCCTTCAGGGCTTGCTCGGCGGCTACGCGTTTTGCCTTCGCCTCGTTGTAGGCATTGAGCGCTGCGGTGTAGGCGGGCGTCGCAGCATCAAGGTCTGCCTGAGCGGCATCAAGTGCGGCCTTTGCGTTATGTTCTGCCTGCTTGGCGGCGACGCACTTGGCAAAGAGGGCATTGAGCGTATCGTTCGCGTTTGCGTCAGAGCCAGTAGCAATGCCGTTTTCGACGTTGATGGACTTGAGCTTTCCGAGGGTAGCGACAGCGGCATCCGATGCGGCCTGAGAATTCTCGACCGCCTGCTCGGCGTTCGCGATGGCATCATTTGCCGCACCAAGGGCGACTCCGGCCTCGGTAATTGCTGCGTCGGCGTCCTGCTTGGCCGCCTCGGCGGTGGCAAGATTATTGGCCGCGTTACTCAGGGCGTCGGCATGGGCCTTCTTTGAGGCAAAGTCGTTATCCGCTGCGGTCAAATCGCCTGCGGCGTGCTCCGCGTTCGCCGCCTTGGCCTCAGCGTTGTCCTTCGCGGTGTCGAGGGCTTGCTTCTTGGCGGTCTCGTCGAGCTTCGCCTTTTTGAGAGCGCTCTGGGCAGACGTCTGGGCTGCCGTGGCTTCATCAAGCGCCTGATGGGCCTCGTCGGCTTTCTCCTGAGCCGCAGCAACATCGGCTGAATACTTGGCAAGTTCCTTCTTTGCATCTTGCAGAGTCTGCTGCTTTACGAGAGTCTCTGCCTTGGCGTCATCAACCTTCTTCTGACTCTGAGTGGCTTGCTCTTGCGATGCCTTAAGCTCGGCGTGCTTCTGGTTGACGACCTGCTCTGCGGTCGCCACGTTGCTTTGGGCGGCTTTGACCTGGTCTTCGGCTTCGGCAACTTTTCCGTTTGCCTTGGCGAGATTCTGCTTTGCTAGGGCAACAGCGGCGGCGGCACTTGCTACGCTGTCGTTCTTGGCGGCAAGGTCGCTATTCGCGGCAACAATGCCTTCCTGCTTTTGAGCGACGAGGGTTTCAGCTGCCTTTACGGCATCGGCTTTCGATGCCGCTGTGCTGCGCTTTTGCTCAAGGTCCGTCTTTGCGGCGGCGAGCTTTTCGCTGGCTTTGGAGAGGCTCAGCTGATACTGATCAAAGAGATTCTCGAGTTCATCGATCGAGTATTCTTTCTCGTACGAACCGTAATTGTCGTCGATCTCCAAGACGAACACATACGGCCAAAGGGTTCCGCGCGAGTTGATGCCGTATCCCATGGTTTTGGCGTTAGGTTGTACGATATTCAAATAATGGCCGATGGTGCCAAAGTCTGCCCCGTGCTTTTCGAATTCGGTTTTGTGGCTCCAGAAAGTATCCCAAGCATCTTTGGGGGCAACGTTGCCAAGGCCGGCTTTCGCTGCAGCCTCGTCAAATATCCCCTTTTCATCATCGACCCATTGGTGCGCGATGTTTTCTTTAGTACTGAAGTTCCAAGCGGCATTTTCACAAATGGCGTAATCTGAGTGACCTAGCGTTTTGTCAGAGTAATTGGAGTCGGATTGAGCGATTGCCATTTGCTCGGCCGTCACCCTAAGCTCACTCAATCCAACGCTTGCACGGTATTCGTTAATCTCGCGCAGCTTGTTAAACGATAGCTTGGCGTTGTCGAGTGACGTGCCGTCTTTTTTATCGCCAATGGTCGTCGGGTTTTTATCGCTCTGCCTATAGATGGTGTTTGCAGCGTCGTTGGCACCGATGAACTGGTAGAAGCCGATGACGCTCTGCGCCTCCGCCGTCGTTGCCTTATCGGTTGCTGCCTTGCACGTATCGTATGCTTTCTGTGCATCGACAACGGCTTGATCGGCGGCCGCCTGGTTTGCCTTGGCAGTTTCGAGCGCCTTATCTGCCTGCTCCTTCTCGGCTTTTGCCTGGTCGACTTGTTTCTGAGCGGCCATTGCCTTCTCCAGTTCGGCAGCATGTGCCTGCTTTGCCGAGGTCAACTCCGATTGCGCCGCATCGGCTTTCGTCTGGGCTGCCGTTACATCATTTTCGGCTGCTGCGACTGTCTGCTTCTTGGCTTCGAGCTCGCTTTCGGCACCGGTGAGGGCATCCTGTCTGGATTCAACGTCGCTATTTGCCTGAGAAAGGCCTGCTTCGGCAGTCGCCTGCTGCTTTTTCGCCTGGTCGAGTGCGCTTTGGGCAGCATCGACCTTTGCCTGGGCGGCGTCATACTCCGGGCCCTCGGCGCCTGCCTTTGCGGCCGCCAAATCGGCTTGTGCGCTGTCATACGCTGTCTGTGCCGCGACTACCTTACCATCCGCGGCGTTCTTTTCCTGCTGAGCGGAAGCCAGCGTGCCTGCCGCTTCGTCGTAAGCGCTCTGCGCGGCGCTCTGAGCCTGCTGGGCATCGGCGAGCGCGGAATCGGCAGTGGCCTTCGCAGCCTTTGCTTGGTTCAGAGCGGCCTGCGCATCTGCGGCAGCCTGCTCGGCGACCTTGATTTCCTCCGGCGTTGCGTTGGCGGCTGCCTTCTGGGCTGCCTCGAGCTTGGCCTGCGCATCAGCTGCCGCTTGCTTTGCGGCATCAAGGACCTTCGACTTGTCCTCGGCGTCGGTCTTGGCTGTATCGAGCTTTCCCTGGGCATCCTTCAGCGTGGCACTGGCGCTGTCGGCCGCCTTGACGCTTTCATCGAGCTGGCGAGCATATTCGGCACGCGCGGCGGCCTCTGCCTGCGAATTATCGGAGACGGAGGCGTCATAGGTGCTTTGTGCGTTATCGCGGGCCGCCTGCTTTTCGGTATAGGGAGCAGCCACCGTGTCGTAGTCGGATTTGGCGTCTGCCTCGGCAGCCTTTGCGGCGTCGATAGCAGCCTGCAAGTCGGCAATCTTCTGGGCGTCTGCCTTTACTGCGGAGCCTGCCGCCTCGCCGGCGTGGACAGCAAGCGGGGACATGATCGCGTCCTGTGCCGTGGTAACACTCGCATCATTGGCAAATGCCGAGAACGGCGCGAGCAGCGACGAGCCGGTCATAGCGATGGTGGTTGCCGCGGTGACGGCGAGTCGTGTTGCCTTGTGGCCCGAGAATGTGGGGCGAGGCTCGTCGCCGCTTGAGACTTCCAAGTGTTTAGGTGCGTACTTTGCCATTTCTTCTCCCAATCGTTGAAGGGGTACCTATGACAATTCGTACGTTACGACCGCCGAAAGGGTTTCTGTTGCGCAACATTGGCAAGGAAATATCGACACACTTGAGTCATATATTATGAGGCGAAGTTCTCGGCAAGCTAATGTCTCGATCCGTAACATCTAGCACCAAATATGACCTCTAACTGTTACTGATCGAGACAGACCGTTCGCGGTCAACTCAAATGTCTCAATCTGTAACATCTAGAGAGGTTTTTAACCCCTTACTGTTACAGATTGAGATGTTGTCTCGCGGGGCTGGGGTTTTGTCTCGATCTGTAACAACTAGACCGGTTTTTGGGTTCTAACTGTTACAGATCAAGACAATTGCCGGGGAGGGGTCCCGTCACGGCAAGACGCCCGCTCTCTAGATACAGAATCCGGGGATCACACAGGTTCGTTTGTTTGGCTTGTCCGCAGGCGTTGCGTACGTAAAGACGTCGCCGTCGTGGCCCACACGGTTTATGTAGAGCGTGCCTTCGGTCTCCGATGAGTCGGGGCTCACCGTGCGCTCCCACCAGCAGGTGTCCTTGCCCTTCCACTGGCGGACCATCGTCTCGTTCGTGGAATACGGGCTCACCTTGAGCTCGCGGAAGAGCTGATACTCCTTGCCCTCGCCGTTGTAGATGTCAGCAAGGTAGTGATAGTCCTCGACAAACGAATCGGGCGGTTGCGCGCCGCACAGCTCGACCATGGCGGGCAGCCAAAGGGTTGCGGGCAACTCGCTCAGGCACGATGCGCTGTTGGCGGCGCCCACATTGTTCGAGACCTTCTTGACCCCTTTAATGAGTGCGCGCAACTCGTTGGGCAGCAGCTTAAGGCCGTCGCCGTTGAGCCATTCCCGCAGCTCGCAATCTGCCCAGCCGGCGCTCGGCGGTTCAGCCGCAGCGTTGCGCTCGGCAATACCCGCATCGAACATAAACGTTAGTCCGGCCTTGCCCGTCCCGTCCAGAAGCTCATCGTGGCGGATGCCCACAAGCTGCGCGCCAACCTGCAGCCCGTTGGTGAGCGTGACACGCTTGGTACACGGATAGGGGATATGCCCATCGGCATCGAGCAGATGATAGCGCTTGGCAATCTCGCGTGCCTCGCTACGGGCCTCGGCGGCCTTAATCTTGAGCGAAATCTCCTGCAGCTGATCCCAGGTGTAGTCGTCAAGTGAACCGCGGATGCCGTCCAGGTAGTCGGGGATGCCAAAGCCATGGGTTGCCGCCCCGATAACGCTGAGCCCCGCAACGGCTGCGATAGCGCCGCCGATAATAAAGCGGCGGCGGGTCATGGCATCGTGACGGGCCTGATTCAGGATCTCTCGTGCGCGCTCGCCGGCGACGTCGACCTTAAGGTACGTACCGGAGTCGATGTCGATTGCGGCGTCACTGCCCGCGCCCTCGCGGCCCTCGGATTCGGCATCGGTGAGGTATGCCGAGAGCACCTCGAGCATCTGCTGCTCGGTGGGACGATCGCACTGCTCGACTGAGAGACCCTTCATGATGATTTGGACGAGCGCTTCATCGCCCTCGCAGCGCGGCTCGAGCGGTGCCGGCTTGGTCTTGGTCTTTACGAGATAGAACGAGCCGGTTGCAGCGGCGTCCGTCGACTCAAAGTCAAACGGTTTGCGACCGCTGTAGAGCTGGTACAGAATGCTCGAAAGCGCATAGACGTCGATTGCCGGCGAACGGCGAAGGGCCGCGATGCCTTCGATATCCTGCGTGAGCATCTCGGGCGCGGCGTATGCGGGCGTGGCAAAGCGCCAGATGTCGGCGCGCCGGGTGATCGTGTCGTCGCCGAGAGCCATGGTCGCGGAGCCCATGTCGATGAGGCAGGGGTCAAAGGAGCAATCGGCAATCTGCTGCTCGAGCGTTCGGCTGGTGGTGCGGAACATGATATTGGCAGGCGAAAGGTCGCGATGGACGACCGGATTCACGAGGCCTTGGGTCATCAAGAGCGCACGAAGCACGGCGTTTCCGACGGCGGCGACCATCTGGGTGGTCAGCCCGCCCGAGGCGTCGTGAGGAAGCAGGGGCAGCGCCTGCTTGAGTGAGGTGCCCTCGACCCACTCCATGAGGATGAGCGGGTCATCCTCGCACGATCCGTAGCCATAGACGCGCGGAAATCCGCGCAGGTGCGAAACGGTACACAGATGACGGTATTCCTCGAACAGCGCAGCGGTGTTGGCCAGGTGAGCGGCCGATTGCTCGGCGGAGCGGTCGGGGGCTTGGCCGGAAAGGATGGCGTTGTCCTTGAGTAGCTTGACGGCAAAGACCTCGCCGCTCGTGTTGGCCGCGCGCAGCACGTGCCCGATGTTGCCGTTGTTGCGGTGGGCCGTCTGGAGAATAAGCGTCATAAACCGACGCTTGGCGTCGTCCTCGGCGCTGGGGTCGACCGCCACGGCGGTGTCGAACGTATCGAGACGGATGAGTTTGTCGCCATAGGCGCTATCGGTAGTATCCATGGCGTTCCTTTGTCTGGCATGGGTTGCCGCGCGTACACGTGAGCAGCGCGGATATCGGTAAAGTACCATGATAGCCGCACTGCTCACGTGTACCGCTGAGTATTGTCGTTTACGACGCAGAAGGTAGAAGACGAAAGACGGACGGCGACCGTCTTTTGATCGCCGTCCGCGCTAGTCCACAATGACAAGGAATGTCGTATAGAGACCCAAATGAAGTCTGTCGCTGTTGGCGATTTCCACGGGGGGATAGACTTTGCCGGGCTCGCGTTGGTCGCGCGGCGGCTCGATTACGATATCACCGTCGCCTGCACCCGATTCGAGCACCGTGCCGTTGGTCGATCCAAGGCCCTGGGCGTACCAGTGCTCACCCTCGAGCCAAATACGAAGATGCTCGCGCGAGGCGTCGGCGCCTACATCGGTGATGCTGGGCGAGGTTTTGGGCAAAGAACCAATCACGGTGCCGCGCGGATCGCGTGTGAGGGGATGGATTTGCATGTCGGCGCAGTTGTCGGCATGGGTTCTGAGCAGACCGAGGTTGGGAGCGACGGTGTGCGGCTGCTCCAGGCTGCTCATAAAGCCACGTCCGACGGTAGTTTCGGTGGTGCCAAAGTGCCCGCCCGTCTTGCTGTCGCAAAAGCGCTCGACGGTGGCCACGCCCTGAACGGGATCGGCGAGCGCCCCCGTTGCCACAAAGAGCATCAAGAAGAGCGTGCTTTTTTCGCGCACGGCATTGCCGTCAAAGTTATCGATGCGATTGAGGGCATTTGCATATAGGCGGCTGTCCAGCTTGTAGCTGGCGAGAGCCGACATCATTTCGTTGGCGGCCGGACCGCGATAGTGCTCGGCGATTGCCTGATAGGCGGACTCGCCGCCGCCGAGCTTGCTGCAGATTGCCGCGGAAAGGTTGAGCGTGGTGACGGTAAAGTCGCTGTAGATGGCGGGCGCGCACTGGTCAGGCTTGCGATGGACGATGTAACGGGTGAGATACGAGCGGTTGGAAGAGCATTTCTCGAGCAGGGTACTGCCGAGATAAGAGTTTCCATTGATGAGCATTCGGGCGATCTCGAGATGTTTAAGACCGCCGAACGAGCGAATATCGTTATAGAGGACCGAGCAAGGCGTCTCTGCTGCCACGGATACCTCCTTTGATTGCTTCCTAGCCAATATGGCGATAGGAATTAATGGCCCCCGGTGGGCGACGTATTAAATGGCTGCGCAATATATAGCGTAACCAAAGCAACATTATAGGCCACATGTTCGAAATTGCAGGAAGACCGAGAGATTTTGGTTGGACTGAACGGAAATCCCCCTCTGTCTTGTTCTATAACATTTGGACCCGGTTTTGCCCTGCATCTGTTACAGATTGACACAATCGGCCAGGCCCACCTCGTCCGCCTCGTCATCTGTGGTTTACGTGGGGGCATACGGAGTACGGGTATACTAACCCGCGGCGAATCTGCTCCATCGCTTAGAGCTGCTGCGTCTGGACGGCGCGTGATAGGGCTGCCAAAGCGATCGCCAGCGTGCTGAGCAACGTCCTCTCTGTGCGCACCTGTTTTTGTATGTATTAGCGCACTACCAAGCACGCCCGCGCGGCCGCATGCCGCGCTCATTGCGCGTGCAGATAAGGAACAACAACATATGCGTAATTCTGTATCCGACGTCACCGACGCCGAGATTCTGGACGAGGCCCGCGAGACCATGACCCAGGCTGCCTTCGATGCCGCCGATGAGGCCAATGCTGCCCAGGCCGTCGAGTCCGCTACCGAGAGCCTGCCCGCCTTTAACGAGCTGGGGCTTTCGGACGAGATACTTCGTGCTATTGAGAACCTGGGCTACACGGCGCCGACGCCCGTGCAGGCCGGCTCGATCCCCGTGGTGCTCGAGGGCCGCGACCTGCTTGCCGCCGCCCAGACCGGCACCGGCAAGACGGCCGCCTTTTTGCTGCCGACCATGAACAACCTGGAGCACATCGCTCCTCCCAAACCCGTGCGCGAGCGCGGCGGCCGCAACCGTCGTCGCGGTGCTAAAAAGCCCGAGGGCAACGGCCGCGGCCCCGTGATGCTCGTCATCACCCCTACGCGCGAGCTTGCCCAGCAAATCGACGAAGTCGCGAGCAAGATCGCCGACGTCACCGGCCATGTTGCCGTGACCGTCGTGGGCGGCGTGAGCTACAAGCCACAGACCGCGGCACTCAAGTACGGCTGCGACATCCTGGTCGCAACGCCGGGCCGTCTGGTCGATCTGATCGAGCAGGGCGCCTGCCACCTGGACGAGGTTAAGGTCCTGGTGCTCGACGAGGCCGACCGTATGCTCGACATGGGCTTTTTGCCCGCCGTCCGGCGCATTGTGCGCGAGACGCCGGCCGAGCGTCAGACGCTGCTGTTCTCGGCGACCCTCGACGAGGAGGCCGTGGGCGAGATCACCGACCTGGTGAGCGACCCGGCTCGCGTGGAGATCGCACCTGCCACGTCGACCGCCGACACCGTCGACCAGTTTGTGTTCCCGGTGTCCATCGAGGCCAAGAATAACCTGTTGCCCGAGTTCCTCAAAAAGGAGGGCCCGGAGCGCACCATCGTCTTTATGCGTACCAAGCACCGCGCCGACAGCTGCTGCCGTCGTCTGGAGCGCAAGGGCATCAAGGCCGCCGCGATTCACGGCAACCGCAGCCAGGCCCAGCGCGAGCGTGCCCTTTCGGCCTTCCGCGACGGTACCGTTGACGTGTTGGTGGCAACCGACGTGCTCGCCCGCGGCATCGACATTAGCGACGTGCGCTACGTCGTAAACTTTGACGTGCCGGCCGAGCCGACCGACTATATCCACCGCATTGGCCGTACGGGCCGCGCCGGCGAGCTAGGCTGGGCCATCACGTTTGTGACCGAGCAGGACGTCGACGAGTTCTACGAGATCGAGAAGCTCATGGACAAGACGGCCGATATTTACGAAGCCGGCGACCTGCACGTGGGTCCCAACCCGCCCGCCGTTGACCCCGAGCGCGATCCTGCCGCCTTTAAGGTGAAGAAGAAGACCAAGCGCGGCAAGTCCAAGAGCAAGAAGAAGCTTGAGCAGGCGCGTCGCGACGGCAAGCGCAACGGCGACGATTACGGCGATGTGGCCGGTCGTTCCAACCGCGGTCGCGACGAGCGCCGCGGCGACGGCGAGCGTCCGAGCCGTCCCAAGCGCGGCGGCAAGACCCGCGTGCGCGAAGGCGTTCAGGCTCGCGTGGACGAGGCTGTTGAGAGCGTGGCCCGCGAGGTGGCTGCCGAGGAGCGCGGCGGTGCTGTCGAGCAGACCCCGCGTGGCAACCGTGCCGAGCGTCGTGCCAAGCAGTTCCAGGGCGAGGCACATCGCCGCCGCCGCGAGGACGAGGATCGCGGTGGCCGTCGTCGTGTCGAGCGCGAGGACGAGGGCCGCGGTTCGCGCGGTGGCAAGCGCGGTTCGGGCGACCGCCGTCGTTCCGGTCGTGATGACGAGCGCGGCGGCCGTGACGAGCGTCGCGGCGGCGAGGGTCGTGGTGAGCGTGCTGCCCGTGGCGGTGAGTCCCGTGGCGGCAAGCGCTTTGAAGAGCGCAGTAGCCGCGGCGGCGAGCGTCGCGAGGGTGCTCGCGGCAATGGCGGCCGCGGCGGCGCTGGTCGTTCTAACGAGTCGCGCGATCGTCGTGACCCGCGTGCCAGCCGAGATCGTCGCGATGACTGGCGCAACTACGACGATACCCGCGAGGAGCGTCGTGGCGGCTATCGTGGCGCTCGTGGTGGCAACCAGGCCGGCTCCCGTGGCGGCCGTGCCGGCGGTCGCGATAACCGTGGCAGCTATGGCAACAGCCGTGGCGGCAAGCGCGGCGGCAGCTCCCGTCGCCCCGGTGACGGCGGCGGCAAGCGCAAGTAACATACGCATCGCACGCTAGCGTGAGGTGAACCAAGGGCCCCGAGCAACTACGCTCGGGGCCCTTTTTGTTTGCCGTATCCGATCGCTAGTTCAAATGTGATTTCCTCGGGAATGCATCTAGAGGATGCCGTGGGCCTGTTTCCTGCCATGCGGCAATGGGTCCCATGGGGTGCGCCGTGCATTTTTTTGGAGTATTCTGCAGTTCGAGTTGTCTGCATATGATTCGACGTCGCCAACGGTGGCCTTCGGATATCCCTAGCGAGCGTTCTGAGTTAGATTTCGCCGTTTTCCGGAGCAGGGGCGCGTCATTCTCGCCATGTCGGGACTTAAAATGATACGGCGCCCTACAGTTTTGCCCGCCCGCGGCGGTGCTGGCGCGGTCGCGTTGCAGAATACTCCGTTTTTTGCACGGGCCAGGATGGGGTACCTCGGGAGAACACGGCGGTATCCCGTAAATATATACAATCTGTACCGTAATTTATACAAAACGAAGAGGTAGACAGCGTAGGGTGGGTGCATTGGGGTGCTTGGCGCATCAAAACGGGGACCCCACGTGCCGTATACTCTGGCTGGATGTGAAAGCGGCTTGACGCGTTGCCAGGCGTAGGGGGAGGGTGTCTAGATGAACGTATTCGAAATTGTGTTTAGTCCGACGGGTGGAACGCGGAAGGTGTCTGGCCTTGTGGCTGGAGCGCTGGATGGGGATACCGTTACCGTTGATCTGACCGATAGCGGGCTAGATTTCAGCGCTGTCTCGATGACTGAGGACGACGTGGCCGTAATCTCTGTGCCGGCGTATGCCGGTAGAATCCCGGCTGTGGTGGCTGACCGGTTGGGCATGGTGCGCGGCAACGGGGTTCGGGCTGTTTTGGTTTGTGTATACGGAAACCGCGCGTTTGAGGACACGCTCGTAGAGCTGGAGGACGTTGCGAAGCATGCGGGATTCCGGGTGATCGCGGCAGTTGCGGCCATTGCAGAACATTCCATTGCGCGACAGTTTGCTGCCGGTCGTCCGGATGCGCAGGACTCGGCGCAGCTTGCTGAGTTTGCGCAGCAAATTCAGCAAAAGCTGTTGGCTGAGGATGCGTCCGAGCCCTCTATCCCCGGCAATCGTCCTTATAAACAAGCTGGAGGTCACCGCATGGCACCCGAGGCAACAGAGGATTGCGTCTCCTGCGGTGCATGCGCCGCGGCGTGCCCCGTTTGTGCTATCGACAAAGGTGACCCCAAACGAGCAGCTGGCGAGGCGTGCATCTCCTGCATGCGCTGCATTGCCGTATGTCCGCGAGGCGCTCGTAAGCTTGATCCCAACAAGCTATCCGCTGTTTCCCAGATGCTGAGCAAGGTTTGCGTCGTGCGGAAGGAATGCGAGCTCTTTATCTAGCGCATACGAAATTGGTGCAATGGGACCAGGTTAATCTGCACCAACCTGGTGCAAACAAACCTGTCCCCAATGCACCAGAGTGAGGAGTGTCCCCGAGTGCCGGCAGAAAAGGAACGTCCCTAAGTGCCGCTTAAATACCGTTTATCGAAGAAAAAATACCGCTCACCGGTCATAATGACTATTCTGGCTTTGTTGTTGCCTACAATAACCCCCGTAAAAGAAATGCGGAAGGTTACCGAGTCCCCTCGGACGTGGGCCTAACCAAAGTCTTTGAACGGGTGTGTCTCAATGGGCGCATTCGATTGATTTTGGTTGGGCTATATTTATGAAGGGACATGTCACCATGGGTTTCTTTTCTCGCCTTATGGGTGGCTCGGATAAGCAGACGACTGCGGCTTCCGAGTTCGAAATCCTCGCTCCCGTTTCCGGCGAGCTTGTTCATCTAGAAAATACCAATGACCCCGCTTTTAGCAGCCGTGCAGTGGGCGATGGCGTTGCCGTGGTTCCCCAAGAGGGAACGGTGTGCGCTCCTGTTTCCGGCACCGTCGCGGCGCTGTTTCCGACTGAGCACGCGCTGGGCATCATGTCCGACGACAGCTCTGCTCAGGTGATGCTGCATATCGGAATCGACACTGTTAAACTTGAGGGCAAGGGCTTCCATGCGCTTGTTGCCCAGGGTGACCATGTCGACGCGGGCCAGCCCCTCGTCGAGGTCGGTTTCGACGTGGTTCGCGCTGCCGGCTTTGATCCCACGGTCTTCGTTATCGTGTGCGAGCGTTCGGGGAACTCGACTCTTCGCGAGCATGCTTCCGGCCCTGTTGCTGTTAAAGAGCCTGTTATCTGGCTTTCCGAGTAAATTCTCGTGGTGGGTACCGCGGTTATCAAGCGAGTTTTTAACAACAACGTCGCAATGGTCACTTCGGACGATGGCTCCGAGCTCATCGTCATCGGTCGAGGCCTCTGCTTTGGTCGCCATGCCGGCGATGCCATCGACGAGGCATCAGTCGAAAAGACCTACGCGTTGCAGGAGGGAACTTCTCAGGATTCGCGTACGATCGACCGCTTGGCACATCTTTTGGAGTCCATCCCCACCGTCAACCTCGTGATTTCCGAGGACATCGTTCAGATGCTCCGTCGAGAGCTCAATGTTGATATCAACGACAAGATTCTCATTGCTCTCGCAGACCATATCAGCCTTGCTTTGGAGCGCGAGCGCAAGGGCATCCCCTGTGAGAATCCGTTGCTGCTCGAGATCCAGCAGTTCTATCGCAAGGAGTATGCACTTGCGGGCCGTGCGCTGCAGATTATCAAGGAGTATATGGGCATCCAGATGAGCGAAGAAGAGCAGGGTTTCATTACGCTGCATATCGTCAACGCCACCATGCCGCAACGCTCCGATCGTCTGATCGTTTCGGTCCAGCTTGTTCGCGACGTGCTCGCGATTGTTTCCGAGCGCTATGCTACGACCCTCGACGACACCTCGTTGCCTTACGAACGCTTCGTTCGTCACCTGCAGTTTTTCGCGCAGCGAGCGCTCGATCCTACGGCCGGGCAAATCAACGGAGACGCGCTGTTCCGAATCGATGAAACGGCGTATCCGTGTGCATTCTCGTGCGCGGACGCCATAGCCGCCCACTTGTCGTCTACCTATAACGTTGTCGTTACCGATGCCGAGAAGAGTTATCTCGCATATCACATTGTTAACCTGCTTGGAGAACCTGGTCTCTAGGCATAACGTGCCCACACATCGATTGATATAAGGCAAGGCTCACGGTCTTGTCTAGGGCACATTTGTCTTAATTTGCGGAAAAGGAAGGGGAGTACCGCTATGACCGCAAAAAAGAAGTTCAATTTCAAAGCGCCGTTGGAGGTGTTCGCGAAGTCGATCGTCCAGCCGATGATGTATCTCTCGGTTGCCGGCATCCTGCTCATCGTGGGCATCATTCTGACCAACAAGACCATCTGCGCCATGATCCCTGTGCTGGGCTTCGGTCCGTTCCAGCTCGTGGGCGCCGTTGTCTATCAGTCGCTGATGTTTATCATCAACAACCTCTCGATTCTGTTCTGCGTGGGCATCGCCGGCGCCATGGCAAAGAAGAACAAGGGCCATGCTTCGCTGATCGCCCTGATGTCGTTCTTCCTGTTCCTGCAGGCTAACAACATCGTGCTCAACGCCACCGGCTCTCTTGCCGATGCGAGCGGCATGCTCGGTCTTACCGGAACCGGCCAGGCCACCGTTATGGGCATCCAGGTGCTCGATACCGGCGTGTTTGGTGGCATCATCCTTGGTTGCATCACCGGTGCCGTGTTCAACAAGTACTCGAACAAGCAGTTCCCCATTGCCCTTTCGATGTTCTCGGGCGTTCGCTTTCCGTTCCTGATCATGATCATCATTTCCTGGATCATGGGCGCTGGCTTCTGCATCGTTTGGCCTCCGGTTCAGGGTGCCATTTCCTCCGTCGCCGGCATTATTAAGGAATCCGGCAACATCGGCCTCTTTATCTACGGCATGCTCAACAAGCTGCTCGTTCCCACCGGTCTGCACCACCTCATCTACACCCCGTTCCAGTTCTCCGATGTGGGCGGCACCCTTACGCTGGGTGATCAGGTTATCGCCGGCGCCTATCCCATCCGTGTTGCCGAGATGGCAATGACGGGTCAGCCCTTCTCTGATAGCACCTACTTCAACAGCTATACCTTCAACAACCTGTGGCCCTACATCGGCATCGGTCTCGCCTTTATCGTCACCGCTTACAAGGGAAACAAGGATAAGACCAAGGCCGTTATCATCCCGCTGATCATCACCGCCGTGCTCTCCTGTGTCACCGAGCCCATGGACTTCCTCTTTGTCTTTGCCGCTCCCGTGCTCTTTGTCGTTCACTCGGTTCTTTCCGGCATCTTCCTGGTTCTGCTCAAGGTTCTCTCCGTGCCCGCTTCGACTGCAGGCGGCATCATCAACATCGTGGTTTCCAACCTGGTCCTCGGTGTCGACAAGACCAACTGGCCGGTTATGCTCGTGCTCGGAGTCGTCAACGCCGCTCTGTACTTCTTCCTCTTCACCTTCCTTATTAAGAAGCTCAACCTCCACACGCCTGGTCGCGAGGAGGAGTCCGAGCTCGCCGAGTCCGTTGCCGAGGGCGAGGCCGCCGCGTCTGTCGCGGTGAAGCAGGGCGCTGTTGCCGCAGCTCCCGCAGAGGGCGTCGATGCAGGTATTGCCGACCTGGTCGCAGGTCTTGGTGGCAAGGACAACATCGAGGAGCTCGAGAACTGCTTTACGCGTCTTCGCGTGAACGTTAAGAACCCGGACCTCATCAATGAGGACCTCATCAACCACGTGCCCAACAGCGGCATCAACCGCAACGGCAATAATATCCAGATCATCTTTGGCATGAAGGTCGCCGAGATGCGCGACAAGGTCGAAAACGCAATTGAGAAGGAGCAGTAAACAATGATCATTACTCTGTGTGGTGGCGGATCCACCTTTACCCCCGGCATCGTCAAGTCCATCGCCCTGCGCAAGGACGAGCTCGACGTTGACGAGATTCGTCTGTACGACATCAACGAGGAGCGCCAGCGCAAGATCGGCGTGCTCGTGGACTGGATTTTGCACGAGGACCTCGGCCTGGACATCAAGCTCACGGTGACCACCGACAAAAAGACGGCTTTTACCGACGCCAGCTTCGTGTTTGCCCAGATGCGCGTGGGCGGCTACGCCATGCGCGAGCAGGACGAGAAGATTCCGCTGCGTCACGGCTGCGTGGGTCAGGAGACTTGCGGTTGCGGCGGCCTTGCCTACGGCATGCGCACCATCTTCCCCATGGTCGAGCTGATCGATGACGTTGAGAAGTACGCCAAGAAGGACTACTGGATTCTCAACTACTCCAACCCTGCCGCCATCGTCTCCGAGGGCTGCCGCGTGCTGCGTCCCAACGCTCGCATCATCAACATCTGCGACATGCCGATCGCAATCATCGACGTGGTTTGCGCCGCGCTCGATATCGACAAGAAGGATGTCGAGTACGATTACTTTGGCCTCAACCACTTTGGTTGGTTCACCTCGATTCGCCACAAGGGCGAGGAGGTGCTCCCGCAGCTGCGCGAGTACATCAAGGAGCATGAGATCCTGCTGCCCGATTCCTACCTCAAGGGCATGGGCTCGCTCATGGCAAAGAAGCCCGAGGAGGCCACCGACGAGCACCCCGAGCAGAACCGCCACACCAAGGGCAGCTGGTACTACGTCTGGAAGGGCGAGTACGAGATCCTGGAGTGCTTCCCGGAGTACCTGCCCAACACGTATCTGAACTACTACCTGCAGCAGAAGGAGTTCGTCGAGCATTCCAACCCCGAGCGCACCCGTGCTAACGAGGTTGAGGAGACGCGCGAGAAGAACCTCTTCGACGGCATCGACCACTACGAGAAGACCGGCGAGATCGACGAGAGCACGTTCTATGCGGGCAGCCACGGCGACTGGATTGCCGACCTGGCTATCGCTCTGAAGAACGATACCAAGCAGCGCTTCCTGGTCATTTGCGAGAACAAGGGCGCTATCCCCAACATGCCCTACGACGCTATGGTCGAGCTGCCTGCCTACATTGGCAAGAACGGCCCCGAGGTCATCAGCCGCGACAACATTCCTCTGTTCCAGCAGGGTCTCATGATGCAGCAGCTGAACTCCGAGAAGCTCATTGTCGAGGCTACGATCGAGGGTTCGTACGAGAAGGCGCTTAAGGCCTTTACGCTCAACAAGACCGTGCCGTCGATGAAGGTCGCCAAGGAGGTTCTCGACGACATGATCGAGGCCAACAAGGGTTACTGGCCCGAGCTTAAGTAAAAGCAACAGGGTCGCTGGCCGCATGCCTGAAGCAATGCCCCGCCCACGTGATTGCGTGGGCGGGGCATTGTCGTTTGGTAACGCGTTTTATCAAATATGGCATTTATCTGCGGTAATGTTCTATTTCACCGCTGAGGGTGACATTTTATACCGCCTGCCGAACCGTATGGAGACCTCACAACTTTTTAGGTCAGTGTTGTGCGTGTAGCAATTTCGCCCGGCCTCGCCTCCGGGCTGCCATGTGAGAGGGGATCTTATGGCTCGACTGCACGTAATGGAACGCAGCCACGCTCAGGCCGTCATGGACGACCTGCACGATGCGCTCGGACGTCGTCTGGCGGTGAGTTCGCTCGCCCCGTGTCCCGTTGAGTTTACGGCAGCGCTCGTCAACCTGTGCTCCACCCAGAGCTGCGGCAAGTGCACGCCCTGCCGCGTGGGCCTGAGCGCGCTGAGCGATCTGCTCGCCGATGTGCTCGAGGGCCGCGCCGACGAGTCCACGCTCAATCTGATCGAGCGCACCGCCCGCACCATCTATCTTTCGAGCGATTGCGCCATCGGTTACGAGGCCGGCGCCATGGCGCTTACGGCTATCCGCGGTTTCCGTGACGATTTTGAGCACCACATCCGCGAGCACTCCTGTGGCTTTGACCGCGAGGCCCGCGTCCCGTGCGTCTCGGGCTGCCCGGCGCACGTCGACATTCCCGGTTACATTTCGCTGGTCGAGGCCGGCCGCTATGCTGATGCCGTCAAGGTCATCCGCAAGAACAACCCGCTGCCGCTCGTTTGCGGCCTGGTGTGCGAGCATCCCTGCGAGATGCACTGCCGTCGTGGCATGGTCGATGACCCCATGAACATTCTCGCCCTCAAGCGTTTTGCCGTTGAGCACAGCGACCTCAACGATTACAAGCCCAACGTGGCTGACAACACCGGCAAGCGCATCGCCGTGATTGGCGGCGGCCCGGCCGGCCTTTCCTGCGCCTTCTACCTGGCCGTGATGGGCCATAAGGTGACCATCTTTGAACAGCGCCACCACCTGGGCGGCATGCTGCGCTATGGCATCCCCAGTTACCGTCTGCCGCGCGAGCGCCTGCAGGCCGAGATCGACTGGATCTTGAGCGCCGGCATCGACGTGGAACTCGACCACTCCGTCAACGGCGAGGAGCTTGCCCGCCTGCGCGACGAGTTCGATGCCGTCTACCTGGCCATCGGTGCCCACAGCGATAAGAAGCTCGGCCTTCCGGGCGAAGAGGCTCCCGGCGTGGAGTCGGCCGTCAAGATGCTGCGTGCCATTGGCGACGACGAGCTGCCCGACCTGAGCGGCCAGCGCGTGTGCGTCATCGGCGGCGGCAACGTGGCCATGGACGTGGCGCGCTCCGCCGTGCGCTGCGGTGCCGAAAAGGTGAGCATCGTCTACCGCCGTCGCATCTGCGATATGACGGCCCAAGACGCCGAGATCGCCGGCGCCCAGGCCGAGGGTTGCGAGGTCCTGGAGCTCACGGCGCCGCTCGCCATCGAGACGGGTGAAGATGGTCGCGTGAGCGGCCTGCGCGTACAACCGCAGATTATCGGCGAGCCCCGCCGCGGGCGCCCGGCTCCGCGTGCCGCCGCCACGCCCGAGCGCGTCATCCCCTGCGAGCGCGTGTTTGTTGCCATTGGCCAGGACATCGATTCCAAGCCGTTTGAGGAGATGGGCATTGCCTGCAAGTGGGGTCGCGTCGTCACCGATTCGGACGGCGCCGTGCCCAACTTCGATGGCCTCTTCAGCGGCGGCGACTGCCAGACCGGTCCCGCCACCGTCATCCGTGCCATCAACGCCGGCCGCGTGGCTTCGGCAAACATCGACCGCTATCTGGGCTTCGACCACAAGATCAAGCTCGACGTGGAGCTGCCGACCGTTCAGTTTAAGGGCAAGCACGAGTGCGGCCGCTGCGAGCTGGGTGAGCGCGAGGCCGGCGAGCGTATTCACGATTGGAATCTGGTCGAGCAGGGCCTTACCGAGGAGGAGGCGCGCCAGGAGGCAAGCCGCTGCCTGCGTTGCGACCACTTTGGTTTTGGCGCGTTCCGCGGAGGGAGGAACCTGGAATGGTAGAGCTCAACAACCCCACTGTCAGCGATAACACCGAAAGCGGAGCACTCAATATGGTCAAGCTCACTATCGATAATTGCGAGGTCGTGGTGCCCGAGCACACCACGATCCTGGACGCGGCCAAGTCCGTCGGCATCCAGATTCCCACCCTGTGCTACCTGCGCGATCTGAACGAGATCGGCGGCTGCCGCGTGTGCGTGGTCGAGGTTGAGGGCTGCGACCAGCTGGTTGCCGCCTGCAACAACTACGTGCTCGATGGCATGGTGGTCCACACCAACAGCCCCAAGGCCCGCGAGGCGCGCCGCACCAACGTGCAGCTGCTGCTTTCGCAGCACGATTCACGCTGCACGAGCTGTGTGCGCAGCGGTAACTGCAACCTGCAGACCATTGCCAACGACCTGGGCATTTTCTATCTGCCGTATCAAAGGCATTTGGCGGGCGAGGGCTGGGATTTCGATTTCCCCATCATCCGCGAAAACGACAAGTGCATTAAATGCATGCGCTGCATCAAGGTGTGCGAGAGCGTACAGGGCCTAGGGATTTGGGACCTGACCAACCGCGCCACGCATACCGCCGTGGGCACCCGCGGGCGCGTGCCGATCGGCAAGACCGATTGCGTCGCGTGCGGCCAGTGCATCACGCATTGCCCGACGGGCGCGCTGCGCGAGCGCGACGACACCGAGACCGTGTTTGACGCGCTCGCTAATCCCGACAAGATCGTGCTGGTGCAGATCGCGCCGGCCGTGCGCAGCGCCTGGGGCGAGGAACTCGGCATATCTCGCGAGGAAGCCACCGTTGAGCGCTTGGCCTGCGCGCTGCGCCGCGTGGGCTTTGAGTACGTGTTCGATACCGATTTCTCGGCCGACCTCACCATTATGGAGGAGGGCTCCGAGCTGCTCGAGCGCCTGGGCGCCGCCGCTAAGGGTGAGGGCGACAGCCGCGGCTGGCCCATGTTTACGAGCTGCTGCCCGGGCTGGGTGCGCTTTGTGAAGGCACGTTACCCCGAGTTTGTCGACAGCCTGTCCACGTCAAAGTCGCCGCAGCAGATGTTCGGCGCTATCGCCAAGACCTACTACGCCAAGGTGCTGGGCGTGGAGCCCGAGCGTCTGTTCGTGGTGTCCGTTATGCCATGCACGGCCAAGAAGGCCGAGTGTGCGCTGCCGAGCATGATGGGCGAGGGCGGCGCGCCCGACGTGGACGTTGCGCTGACGGTGCGCGAGATGGTGCGCATGATCCGCGCGAGCCACGTGAGCGTTGACACGCTGGTCGAGGAGCCGCTCGATACGCCGTTGGGCTTTGGCACGGGCGCGGGTGTGATCTTTGGCGCCACGGGCGGCGTGATGGAGGCCGCCGTGCGCTCGGCATATTACCTGGCGACGGGCAAGAACCCGGATGCCGACTTCTTCACTGACGTGCGCGGACTCGAGGGCTGGAAGGAGGCCGTGGCCGATATCGAGGGCACCAAGGTGCGCGTCGCCGTGGCGCACGGGCTGGGTAACGCCGCCCGTCTGCTCGACGCGATTCGCGACGGCCGCGTGGGCTATGACTTCGTCGAGGTCATGGCGTGCCCCGGCGGCTGCGTCGGTGGTGGCGGTCAGCCCATCCACGACGGTTGCGAGCTAGCTGCCGAGCGTGGCCAGGTGCTCTGGGGCCTCGATGCGAACGCCGAGATTCGCTTCTCGCATGAGAATCCTGATGTCCAGGCGTGCTACCGCGAGTTCTTAGGCGAGCCGCTCTCGCCACTGGCCGAGGAGCTGCTGCATACCGACCATCACGCATGGACGATGCCTAACGAGGGGACATGCTAGCGATGCGCGCGTTTGATGTTGAGATGTCGCGCCGGGGGTTTGCCTCGGCGCTCGCCGCGGGCGCCCTGTCACTTGCGCTCGCGGGCTGTGGCGGCGGGGCTGCCGGTGCCGGGTCCGCCGCGGGCTCGGTTGCCACGGACGGCGCCGGTGCTGCCGCAGAGCCGGTCGAGGTGCACGTCGCCTCGCTCAAGGGTCCGACGTCGATCGGTCTGGTGCAGTTTATGGACCAGGCAGCCGATGGCGAGACGGACAATGAGTTCGACTTTGCGATCAACACTGCCGCCGACGAGATTGTGCCCAAGGTCATTCAGGGCGATATCGATATCGCCCTGGTGCCCGCCAACGTGGCGAGCGTGCTCTACAACAAGACCGAGGGCGCGGTGCAGGTCATCGACATCAACACGCTGGGCGTGCTGAACGTGGTGACGGGCGACGCGAGTGTGGCCTCGTTTGGCGATCTGGCGGGCCATACCGTCTATATGACGGGCAAGGGCACCACGCCGGAGTACGTCATGAACTACCTGCTGGAGCGCGCGGGCTTGGCCGGTCAGGTGGCGCTCGAGTTTAAGAGCGAGCCTACCGAGGTGCTCTCGGCTCTGCTTGCCGACCCGACTGCCGTGGGCGTGCTACCCGAGCCGTTCAAGACGGCGGCCATCGCCAAGAGCGAGGGCAAGCTGTCGGCACCGGTGAGCCTGACCGATGTGTGGGACGAGCTGGCAGGAGACACGGGCTCGCGCTTGCTGACGGGTGTGACCGTGGTGCGCCGTGCCTTTGCCGAGGAGCATCCCGAGGCCGTGGCGGAATTCCTGAGCTGCCATGTTGCGAGCGTTGAGGCCGTGAACGCGGCGCCGGCGGACTGGGCGCAGGCCGTGGTCGATGCGGGCATCGTGGATAACGCCACGATTGCCGAAAAGGCGATTCCCGGGTGCATGCTTGTCTGCCAGACAGGGAAGGATATGAAGGCCGCGCTCGGTGGGTACCTGAAGGTGCTGGCCGATGCGGACGCGAGCGCCGTGGGCAGCAAGCTCCCGGCTGATGATTTCTACTACATGGAGTAACCCGTGCGTGCGTTTGCTCGACAAATGATAGAGCGTATGAAGGCGGTGGCGGCAGCAGGTGCCGTTGCCGCCTTTTGGCTTGCCGTGTGGGTCTTCGTGGCGGCGCTGGTGGCACAGCCGCTGATTTTGCCGGGTCCGGGTGCTGTTGTGGTGGCGTTGCTGCGGCTGGTATGCGATGCCGGCACGTGGGCGATTCTGGCGGGCTCGGGTGCGCGGATTCTAGGCGGTTTGGCGCTTGCCGCGGTGTGCGGTGGTTTGCTGGCCGGAATTTCGTCGCGCTCGCGGGCGTTTGCCCGCTTGGTGGCGCCTGCGCTTTCGTTTGTTAAGGCGACACCGGTTGCCTGCGTGGTGGTCCTGCTGCTCATTTGGTTGGGGTCGGCGCGCGTGAGCATTGCGGCGGTCTTTTTGATGGCACTTCCGGGCGTGTATTTTTCGCTGGTTGAGGGTTTGACGCAAGCGGATAAGCCACTGGAGCAGATGTTTCGTCTGCATGGCGTGCGGGGTTGGCGTCTGTTTTGTGCCCACACCTGGCGCGAGGTCCTGCCGTTTGTGCTTTCGTGTTCCCGCGCCGTGATTGGCATGAGCTGGAAGGCCGGCGTGGCGGCGGAGCTCATCGGCATGGCGACGGGCACCGTAGGCGAACGCATCTATCAGGCGAAGCTGCTCATCGAGACGGCTGACCTGCTGGCGTGGACCGTGCTGGTCGTTGCCGCCTCGTGGGCGTGCGAGCGTGTGCTGGTGTGGCTGCTGCGGGTTTCGGGGCCCGTAGCGTGGCGCGCTGCCGTGCGGGCGCATGGGTGTGGTAGTCGCGGACGTGCGGGCGGCTCTGCTGGCGGCAGGGCTGCTGCGGAGCTTGCGCTCGCCGTGGGCGACCGAGCGCCCTGGGCGCCGGCGCTCGATGGACTGGTACTTCGCGTTTCTGCTGGTGGGCGCACCTGCGTGATGGGCGCTTCGGGCGTGGGCAAGTCGACGCTGCTTGCGCTGGCGGCGGGCGAGTGC
Organism: Collinsella aerofaciens; assembly: GCF_902501475.1. GTDB lineage: Bacteria > Actinomycetota > Coriobacteriia > Coriobacteriales > Coriobacteriaceae > Collinsella > Collinsella aerofaciens_AL. Next base: position 70,503 of record NZ_CABWIF010000043.1, on the reverse strand, counting down.
GCGCCGTGCTCCATGGTGTTTCAGGATGTGCGCCTGGTAGAGGGCTCCTCGGCTTTGGATAACGTGCTGGTGTGCGCCGACGCGCGCGTGGATGCCTCGAGTGCCGCAGCCCTGTTGCGCCTGCTGGTGCCGGGGGTCGATGTACATGCTCGTGTGGCCGAGCTCTCGGGCGGGCAGCGCCGTCGCGTCGAGATTGCCCGAGCCCTGCTGTGCCCAGGCGACGCGGTGATTCTGGACGAGCCCTTTACCGGTCTAGATACCGCTGCGCGCGACGCATGCGCCGAGGCCGTGCTCGACTTGCTCGACGGCCGTATGCTGTTGCTTGCCACGCACGATTCCGCTGACGCTCGGGCCCTCAATATCTCGGACATCATCACGCTCTAAATACTTACCCAGCAACAAAATGATCCGTTTTTCTCCGTCTCCATAGGGCCGGGTATGGTATTCTATCTGCGGAGTAATACTTAGGAATACCAAGTAATACCAACGCCGTAGAAACAAACTCCAGATGCGGGCCAATCGGGTTGCCTTTACAGCCCGTCGCCCAGCCGCGTGGCCCGCATCTATCCGCATCACCGTCGTTTCAAAAAGGAAGCGCCATGGCAGAACACATGACCCCGGTTGTCGCGAAGGTCTTGCCCGAGGAAAAGGTGGCCTTCGCGGCGGCAACCCAGCTCGTGGGCACCACGCCGTCCAACGCCATCCGCATGTTTATCGCCGCGTTCAATCGCTGCGGCACCTTCCCGTTCGACATTTCGCCCAACGGGGCCTTTGGCGCTGCGCCCGATTCTCGTCAACAATGACCGTCCCAAACTGCCGGCACTTGGGGACGTTCCTTTTCTGCCGGCAGTTAAGGAACGTCCCTAAGTGCCGGGTTTTGAGGAGGTTGGCATGCTCAATGCGATGATTTGGGCGCTTGCCTGTTTTGGTGTTGTTGCTGCCGATATTGCCCTGAGCATGGTTCTGTTTTCAGTTCTCGATGCCGTGTCGGTGCTGACGGGCTATCCGATCGACAATCTCGATATCCAATGGTTCCAGGCTGCCGCTCAGACGGCGTCATTTTTGATGGCGCTGCTGTGGTGGCGCTATCTGTGGCCCCGCTCCTTCATGGCGCGCCGGCAAGGCGAACGCCCACTCGGCGGGGGAGCAGGCGCGGCATGGAAGCGCATTGCTTGCGTTGTCGTGATCGGCCTATCCATGCAGGTGGTCATTAGCTACCTATGCGACGGCGTACTGTCGCTGCTGCCCGAGGTCGCGGCAGACTATAGCGAGCTCGTCGAGGAGACGGGCATGGGCGATACCAGCCTTCTTGCTGTCTTGACCACAGTGCTCGGCGCTCCGTTTTGCGAAGAGCTCCTGGTGCGCGGCATCATCTTTGAGTTTTCGCTGCGTGCGTTTAATCCACAGTGCCGTCCGCTCTGGAAGCGCCGGCGCCGCGCGAACGCGCAAGACGGCGCCATAGCGCCCTGGGCGGCCCCGAGTACCTGGGGCGTCGCCGCGGCAATCGTGCTGCAGGCGGCGGTCTTCGGCTTTATGCATATGAACTGGGTACAGGGCTGCTATGCGGGCGCTGCCGGCCTCATTTTTGGCTGGGTGCTCGTGACGACTGGAAAGCTCCGCTACACGATCCTGCTGCACTTTGCCTTTAATGCCGGGTCGTATCTCATGGCGTTGCTCTGGTTTGTGAACACGCCGTTCGACGTGGCAATTACGGTCGCTATCGCCAGCGCCATCCTTGTTGAGGCAATGCGCTTGCTACGCCACGCGTGTGGGATGGACGCAGCGAGCGCACCGCTGCCCTAGTTGCGCCTGCCGCCGCCGTTGGCGCCCTGACGCCCCTGGGCCGCGCGGTTACGGCCGGCGGTGTTCTGCGCGCGCGACATACCGCCGTGGCCCTTGCTGCCCTTGGGCCCCTTGCCGGCGCCGCCGCCATGCGGTTTGCCGCCCTTCTTGCCGGTGCCGTGTCCGCCGCTGACCGATGCCTCGCCCGGGCGTGGCGGCACGGGGCGAATCAGACAATGCTTGGTGTAGCCGATCAGGTCACGACGCCCGGCTTTTTCCAGCGCCTCGCGCACGAGCTTGTAGTTCTCGGGCTTGCGATACTGGATGAGCGCGCGCTGCATGGCCTTCTCGTGCGGGTCGCGCGCCACATAGATCGGCTCCATGGTGCGCGGATCCACGCCGGTGTAGTACATGCACGTCGACATGGTGGATGGCGTGGGGTAGAAGTCCTGCACCTGTTCGGGCATGTAGCCCATGTCGCGCACGGCCTCGGCAAGGTCCACGGCTTCCTTCATGGTCGAACCGGGGTGGCTCGAGATCAGATACGGCACTACGTACTGTTTGAGTCCGTATTCGCGGTTCAAGCGTTCAAATTTACGGCAGAATGCGTCGTAGACGGCGCGACTCGGCTTGCCCATCACGGACAGCACTGCGTCGCTCACGTGCTCGGGCGCTACGCGCAGCTGGCCCGAGACATGGTACTCCAACAGCTCGCGTAAAAACTCGTCCGAGGCATCGGCCATGGTGTAGTCGAAGCGGATGCCGCTGCGCACGAAGACCTTTTTGACGCCCGGCAGCTGACGCAGGTCGCGCAGCAGCTGTGTGTAGCCGCTCTCGTCGACCACCATGTTCTTGCACACGTTCGGCCACAGGCAGCGCTTGTTCTTGCACACGCCGTGCTTGAGCTGCTTGTCGCAGGCAGGACGGCTAAAGTTGGCCGTCGGTCCTCCCACGTCGTTGATGTAGCCCTTAAACTCGGGATCGCGCGTGAGCAGCTCGGCCTCGCGCATGATCGAGTCGTGGCTGCGCATCTGCAGCACGCGGCCCTGGTGGAAGGTGAGCGCGCAAAATGAGCACTCGCCAAAACAGCCGCGGTTGGAGCTAATGGAAAACTTGATCTCGGCAAAGGCCGGCACGCCGCCCGCCGCGTCGTAATCGGGATGCCAATCGCGTGCGTAGGGGAGTTCGGCCACCTCGTCCATCTCGTCGGTGGTGAGCGTCGCCGACGGCGGGTTTTGCACCACATAGACACTGTTGGGGTAGGGCTCTACCAGGCGATGCCCGGTGATGGGGTCCATGTTCTGCTGTTGCACGTTAAAGCTGCGCGCGTAGTTGAGCTTGTCGGCGGCGAGGTCGTCCCAGCTGGGCAGCAGGTCGTAGTCGTAGACCTCGTCGAGCGAACCCGTGCGGTAAACGGTGCCGTTGATATAGGTGATCTGATCGACGGGCAGTCCCGCGTCGAGCGCGTCGGCGATCTCGACAATTGCGTGCTCGCCCATGCCGTAGATGAGGATGTCGGCGCCCGAGTCGAGCAGTACCGAGCGCTTGAGCTTGTCCTGCCAGTAATCGTAGTGGGCCAGGCGGCGCAGGCTCGCCTCGATGCCACCGATAATGATGGGGACATCCTTAAACGTCTGGCGGATAAGGTTGCCGTAGACCGTGACGGCTCGGTTGGGGCGGTGACCCTCCTCGCCGCCGGGGGTATAGGCGTCGGTGTGGCGGCGGTGCTTGGTCACCGAATAGTGGTTGACCATAGAGTCCATGTTACCGGCGCTGACGAGAAAGCCCAGGCGCGGCTCGCCGAGCACGCTGATGCTGGCGGGGTCGGTCCAGTCGGGCTGGCAGATGATGCCCACTTTGTAGCCGTGTGCGTCGAGTACGCGGCTGACGATGGCCATGCCAAAGCTGGGGTGGTCCACGTAGGCGTCGCCGCAGATGTAGACAAAGTCGCACTGGTCCCAGCCGCGCGCATCCATGTCGGCGCGGCTGACGGGGAGGAACTTATCGCGGCCCGGGCGCCAGGGGCGGATGGGTGCTGCCGGGGTATGAGTGGCGTGGCCGCCCTGGGCTTTGCCGCCACGCTTTTGCTGCTGGCCCTGTTTGCCCTGCTGGCTGCGCTGGTTGTTCTGAGCGTGCTGAGGCTTTTTTGCCACGATCCCTCCCGGTGTTTGTATACTGCACGTAATTGTAACCAGTCTTTTTGGGACGGGGCTAAAAAGACTGGGGGAGTACATGAGCTGGCGGATCGGCGCGTCGATGCGGGTGTCGTTTGTTTCCAGACTGTGTATCTGCGCGTTGGAGAACCCGTCTCGCGCGCACGCCATGTTGTCAATGGGTTACAGTATGAATGGTGGCTATGTTTCCGCCAACGCACGAGAGAGTCGCCAACAAGGAGGATGCACGACGATGCAGCGTGCCAAACAGATATCGGAGTCCATCGAGCTGGGCATTATCTTGGCGCTCGCCGGTGGCTTTATGGACGTTTATTCGTACATTGGGCGCGACCATGTTTTCGCCAACGCGCAGACGGGCAACATCTTGCTGGTGGGCGTGAGCATTTCGGAGGGCAATTGGGTGCTGGCGGGACGCTATTTCTTCCCCGTGGTGTCGTTTGCCGTGGGCATTATGCTTGCCGACCTGGTGCACGAGCGGTTTGGCAGCGTGATCCACTGGCGTCAGGTGACGGTGTTCTTTGAAGCCGTCATCTTGCTGGGCGTGAGCTTTATCCCGGGCGGCAATTTCAACCTGCTCGCCAACTGCCTCACCTCGTTTGCCTGCGGCATGCAGGTCGAGAGCTTCCGCAAGATCCACGGTCACGGCATCGCTACGACCATGTGCATCGGCAACTTGCGCAACGCGCTGCAAAACGTGGACGATTACATCATCACCCACAGGCGCGGCTTTTTGGAAAACGGCCTGCTGTACTTTGGCGTGATCTTTACCTTTGTGTTTGGCGCCGTGTTGGGCAACTGGTGTATTGAGCGCATGGGCCTGCACGCCATCGTCGTGGCGAGCTTGCTGCTGTTTGTCGCGTTTGCCATCATGTTCATCGACCGCGAGCGCGACTTGCGCTTACGCTGGAAGGTTGCGGCCGAGGCTTGGAAAGAGGGCTGCCGAAAGTAACCGAATGCGGCAAAGGGGCTGTCCCTTTGCCGCATTATTTTTCATCATCTGTTGAAACGCTTTAACAATTTTGACGTTCTCACGCGTTTTTTGTTTCAAAAGCGTTAGGATGGGACTCATAGCGTGGGGCGTAATGGGTGCCCCGCACACGATGGGAGGCTATCAATGGCTAATCGTTTCGTTCTCAATACCATCTCTTATCATGGTTCCGGCGCCATCAAGGAGATTCCCGGCGAGCTCCAGCGTCGGGGCTACAAGAAGATTTTCGTCTGCTCCGATCCCGATCTGGTCAAGTTTGGCGTTACCGCCAAGGTGACCGACGAGCTCGACGCCGCCGGCATCGCCTGGAGCCTCTACTCCGAGATCAAGCCCAACCCCACTATCCAGAACGTCAAGGACGGCGTCGAGGCCTTCAAGGCCGCCGAGGCTGACGCTATCGTGACCATCGGTGGCGGCTCCTCCATGGACACCGCCAAGGCCATCGGCATCATCATTAACAACCCCGAGTTCGCCGATGTCCGCAGCCTCGAGGGCGTTGCTCCCACTAAGAACCACGCCGTGTTCACCATCGCCGTGCCGACGACCGCCGGTACCGCCGCCGAGGTGACCATCAACTACGTCATCACCGACCCCGAGAAGGTCCGCAAGTTCGTGTGCGTCGACACCAACGACGCCCCCGAGGTCGCCGTCGTCGATCCTGACATGATGGCTTCCATGCCCGCCGGCCTGACCGCTTCCACTGGTATGGACGCTCTGACCCACGCCATCGAGGGCTACACTACCAAGGGTGCTTGGGAGCTCTCTGACATGTTCCACTTTGAGGCTATTAAGCTGATCAGCGAGAACCTGCGTGACTCCGTCGCCGAGGCCAAGTCCGGCCAGCCCGGCTCCGGCCGCGAGGGCATGGCCCTTGGCCAGTATGTCGCCGGCATGGGCTTCTCCAACGTTGGCCTGGGCATCGACCACGCCATGGCTCACACCCTGTCTGCTCACTACGACACCCCGCACGGCGTCGCTTGCGCCATGCTGCTACCGATCGCCATGGAGTTCAACAAGCCGGTTTGCGCCGAGCGCTTGGCCAAGGTTGCCGTTGCCATGGGCGTTGACACCACGGGCATGAGCACCGACGAGGCTGCCGACGCCGCTATCGCCGCCGTCAAGCAGCTTTCCGCCGACGTGAATATCCCGCACGTCTGCGAGGCCATGAAGGCTGACGAGATCGAGGTCCTGGCCAAGGACGCCATGGCCGACGCCTGCTTCCCGGGTAACCCGCGCGAGGCGACGCTCGACGACGTCATCGAGCTCTTCAAGAAGATCTGCCCGGCTGCCTAACCCAGTTTGGTGGTCCTTCGCCCGTAGGCGTATGGTCTTTTGATTTGCCGCTGGCCCCGCCGTGCTACGCACGGCGGGGCTTTTTGTGCTGCGTCAATGTCCTGAGACGGGCAAAACCAAGGCGTACTGCCCGCTACGGATGGGTGGTGCACTTTCCAGCGTGCATTTTTGGGAGTATTCAGCAAGCTCTTAAAAATGCATAACGTTGTGAATGGGCGGCAGTGATCCGCAGGCGCCCATCGACAGCCATTGTGGGCGGGCTATCGATGAGTGGAGGGGGTTGTTACTGAGTTTCTGCTTTGCGACGACCTGCAACACTGCTGTAACCGCGTCGTTTTGTCGTTCGTGATGGGGCCGTTGGGGCCCACGGTGCTGAATACTCCGTTTTTTGCACGGTCCAAGGTGGGGCACCCTGAGACGAAGCAAAAAGATGCCTCATTTCTATGCAAATACCAATAGGATTTATGCAAGATTGAGATTGTAAACCGTGCACGTGCACAAAACCGGTGCGGGGACGTCTGGAGGCGGCTCGGCTCCTGGGGCATTGCACGTGCAGAACGGTTAAAATCGGGACTCGGTCTTAGTTTTACTTGGAAGGATGCATATGACTTCTAATATTGATGCTTCTCTAGGGGAGACGCTCTCCTATATCGCAGGACAGCTTAAGACGCTGACTTCTATTGCTTCGCCTACCGGCTATACCCGTGCGGCGACTGATTATCTGATGGAGACCCTGCGCGATATGGGGTTTGGGCCTGAGCGTTCTAATAAGGGTAACGTGCTCGTTGAGCTTGGCGGCGAGGGCGAGCCGCTTGTGTTGGCGAGCCATGTCGACACCCTGGGCGCCATGGTGCGCTCCATTAAGGACAATGGCCGCCTGCGTCCCACGACGCTTGGTGGGCACCAGTGGTCTACGGCCGATGGCGAGAACTGCACCGTCTACACGCGCGACGGCAATGTGTACACGGGCGTGGTCCTCAATACCGAGCCTTCGGCGCATGTGGCCGACGAGCCGGTCAAGACCATCGAGAAGAACATGGAAATCCTGCTCGACGAGAATGTCGACAGCAAGGACGATGTGCTTGAGCTGGGCATTCAGACCGGCGACATCATCGCTATGGATCCGCGTACCACGGTGACGGAGAGCGGCTACATCAAGAGCCGCTTCCTGGATGACAAGCTGTCGGCGTCGATTCTGCTGGGTCTGGCCCGCGCTGTTGCTGACGGCGAGGTGTCGCTTTCGCGCAAGGTGTCGCTGCTCTTTACCGTGTACGAGGAGGTCGGCCACGGCGGTGCTTTCGTGCCGGCCGACACGCGCGAGATGATCAGCGTTGACATGGGCTGCGTGGGCGACGACCTGGGCTGCACCGAGCGCATGGTGTCGATTTGCGCCAAGGATTCGGGCGGTCCGTACAACTACGACCTGGTAACCACGCTGTCCAACATCGCGCGCGAGCTGGAGCTCGATTACGCCATCGACGTGTACCCGCATTACGGCTCGGACGTTGAGGCCACGCTTTCCGCCGGCTATGACATTCGCCATGGACTGATCGGCCCCGGCGTGTACGCGAGTCACAACTACGAGCGCAGCCACATCGACGGTGTGCGCAACACCTACGAGCTCGTCCGCGCCTACGTACAACGCTAGAGGAGCAGCTTGCGACTCGGCTGACCAATTGCTCTAAGGCCCGATTGCTCGGGCCTTTTTTCGCTTCAGTCTGTTTAGTATTATGCTGTATGTAACTAATTAACTTTACGTTTGGAATACTTAACGAGGTGATGCGGCGTATGGATACATCTGAGTACCTGTCTATGGGTGATGCCGCCCGCATGTTGGGCGTTACAAAAGCCCGCGTATCTCAGCTTGCCGCATCGGGAACGCTCGCGTGCGATATTGTGGGCGGACGGAAGATGGTTGAGTATGATTCTGCGGTCGCTTATCAAAAGGTCCGCAAACGTGGACGCCGTCCTGCGGCCGATGTGGGACGCAAGTTTACGCTGATGTCGGCCGACCATGAGGTCGCGCATGTCTCATTTGATCCGACGCGCGAGTTTCCCTTCGAAATTGCCGAGGTCCTCGATGCACAACGAATGCCGTTTGGCACATGCTCGAGTTCTTCTCCAACGGTGAATAAGCGGGAGCTCAACGCGTGGTGGGGGCATCGGTCGGTGCCCGATGTTCGCCCTGGGCTTATCTCGCGCTACCGCGAGCTGGGGATTGTCAACGGCGTTGAGGTGCCGGTTCAGTGCCTGGGCCTCTCGCTTTCGGATTGCTATTGGCTGCGGCCGGCAGAATGCGACGGGCTCGAATGGCGAAACCTCAATTACTTCGAGAATGATTTTGAGCGATCGGCGCCCGAGGAGCGTTCGGGTTGGCTGGAGGGCATCGGTCTTAAAAATCCCGACAACACATCCGAGGGCGAGCTTCCTAAATCGTGGATGATTCGCAACGGTGTTCGCGTTCTGGTCAAGGGGTGCGGCATGGACGACCAACGGCCCTTTAACGAGGCGGTTGCAACGGCTCTGCATCGTCGCTTGCTGTCGGAGGGTGAGTTTGTTCCTTATACGGTTGAGCGGATGTTCGATGGCCCTGTGTGTCTGTGCGACGACTTTCTTGATGGCCGCGAGGAATATGTTCCGGCTGTTTACGTTAAGAACGCCCTTGGCGGCCAGCGAGGAAGCTCGACGTACGACCGGTACTGCCGCTTCCTTGGTAAGCATGGAGCAGACGAGGCTGCCGTGAGAAGGTCTATGTCGCAGATGATTGTCTGCGATGCCCTTTTGGCCAACAGCGACCGCCATTGGCGAAACTTCGGCATCATCCGTAATGTCGACACCCTGGAGATAAAACCTGCTCCGCTGTTCGATAGCGGCAACTGCCTGTGGTACAACGTACCAACTGCCGTGCTCGCAGCTGGGGAGTTTGAGTTTTCCGCTAAGCCGTTTGGGCCCGACCCTTCCGTCCAGCTGGCGCTTGCGGACTCGCTCGATTGGCTCGATTCATCACGACTCAACGGATTTGTTGATGAGGCGATTGAGATTCTTTCGCAGAGCGAATGGGCGACGGCGGAGGGCCGACTCGAGGCCATTTGCCGCGGCCTCGAGCGTCGCGTTATCGAGGTGAATGCTGCTGTTGGAGTGCTTCGACACGTGCGGCGATAATCCCGCGGCTACCTGATGGCTGCCGTAACGGTGCCGCCGCCGAGGACGATGTCGCCGCGATAGACTACAACGGCTTGGCCGGGGGCGATGGCTCGCTGCGGCTCGTCAAAAGTCAGCAGCATTTGCCCGTCTTCGCCGCGCGTAAGGGTCGCTGCTTGGTCTTTCTGACGGTAACGGTACTTGGCGCCCACGCGAATGCCGCCGGCATCGAGTTCTGCCTCCATGCGGTCGGCAGGGGCGCTCCAGATCCAGTCGTCGGCCGTGAGTGCTGTGGCCGTTAGGTCCTCGGCCTCGCCCAGATGCACGGTGTTGTTGACGGCGTCGACGCCTGTCACGTATACGGGATGCGCCATCGCTACGCCCAAACCCTTGCGCTGGCCGATGGTATAGCGCAGTGCGCCGTTGTGGCGCCCGACCACGCTGCCGTCGCGCCATACAATATCGCCCGGCTCGGCGGCATGTCCGCAGCGGCGCTCGATATAGCCCGCGTAGTCGCCGTCTGGAATAAAGCAGATATCCTCGCTCTCGGCCTTTTTGGCGTTGGCAAAGCCCTGTTCGGCGGCAATGCGGCGCACGTCGCGCTCTTTGTCCAGCCCGGCCAGCGGAAAGATTGTGCGCGACAGCCGCTCCTGCGTGAGCGAATACAAAAAGTAGCTCTGGTCCTTCTTGGGGTCCTCGCCGCGATGCAGCTGCCAGGTGCCGTCGGACGCCTGGCTCGTTTTGGCGTAGTGACCTGTGGCGATGTAGTCGCAGCCCATATCGAGTGCCGCATCGAGCAGCGCGCCAAACTTAATATGGCGGTTGCAGATGATGCACGGATTGGGCGTCAGCCCCTCCTGGTAGGCGTTAACAAAGCGCTCGATTACGTTGCGGTCGAAGGTCTGCTGCAGGTCGAGCACATGGTGGGGTATCCCCAGGCGCTCGGCGACGGCCTTTGCATCAGCGATGTCGCGGTCGACCTTACTCATGCCCGTGACGGGATCGGGCGCGGGACAGGTGAGGCGCATGGTGGCACCGACGCATTCGTAGCCCTGGCGCTTGAGCAGATAGGCAGTCACGCTGGAATCGACGCCGCCGCTCATGGCGACGAGCACGCGCTTGTTGTGCATGGGGAGGTTCTCCTTGGTGGCATGTGGCCAAAAAAGAAAAGCGGCGCGGGAGGCTGGTTCCGCGCCGCAGACATTGTAGCAAGTTCGGGTGTCATGTGGGACGCCCTGTTGGGATGAGCCCAGGCTGCCAGAAGAGAGGGAAGGCCGGCGTGCCTTGGACTCGTTCTAAGAACGAGAAGCTCTAGTCCTGGAACAGTGCCGTGGACAGGTAACGCTCGCCGGTGTCGGCAAGCAGGGCCACGATGGTCTTCCCCTCGTTCTCGGGGCGCTTGGCCAGCTGCAGTGCGGCCCACACGGCGGCACCGGACGAAATGCCCACGAGCACGCCCTCCTTGTGGCCCACGGCACGGCCGGTGGCAAAGGCGTCGTCGTTCTCGACGGGGATGATCTCGTCATAGACCTGGGTGTCGAGGACGTCGGGCACAAAGCCGGCGCCGATGCCCTGGATCTTGTGCGGGCCGGCCTGGCCCTTGGAGAGCACCGGGGAGGTGGCGGGCTCGACGGCGACGACCTTAATCTCGGGGTTCTGCTCCTTGAGGAACTCGCCCACGCCGGTCACGGTGCCGCCGGTTCCAACGCCGGCGACGAAGATGTCGACCTTGCCGTCGGTGTCATCCCAGATCTCGGGGCCGGTCGTGGCCTTGTGGATGGCGGGGTTGGCGGGGTTCACAAACTGGCCGGCGATAATGCTGTTGGGCGTCTCCTTCTGCAGCTCCTCGGCCTTGGCGATGGCGCCCTTCATGCCCTTGGAACCGTCGGTGAGCACGAGCTGTGCGCCATATGCCTGCATAAGTTTGCGGCGCTCGACGGACATGGTCTCGGGCATGGTGATGATCACCTTGTAGCCGCGAGCCGCCGCCACCGAGGCGATGCCGACGCCGGTGTTGCCGCTCGTGGGCTCGATGATGGTGTAGTCGCCGCCGCGCACGAGCTTGCCGGCCTTTTCGGCCTCGTCGATCATGTTCTTGGCGACGCGGTCTTTAACGGACCCGGCGGGGTTGAAGTATTCCAGCTTGACGAGCACGCGGGCCTTGAGGTCCTCATCGGCCTCAAAGTGAGTGAGCTCCAGAAGCGGGGTGTGGCCGATAAGCTGATCGATGGACGTGTAAACATTGCTCATGGTGAACCTCCAAAGTGTTCAAATGACTGGATACCGTGTGGTTTTACGGTGTGTATAACAGCTAAACCCACAAACCTTATGGGTTGTTCGTTTTGCTGTTGGCAAGCATAGTAGACAGTAAAGCCTAGTAACGCAATAGGAAATAGAAGATTATTACGAGTCGATTAACCATCTTGACGGGAATGGGTATTTTCAAAACCAATTTTTCGGCTAGAATTTCTACGGACTAAATGACCGAAAGGCAGCACTATACATGTTGGTTTCTACTAAGGGCAGATATGCCCTGCGCGTTATGGTCGATCTGGCCGAGCACCAGGCGGCCGGTCGCATCCCGCTCAAAGAGATCGCGGCGCGACAGGGGATTTCCGAGAAATATCTCGAGAACATCTTGGCTACGCTCGTGCGCGCCAACATGCTTTCGGGTATGCGTGGCAAGGGCGGCGGCTATGTGCTCACGCGCCCGCCCGAGCAGTACACGGTGGGCGAGATCTTGCGCCTGACCGAGGGCAGTCTGGCGCCGGTCGCCTGTCTGGATGGCGACTGCAAGGGCTGCTCGCGTTCGGATGAGTGCCCCACGCTCGACGTGTGGAAGAACCTGGACAAGCTCATCAACGACTACCTCGACGGTGTGACGCTTGATCAACTTGTCGCTCCCAATCATGGCTACGACTACGTCATCTAACCCACACCTGCATTTGGGGACGGGGTGGAAATGGTAGATTCTCTCGCCCTTTGAGACTTGAAAAATAAGAAGGCCGCCCATTTTTGCGATGGGCGGCCTTCGTTTTGGGCTGTTGAGACGGACATGGCCGGAATGGCCGTTTTAGTCCTCGGCGATGCTGTCGAGGATGCTGCGCGTGATGGACACCAGGATGCTGCCCATAAAGGCCGATCCAAAGCTGGCGATGGAGATGCCGACGCCCAGCAGGTTGACCGACAGGTAGCTCGCGAGCTCAAGCATAAAGCTGTTGACGACAAGCTGGAAAATGCCCAGCGTAATGATCGTGAGCGGCAGCGAGATGACCGTAAGGAACGGTTTGACGAACGAATCGACAATGTTCAGGAACAGTCCCACAAAGGCAAAGCAGACCCAGGTCTCGGCAAAGCCGAAGGGTTGGATACCGGGGACGAGGAACGTGGCGATCGCGATGGCGATCGAGGTGAAGAGCCAGTTAAGCATAAAGCGCATGGCGTGAATCCTTTCTTGCGCCGGGATTGCTGGCGTCGCGTGAAGCGGCTTACGGCGGCGACCTGGATGGTTGCGCGGGCGCGCCGCGGTGTTTGGGCGCCCATTGTCTCAAATATTCGTGGAGCTTACGTGCGCATATGGTTTCTAAACGGCGTTCGTCCTGAAAAACGCGCCGCTGGCAGAGAGTCTTGTCGCTTTAGTTTGGTGGTGTGCTACACTGCTACGGGCAAAAGCCACAGGCGTTGCCCTATTGCATAGAACGGGCGAACGATGCCCGATGTCAGTATCAACTTCGATGCCTCTTGGCGGGTTTGGCGGTGATCGATGAATATCGAGAACATGTTTGACAAGCCTGATGTCAAGCAGCTGGTCCACGCATTTAGCCTTTTGGACGACGAGAAGGATATCCAAGCGTTTTTGACCGATATCTGCACGCCGCGCGAGATTTGCGACCTTTCTCAGCGTTTGCAGGTTGCGCGCTATTTGGACGAGGGCGAGCCTTATGTTGAGGTTCAGGCCCGTACCGGCGCTTCGTCCACCACGGTGAGCCGCGTTTCAAAGGCGCTGAACGGCGAGTACGGTGGCTACCGCAAGATCCTCATTAAGTTGGAGGATGGCGAGTAGGCCAGCGACAACATTGAATTACGAAGAACCGTCCCTCCGGGGGCGGTTTTTATATGCCTGCAATCGGCTGGTGCGTTGGGTTCAGGTTGCTTTGTACCAAAAGATGGAACTGCGGTGGCAATGTGTCCGCTTGGGCGGGTAGGATGGATGCATTGATTATTGCGAACGGTTTGAGCGGAGGACCATGCCTGTTCGAATCTATACCACCAATGCCGGCACGGATTTGAGCGATGCCGAGTCGGCGCTGCTTGCCGACCTTATTGCCCGCCACGGGCGTGCCGTGTTGCTGGCGCCAACGTTTGCCGAGCTCGACCTGTGCCGTCATGATGCGGCGGAAGCCGGCGTTTCGCCGGGTATCGACTACAAGACGCCTACATCGTGGCTTCGCTCGCTTTGGGAGCTTTTGGGCGACGGGCGCGGTTTCGTCGACAACCTGCAGCGCCAGATGCTGCTCTCGGACATGGTCACGCGTCTCGACGATGCCGACCTGCAGCCGCTTTCGCGCAGCCAGGGCACGGTGCGCATGCTTGCGCGCATGGCCCGCGATGTGCTGCCGGGTGTGGCAGGGACGGGTGCCGAGCGATGCGGTGGCAACAATTGCCAGCCTGAGCCAAAAAGCGATGCTGAGGCTCGCGTGTTCGAGCTTTTGCGCGCCTACGCGAGCGGCTTGGACCGTCGAGACATGGTCGAGCCCTGCGAGGCGGCTGACCTTATGGCCGAGGTGCTGGCCGACAACCTTCCGGCGTGCGCCCGCGCGGTATGCGTGCGCGGTATCACGTCGTTTACGCACGGCCTACTCGAGCTGCTGTCTGCCGTGGCGAACAATGGGGGAGAGGTCGTCGTGCTGCTTGCCCGCGAGCAGGCGGCGATGCGCGAGGAGCTTGCCACGGCATTTGATGCCCGCGGTGTGCTGTTTGAGATCGCGCCGCTGGGGGACGACGCCGTCGCGTCTGATGTCGCTTGCGGGGCCGCCGCTCAGCCTGCCTTTATTGAGGTCGCCGGCCCCCATGCCCGTGCTCATGTCTATGCGGACGCCATCGATAAGTTGGTGAAAGCGCACAAGGAGTCCAAGGCCGATAAAACTACGGCAACGCCCGCCGACCCCGTGCGCGTGCTCGTTGTTTCTGCCCGGGCATCCCAGTTGTTCGGTGAGCTCTCCTCTCGTCTGGCGGCTCGTCATATCGCTGCCGAGACAGTTGAGTTCACGGCGTTTTCCCAATCCATTGCGGGCAGGCAGTTTGCGGCGCTCGCCGGCCTGATCGAGCGCATGAAGGCCGCCGATGAAGGCACGGTGTCAAAGACCGAGTGGTGGCCCGCGCCGGAGCTTACCGACTGGATCTACAGTCCGCTTTCGGGCGCTGATGCCGTCAATGCCCGTACCTTCGATAAGAATATGCGCCTTTCGCGCAGCAAGACTACCGCGGGCGTTAAGAGCCTGCTGCAGAGCGTTCAGGGCCAGGTGAGGGGCGCGCGCAAGGCGGCGAGCGACGATAACTGGTTTAAGAACGTACCGTGTGTGGTCTCGGACGTGTTCCAGGCGCTGTGGCGTGACAAGCCCGTGACGGCGCTTAAGGCCATGCTTGCCGTTGCCGAGGCGTTGCCCGATCGCTCGCTGGGCAGCTTGGATGGCCAAGCCCGTCGCCAAGCGGAGGTGGCCCTGCTGCGCCACGTCATCGACATCCTTATGAATGGCGCCCGCGCGCTCGACGTGTCGCAGGTCGCGACCGTGCCCGTGCTCGATGGCGTTCGCACCAGGGTGGACAAGCGTAGCACCGCCTACGATTACGAGACCCACGAGGTTGACCGTGCGCCACGTGCCCAGGTTCGTTTTGCTTCGCTTGCCGACGCGGCGGCTCTGCGCCCCGGCAGCTACGATGCCGTGCTGTTTGCCGATGTCGATCTGGACAGCTATCCGCTCTCGCACGAGGAGGGACCGCTGGCTACGCTGACGGCGAGCCTTGGTCGCGAGGGCGTGACGCTTGAGCCCGCGGCCCTGCTGCGCGTGCGCTTTGGTCGCGCGATGCAAGCGTCGCGTGGTCCGGTTACGCTCGCCCGTGTGACCCATGATCGTCAGGCGCGCGAGTGCTATCCGGCGGCCGTGTGGACCGAGTTGCGTGCGCACGCCAAGGCCGCTGACGATGCTAAGGCCGCTGACGACGCTAAGGCCGCTGACACCGACAAGGCCGCTGACGACGCTAAGACCACTGGCAACGCTAAGGTCGCTGGCGCCGACAAGGCGACGTGCGTGGGTGAGGGCGATATCGTAAGGGACTTCGATCCCGCGGCAGGCGAAGGTCTCAAGCGCGAGCGCGTGACCTGTGAAGCCCCTCAGCATCTGAGTGCCGAGGCCGTGCCGTATTTGGTCCTGCGCCGTCGCGATGGCGAGGGCGAGGACGCGCCGCTCGTGCCGCGCCTGACGTCCGCCTCGCAGATCGAGGCCTATTCTACCTGCCCGCTGTGCTGGTTCGTATCGTATCGCGTCAAGCCCCAGTCCATCGATGCGGGCTTTGGCAACATGGAGAAGGGCAACTTTGTCCATGACGTGCTGGAGCACTTACATGCCCGTCTGCCCCAAGAGGGCATGGAGCGCGTGACGCCCGAGAACCTGCCGCGTGCACAGGAGCTGCTACACGAGGTCTTTGACGAGACGTTGGCCGAGCACGCCGGCAAGCGCGGTACTGAGGGTCCGCTCGTGCCGCTTTCCCCGGTGGAGGAACGTCAGGTGGCCGAGATTCTGCCGCAGCTGGAAGGTGTGCTCGCCTACGAGTCCGAGGCGCTCGCGCCCTTCGCGCCGCGCTATCTGGAGTTCGCGTTCAACGAGCTCCAGGTCGAGTATGCCGGTTGGCCGCTCGGTGGGCGCATCGACCGCGTGGACGTGGATGCCGAGAACCGTGCCGTGGTGATCGACTACAAACATCGCTCGGGCGTCGAGGAGTATAAGCTTGCCGACCCCACGGTGTTCGACGAGAAGACGGGTGCGGTGCCCGCTGACGACCCGCGCTGGCTGCCGCCGCATACTCAGACACTCATCTACGCGCAGGCCATGTGTCGGGCGCTGGGCCTAGATACCCGCGCTGCGCTCTACTTTTCGACCAAGGGCGGCAAGCCCGCGCTGCGTGGTGCCGCAAGTGCCGAGTTGCTCGAGGAAGAGCGCGGCGACGGTCGCATTCCGGGCCTTAAGAAGGGCTTCCCGGGCGAGGGCGGCAACATGGACTTCGATGTGCTGCTCGATCGCGTGGAGACCGGCATTGCCGAGCGGCTGCGCGAACTCGAGGCGGGCGTCGTGACGGCGGTCGATCCGACATCGGCGCAAGCCGCGCATGCGCGCTGCTCGTATAACCACGAAGGAACGTTTGTAAGGAGGGACGTGTAGACCATGGATCTTTCGACTTTGATGCCGCAACAGCTGCAAGTCGTCAAAACGCTCGACCGCCCGCTATTTGTCTCGGCGGGTGCCGGCTCGGGCAAGACCTTTACCCTTACGCGCCGCATCGTCTACGCGCTCTCGCCCGAATCCGGTCCGTTTGTCGAGCATCTGGATCAGGTGCTCGCCATTACCTTTACCAAAGACGCCGCGGCTGAGATTCGCGACCGTGTGCGCCGTGCGCTTATCGAAGAGGGTATGGACGAAGAGGCTCTGACGGTCGACGACGCTTGGATCTCGACCATCCACGGCATGTGCTCGCGTATCCTGCGCGCGCATGCGTTGGAGCTGGGCATCGATCCCGAGTTCACGGTGCTTACCGATACCGATGAGCTTATGGATCAGGCTGTCGAGCATGTGCTGGGCCGCGCGACAGCGCCCGATGCCGCTCCCGAGCTCGCGGCTTCGCTCAAAGCACTCTATGCCTGGTATCCCATGGCGGGTGAGGGCGGTCCCTTTGGCAGCGGCACCACCATCAAAGGTCTGGTGCGCAACCTATTGGAGCTATCGAGCCAGCTGCCGGGCGGCATGGACGACGTGTGCGTGGTTCGTGGCTGTGCCGATACCTCGGCCCTGGCAGACGCCTATCGCGCGGCGCTCGGCGCGAGCAAGGCGGCGACCGAAAAGGCGCAGGTGGCGCTCGAGGCCATCGACGCGTTCGAGGCGAGCGGCAAGACCATGGCGGATGTGGCGCGGCTTATGATGGCGTGCAGTATGCCGCGCGCGAGTAAGATGTTCCCAAAGGAGAATGTCGAGCTGCTTAAGGCAGAGGCTGCCGACACGTTCGTCAATATTGTGCTGGCTTGCGGTGACCCGGCACTTGATGCGCTGACGGGGCTTGCCCGTGCCGTAGAGGCGGAATACCGTGCGCTCAAGGCTGACCAGTCCGCACTCGACAATAACGATCTGTTGCGCATGGCATACGAGGCGCTGCGCGATTATCCCGCCATCCGAGCCGCCTACGAGGGCCGCTTTAAGATGGTCATGATCGACGAGTTCCAAGATACCGACCAGATGCAGGTCGATTTGATTCGCTATCTGACGGGCGCGGGGGAGCGCGCGCTGTGCACCGTGGGCGATGCGCAGCAGTCGATTTACCGCTTCCGTGGCGCCGAGGTCGAGGTATTCCGTCGCCAGGAGCGCAAAGTGGGCTCCTCTGCTGCGCCCGAGACGACTGCCGTCTCCGATGCCCCCGCCGGCGAGCTCGTCAAACTCGTGCGCAACTTCCGCAGCCACGACGAGGTGCTGCGCTATGTGGCGCGCGTCTTTGACGGCGATACTGGTGGTTTGATGCAGGGGTTCTTGGATCTTGAGCCGAGTGACGATCGCGAGGACAAGCTCAAGGCAAAGGCTTCGCGCCGCCAGGCGCTTTTCGTTGTCGGTGGCAGCACGCAGGAGCGAACGCAGGCGAAAGCTCGTGCGATTGCGGAGCGGTTCCAAGCGCTCGTCAAAGCGGGGCAGCCCCAAGGCAGCATGGTCCTGCTGCTGGGCCGCATGACCAACGCCGATGTCTATGCGCAGGCCTTCCGCGACCAAGGGCTCGACTGCGTGATCGCAGGCGGCTCGGTCTTTGCCCAGGCAGCCGAGGTGCAGACGGTGCGTGCCCTGGTGTGCGCACTTGCCAATCCGGCCGATACAGCGCAGGGTCTTATGCCGCTGTTGGCCTCGCCGATGTTTGCACTCGGCGCCCAGGAGTTCCTGGCGCTGGCGACCAAGCTCGACGAGCAGACGGGCGAGACGTCGCGCCGCAACATCGATGCGGGCATCATGAGCGATTCCGATGTGCCGGGCTTGCAGGGCTTGCCGCTCGTAACGCGCGCCCGCGAGGTGCTGCGCTACGCACTGCGTCGCGTGGGGCGTGATTCGTTCGCTGCCATTGCGCGTGACGTGGTCAATGCCTCCGGCTGGTTCGTGCGTCTGGCGCAACGCGGCCCCGAGGGCAAGGCCATTGCCGCCAACGTGCTGAAGGCGCTCGATGCCGTGGCCGAGGCAGAGGCCGAGTTCGGCAACTCGCCGCGTTCCATCGCGCTGGCCTTCGACCGCTTCTTGGCGGGCAAGGAGGCCCCGGGTGCCCTCAACGAGGAGGGTGACGGCGCGGTACGCATCATGACCGTGCATGCGTCCAAGGGCCTGGAATATCCGGTCGTGGCGGTTGCGGAGTGCTTTGGCGTGCGTAAGTCCTCGGGTGCGGCACAGATGGGTCGCGTCGAGGGCGGAGCGCAGGTCGTGGCACTGCCGGCACGCTTCGACGGCGTTAAGCTTGCCGACGGTACCTTTGTGAAGGGCGACGACGTCAAAAAGCAGTTTGAGCATGCGTTTAAGGGCAAGGGCACGTCGCTGTGGCTGCCGCCGGAGCTCATGGAGGACGTCTGTGCGACGGGTTCTCCCGCCGAGGCATTTGCTCGCCTGCGCAACGATGACCTGCAGCTTTCGCTCGAGGAGCGGGCCCGCTTGCTCTACGTTGCCATGACGCGTGCGCGCGAGCTGGTGATCTTGGCGATGGACGCCGGCGTGAGCCGCGGCAAGGTGACGGCGCCGACCTTCGATGTCGAGACCGATCTGACCTACGACGTGCTGCGCCGTATTTTGCCGACCGACGCTCTGGACATGCCGCAGCTCGATGCCGACCGCCTGGTGTTCGACAACTCCCAGCCGGGCGACTACGAGCTCATTTCGCTCGCGGACTTTACCTTTGGCGAGCAGGCGTTTGAGGCCAACGCTTCGCTGGATGCCGAGGGCAGGCTTGTTCGCGGCGATGTCGATACAGATACTGCCGACGATTCGGCCAGTACAATCGTCCCCGGTCCTGCCGACCCCGATCCCGATGCCTTTGAGCTCGTGTATCCCCAGGCGGCGGGCGTGCGCATGGGCACCTGCCCGTATCCGGAGCGCGATTCGTACAGCTACTCGTCAATTGCCGCGGCGCTGCATGCCGAGTCCGAGGACCGTGCCGCCGAGGCGCGCGTGCCCATGGACGAGGCCGGCGATGATGCGGAGTCGGATGGTTCCGAGATGACGGATGCAGACGTGGCCGCCGTTGAGCTCGCCGGCAACCCCATGGCGCTGGGCTCGGCCTTCCACGCCGCCTGCCAGTGGCTCATCGAGATGGGTGCCGATGCGCTGCCCGCTGAGCGTGCCGATGCGCTGGCGCGCCTGTGGTGCCTGACGCCGGAGCAGCGCGAACGCTTCGATGTTGCCCTGGACCGCTGGCTCAAGTCGGCTGTTCGTGCCGACCTGCTCGCGTGGCCGTGCGTTCGCGCCGAGGTGCCGTTCTTTTCGCTGGGCTGCGAGGACGAGGACATCGCTCGCTACGGTGCATATGCCGAAGGCGCCATCGATGCACTGGCCACCGACCCGGCCGATCCGTCGCGCGCACTGGTCATCGACTACAAGACGGGTGGCACGCCGGACGAGACGCCGGACCAGCTGCTCGAGAAGCACGCCCTGCAGGCGCGCGTCTACGCCGATGTTCTGCACAAGGCGGGCTTTGAGGCGGTGACCGTCAAGTTCGTCCGCGTGGAGCAGCCGGATCCAACCATCTTCGTCGAACCCGCCGAACCCCAAGTAGTCACCTACAACCTCTAGCCCTCAGATAACTTGCGGTGGAATAGTTCCTGTATTGCGGCCCAGATGGCCCAAGCGGGAACTATTTCACCGCAACTGCAAGAGGAGCCGTGTGGGTTTGGGCTAGGTTCGGGTGTCGTCCGCGCCGTGCGGTAGAATCGTAACCCTAAGATCACGAACCCGCATCGGAGCTCATTACATGGCATTTGTCCATCTGCACAATCACACTGTTTTCTCCATGCTCGACGGCGCAACCCGTATCCAGGATATGGTCAACCGCGCCGTAGAGCTGGGCATGCCCGCCGTGGCCATTACCGACCACGGCTACATGTACGGCGTGCCCGACCTGGCGCTGGCCTGCGACGCCGTCAACCACAATACGCCCGAGTACAAGACGTGGAGCCACGACAAGGCCTTCTTGGAAAAGGACCGCCGCGACGAGCTGGTGGAGCCCGATCCCGAGGAAAACCCGCGCGAGCATGCCCAGTATGTGAAGGACATGGCCATGTGGGACGAGAAGGGCAACATCGACGAGCTCAAGCCGCCCCTGGTCATCAAACCCATCTTTGGCTGCGAGGTCTACTTTACGCCGGACGAGACGCTCGCCCGCGACCACAAGCCCGAGCTCTACCACATGATCCTCCTGGCCAAGGACCAGGAGGGCTACGTCAACCTGATGCAGACGGTTTCCGAGGCCGCCGTGCAGGGCTTTTACTACAAGCCGCGTGTGACGCTCGACAACCTGCGCCGCCATGCCAAGGGCATGATCTGCACCAGCGCCTGCATCGCGGGCATCATCCCCAAGTACATCGACCGCGGTGACATGGAAGGCGCCATCAAGTGGGCCGAGACCTTCCGTGACACCTTCGAGCCCGGCGACTTCTACATCGAGATCCAGGAACACGGCATCACCACCGATAACGGTCTGACCGACGAGCAGATGGACCGCACGCTCATCGACATTGCCAAACAGGTGGGCGTCAAGGTCATCGCTACCAACGACTTCCACTACCTGCGCCGCGAGGACGCGCCCGTGCAGGACGTCATCATGTGCATCGGCATGAACGCCAAGGTTGACGACCCCAACCGCATGCGCATGACCGGCTCGGAGTTTTACATGAAGACCGAGGAGGAGATGCGGGCGATGTTCCCGTATTGCCCCGAGGCCTGCGATAACACGCTCGAGATCGCCGATAAGTGCTACGTCGAGCTGGACTGGGACTCCATCATCCTGCCGCGCTTCCCGTTGCTCGATCCCGGCGAGACGCACGAGAGCCAGTTCCGCCGCGAGTGCGAGAAAGGCCTGCGCCAGCACTACGGTGACGATTGGGCCACGCGCGAGATTGGTGGCGTCAACATCAAAGAGCGCTTTGAGTACGAATACAAGGTCATCTGCGACAAGGGATTTGCCGCCTACTTCTTGATCGTTGCCGAGTACGTGCAATGGGCCAAGGACAACGGCATCGGCGTCGGCCCCGGCCGTGGTTCGGCCGCCGGCGCTATCGTCGCCTACGCCATGAACATCACCGCGTTCGACCCGCTCGAGAACGGCCTGATGTTCGAGAGGTTCCTGTCCCCGCAGCGTACCGAGATGCCCGATATCGATATGGACTTCGACGATGAGCGGCGCCTCGAGGTCGTGGAGCACGTTCGCCAGCTCTACGGCCCCGAGAAGGTCACCCACGTCATCACCTACTCGACCATTAAGGCCAAGCAGGCCATCAACGACGCCGCGCGCGTGCTGGACTATCCGGTCTACATGGGCCAGCGCCTGTCCAAGATGGTCTCGAGCGACCCCAAGGTCAAGCTCAAGCAGGTGCTCGACAAACAACCCGGCAAAGAGGATCTGTTTAACCCCGATTTTGCCGAGGCCTATAAAAAGGACGACGACGCCCGCCGCATCATCGACACGGCGCTTTCGATCGAGGGCCTCACCCGTGGCGAGGGCGTGCACGCGTGCGCCGTTCTGATCTGCCGTGACCCCGTCAACGAGCACGTGCCCACCAAGCTCGACACCAAGGGCGGCGTCGAGATTACCCAGTACGAGGGCCATACCGTTGCCGACATGGGCCTGCTCAAGATGGACTTCTTGGGCCTGCGCACGCTGACGGTTATCTCCAAGGCCAAGGCAAACATCAAAAAGAACTTTGACATCGACATCAAAGAGGAAGAGATTCCCTTTGACGACCCCGAGATCTTTAAGCTCATGGGCTCCGGTCACACCGCCGGCGTCTTCCAGGTCGAGTCCGCCGGCATGACGGCCACGATCAAGAACATGAAGCCCACCGAGTACAAGCACGTCGTGGCATTGATCGCCCTGTACCGCCCGGGCCCGCTGGGCGCCGGCATGGTTTCGTCCTACATCAACCGTATGAACGGCAAGGAGCCGGCCGTCTCCTACGACGACCGTCTGGACGACATCCTGGGCGAAACCTACGGCACCATGGTCTACCAGGAACAGGTTATGCTCATCTCCGTCGAGATGTGCGGCTTCTCCAAGGGCGAATCGGACTCGCGTATCCGTAAGCCCGTGGCTAAGAAAAAGATTAAGCTGCTCACGTCGACGGTGCTCCACTGGGAGGATGGCTCGGACGAGACCACCTACGACCACTGGATGAACGGCGCTATCAAGAACAACTACACGCGCGAGGTCGCCCAGAAGATTTGGGACGATGTTCTCGAGTTCGCATCCTACGCCTTCAACAAGTCGCACTCCGCCGGCTACGCCATTCTGGTTATGCAGACGGCGTGGCTCAAGGCGCACTATCCGCACGAGTACATGGCGGCCGTTCTGACGTCCTATACGGGCAAGACCGACAAGATCGTGCACTACGTCTCGGCGTGCCGTCACGACGGCATTCCCGTGCTTTCGCCAGATGTCAACGAGTCCGGCACCGAGTTCACGGCTACCAAGGAAGGCGTGCGCTTTGGTCTGGCCGGCATCCGCGGCGTGGGTACCGGCGTGGCGCAGGCGATTATCGCAGAGCGCGAGGCGGGCGGTCCGTTTAAGACGCTGCACGACTTTGTCGAGCGCGTGGACTCGAGCCAGGCCAACCGTCGCGTGATCGAATCGCTGATCAAGGCAGGCGCCTTCGACTCCACGGGGTATCCGCGTCGCCAGATGATGCACTTTGTGGACAAGAACAACCCCGAGAACATCATCGATGCCGCGGTAAAGCGCCAGAAGGACCGCGCGAGCGGCCAGACGTCGTTCTTCGATATGTTTGGCGACGTTGAGGGCTCGGGCTTCGAGGTGAGCGTGCCCGATCCGGATGGCCAGGAATGGGACCGCCACCTTAAGTTGAGCCAGGAGAAGGAGGTTCTGGGCATCTATGTCTCGGACCACCCGCTGCGCCCGTTTGAGTATGCACTTAGCAAAGCGCGCGACTTCTCGTTCTCGCAGATCGACACCGGCTACGAGGTGCAAAACCCCACGGGCGGCACCATCAACCAGGAGATTCCCGAGGGCAAGGCGCTGTGGTGGGCCGGCATGGTCTCGAGCGTGTCCAAGCGCGTGACCAAAAACGGCGACCCCATGGGCATCGTGCAGCTCGAAGACATGGAAGGCGAGGCCACGGTTGTGGTGTTCCCCAAGACCTACAAGGAGGCCGAGGGGTATCTGTACGGCGAGGTCGATCCCGAGACCGGCGCGCAGCTGTCCGACGCGTTTGTGCGCATTAAGGGCAAGCTCGAGCGCTCGGACCGCGGCGACCAGATCATCGCGCAGGAGATTGTGCCGCTGGAGCTTAGCGAGGAGAAAAACAAGCCCAAGGTCTTTGAGGTCATGGTGCCCAACAGCCGCTTTAGCCAGGGCAATATGGCGCGCCTGGCCACGGTGCTCACCACCAACCCGGGCGGCGACCGCGTGGAGATCTTTATTGAGCAAGTCGACGGGCGCGTGCTGCGCGCTGAGGTGCCGGCCAAGGTCAATGCACGCTCGATTCCGCTGCTGGCAGAGGCAAAGGCCATCGTCGGCAACCAAGGCCGCGTGACGGTTATCTAAGCTACCCCGGGTGAGATTGGAGGAAGTGATGGCGCAGGGGACGTTTGTGCAGGCGCTTCGCAAAGAGGCGGCGTTAAGCGGCACCTTTATGAAGGGGCGTTCGCTCATGCTCAACGGCGCCGTGCTGTCGATCGAGGACAGCGGCTCGCGCTTCTCCAAAAACGTGACGGTTGAGGGCTCGGTGCGCGGTTCGCGCGGCGACCTGTACAAGACGCACGTGGCGCTCGACATGGACGAGCACGAGGTGATCGACTACGACTGCGATTGCCCCGCCGCCTATCGTTACCCCGGTATGTGCAAGCACGCTATTGCCACGGCTCTGGCGTATTTGGATGCCGGCGGCATTGAGCCTGTTGAGGGGCTGCGCACACCGGTTCGCACGTTTACGGCGCAGCCGAACCAGCCCGCGCGCACCGCGCCCAAAGCGCCGGCCGTCAACCCCAACTTTCCCTTTCCGGCGCCCGTCCCCACGAGCCCCAGCCTCATGACGGCGCTCTCCGATCTTTCGGACGCGCGCATGGATGAGTTGGCGAGCATGCGCCACAAGCTTGCCGGCAGTGTGGATCCCGATGCCCCCAAGGCGGTGTTGGAGCCCTCGCTGGTGCCGTATTACAATCCACTGTTTGCCGACCGCTTTAGCTGGGCGCTCGAGCTTCGCATTCGCTGTGGATCGGTGTCCTACGTGGTCAAGGACATCGACGGCATGGCCGATGCCTACGTGCGCGGCGGCACCTTCTCGTACGGCAAGAAGCTCACGTTTGTCCATACGCCCGAAGCCTTCGAAGACGTGTCGACAAAGCTGCTCAACCTTGTCGTGACGACAGTTGCCTATCTCGATGACATCACAAGCTCGCGTTCGGCGTCGTACGACTTTGCCCGCAGTGGTTTTGTCGCCGAGCGTCAGTTGCCGCTGTCCGAGCATAGCATCGTATATGTGCTGGACCTGTTGCGCGGCCAGACCATCTCCTTTGAGCCCGCCTGGTCGCGGGGGACGACGACGCATCGCACCTATGACGTGGCGGTTGAGATGCCTCCGGAAGGGGAGGACGAGGCTCTGTCTAAGCGCCCACCGCTCCTTGCTGCCAAAATCGCGCCGGCGGCTGGCGGCAGCTACGATCTACGCCTGCCGGCCGATGCATACTGCTTTGCTTCGGGCGACGTTGCCTATCTGGTCGACACCCGCCGTGCGCGCCGCGCCGATGTAGCGTTTGCCCAGCATGCGGCGCCGTTCCTATCGCGCTTACTGCCCTGTCGCACGCCGATCCATATCGCTGTCGACCAGGTGGGGGAGTTCTGTCGTATGGCGCTGCCCATTTTGCGCGACTACACCGACCTTACCGCGCCCGCCGTGCTCGACACCGTGGCGCCCGAGCCGAGCTTTGCCATGGCAATCGGTGTCGACGACGGGCTCGTGACCTGCAAGATTACGGTTTCCTACGGCGACTGGTCGGCAGATCTCTTTAGCCTGGGTGCTCCGGGAAGCCCCTTCGAAGAACAGCGCCCGGGCGTGCCGCCGCGCGACGAGATAGCAGAGTTTCGCGTTATGGACACGGCGGCCCTGTATTTCGACTTTTACGAGGGCGGCCTGGCGTTTGAGGAGCGCGACGACGAGGGCCTGTTCTGCTTGCTGACCGAGGGCCTGTCTGCCCTGTCCGAGCTGGGCGAGGTCATGCTCAGCGACCGCCTACGCCAGATCTCGGTGCGCCCTGCGCCCAAGCTTTCGGTGCGTGCCACCGTCAAGAGCAACCTGCTCGATGTTGAACTGGGCGCGAGCGGTCTTTCGGCGGCAGATCTTGCCATCTACCTCGACTCCTACAAGCGCCATCAAACGTTTGCGCGCCTTACGTCCGGCGACATCATTCGCCTGGACGAGGGCGCTCGAGCCGCGTTTGGCCTCGCCGAGGACCTGGGCGTCGATGCCGTCGACCTGCTCGACGGCGTGTCGCTTTCCGCATCGAGCACCCTGTTCGTCGATAGCATGCTCGCGCGCACGCCCGCGCTCGAGGCCGATCGCGACGCTGCGTTCCGCCGTACCGTCGAGCGTCTGGACACGCTCGGCAAGATGGACTTTACGGTGCCGGTCTCGCTCAAGGCAACGATGCGCGGCTACCAGGTCGACGGCTACCAGTGGCTTGGCTCGCTCGAACACCTGGGCCTTGGCGGCATCTTGGCCGACGATATGGGCCTGGGCAAAACGCTCCAGATGATCGCGCATATCCTGGCGCGCGTGGAGGCGGGGGACACTAAACCCACGCTTGTGGTGTGTCCCGCGTCGCTTGTGTACAACTGGACCGCCGAGCTGGAGCGCTTCGCCCCGTCGCTCGATGTGTGCGCCATTGTGGGCGCCAAGGCGCAGCGCCGCGTGCAGATCGCCGGCGTGGCCGAGCATAACGTGGTCGTGACGTCGTATGACCTTATGCGGCGCGATATCGACGAGTACGTCGAGCAGGACTTTGCCCGCGTGGTGCTCGATGAGGCCCAGTACATTAAAAACCCGCTCACCCAGGTGGCGCGCGCCGCAAAGCGCCTGCCTGCCGGCGTGCGCTTTGCCCTGACGGGCACGCCCATCGAAAACCGCCTATCCGAGCTCTGGAGCATCTTCGACTTTTTGATGCCGGGCTTACTTGGCACGCGCGAGTCGTTTGCCAAGCGCTTCGAAAGCCCAGTCGAGCACGCCGAGGGCGACAGCGCCGCCCGCCTGCAGGCGCTCGTGTCGCCGTTTGTGCTGCGCCGCGTCAAGGAAGACGTGGTGGCAGACCTGCCCGAGAAGATCGAGGACACTGTCATGGCGCAGCTTGCCGGCGAGCAGCGCAAGCTCTACCTGGCAAACCAGGACCGCATCGCCCAGCAGGTGCAGCACCGCGAGGCATCCGAGTTTAAGAAAGACAAGCTCAAGGTGCTTGCCGAGCTCACCAAGTTGCGCCAGATCTGCTGCGACCCGCGTCTGCACTACGAGGATTACAAGGCGGGGAGCGCCAAACTCGATACGTGCATGGAGCTCGTGCACGGCGCACTCGACGGCGGACATCGCATCCTGTTGTTCAGCCAGTTTACGGGTATGCTCGATATTATCGGTAAGCGCCTGGCCAAGGAGGACATCGCCTTCCTTAAGCTCACGGGCGCTTCGTCTAAGGAGAGCCGCGCCAAGATGGTCGCGCAGTTCCAAGCGGGCGAGGTTCCGGTCTTTTTGATTTCGCTCAAGGCGGGCGGCGTGGGCCTTAACCTGACGGCTGCCGACGTGGTCATCCACTACGACCCGTGGTGGAACGTGGCGGCGCAGGACCAAGCAACTGATCGTGCACACCGTATTGGTCAGCAACATACCGTGACCGTGTACAAGCTCATCGCCAAGGACACGATCGAGGAACGCATTATGCAGATGCAGGAGTCCAAACGCGACCTGGTCAACAGCGTGCTCGGCGGCGACGGCATCTCGTCGGCGCTGTTTACCCGCGAAGATGTTCTGGCGCTGCTGGGCGGCGACGGTCGCTAGCCGCGCGCGGGGTGGGACTGCCGGAGTGGGCAGGACGGTCGACGCATTTTGGCCCGACCGCTTGCCTGGTCCGTTATGTGTTCATTTGCAATGCCGTGGATGGTTTGTCTGCCTTTGGGCATAAGAACCATCAAGAACATTGGCACATCAGCAAAGGAGAACATCATGGCGAAATTCTTTAAGGACCCCGACGGCAAGCTCATCGCTGCCCTTGGCGACGACGTTGCGACCCCTGCCGGTTGCACGGAACTGACTGCAAACACTGAGGACGCGGCGCACGAGAAGCACGTGCCTGTTGTCGAGACCGAGCGTGACGGTCACGTGATTCGCGCACGCGTTGGCTCGGTCGAGCACCCCAGCCTGCCCGAGCACTACATTGAGTGGATCGCCCTTGAGGCCGAGGGCCGCTTAGAGGTCCATTACCTTGAGCCCGGCATGAAACCCGCGACGTTTTTCGCGGGCGGCTCCAAGACCGGTACCGTCTATGCCTACTGCAACCTGCACGGGCTGTGGTCCGCGACATTCTAGGAGCGCGCCCCCGCTCGGGGTATCATAGCTAGCATATGCACATGCAAGCGCCGACTGCATTATGCGGCCGGCGCTTTTACTACGATTTCGATGGTTTACGACGGAAAGGGCTGGGCCATGAAGCTCGCGCTTGCACAGATCGATATGCGCCTGGGTGATATTGAGGGCATTTGCGGCCGCATCGAGGACCAGGCTCGTCTGGCCCACGAGCGCGGGGCGCGCGTGCTGTGCGTTCCGGCTCCGCTCTTTATGGGCGCCATGCCCGGTGGCCTGGTGGGCGCTGCCGACTTTGAGCACGACATGCTTGCCGGCTTGACCGGTGTCGCCGAGCGTATCCAAGAGCTTGACATGATCTGCATCGTGCCCGCGGCGGTTTCGTTTGAGGGCCAGCCGCTGCTCGACTACATGATGCTCAAGGACGGTCATGTGGTGCCGGCGCGTTCGAGCATTGCCCTGCAGCGTGGCGAGAACAACGACACGCGTTGGGCGCCGCCGGTGTTCGACGTGGACGGCGTGCGCATCGCCGTGATTTTTGACTTGGACCGCGAACTCGAGATGTTGCCGACCGGTGTTGACCTCATTGCGTATTTCCAATTCAACGCGTTTGACATGACCGACCGCGAGACTGCCGCCATTGCCGCCGTTCGCAGCGGCGCCTACCGCAAGATCGCATCCAAGCGCAGCGTGTGGTTTGCCTGCATGGCGCCGGTCGGTGCCTTTGACGAGTCGGTGTATACCGGCGGTTCGTTTGTGCTCGACGACTGCGGTCGCGTGGTGGCCCAGGCACCGTGTTTTGAGGAGAGCCTGCTGGTTCAGGAGATTCAGCGCGGCGTGATGCTCGATGCCCTGGAAGATCACGAACTGCCCGAGTTCCGTTCCGAGGAGTGGCTGTGGCAGGCGCTGGTGCTCGCCGTGCGCGACAACGCCCGGGCCCACGGTGCGTCGCGTGCTGTGGTGGCACTCGAGGGTGACTTGCCATCGTCCCTGCTGGCGGCGCTGGCCGTCGACGCCCTGGGCCCGCGTAATGTGATTGGCCTGGTGCTGGGGCGCAACCGTATCTTTACGCCGGCGCAGGAAGAGGCCGAGGCTGCCCGCTGTGCCGCCGTCCGCGCCATCGCCGAGCGTCTGCACATTCGCACCGCCGAGCGCGATGCACCGGATGCGGCGCGTGTGCTCGATTGCGACGTGTCGGCGGGCGATGCCGAGCGTCTGCGCTCGCGCACGTTGGGCCTCATGCTGGAGGACACGGCGCTCGAGCTGGGTGCGATGGCGCTGAGCCCGCTGTCCAAAACCGAGTACGCGCTGGCGGCGCCGGCGCTTTGCGGCGGCTACCAGGGCGATTACGCGCCCTTTGGCGATGTGTACCTGTCGACGCTTGAGTTTGTGGCGCGTGTGCGCAACCGCACGTCTGCCGTGGTGCCCCAAGAGCTCGTGACGCTCAACGCGGTGGAAGATTGTATGGAGCGCGTGCTGGCGCAAGCGCTCTCGACGCTCGACGGTCCGGTCGATATGCTCGACCGCGCGGCACAGCTGCTCGGCGGGCTTGAGCCGGGTGAGGTCGATGGCGCGCTCGAGGCGCACGTGGACCGCAATCGATCTTTCGACGACATCCCGATGGCCGCTGGCAAGCCTGAGGCTTGCTCGCTGCTGCTGATGCTCGTTCGACAGGGTGAGGCTGCCCGCCGCATGTTGCCGATGGCGCCGATCGTCTCGGCCCGTTCGTTTGCCGAGCGTGCCTGGCCGTATATGCTCGCGTGGTCCGACCTGGGGCTTAACGGCAAGGAGCGTATGACGGTCGATTCGCTGGCGCGCGCCGAGGTGCGCCGTTTTGCTGACGAGGATACGAGCGAGCGCGTGCGAAACGAGATGATGGGCGTGCTGGGCGAGCTACTGGGTATTTCGCCCGAGCAGATGGAGGAGCTGCGCTCTGAGGATGGCCAGCGTCGTTTGCATGAGGGTATGAAAAAGTTCGAGGGCGAGGTTCAGGACGCCATCGATAAGATGATGGGCGGTCAGGGCGGTCCGCAGGGTGGGCCCCAGGGTGGTCCGATGCCGCATCCGCCGGTGGATCCGAGGCAGTTCCCCTTTTTCTCGCAGAACTAACTATGGGATAGGATTCGCTCCCAGCCCCGATACTTCAACTAAGCATCTCGGCCCCGTTGTGTTATTCTAGAACAGACGTTCGTGAATGATGCGCGGGGCCTTGCCTTGTGCTGTGCTGGTGACGAGGGAAGGTCGGCTTGGTTATCTTGGGCATTGACCCCGGTTTGGCTCATACGGGTTGGGGGATTATCGAGGAGCGGCGTGGCGAGGTTCGCTGCCGTGCCTATGGCTGCATCGAGACCAGTGCCGGAAGTCCGCTCGCGGTGCGCCTGTCGCATATCGCCCGCGACCTCAAGGGTGTCGTGGAGCGTTATCGACCCGATACCGCTGCTATCGAGAGCATTTACTTTGGTGCTAACGTTCGCTCGGCAATTCCTACGGCGCATGCCCGCGGTGCTGCACTCGTCGCGCTTTCGGAATGCGCGCTCGAGATTGGCGAGTACACGCCCATGCAGATCAAACAGGCTGTGGTGGGCACCGGCGCCGCGGACAAGCGGCAGGTTGCCTACATGGTACGCACGCTCACACAGCTCGATCACGACCCGCATCCCGACCATGCCGCCGATGCCCTGGCCTGCGCCATCTGCCATGTAAACCTCAGCCGCACCCGCGCCCTCACCGGTGGCGAGTTCTATCAACAGAGAGGAACCGGATACTGATGATTTCCCAGCTCCACGGAACGCTTGTCGAGGCCACGATGAGCTCTGCTGTCGTCGATGTGTCGGGCGTTGGCTTTGAGCTCGGCATCTCGGGCAGCACTGCGGCCACGTTGCCGACGCCCAGCGGCGAGGTCCGCCTCTACACGCGTATGCAGGTGCGCGAGGACGCCATGACACTTTTCGGTTTTTCCTCTAAGGATGAGCGCACGATGTTCGATCGGCTCGTGTCCGTCTCGGGCGTTGGCCCGCGCTTGGCGCTCGCCGTGCTTTCCACCTATACCGTGGGGCAATTGTATTCGCTGGTGATGGCCGAGGACGACAAGGGCATGGCCAAGGTGCCCGGTGTGGGCAAAAAGACAGCTCAGCGTCTGATCCTGGAGCTCAAGAGCACCTTTGCCAAGGACAAGGGCTTTGTGCCGGTCGATGTGATTCCCGGCCAGGTTGCGATGCCCGTGCCCGCTGCCGCTCCCTCGGCGATCGATGATGCCCGTGCGGCACTCCTTTCCATGGGCTTTAGCCCGCAGGAGACCGATGTTGCCCTGAGCGGGTATGATGGGCAGAATATGCGTGTCGAGGACCTGCTCGGCGCGGCGCTTAAGCGACTCGGAATGGATGCGTGATGTGGGAAGCCGATGACTCTCAGGACCTGTGGGCGACGCCCGGCAACTCGCCGGCGGCATCCATGGCGCACGGCGAGCGCATGGTGGGCTCGGAGCTAACGCCCGAAGACCTCGATGTCGACCGTACCCTGCGCCCTCAGCGCCTGGACGACTACTGCGGTCAGGAACATATCAAGCAGAGCCTTCGAGTGCTGATCGAAGCGGCGCAGAGCCGTGGCGAGACGCTCGACCACGTGATTTTCTCGGGTCCTCCGGGCCTGGGCAAGACCACGCTGGCCACCGTTATCGCCAACGAGCTGGGCGCTCAGATCAAGACCACGAGTGGCCCTGCCATCGCGCGCACGGGCGACCTGGCGGCCATCCTTACTAACTTGCAGCCGGGTGATGTGCTGTTTATCGACGAGATCCACCGCCTCAACCGTTCGGTCGAGGAGGTCCTGTACCCCGCGATGGAGGACTTTGCCCTCGATATCGTGATTGGCAAGGGTCCGGCGGCGCGCTCGATTCGCCTGGATATTCCCAAGTTTACGCTGGTAGCGGCAACGACCCGCTCAGGCATGTTGACCGGCCCGTTGCGCGACCGCTTTGGCATTTCGTATCGCCTGGATTACTACACGGTCGAGGAGCTCGCGCAGATTGTGACGCGCTCGGCGACTATCCTGGGCGTGACGATCGACCATCCCAGTGCACTCGAGATCGGCTCGCGTTCGCGCGGCACGCCACGTCTTGCCAACCGCCTTCTCAAGCGCGTGCGCGATTACGCACAGGTGCGTGGCAGCGGCCCTATCGAGCTCGATATCTGCCGCCAGGCGCTCGAGTTCTTCGAGATCGACGAGCTCGGTCTGGACTGGATGGATATTCGTATCTTGGAGACGCTTGCCAAGACGTTCTCCGGCCGTGCTGTAGGCCTGACGACCCTTGCCAGTGCGGTGGGCGAGGACCCGGGCACGCTCGAGGATGTCTATGAGCCCTATTTGCTGCAGTGCGGGTTGATGATTCGTACGCCGCAGGGCCGTCAGGCAACCCTTCGCACCTTTGAGCACCTGGGGATTGAACCTACCGTTTAGGGCGCTTTGTTTTGGCGGGCTGTTGGACTATCGCTGGGCATCGGGTAAACATATCGCCGTTCATCGGTTATGGGCGTTTTACTATTGCGCGCCCGTGCTATGCTGAATTGGTCTTTTTCTCATTCGGTAACGAAAGGACCGCCCATGCCTACTGACATCGAAATCGCACGTTCTGTCACGCCACTGCCTATTACCGAGGTGGCCAAGAACGCCGGCGTCGACGTTAAGCACCTTATTCCGTACGGCTTCGACAAGGCTAAGGTCGACTATTCACTGCTCAACGAGCCGACTGATCACCAGGCCAAGCTCGTCCTCGTGACCGCTATCAACCCAACGCCCGCGGGCGAGGGCAAGACCACCACGACCATCGGTCTGGCCGATGGCCTGCGTCGTCGCGGTATCAAGAGCGCCGTGGCCCTGCGTGAGCCTTCGCTCGGTCCCGTCTTTGGCGTCAAGGGCGGTGCCGCTGGCGGCGGTTGGGCCCAGGTCATTCCCATGGAGGACATCAACCTGCACTTTACCGGCGACTTCCATGCCATCGGTGCTGCCAACAACCTGCTGGCCGCCATGCTCGATAACCACATCCAGCAGGGCAATCAGCTCGGTATTGACGTTAAGCGCATCACCTGGAAGCGCGTCGTCGACATGAACGACCGTCAGCTGCGCCATGTTATCGATGGCATTGGCGGTAAGGCCCAAGGTGTGCCGCGCGAGGACGGCTTCGACATCACCGTTGCCTCCGAGGTCATGGCAATCCTGTGCCTGTCTACGAGCATCAACGACCTCAAGGAACGCTTGGGTGAGATTGTCGTCGGCTATAGCTTTGCCGGCGAGCCCGTCCGTGCCCGCGACCTCAAGGCCCAGGGTGCCATGGCCGCGTTGCTTAAGGACGCGCTTAAGCCCAACCTGGTGCAAACGCTCGAGGGCACGCCCGCGTTTGTCCACGGCGGTCCCTTCGCCAACATTGCCCACGGCTGCAACTCTATTATGGCTACGCGTATGGCGATGCGCTTTGGCGATGTTGCCATTACCGAGGCCGGCTTCGGTGCCGATCTGGGTGCCGAGAAGTTCCTCGACATCAAGTGCCGCATGACGGGCGTTCGCCCCAGCGCCGTCGTGGTCGTCGCGACCGCTCGTGCGCTTAAGTACAACGGTGGCGTCGCCAAGGCCGACCTCAACGAGGAGAACCTCGAGGCACTCAAGGCTGGCATGCCCAACTTGCTGCGTCATGTCGACAACATCCAGAACGTTTATGGTCTGCCCTGCGTGGTCGCCATCAACCGCTTCCCGACGGACACCGAGGCTGAGCTTGCACTCATCGAGTCCGAGTGCCAGAAGCTCGGCGTCAACGTTAAGCTTTCCGAGGTCTGGGCCAAGGGCGGCGAGGGCGCGCTCGAGCTGGCCGATGAGGTCATGCGTCTGATTGAGCAGCCGAGCGAGCTCAAGTTTGCCTATGAGGACGGCGCTGATGTCGCTGATGCCCTCGAGGCCGTTGCCACCAAGGTCTACCGCGCCGACGGCGTTGACTTTACGCCGGCCGCCAAGCGCCAGCTCGCCGAGCTGCGCGAGAACGGCTTTGGCAACCTGCCGGTGTGCGTCGCCAAGACGCAGTACAGCTTTAGCGACAACGCCAAGGCCCTGGGCGCTCCCGAGAACTTCCGCATCACCGTGCGTGAGCTCAAGGTTTCCGCCGGTGCCCACTTTGTGGTCGCGCTGACCGGCAGCGTTCTAACCATGCCGGGTCTGCCCAAGGTGCCCGCGGCCGAGAACATCGACGTCGACAACGACGGCAACATCACCGGCCTGTTCTAAGTCTGCTGTCCATAGCTGCTTGTCCGCCCCGCCGTGCCCACAAGGCCCGGCGGGGCTTTTTGATCCTTAGGCCCGCGCATGTCTTGTAGATACCGACGGACTCTGCCCATCATAGGCTTTTGCGCGGGTAGAATGCATGGATAACTTGAGGCTCACGCGCGACGGAAAGGAATCGTTGCATGGATCAGGACAAGACAACCGTGATGGGCGGCTACGGTTCCGCGCAGGCTGGCGATAGCGCCGATGCGACCCGCGTTGTTCCCAACCCCGGTTATGCCGACCCCGCCGCGACGCAGCCTTCTGCCGAGCCCACCCGGGTTATGGGCTATGGCGATACGGCGCAGGATTCTTACGCTGCATCTTCGCAAGGCCCCTATGGCAACGCAGCTCCGGATCCGTTTGATTACACGCCGCAGGATTCTTATGCTGCCTCGACGCCGAATCCCTATGACAACCTGCCGCAGAATCCCATTCCGCAGCCTCAGCAGACGACGTATATGCCTCGCACGGCGCAGCCTCGCTACGAGTCGCGCGACCCGTATCGCGAGTACCCCAAGTCGATTCCGCAATATAGCGAAGACGAGGAGAAGAGGCCGTCGCGTTCGTCGAGCGTGATCAAGAAGATCCTCATCGTGCTGGCGATTTTCTTTGCGCTGTCGGTTGTGTTTGCCATCGTGTCGGGCATGCTCAACAAGCGGGGGAGCTCAACGGCCGATACCGCTGCCGAGCAAACCGAGTCCGCCTCGTCTAGCACCGTCGATCTGAGCGATATCCCGGGGCAGTATTGGTCCAACGCCAAGAAGCTTCTCAAGTCGCGCGGCGCCGATCTTTCGAATGCCGTGGTCCTGACTGATGATGGCTCAACGCCCGTCGTCGATGCCAACTGGGTCGTTACTTCTGCCTACTATAACGACAGCGGCAACCTCGAAATTCAGCTCACGCACAAGGACGGCTCGTCGGGCAACGCGTCCGGCGACCAGGGCGGCGCGGACAGCTCGAGTTCCAATACGCTGGAGGACTTGAGCAACAAGGCGCAGGAGTTGGGAGACAAGGCGCAAGAGCTGGGCGACACGGCACAAAACCTGGGCGATACCGCGCAGAACTTGGGCGGCTTGGCGACGGATGCCTGGAACGCCCTGCAAAACGGCATCTCGGGCGCGCAGGGAAACTAGCTGTTAAGCAGGCTACAACTGCTCGGCCGGACGCTCGGGCGAGCTAAAGCCCGAATCAAACGTGACGACGCATGAGGCATCGGGTCGGCGCTCGTGCACGATGCGCGTGACGAGCTCCAGCAGCTCCTCGTCGGATATGTCAAAGCCGTCGGGACGCACCAGGTCAAACGAAACGAACCCGTCGTGCTCGTGCAGGTCGTGGATGGAGAGCGCGGGATCGATCTGCATGACGCCGCGCTTGACCCAGCTGCGCAGGTCGTCGCTGGTGGTGGCGATGGGGTCGCAGTGCAGCGTGATATCGATGCCCATTTGGCGCTTGATGTCGTGCTCGATGGTGTCCAAAATCTCGTGGTGCTCAAATGCGTCGCCCTCGCCGGGCATCTCCACGTGGGCGCTGGCAAACTGACGACCGGGGCCGTAGTCGTGCACCATCAGGTCGTGTGTGCCCAAGACCTGCGGATAGGACATGATCTTATCGCGGATTGCCTGGACGAGCTTGGGGTCGGGCGCTTGCCCCAGCAATGGGCTGATGGCGTCGCGCACTAGGCCCATGCCGCTGATGCAGATGAAGATGCCCACACCCAGGCCTGCCCAGCCATCGAGGTCAAAGCCGGTCGTCTGCGAAATAAGCGCCGCCACCAAGACCGAGCCCGAGGTGATGACGTCGTTTTTGGAGTCCTGCGCCGTGGCGATGAGCGTTTCGGAATCGACGCGGTTACCCAGCGTGCGGTTGAACGCGGCCATCCAGAGCTTTACGAGCATGGACGTAGCCAGTGCCGCAAGGGAAATGAACGTGTAAGCGGTGGGGGAAGGCTTGATGATCTTGGTGACCGACTCGAGGATCAGGTTGATGCCGACGGCGCAAACCAGGACGGCGACGAACAGGCCGGCTAGGTACTCATAGCGGCCGTGACCATAGGGGTGGCCTTCGTCTGCCGGGCGGCTGGCAAGGCGGAACCCGAGCAGGCTCACGATGTTGCTCGAGGCATCGGAGAGGTTGTTGAAAGCGTCGGCGATGAGGGAGACGGAGCCGGCGAGCAGGCCCGCGATGCCCTTGGCCAGGCACAGGGTGATGTTGAGTCCAATGCAGATGAGGCTTGCGGTAAAACCCGCGTTGGTGCGGCAAGATGCATCGACCGGCTCGTCCTCGCTGCCGGGAACAAGCGTATGTACCAGCCGATTTACAAATAGCATAGCGGTCGTCCTCACAATCATGTTTAAGGGGATAGTGTAGCTCGCGCGGGGGCGCCGTGCACCGATGCTCAGAAAATGCAGCAATAGTCTGCCGGTGCTAACGAGCGAGCCTTCTCGTCTGCCTGGGTGGTCCATTTTGGGCCACATGGGTATGGGCATGTGCCTGTTTGATCGACATACTTAATGCCGACAGCCCCTGTGCAAAGGAGGACGTTTCCATGGACGAGATGTTTGCCATTAAATGTCAAAACTGCGGCGGCCCTATGTACACACACCAAGCTAAGCGCAGCTTTGAGTGCGCTTATTGCGGTGCGGTCATTCCGTGGCAGGCGGACGCCGGAGAGCCCAAGAGCGCTTTGGGCATTCGCCATACGCCGTTGACGGTGGTGGATGGACTGCTCAAGCTCACGCATGTGTCGCAACTCGAGCGCCCGGAGGACCCGGACTGGTATTTCTTCAATTCGCACTGGCGCAATCAGTCGGTCCTGGAACATCTGCTGTGGGAGGATCGCGGCACGGCGCAAGAGTTCCAAGAGGCTACGCATGTGAGCATTCCTTGCCCCTTCTGCGGAGCGTCCTTTGAGGGCGAGTCAACGCAGCGTGTGTTTGAGTGCCCGTCCTGCGGCAACAAGATCGGCATTGCCGACCTGCTCAAGCCCGGTACCTTCAGCAAGCGTCTGACCATGGGCGTGGGTGCAGAGTATGTGCCGGAGCAGGGCATTCCCTGCGAAATCTCGCCGCAGCAGGCACGTGCCAACGCACTGCAGCTGGTGCGCCAGCATGCGGAAGCCTTTGCCGGGCACGACGTGGAAGATGCGATCCAAAACGACATGATGCTCTTCTATTTCCCCATGGCGCTGGCGGACCTGCGCATGATGGCGTCCTTCCCGGTCAAGGGCCTGAGCAAGGAGACCCTGGTGTACTACGAGGTGCTCGACTGGGCGTATCCCAGGGCAAACTACCTGGACGTTCGCCTCCTGGGCATTTTGGAGCCGTGGGACTTTGCCAAGGTCGGTCCGTTCGATCCCGCCATGCAGGAAGGCGACTTTCGCGTCGTCTCCGTCGATGCGTCTACCAAGGACCAGGTGGTCATTGATAAGCTGGCGCTCGACGTTGCGGGCAACGACGCCGAGGCTGTACTGGGGCTCAATAAAAAGAGCATCCGCACCTGGGCGCGCAAGGCCCGCAAGCACAAGGACGGCCTAGTTATGGTGCCGGTGTACTTTATCGACCGTCCGGCAACGGATAGCCGCGACGGCGAGCAGGTGCGCATCGCCGTAAACGGCCAGACGGGCCGCGCGGCCGCGGTGGTGTTTAGCGACAAGCGCGAGACGCATATTGTGGCGCCGCTCAGCCCGAGTCTGCATCTGTCCGGTGAGAGCACCGTGCACGCCACGCCCGTCGAGGTCAAATACGTTAAATCGCCGTTCCTGTACCAGATCGTGCGCCGTGGAGGCGGCGAGCAACCGCGCCAGGTTGCAGCGGTTGCCGAGGGTTCATACCGAGAAGAAAAGCCCAAACGCCGCGGTCTGCTGGGTGCGCTATTTGGGAAGTAGGGGAGTAGTGCCGGTTGTTGCCGTAAGGTGATGGCCGGGGGTGCGGGGCAGCTCTCAGGAGTGCGGGCTGCCGTCTGATTGTTTGAGGGTGCCAGATGTAAATAAACAGTGGGGCGGCTGCAAAAGAGCCGCCCCACCGGATAAAATCAAGGTGTGCCGCGGAACCCGCTCCTCAGTCGGTCAACTTTGGAAGCGCGGACAACGCAGGTGCTATCGTCTAAAGGGCCGGCTGCAACCGGCCCTTTTCTGTGGCAACCAATGGATCCACATCAGACGAAGGCCGCGTCTTTGCCTGTCAGGTCACGCTCGCCAGCCACGGTTGGAATGTCGTTGCCGGCGTCCATGACCGGTATTGTTTCGTAGCGTGCGTCGCAACCGCGAGTGCGCCTGCGACGGCTGCGGTGGTTTCGGTCGCAATGTGCTGCTACCCTTGCGTTTCGCCATTAGTCGCTTCGTTGATGGCGCGGTACTCGGCACTCAGCTCGCGCGCCAGCTCTTCCTTGCTTGGAAGATATGGCAGGTATTTGGCGGCAAACACTTGGTCGTTGTCTTCGGGCAGCGTGTACTCGACGATCGAATCGCTTTTGTCCGCGCAGAGCACGATGCCTATGGGCGGATTGTCGCCTTCGTTCATGAGCTCACGCGTGTAGTAGTTCACATACATTTGCATCTGGCCCAGGTCCTGATGCGTAAGGTCATCGGTCTTAAGGTCGATGAGCACGAAGCAGCGCATCAGATAATTGTAAAAAACAAGGTCAATATAGAAATGGCGCCCATCAAAGGTGATGCGCTTTTGGCGCGCCTCGAAAGCGAAGCCACGGCCAAGCTCCAGCAGGAACTTCTGAAGATGCGTGATGAGCGCCTGCTCTAGATCGCTCTCGCGAAACGCAGTATCGTCCGAGAAACCCAAAAACTCCAGTACATATGGGTCGCGGATGATATCCTCGGGGCGACGAGCCGGGGCGCTCTTTTGGATTTCCTGGGTGACGGCCTCTTTGTCCTTGCTGGCAAGTAGGCGCTCGCGGAACATGGTGTTGATCTGGCGCTCGAGCTGACGCGTGCTCCAACGAGAATCGGCGCATTCGTTCATGTACCAGGCGCGAGCATCAGGGTCGGGAATGCGCATCAACCTGCGGTAATGAGTCCAGCTCAATTCGCTACGCAGTGCGTCGCGAATTGGAAACGCAAGAAAGAACTGACGCATATTGCGAAGGTTAGCGATGCCAAAGCCTCTTCCGAAATCCGCGGTAAGCCTTCTGGAGAGGCCTGCAATCAATGCCTCCCCATATGCTGCGCGCTCCTCTCCGCCCTGCTCATCAACAATGCTCTTGCCGATCTCCCAATACGCCTCAACCATCGCAAAGTTAACGGCGGTATAGGCCTTGTCGCGAGCGGCGTTGAGAATCGAGGAGACCTGCTTGTAAAAACCTTCGGGCACGATTGCCGATTCTCCACGGTTTACCAGTTCGCCCATCACTGTCGCCCCACTTTCCTCTT
Source organism: Collinsella aerofaciens (assembly GCF_902501475.1). Classification (GTDB taxonomy): domain Bacteria; phylum Actinomycetota; class Coriobacteriia; order Coriobacteriales; family Coriobacteriaceae; genus Collinsella; species Collinsella aerofaciens_AL. The sequence goes on along the minus strand of NZ_CABWIF010000043.1, from coordinate 30,370 downwards.
GTGGAATGCATCTTTATCGCATTTAGTTTAAAGCCTCGCGCGGACACGAATTGCTTTGCTGTCTGGCACCTTCGCATGGGAGCCTTGCGGTGACTAAAATGTGGCCATAGAGGCAGTTTTAGCGAACCCCGCGGGAGTGACACGCATGGATAACAACACCTTGCTGTTTCAGGACAAGGGTTCGGGTAGGTTTAAAGACGTTAAGATCTACCCCAACCGTATTGAGGTGCTCAAGAAGGGCACTTTCGGCGGCAAGCACACCGAGATTGTCTATCTTAAGGACATTACGGGCGTCAATAGAATCAAAGGCCGCGATGTTTTTCTGCGCAATCGTCTGTTGACTGCTTGCGTCTTTAGCCTGAGTAGCCGTGCGAAGGCCCAGGAATTTGTGAACGCGCTGAACATGGTGATGTAGCCGATAGCGGCGTTCGGGCCAAGGTAAAAATCGGGGGCACAGAACGGTGTTCTGCGCCCCCGATTGAGTCGATGTGTCTAAAAGGCCGGCTTGCCTATTCGCTGGCGCCTTCGCTGCCTTCGCGGTCACTGGCAAGCATTGCTGCACCGGCGACCGTTGTCGCCATGGCGGCAGCGGCGAGCCCGGCGGCAATGCCGGAGCCGTCGCCCGTGTCGGCGAGTTTTCCGCCCGAGCCCTTGCCCTTGTTGCCCTTACCATTCTTATCAGCGCTGCCTGCGTTGGAGCCCGTGCCGCTGCCGGTGCCGGCGCCGCCTGCACTGTCCGAGGCCGCTACGGTAAAGCTTGCGGCTCCGTCGCTGGCGAGCGTGTAGTTCTGCGCCGCGTCGCCCAAGAGACCGTTCACGCGCACCCAGTACGTTCCTGCGGCAAATGTTTCGCCCTCGGCCATTGCTGTGCCCGGAGCGCCGTTCGCGTCGTGCACAAACTCGAGCTGGGCCGTGCAGGCATCGGTTTCGAGCTTGCCCTCGAGTGATGCCGCAATCTTGGCGCGCACGTCTTCGCCGGCCTTAAGGCCTTCGAGTCCCTCAAAATGGGGCGTCAGCACGCGCGGATCGATATCGATGGGCACGGATCCCCGCAACTCCGTAGCGGTTTCGTTACCTAGGGCGTCGACATCAACGTATTCGATGGCAAATTCACGCCCCGAAGCTGTCGCGTTGAGCGCGTTGCTGCTGTCGGCAAGGCGGAAATGACCCTCGCCAACGGTCTTGCCATCCTGGAATGAGGCATCGCTCAGCGAGTCGCCGTACGTCATGCGCATGCGGGTCGGGAGATAGTACGGGAGATAGTACGAAGCCGCCTGCTTGTGCTCCGTATCGTAATTGCGCTGATAGATGCTCCGGGCCAGCGCCGCATCAACAAAGTCGGATGCGATGATGCCAATGTGCTTGAGGTAATCTGACTTTGTTTTCTCGTTGCCGCTGGGGGTTGATGTACGGGCTCTTATACAGATGCTCATTGACTACTCGTGCCGAGGTAAAAGGATTGCCTCCATGCGACAAGCCCGTGCAGCTGGTGTAGTTGATAGACCAGCAACGCTCCTGGACTTGCACCGTGGCCCCGGCATCGTCCACGACGTCCACCTTGTTGCGCGTGCGCCCGGTCGTTTCCTTCAGCGCATTATCGACCCAACTGAGCTTGTCGGTTCCCGTGAGTTTGTACTTGTCCTGGGCATATACCTTGGTGCAATAGGGCTCTTCATTGCCCGTTTCCCCTATGGCTTCAAATCCCCGCGCGTCTTGGACGAGACACATCGACTGCCCGGAATGCGCCTTGATTTTGTCATCCCATTGGGTGAGGTCGAGGCCCCACGTGTGGCCGCTTACGCTGTTGCCGGCGAGCCCAAATCGACGCAGCAGGACGATCTTTCCGCGCACCTCGCCCAGCGTGGGGACGTGGCTCGACGTGTAGAACAGGTTGGGGTTATCGGCCATAACCTTGGCGAAGGCCGTCGTTATGCTTTCGTCGGTAGCCTCATCGTTGCCGCGCGATGCGAGCATGATGAGCGCTTCTGACGGGTTTTCGTTCAAAAACGTTTTGAAGTACCCGATGACATCGGAGAGATGCAGATAGTTCCCGTCTTTTTTGAGTAGGTAGAAAATCCCGTGGTCGATGCCGGGGTCATCGCCCTTTCCGAGCCGGATATCAAAATAGCGAATGCCTTCGAGCAACTGCGCTGGAATGTAATCCTGCTGGCATTTTACTTGCGAGGATTGGGGCTCAGTGTCGTTGTCCACGCTGCAGGTGCCCGAATCGTGCGTACCCGGGATGCTCAGCTCGTCGAGGAACTTGTTGTCGTCGACGTATTTCATCCAACATGGTCCGTCGACGTAGCTGCTGTACGTGATCCAGTCGAGGCTGCTAACCGTGGCATCGTTCTTTTTCATGTCGTAACCGATAAGTTCGAGCTCCCACGGAATGCTCTTACTCTTATGGCAGATCTTATTGTTGTCCTGGTCTTCGCCGTTCGATTCTATTGCCAGGTACTTAATGTCTTTTTTCTCGGTTTCTTTCTCGACCGTGCGGTCTCGGATGATATAGGTTCCGTTTGATTGACGCTCGAACGCAAAAGCGCGGCTGGGCTTGTTGTCATACTCGCCGCCCCATACGTGGATGACCTTTCCATCTTTGTCAGAGTCGTCGTCGACCGACCAAATGCTGTAGCCCGTCTTTTTATGCTCTTCGAAATTGAGCAAGGTGCGGATAGCATACCAGTTTGTATCGTCATTCTTGGTCGTTACGTTCTCAAGGATGAGCTTGCTGGACGTGCCGTCGTTAAACAGGTGGCAGACGTTGCCGCGAACGTTGCCGTCTTGGTTGACGCTCGCGGTGCGAAAATAGCCCGCGGGGCGAAGGCGAATGACGAAATTGTCGAGGCTGACCGACGCTGTGGCAGCGTCGTCTGCAAATGCCGCTCGTGGGCCAATGCCCAATGCCGCGGTTTCGGGCAGGCTTGCAAGTGGCGACAACGCCGCGAGTCCAAGGCCCAACGTAAATGCTCGGCGGCTGATGGCGTGGTGTTCGGTCATAACTTCTCCATTCGTAGAGTGCGGTTATGCGATAGTTTTGGTCACTATACTGCTCAGATGTTTATAGATGCTGGTTTAATTGCCTGCGCGGCACAATAAATCGGCGGGCGGACGTGTTGGGGCGTTTGTCGTTTTCGTACTGTTGCCACATTTGGGGCGGTTCCGACGTCCGGCATCCTCGCGTTCGTCGGCTACCGGCATAAGAAAGGGAGGGTCGGTTTACCGGCCCTCCCTGGGTACGAAGCGCTGGGGTACCGTCGCTTGTTTGCACTGCGACCGTGTTTTCCGTTGCGCTCGCCAGTCGCTTAGCGCTTGATCTCGATATCGTCGAGCTTGACGTCCATGGCCTCGGTCTTGGCCTCGGCGATGTCGCCGGCAAATTCCAGAGACTTCATCATGGTCTCGACGGCGTCCTTGTGCTCCTCGACGTTGTCGATACGCACATACACACTGCCCCCGTCAACGTCGGTGAAGTATTCGGTCGTCACGCCGCCCGAGTGCGTGAAGTAGGCACTGCGCCAGGTCTTGCCGTTGTACTTAACGGGATCGCTCTCGGTCCATCCAGAGTTGGCCTTCCATTTGGCCTCGTAGTCGAACAGTTCATCGGCGTTCTTGTCAGAGTCGAAGACGGGGATGAAGCGATCGCTGGCGTGCTCGCTCTCGGTGAACTTAAACTGGGCCCTGTCGGCGGTGTCGCCTGCGACGTCGGTGATCTCGACGCCCTCGGGGACCTCGACCTTAAACCAAATGAAGTCGGTCCTCATATCCACGGCTGGCTTTTCTGCTCCACCGCCACTTCCGGTAGCGCCGCCGCTGCCATCGCAGCCCACCAGGGCAAATGCGGCAAAGAGGCTTATGCAGAGGGTGAGAATCGCAAAGGCCTTCTTTTTCATGGTTGTGTCCTCCTCGATCTGTAACCGCCCATGGATTACCTGCCTTTACTGTACGCGTGGACGGCTCGCTCGGGTGGGCCATGTGTCCCATTCTGAGGGCCGGATTTGCGCCGTTAAGTGGCAATATGCACGGGTCCAAAAGAGGGGAGGGCCGGTGCTGTCGGCTCTCCCCGGGGTGAGGTGTCCGTTGTTTTAAAGGGGCGCGTGTACGCGGGCGTTGCCCCAACAGGTTCCTTGTTTATAGATATGCCCCAGTTTGTGACGTCCGGAAGTCCCGAAAGGCGGGCCATGTTTCCCATGTTTGCGGTGCCGACGCCTATCGTTCGTCATAGAAATCCGCGATGACCAGGTGCGCTGACGCTTATGTACTTATGGGCTAGACTATGCACCATTATGTGATCGATGCGGTCGGTCGGTGGTTGCCGCCCGACCGATGTATATGACTTGAAGGTGCATGCGTATGAGCCAAGAGATGATGGACAAGACCTGCCGCGGGTTTGCCGAGGCGCTGGCCGCGCGCGAGCCGGTTCCCGGTGGTGGCAGCGCGAGCGCTTTTGTGGGCGCGCTGGGCGCCTCGCTGTGCGGAATGGTTGCCCGCTACGGTGCGACCAATCCCGCGCTTGCTGATCGTGCGGATGACCTGACGCGTGCGTTTGCCCAGGCTGATGAGCTGTCCCAGGAGCTTGTCGAGTTGGTTGCCGAGGACGTTCGTGCCTACGGGCAGGTGTCCACGGCGTACGGTATTCCGCGTGACGATCCGGCTCGAGCAACCGCGATTCAGGATGCGCTGCATGTGGCCGCTCTGCCGCCGTATCGCATTATGGATGCCTGCGGGCGTGCGCTGGCGCTGCTCGAGGACATGGCCGACAAGGGTTCGCGTCAGCTGCTGTCCGATGTGGCGTGCGGCGCCGTGTTCTGCCGTGCCGCTATGCAGGGCGCGAGCTTGACGCTCTTTGCGAACACCACGTCTATGAAAGATCGCGCTCGTGCTGAGGAGCTCGAGACGGCGTGTGATGAGTTGCTCGACACATGGTTGCCGCGCGCCGATGCGCTGGCGCGCCGCGCCTCCGACGCTGCGAGGAAGAGAGGATAGCCATGGCTGAACTGCTGAAGGGTGCTCCCGTTGCTCGCGCTTTGACCGAGGAGCTCGTTGCTCGCTGCGTTGCTTTGCGCGAACGCGGCGTTGTGCCGACGCTGGCCATTGTTCGTGTGGGCGAGCGCGAGGACGACCTGTCCTATGAGCGTGGCGCTCTTAAACGCTGCGAAAAGGTTGGCATCGAGGCTCGTCGCGTTTTGCTTCCTGCCGACGTCTCGCAGGACGAGCTGCTGGCGGCTATCGAGGGCATTAATGCCGACTTGGCTGTTCATGGCTGTCTGATGTTCCGCCCGCTGCCCGCCGGCCTTGACGAGAACGCCGTCGCCGCAGCGCTCGATCCCGCCAAGGACGTTGACTCCATGACGCCGGCTTCGCTGCTCACCACGCTTTCGGGACGCGGCGAGGGTTTTGCCCCCTGCACAGCCGAAGCCGTGCTTGCTTTGCTGGATCATTACGGTGTTGAGCTGGACGGCGCCAAAGTTGCCGTGGTCGGACGCTCACTGGTAATTGGCCGCCCCGTTGCCGCCATGCTTACGGCGCGCAACGCAACCGTGACGACGTGCCATACGCATACGCGCGATCTTGCCGCCGAGTGCTGTGCTGCCGACATTGTGGTTGCCGCCGTTGGACGCGCGCGCACGATTGGCGCAGATGCGGTCCGCGAGGACCAGGCGATTATCGATGTTGGCATTAATTGGGACGAAGCCGCTGGCAAGCTGGTCGGCGACGTCGATTTTGATGCCGCGGAGCCGGTTGTTGGCGCAATCACCCCCGTGCCGGGTGGCGTGGGTGCCGTGACGACAGCAATTCTCGCCAAGCACGTGATCGAGGCGGCTGAGCGCGCGGTAAAATAGGCGTTTGGAGGCTGTTTAGGGGGTTGGTTAGATACCCCGTGGTCAAAAAATGCCAAATATGAGTACTGTTGCCAAGTTAGTCACATATGTTTGAGATCATTTTGGCTCTTTAGCGATAAGTAATATCGTTAAAGAGCCAATTTTATTGGACGTATGGGGAATTACTAGACTCAGTTTTTGGACAGGTGAGGATTCCCGGCGCCCGGAACAGTGCAATTTGCTGCCACTAAATTTGTGACAGTACTCATATTTGGCATTTTTTGACCACGGGGGCTGCCGAGGCCGTGGTTTCGCCCTTTTTGCGTCGAAGCGATACACTGTTGCCGTTTGATTTCTTCGCTCAAGGAGGATGCGCATGCCGTGCACAACGATTCTGGTCGGTAAAAACGCAAGCTACGACGGGTCGACCCTGGTCGCGCGTAACGAGGACTCGTCCAACGGGGTATTTGAGCCCAAGCGCATGCGCGTAGTGCATCCCGACGAGCAGCCGCGTGTCTACACGAGCGTCCTGAGCCACCTGACCGTTGAACTGCCCGATAACCCCATGCGCTACACGAGCGTCCCCGATGTTGTTCCGGGCCACGGCATCTGGGCCGAGGCCGGTTTCAACGAGCTCAATGTGGGCATGTCCGCAACCGAGACGCTCACCACCAACGAGCGCGTCCGCGGTGCCGACCCGCTTGTGGACTACGTGCCTGCCAAGGGCAACGAGGGTGAGGACGGCTATGTGCCGGCGCAGCCTGGTGGCCTGGGCGAGGAGGATATGGTGACCCTGGTCCTGCCGTACGCCAAGTCCGCTCGCGACGGCGTTCGTATCCTGGGCGACCTGCTCGAGCGCTACGGCACCTACGAGAACAACGGCATCGCCTTTAGTGATGTGGACGAGATCTGGTGGCTCGAGACCATCGGCGGCCACCACTGGATTGCCAAGCGTGTGCCCGATGACGCCTATGTGACCATGCCCAACCAACTGGGTATCGACAGCTTTGACCTGGATGACGCCGAGGGCGCCCAGGCCGACCACATGTGTTCCGCCGACCTGCGCTCCTGGATGGCCGAGTGGCATCTGGACCTGACGCTGGGTGTTAAGGGCGACGGTCCCGCCGCGGTCTTTAACCCGCGCGAGGCCTTTGGCTCGCACAGCGACAGCGACCACGTCTACAACACGCCGCGCGCCTGGTACATGCAGCGCTGCCTCAACCCCAGTGACGTGTGGGATGGCCCCGACGCCGACTACACGCCCGAGAGCGACGATATCCCCTGGAGCCGCGTGCCCGAGCGTAAGGTGACCATCGAGGACATCAAGTACGTACTCTCGAGCCACTACCAGGGTACGGAGTACGACTGCTACGGCAGCAAGGGCGCGCCCGCCACGCGCGGCGCCTATCGCCCCATCGGCATCAACCGCAACAGCCAGCTCGCCGTGCTGCAGCTGCGCCCCTATGCGCAGCCGGCCTATCGCGCCGTGCAGTGGATGGCGTTTGGCTCCAACTCGTTTAACGCGCTGGTTCCGCTGTACGCCAACGTCGAGACCATGCCCGAGTACTATGCCGACACGCAGGCTCGCGTAACGTCCGAAAACTTCTACTGGGCCAACCGCCTGATCGGCGCCCTGGCCGACGTCCGTTTCCATGAGTGCGGCCGCGCTGTGGAGGACTATCAGGAGAAGGTCGGTGGCATGGGTCACAAGCAGATCCATGACGTCGACGCTGCCGTAGCCGCTCTGCCCGAGGCCGAGGTGCCTTCCGAGCTTGCACGCGCCAACGAGGCCTTTGCCGAGCGTGTTCGCGTGGAGACCGATGCCCTGCTGGGCAAGGTGCTCTTCACCACGAGCTGCGCCATGAAGAACTCTTTCGCGATGAACGACAACGTGAGGTAGGGATTTCTCGTCGATCGAATAGTGCTAAAACGCTTTGTCGCTTTCGCTCAATCTTGGGTACAAGAACGCCAATGCAGTTGTTTGTGATTGGAGACAACCATGGTTATGAAACTCGATCAGCTTGTTAACGGCGCCATTAACGTGGGCTTTGGCGCTGCCGCCGTTGCTGTCGAAGGCGGCAAGAAGGTCCTCGACGACCTTAATACCAAGGGCGAGCAGGTTCGCAAGGACGCCGGCACCCCCGATATCGCCCGTAGCGTGTCCGACATGTTCGAGCAGGCCGGCGGCACCATCTCCGACCTGACCGAGCGTCTGGGCATGCAGGGCGAGACCGCGGCCCAACGCGTGCTCGACGAGCTCATTCTGGCTCGCGTCCGCGTTATGACCGCGCCCGAGCGCACGGCCTTCCTGGCTCATGTGCGCGACATCGTCGATTCGGTCGAGGACAACGTGACCTCGGTGCCCGTCGAGTCTGTTGAGGCCGACGATGCGAAGGATACCGAAGAGGCCGAGTAGCAGCGCAGATGGCAGATTCCACCACCGATTACAACAATCTAGATCCTCTGGGTAACGAGGCGGCGGTTGTCGATGAGGTCGACGCTGCCGTCTCGGGCGCTCGCAAGAAGCCACGCGCTGTCGATATGGTGCCCGAGGAGCCCGACGCGATGGCACCGGACGAGGAATACCAGCTCACGCCGGCGGGTCGTCGCGAACGCATTGGGCAGATTGTTCGCCTGGTCAAAAAGTACCGCGTGTGGGATAACCTCACGCCGGTTCGTTTGCGCCGCCTGCTCGAGGAACTCGGCCCCATGTTCGTCAAGATGGGGCAGATTCTGGCCAACCGGTCCGAGATTCTGCCGCAACGCTTTTGCGACGAGCTGCGTCGTCTGCGCTCCGACGTGGAGCCGGTGCCGTACGAGGTAGTGCTTCGCTGTCTGGAGGAAGAATACGGCCTGCGCCTGGGGGAGATGTTCGATGCGATCGATCCCAATCCGCTTGGTAGCGCATCGCTCGCGCAGGTGCACCGCGCTCGTCTGGTGACGGGCGAGGATGTGGCCGTCAAGGTGCAGCGCCCCGGTGCGCAGCAGGTTATGGCGCAGGACATCGATATCATCCGCTCGGTGGTGCGTATCGTTTCCAAGTTCGTCAACACCGATCAATTCGTTGACCTGCACGGCGTGGTCGAGGAGCTGTGGACCTCGTTTCGCGAGGAGACCAACTTTTTGGCCGAGGCCAAAAACCTCAACGACTTCTACGAGTTCCATAAGAGCGTTCATGGCGTGACGTGCCCTAAATCCTATCTGGACCTGTGCACCGAACACGTGGTGGTTATGGACTACGTCGACGGCATTTCGATCGCCGATCCTGAACGCTTGGTGGCCGAGGGCTATGACTTGGAAAAGATCGGTGCCGCGATTGTCGAGGACTACTCGTCGCAGGTGCTTGATGACGGCTTTTTCCATGCCGACCCGCATGCGGGAAACATCATTCTCAAGGACGGCATCGTTTACTTTATCGACTTGGGCATGGTCGGGCGTATGTCGAGTCACGATCGCGGTATCGTCAAGGATATGATTTTCGCCGTGGCCGAGGGTGACGTGCCCAAGCTCAAGGATTCGCTCATGCGCTTCGCCGTAACGCGTGGCGACTCGGCCGAGCTTGACCATTCGGCCTTTTTGTCCGATTTGGACTTTATCGTCGCCGACTTTGCGGGCCTTGACCTGAAGGATCTTGATATCGGCGAGTTTTTGACCTCGTTGTTAAACCTCGCGCGTAAGAATGATGTTGAGCTGCCGAGCGTGGTAACGATGTTCGCGCGCGGCATGGTGACGCTCGAGGGTCTGCTGACCGAGTATATGCCCAACGTCAACATGATCCAGATTATCCAGACGCACATCAAAAACGAGAAGAGCGCCTATGCGCGCGCGCGTGATATGGGACGCGATCTTGCCGCGAGCAGCTATCGCGCGGCAAAAGGCTCGCTTGAGGCAGCCGAGTATCTGGGCTTGGCTTCGCGCATGCTCACGCGCGGCCAGCTTAAGGTGAACACGCAGATCATGAGCAGCGATAAGGCGCTGCGACAGCTAGGTGGGATTATCGACCGCATGTCGATGGCTATCGTTATCGCCGGTCTGTTTATCGGTTCGTCGGTGGTGTACTACGCGCGCATCGAGCCGGTTGTGTTTGGTATCCCAGTCATTGGCTTTATGGGCTACGTGAGCGCGCTGGTGCTGGCGCTTATGCTGGGCCGCAATATCTGGCTCAACAGTCACGGCGGCAAGCACTAGAGGCTGCGACCGTCACCGCATTTTCCTATCGCAAACAATAGCTTTTACCTTGGGCTTCGCCTGCGTGCGAGGCCCTTTTGCGTGATACCATTTTGACGGTAATAATCGATGGCCTAGATGGTGGTGCGGAGACGCACGAATGCGCGGTTATCCTGCGCATTTGGGAGAATCGGGGTGCAAGTCCCCAGCTGTACCAGTAACCGTAATTCCTCTTGGCTCGGGATGCTCGCGTCGCAGATCGGACGACGTGCCCGAGTCGTTAAGGTTAAGTCGGATCGCCTCCCGTCTTGCATGCGGCTGCGGCTTTTGCCGCCGGTGTGCATAGGGCTCTGGAGGGAAGGGGGACCCCGATGGGGGAACTCGAGCGCAACATGCGCGATGACGTGGGGCAGTCTCAAGGCAACGCTCCAAGTGCAGACAGTAGGAGACAAATGGATATGTTTGAGGACGAGCGCCAGCGCGTCTCGCATCGCCGTGGCGCAATTGCGCGCGGCGTAGCCAAGCGCGGCCTGGTGGCATTCCTGGCCTTCGCGATGGCCTTTGGCACCACACCGGCTCAGCTGTGGGCCGAGGGCGCCGAGGGCATTGCCGAGGCTGTGGCTCAGACTGCGACGCCGGGCGAGGACGCAGCGCTTGCGGGCGGTACCGCTGAGCAGAGCGGCGCCGAGGTTTCGGATTCCGAGGGCGCGCCTGCAGCTAGTGCAGCCACAACAGAGGCAGCAACTGGCGACGAAGGCTCGGCGACGGGGGAGAGCCCTGCCACGAGCGAGCAGTCTTCGACGGCATCCGCTGGCCAAGTGGGATCTGCCGCCGCGGCTGCCGTTCAGACAGAGAGCCCGACAGAAACCGGCGATGTTGCCAAGAAGCAGGTCGAGGTCTCGTTCTCGATTATCGGCACCGATGCTGACGGCAAGGCTCAGACCTGGGTGGCACCTACGCAGCTCAAGCTCGACGAGGGCGCGACGGCTGCGGATGCCTTCATTAAGCTGCAGGAGAAGACGGGCTTCAAGGCGAAGTACGATCCGAACACGGCATACGGTTTCTACCTCGAAAGCATCACATCCCCGAGCGATGGCCGCACGCTTGCCTACGATCCGACGACCTATGCCTACTGGCAGCTGTTCGTCGACGGCGCGTCTTCCTCGGTTGGCGCGAGCAGCGTCAAGCTCACCCAGGGGCAGAAGATTGAGTTTGCCTATACGGCTGGTAGCTCGTCCCCTGTCGTTAAGGACCAGGTTGCCGCAAATGTGACCGTCATTGGTCGCGATGCCCAGGGCAAGACTCAGACCTGGGTCGATAACGCGCAGTATGTGGTGACGTCCGGCTCGAGCGCACTTGACCTTACGAAGGTCGCGCTTGAGGCGAATGGCATCGACGCCGTTGCTGCGGGCTCCTTCATTCTGAGCCTTAAGTACAACGGTGTTGAACTGGGTACGCCCCAAGATTATTCGACCTATTGGCAGCTGTTCATCAACGGCAAGTCGAGTGACTATACGGCGGACAATGTCACCATCCATGTTGGCGATACCGTCACGTGGTTCTACGGTGGCTGGGGCGACCAGCTGCCCTCTGATTCCGTTCATGCTTCCGTTCAGGTGCTTGGTAAGGACAAGGACGGCAAGCAGCAGATTTGGGCTTCGACGGGCCAGACGAGTCTCAAGGCAGGCTCTACTGCCAAGGATCTCCTTGAGCAGACCGGCCTTACTCTCGATGCTGGCGAATCGTCTTGGGGCTGGTTCCTCAACGGCATTACTTCGCCGTTTGATGGTAAGTCCTATGGCTGGGATGCTGCGACCAAGAGCTATTGGCGCTTCTACGTAAATGGCAAGTTCGCCGACGTTGGCGCCGGTGCCTACAAGCTCCGGGAGGGTGACGCCGTCACCTTTATGTATGGTGCTGACGCCGATGCCCTCCCCGGTCAGGTGCTTGGATCCGCCGATGTTATCGGTCCCGATGTCAACGGGAACAATACGCGTTGGGGCACGGCAAGCAATGTTTCTCTGCCCGAAGGCTCCACGGCCCAGAACCTTATTGAGGCAGTTCTGAAGGCCAAGGGCGTTGCGTACAACGGCTCCCAGAGTGGTGAGTACTGGTTCCTGAATTCCATTACTTCGCCGTTCGATCACAAGCCGTATGGTTGGGATGCTGCGACCAATAAATATTGGCATCTGTATATCAACGGAGAGCCCTCCTTACTCTGCGCCAATCAGATTACGCTCAAGAGCGGCGATAAGGTCACGCTTGCCTATACCACCGATAATTCGCCCATGCCCGATCCCGACAAGATTGTCGTGGATCCGAGCGCGACGACTCCTGATTGGGATGCCGAGTGGGCCGGCTACGGCAACAGTGGCAACGGTTCGACCGTAACGGATGCCAAGACGCCTGCGCAGGCTTCCGGTCTTAAGTGGGCCTTCGATTGGAAGGCCGAGTCTGGTCAGCAGTATGCCAACTGCAGCGAACCTGTCATCGCCAACGGCTTTGTGTACATCGCGACCGAGAACGAGCTCATTAAGATCGATTCGTCCACGGGCAAAAAGGTTGCCTCTGCGCCGCTTGCCTCCAAGGTGAGCTATACCTCCCGTCCGATCTATACCAACGGCCTTATCATCGTTCCGCTCAACGGCGGTGCGGTCCAGGCGATTACTGCAGACAAGCTGATCTGCAAGTGGCTGACGCCTGGTTTGACGGACTTGACGCAGAGCTCCTGCACCGTCGTTTCGGACGGCGAGTACGTCTATGTAGGTACGGCTGATGGGAAGAAATACGTCAACGGTTCCTTTACGCGCATCAAGATCACCACAGGCGAAGTCTCTTGGCAGAACATCGACGCAGCTGAGGGCTATTATTGGACTGGCGCTGCCCTGACGGATAAGTACGCCATCGTCCCCACGAGCGCAGGTACGCTTAAGTGCATTGATAAGGCAACGGGCGATGTCGTTTCGACCATGAAGCTCGGCACCCTTGCGAACGCTGACTGCGTCGCCGATCCGTCCAATGGCTCGACCTTCTATCAGATGACGCACGACGGAAAGCTCCATGTGATTTCGCTTTCGGCGAAGGGCGTGCTGAGCGAGCAGAAGACGGTCGACCTGGGTCTTACGAATAACATGAGCGCCCCGGCGATGTCTGGCGACAACTTGATTGTCGGTGGGCAGACGGCTACTGGATCTGCTCTGGTTCTCTATAATCTGAAGACTGGTAAGACCACGATGGTCACCGCTGCTGACGGTAAAGAGCTACCGGCCGGATTTAACGGTATTGCTGCTACTCCGCTGGTGAGTGTTCAGGGCGGCAAGACCTATGTGTACTTCACCGTTAATAGCGCGGATAGCAAGGACTACGTCAGCTACTCTGCTGGTGGTGGGGTGTATCGCTATACGCTCGGCGATGCAGAGGCGACGCAGATTTATGATGCGGCTGGCCATTACCAGTACTGTGACTCTCCGGTCATTGCCGATGCATCTGGCAACCTGTACTACATCAATGACTCGGGCTCGCTGTTCAAGCTTGGGGCCGTTGAGTCTTGGACGGTTGCCTTTAATTCCAACGGCGGGTCTGCTTGCGACACTAAGTTTGTTGCCACGGCCGATGGCAAGCTGGTCAAGCCGGCCGATCCGACGCGCGATGGCTACACTTTCGGCGGTTGGTATACCGATGAAGCCTGCACGCGGGCGTATGACTTCGCCACGCCGGTGACGGCCGATCTGACGCTGTATGCCAAGTGGACCAAGAATGCCGTTAACCCTGGCGGTAATGGCGGCGCAGGTTCGAATGGCGGCGGCGGTTCTGGTACCGGTACTGGTTCCGGCACTGGCGCTGGCACTGGCACGGGTTCCGGCTCCGGCTCGAAGGGCGGCGCTGTCGCCCCGGGTCATAAGCCGACGACCAAGACGACGGTGTCGACCAAGGCCGAGACCAAGGAAAACAAGTCCGACAAGAAGGATGAGAAGAAGTCTGACAAGAAGGACAACAAGTCCGACAAGAAGTCCGATACGGGTGCTGCTTCCACGACCACTGCTAAGAAGTCCTCTAGTGCTTCCGAGCAGGAGACTGGCACCAACCCGCTCGCCATTGTTGGCGTTGCCGCCGGCGTCATCGGTCTCGCCATCGTCGGCGTGTTCGTGTTCACCAAACGTCGGTAGGTGAGGGCTGTGTCCAATAAATCCAAGGACGCTGACCCCAAGCAACCGGATTCCTCGTTCATTCAGTTCGACGATGCAAAGCAACAGGGCGCCGCTTCGGCGGCGTCCGCCTCTCGTCGCAAGGCGCTCCTTGGCGTTCTTGCTGCCGCGTGCACCATTCTGATCGTCGTCTCGCTGGGTTTCGTCCATCCTTCCACAAGCGGTGCCTGGTCCATCGACTGGATCATTCAGACCGTGACGGGGGAGAGCGTCGTCGCCAAGGACACCAAGGCGTCTGGCTCGTCTACCGCTTCGGGCGAGGCCAGTTCCAAGGATTCCAAATCTTCGGATGCTGCAAAAGATGAGTCCAAGGGCTCGAACGACGCCAAGGATGATTCCGAGTCTTCGCACAAGGAATCGGACAAAAGCTCGGATAGCAAGAAGTCCGATGGCCAGGACAGCAAGAGGTCTGGCGATAAATCCGCTGCCCAAAATACGGGAGCCGGTGATACTTCCAATGCGTCTGGCGGTGCTTCTTCGGGCGGTGGCCAGTCGTCTGATGGAGCCTCATCCCCTAATGGTGGAAACGCCTCCTCGGGCAGCCAAAGCGGCTCACAGGAGTCCAACTACGTTACGGTGACGGTTTCGGTCACATCGAGCGCTGTGGGCAATCCCGTGTCCTCTGGCGGCACCTTTACCTTTAACGAAGGCGCCACCGTTTACGATGCCCTGTGCGCGCTGGGCCTTTCTGTCAACGCACACGGCTCATCGTACGGCACGTATGTTTCTGCGATTGGTGGTTTGGCCGAGAAACAGTACGGCGGCACGAGCGGCTGGATGTACTCCGTCAACGGCACAACGCCCATGACGGCCTGCAGTAACTACGTTCTCTCCAATGGTGACAACGTCGTTTGGTATTACGTAACGGGCTAGAGGCCTCGACATAGCGCGCCAGACGGGCGGTTCGGACCAACATCCGGACCGCCCGTTTTTCATGCGAATGGGACTGGGTCGCCGGGTCTCTCGGCAAACAAAAAACCGGTTGGAACGGGAATTCCAACCGGTTATACATTCAAGCAAATAGTGAATCGACTACGACCGTGCGCCCTCGAGGAAGAAGCGGCGGCTGAAGTAGTTGTACCAGGTGACGAGGAACGTGGCGATGGCCTTCATGGCCTGGTAGCCGATGCTCAAAAACGTGACGCCCACAAACATGTACAGGTCGTTGAGGCCCAGGCCGATCACCGACAGGATGGTGAAGATCGTGAACTCGCGCTTGCGGCTCATGCCTTCGCGGTGGTCGAACACGTACTTCATGCTGAGCCAGTAGTTGACCACGACGGACGTGATAAACGAAACCGTGGTGCTCATCAAAAAGTCGAGGTGGAACAGCTCGACGAGCGCAATGAGCATGCCCCAGTCGATGCCAAAGGAGATAAGACCCACGACAGCAAACTTGAGGAACTGCTTGGTATGAGGTTGTGCCAGCGCCTTGCGCACGTAATCACATCCAATGCGTTGATGAATCGAGCAGAGGATACTTTAGAGCTTTTACAAGGGAAACGTAAGGTCTTTGCCAAGAACTATATGAACTCGCCAAATTTTCAAGAGCTAATCCGCAAACGTTGAAAATTTGCCCGTAAACGAGCGACACCCACGGACGATACTGCGCTGAGTGCGCGTCGTCCGTGGGCGCCGTAATGCTGCAGGGGTTTCGAGCTATTTTGTCTCGTCGCCCTCCAGGAAGATTTTTCGGGTCACAAAGTTGTAGACCATGACAAGCGCGGTGGCGCAGATCTTGGCGATATTGGCCTCGAGTCCCAGGCCGGCGTTGAGCGCCAGCACGATGCCGTCGTTGAGCACCAAACCGATCACGGACAGCACGACAAAGATGATGAACTCGCGGCGGCGGCTCATGCCTTCCTTGTGCGCAAACACGTACTTCATGCTTGCGAGGTAGTTAAAGATGAGTGAGATGATAAAGCCGCTGGTGTTGGCGATTAGGATGTTGAGGCCCAGACCGTAGTGGAGCAGATTCATAATGCCAAAGTCGATAACCGTGGCAATGACACCGACGACGCCAAATTTCATGATCTGCGCAAGGAGCTTTTGCATGGTACCTGCCTTAGGGTGGCGCGGGGACGCCATGGGGATGACAAACTCAGCAAGTTTAGCCAATCCCCGCGGGTGGGGCTAGACGCGCTCTTCGATAGCACCGTTTCTATATGCATCGAGCAGCTGGCGCAGGTCCTGGATCTGGCTGCGAATTTTGGCGCCAGTATCGGTGTCGCTCACCATGCGGCGACGGTCCGCTTGGTCAAAACGGTTGGTCTCGCTCTCGATGTCCACGTTGCGCGTGAGTGCCTCGGCAACCGTCGTAAAGGCCCGGTGCGACTTGAGGCGGCAGCCGCGCGAGCTCGAGATGAGCGTATAGCCGGCGATACCCGTCTTGGGATGGTAAGCGCGGCAGAAGCCGCCATCGATGACCAGCAGCTTGCCGTTGGCGCGGATGGGCTGCTCGCCCTTGGTGGTTTTAACGGGCGTGTGGCCGTTGATGATGTGGCCGGTCGGCGAACATGCCATGGGCGCGACGCCAAACTCGCGCATGATGTCGTCGCAGACCGAGGGCGACTTGGTAAGCGTAAAGTACGGGTCCATCGGCTCGACCCAGGTGCTCTTATCGGCGATATAGGCGCGCTCAAAGGTACGCACCAGGCGTCCGCTGGCGGGTGAATTGAAGCCAATCCACAGGTACCACATCCAGTCGAGGGCATCGCGGTCGCCCACGCGCCACGCGCGGCGGGCGATGTGGTCGCAAAAATCGAGATAATCGCGGCCGGCGTGCCAGGTGCCCAGGCAGTTCATGCTGCTAAAGGTGCCGTCTTCGTTGAGCGGAACGCAGCCGTGGAAGAGCAGGTTGCCGTTGGCGACCTTGTACATCGAGCCGTGGGAATAGAGGAAATCGATATGGCGATGCAGGTGGTCGGCGGTAACAAACTCGGACACGAGCTTGTCGATGATGTGTTGCTCCTGGGGCGTGAGCGTGTAGGGGTCCGCCGGATCGACGGTGGGGAAGTCGTTGGTCGTGAGCGGCCACACACTGCCGTCGGCGAGCGTGACCGTGCCGGTGTCGTGGTCGATCTTGTCGAGCAGCAGGCGGTCGGTCATGTCGAACTCGGGGTGGCGCTGGATAATCTGGCCCTCGAGCTTAAAGAGCAGCACGTTGATGGCCTTGATCAGCGGGGTGATGGACTCACCGGCGGTGTAGGTGGCATCGGCAAAGGCGACGAGCTCGCGCAGTGAGATACCGTAGTCGTTCTCGAGGATCTCGTAGTTGTCGTAGCGCAGGTTGTTGCGCAGCACCGTGGCGATGCAGGCGGGCTCGCCGGCAGCGGCGCCCATCCACAGCAGGTCGTGGTTGCCCCACTGGATGTCGAGCGAATGATAGGTGAGCAGGCGGTCCATAATTTTGGCCGCGCCGCCGCCACGGTCGAAGATATCGCCCACCAGGTGCAGGTGGTCGACGGCCAGGCGCTTGATGAGCGAGGCGAGCGACTCGATAAAGTCGTCGGCGCTTGCGGTCTCTAGGATGGACTCCACGATGCGCTCGTGATAGCGCACACGATAGTTGTTCTCGTCCGGATGCGTGTGCAGCAACTCGTCGATGATGTAGGCGTAATCGCGCGGGATGGCCTTACGCACCTTGGAGCGCGTATAGCGGCTCGAAAGCGAGCGGGCAACCATGATGAGCTGGTCGAGCATGGTTTTGTACCAGGTGGGCGAGTCCTCGCGCCGGCTGCGGACCAGCTCGATCTTCTCGCGTGGATAGTAGATGAGCGTGCACAGCTCGCCCTTTTCGTCAAAGGAGAGCGTGTCGCCAAAAATCTCGTCGACATGCTCGCGCACGACGCCCGAGCAGTTGTTGAGGATGTGCATAAAGGCTTCGTACTCGCCATGCACGTCGCTCATAAAATGCTCGGTGCCTTTGGGCAGGTTGAGGATGGCCGAGAGATTGATGATCTCGGTAAACGCGGATTGTTCGGTGGGGAACTGTCTCGAAAGCAGGCGCAGATACTTGAAGTCTTGCGGGTTGCGATCGAATGCGACCATGAAACACCTTCCGATGGGGCTGGTAAAACTGATAAACAGCGTCAAACGTTTACCAGTATGCGCCGCTTTTGTTTCGATTTTGCGCCAGCGGCTGAATTGTCGGATGAACGGTTTGGTAAATCGATTTAGTTGAGGTAGATATGGCGGTTGAGTGGAGACGACAGAGGGTGTTTTCTCAGATATTTTTGCGTGGGGCCGGTGGAGACGATGGTGGTAAAGATGTTCACTATTTTTGGTTCGATTTGGTAAATAGTGGACATATGTACCGCATGTAGGCTCACTGTGCGATAATTTGCGCAGCAATGAGTAAGGAGCCTCATATGAGTGATTTTGTCCTGACCTGTGAATCCGCCGCCGACCGAACCCGTGAGTTCTTTGAATCGCGCAATATTCCCGTCGCGTATTTTCATTACGAGATCGACGATGTTGTCTATACGGACGATCTGTATCAGTCGATTACGCCGGACGAGTTTTTTGCCCAGATTGCCGCGGGCGCCATGCCCAAGACGTCTCAGGTGGGCGTGGGCGAGTACGAGGAGTTTTGGGAGCCGTTTGTTGCCGAGGGTAAAGACGTGCTGCACCTGACGTTGTCGTCGGGTATTTCGGGCACGTATGGATCGGCCTGCGTCGCGGCGCAGATGCTTGCGGATCGCTATCCCCAGGGCGGCAAGGTACGCGTCATCGATTCGCTGGGGGCGTCTTCGGGCTTTGGTCTGTTGCTGGAATATGCCGCCGACGTGCGCGATAGCGGGGCTTCACTCGACGAGACGGCCGCTTGGATCGAGGAGCATAAACTCAACCTGCACCACTGGTTCTTCTCGACCGATCTGTCGAGCTACCTGCGCGGCGGTCGCATTTCGGCCGCGAGCGCGATCATCGGCACGGCGCTCAAGATTTGCCCGCTTATGACGGTCGATTGCGAAGGTAAGCTGTCGCCACGTGAGAAGATTCGCACTAAGAAGCGAGCGATTTCCGAGATGGCTAAGACCATGATGGCACACGTACAGGACGGTGCAGATTATTCGGGTAAGTGCATCATGTCGCAGTCGGCGTGCCGCGAGGATGCCGAGGCGGTCGCGGCGCTGATTGAGGAACAGGTTCCGCAGCTTAAAGGCAAGATTGAGATCAATGACATCGGTACTCTGATTGGCTCGCATACCGGACCTGGTACGGTGGCGCTCTTCTTTATGGGCGACAAGCGCGTGGATTAATTTGCCCCATCACGTCGCTGCATGATTGCTCAAACGAAAACGGCCCGCCTCACGTTTGTGGGGCGGGCCAAGATGTTTTGCTAGCGTTTCTTTCCGCGGAAGAAAAAGCCGTGCAGTGACGGCTTGAGGCCGCGGTTGGCGCGATGCTCCTCGACGCGCTCGTGGATCGAAGCGACGCGCTCGATGACTTCGTCGGGAATCGGCACATCGGGATTCATGTTCTCGACTTGGCTGACCTCGGCGGCGGCGACCTGGTCGATAATGGGCACGTCGTCGCGCGAGATGACAGGTGTGGCGTCTTCCTTCATCTTGCGATAACGCTGCATCATGTCGGTCTGTAGCTGCTGGGCCGAAGGCGGTGTCCAGATGATGGCGTTGGCGCCGGCGGCGATGGTCTCGCGAATGCTCTCGGGCGTCTTGCCGCCCGGCGCGATAAGCGGCAGGTTGGGATAGTGCTCGCGCAGCTCGCGTAGGACCTGGGGCGTGTTCTTGCCGGCGGCGATGTTGAGAATCTTGGCTCCAGCGCGCACCTTGGCGTGGGCATCGTCGTCGCAGCGAACGACCGTGGCGATGACGGGGATGTCGGCGATGTTGGTGATGTGCTCGACCATCTCGGCAGTAGCGGGGGAGTTGACCACGCAGCCCGCCGCGCCCTGCATCTCGGAGACGGCTGCCATCTGCACGGAGCGCTTACCGGTCGTAGTTCCGCCACCCACGCCTACAAAGACCGGGCACTCGGCGACGGTCAACAGTGCCTGCGTAATGGCCGGCTGCGGCGTGAAGGGGTAAACGGCAAAGACGGCGTCGGCGTTGGAGTTGCGGATAACCGCGACATCGGTGGTGTAAATGAGCGACTTGATGCGTCGGCCAAAGAGCGTGAAGCCGCTGGCCTCCTCGATCTCGTCGGGCATGCGAAGGGCAGCCTTGCGCAGGCGTCCGTCGATGGGCAGGGGCTCCATAGGGAGCAGGCCGTTGGGCGTGACGGCTACTTGGGGCTCGGTGAACTCGTCTGCAAGCTCGACCTCGGAAAAATCGACCGAGGCGACGATGTCCTTGTGCACCTCGGCGGGCACATCGATGGGAGCTTGGTCGTTTGCCGCCGCAGGCGTGTCGAAGGAGCTGGTGCCGACGAAGGCGTCGACGCGCTCATTTAGATCGTTGAGGGTATCCATGGAGGCTCGATTCTATGTGATAACGGCCGGCGCTATGCAGCCGGAATTGCGAATGCTAAATCGTTTGACGAGTTGATTTTTCCCCGCCGCGCCATCCGTTAGACCGAAGGGCCGGTGAACGTGAAGGAGCTGTGGTGGCGGGGATCGAGGTGCTATCTTGAAAGTCCCGTTTACAAGAGAGGTGACGCGGTATGGAATTTTCGGCAATGTTGGGCTCGATTGGCCTGTGTGTGGGCGCAATCGTTGCCGCCGCGGTCATCTACTTTGTGGTCACGGCCATTAAGGGCAAAAGGGCCGAACGCAAGGAGCGCACGATGCTTAAACAGCATCGCGACCAGCAGGGCAAACGCGCACGGAGATAACTTGTTGAGTTTTGGATCCGTGCGCTAGCTGCGTTTTCGGATCAGGGCAATGTAGAAGCCCTCAAAGTCGCGGCTAGGCGGAATGGTGAGCGTGCCGGGCAGGCCGTTGGCGATGGCCGATACCTGACCGGCGGCAATGGCTTCGGTCAGAGCGTTGGACTCGATGCGCGGCTCCTCACCAGCTTCCTGGGTGCGTCGTGCTTCGCTTTCGCTCGGCGTGCCGTCGAGGGGGATAAGCTCGCAGTCCATGTGCTTGTCGAGGGCCTCTTGCAGGGCGTCCTCGTTTTCCTGCGGCAAAATCGAACAGGTCGAATAGACGAGCGTGCCGCCCGGTTTGAGGGCACCCATGGCGCGGTCCAGAAGTGCTCGCTGCGAGCGGGCGCACTTGCTCAGCAACTGCTCGGTGAGGCCGCGCAGGCTTTTCTCGTTGCCACTGATGACGGTGCCCGTGCCGGTGCAGGGAGCGTCGAGCAGGATGCGGTCAAAGCGGAAGAACTCGTCGAGCTCGCGTGCGTCGATGCGCATGACGGGCACGTTTTTGGCACCTTGGCGGTGGAGGTTGGACTCAAGCTTTTCGGCGCGGGGAATGCTCATCTCACAGGCGGTGAGGTGCGCCTGTCCCTGGGTGAGGGCGGCGATCTGTGTTGTCTTGCCGCCGGGGGCTGCGCACATGTCCAGGATGTCCTCGCCTGCCTGGGCGCCCAGGACCAACGGCGGCATCATGGATGACAGGCTCTGCAGGTAGATCTTGCCGTCGCGGTAGATGTCGAGATCCCACAGATCGGAAACCTGGGCCTCGGGCAGGATAAAGGCGTCTGGGTACCAGGCGACGGGGTTGTGGGCGATGCCGGCGGCACCGAGCGCCGCAGCGATGTCCTCGGCGGTCGCCTTGAGCGTGTTGGCGCGCAGCGTGACCGGGCGTGTGGCCGCGGCGCCGAAGCCCTCGATCATGAGCTTGGCATCGGCGGGCGCATAGGCGCCGGCGACCGTGTCGACCATAAAGCGCGGCAGGTCGGCGGCGGAGTGTTGGGCGGCAAGCTGGTCAGAAAGCTCGGTAGCAGCAAACTGCCTGAGCTTGAGCTCGGCCTTGACCTGCTTTTTCTGCTTACGACGACGCGGCTTGGACATCCGTCTTTCCTTCCCATTCCATTACATGTCGAGTGTTGTTTTAGTACTGGCTCTCGTGCTTGCTGAAGAAGTCGAAGCGCGGGGGCAGCGGCTTCACGCGGTGCTCGCCGGGCTTCTCGCCCAGGCTTTCCACGAACTCGTCCGTGGAGGCAAATATGTTGTCCCAGCTAAAGAAGGCGACGGGGTCGACGTCGAAGTACTCGCAAATGAGCTCGCAGCCGGCCGGCACGATGCCGTGCATGAGCACGGTCGCCACGCGCAGCTCGGTGAAGGCGTCGACGAGGGCCTGCGTCATCGCGGTATTGGCTTGCTCGCCCTCAAGCTTGTTGGCAGCCTTGGAGGCGTCGCTCCAGCGCTTGTTGGCGGCGCGCAGGTAGTCGTCGCACACAGCGAGCGCGCGGTGCGTCTCGAACTTGTACATGGCCTGCTCAAACGCGAGGGCGGCCTGCTCGGCGGCCTCCACCACGGTGGCCGAGGCGGCGCCGGCGGGGATGCAACCGTTGCGATAGGGGCTCTCGTCGCCCTCCTTGACGGCGACGCCGTAGAAGCAGCTGCGGGCCAGGCGGTTGAAGACGCCGGTCAAAAGGGCGCTTTCCTTAAGGGCCGGATCGATGACGCGCTTGTCGTCGCAGGCGTGCACCTCGTTGCCGTCCTTGTCCTTGCCGGTCACGCGGGTGTCGTATGCCTTGGGGCTAAAGCTCACCGGCTTCTCGGACAGGCCGAGCGACAGCCAGTGCGCGCGCATCTGCTCGCAGGTGTAGTGGTTGAGCAGGTCGTCTGCCGGCGGGGGAGGCGTCTGCGAGGACGAGCTTGCCTTTTTGCCCATGTAGAGCAGGTGGTAGCAGGCGCTGACGGTGCTCTGCGTGAGGTTCCAACCCAGGGCCTCCCACATGGCGGTCTGCGCGATGCAATAGAAGTAGATGTTGTCCTGGCCAATGAACTGGTAGATTTGTGCGTCATCCGAGCACCACCAGTCGCGCCAGTCGAGCGAGCTGTGCTGGTAGGTGGGCGCGGGGACCTGCGTGGAATCGGCGGCGGGCTCGCCCATGAGGGCGGCATCCTGGGCGGCGACGCCCTCGGTCACGCCGGCGGCCTTGGCATCGCGTGCGAGCACGGTGCGCGTATAGCTGATGGGAGCCCACAGGCTCTCGGGCCAGCACCAGCAGGTGACGTCGGAGACGCCATCGACCTCGGGCACCGGAACGCCCCAGTCGATGTTGCCGGTGATGCGGAAGGGTACGAGCGCCTTGCCGCTGCGGAAGCGCACGCCGCCGTTGGCGAGCACCGCGTGGGCATCGTCGCGCTCCTTCCAGCTGGGGAAGGTGACGGTAAAGCTGCTCTTGTTGCCCTCGGGCTCCAGCACGGTGTGCTCGGGAAGCTGATCCTCGACGGCATCGAAGGCCTCGCGGAACTTGTTCTGGATGTAGAGCTGGGCCGGCAGCAGCCACTCCTCCATGGTCTTGGAGACCACGGAGCGAACCTGCGGGTTCTGGGCGAGCTTGGCGGTGTAGGTCTTCATAAAGTCGAGGTAGGCCGGCAGGTCGAAGTAGAGGTTGTCGACCGGGCGCAGCTCGGGCACCTCGCCGGTGAGCTGGCTCTTGGGCGCGATGAGCTCCTCGGGCTCAAACTGGTGGCCCAGATCGCACTCGTCGGCATAGGCCTTCTCGGACTTGCAGCCCTGGATGGGGCAGCGGCCGATCACCTGGCGGCCGTTGAGGAACGTGCCGGCCTTGGCATCGTAGAACTGCAGCGTGGAGCGCTTGGAGATGGTGCCCTGCTCGTGCAGGCGCTTGATAATCTCGGCGGTCACCTCGTTGTGAATCTGCGCAGCCGGCTCAAGGCCCGAGCCGCCGTAGATGTCGCAGCTGATGTTGTAGTTGTTGAGGGTCGCGGCCTGGCGGGAGTGATTGGACTCGACATACTCGCTAATGGACTTGTCGTAGCTCTCGTTCTCCTTGAGCTTGCGGTAGCTCTCCATGATGGGCGAGCCATAGCAGTCGGTGCCCGAGGTGAAGATGACGTTCTCGCGGCCCAGGCGGTCGCGCAGGAAGCGGGCGAAAAAGTCGGCAGGGACAAAGACGCCGCCAACGTGGCCAAAGTGAAGGCCCTTGTTGCCGTAGGGCTCGCCGGCGGTAACGATGGCGCGGCGAGGCCAGCTGGGACGGTCGTTCATGGAGTATTTGGATGCCATGGGACTCCTTCGCATATGTTGAGGGCGCGGCCGGGCGCGGGGCTCGGCGGCGCGGTGGTCAATTCGTGCATATCGTTCGACATTATCGCACATGCGGGCGGGTACGTGGCAGGGGCGCTATCCTAAGATGCTATGAATGAGATTTCCAACATACATGCGTTTGAGGACGAGGATTTTCTGCACGCTTGCTTCGTGTGGGGGATGGTCGTAGTCGGCGTGTTTGCCGTGTGCCTGGTGCCGGTGTTTATGCTGCTGGGCGGGCCTGCAGACTTGGATGCGGCTGACGCGGGCGGCTGGATGGCTGTCGTGGGCTGGATAGTCGGCTTGGCTGCAATCTCAATGGCGTCGTTCGCCGTGCACGAGCTGGTGCACGGTGTGTTTTTTAAGCTGCTGGCGCCTGCGGGCGCGAAGGTGACCTTTGGGGCGAATCGCGAGACGGCGATGATCTATGCCTGCGCCGAGGGGATTGTGTATTCGCGCCGGCGGTATATGGCGATTTGCCTGGCGCCGACGGTTGTTGTGACGACAGCGTTTGCCCTGGGGTTTGCGTTTTCGGGCTATCCGCTGCTGTGCTATCTGGCGGCCGGCTTGCATTTGTCGGGCTGTGTAGGCGACTGGTATTACGTGTGGACCATTTTGCGCGACCGCCGCATTGTCGCCTGCGAGGATACGTCCTTTGGCGTGTGCTTTTTTGGGTGAGGAGATGTCGATGAAGCCGTTGTTGCTGCATGCGTGCTGTGCACCATGCTCGCTTGAGCCGGTTCGCCTGCTGCGCGAGGAGGGGTTTGAGCCCACGATTTGCTGGACCAACCCCAATATTCAACCGCGCGATGAATGGCAGCGCCGCTTGGACGAGCTGCGCCGGTGGTGTGCCGATGGCGACATCGAGCTCATCGAGGCAGGGGAGGACCGCGATCGCTGGGAGACCGGCGTGGCACCGCTGGGTGCCGATCGGCTTCGTCGCTGTCGCGCGTGCTATGCCCTGCGCTTGGCCGAGGCGTGCCGCGTGGCCCAGGAGCGCGGGTTTGAGTTTGTGGGCACGACGCTCGCCGTCTCGCCGTACCAGCTGTTCGATACCTGCAATGACGTGCTTGAGCGCTTGGCGGCGGCACATGGGCTCACCCCGGTGATTCGCGATTTTCGCCCGTATTACCCCGAGGCGACACGCCGTTCGCGCGAGCTTGGCATGTATCGGCAGAACTACTGTGGTTGCCGCTTCTCGGCTGTCGAGGCGGCCATGGACCGCGCCCGCATCCGCGACGAGCGCAAAGCCGCCAAAAAGTAGTTCACTTGGGACGTCAGCCTGCTAGGATGTAGAGCGGACTTTAGCTATATAAGGAGAATCCGACGTGTCTATGCGTACCGATGATTTTGACTATAACCTGCCCGAAGAGCTCATCGCCCAGGCGCCTGCCGAGCCGCGCGACTCATGCCGCCTGCTGGTGGTTGATCGCAAAGGCTCCGAGACAGGAACGCCGCTAGAGCATGGCGGCACCGTCGAGCACCGCATCTTCCGTGACATCATCGACTATATCGAGCCGGGCGACGTGCTCGTTATCAACCAGACGCGCGTGATGCCGGCCCGCCTGATCGGCCGCAAGGCCGGCTCGGGCGGTGTGGTCGAGACGCTGCTGCTCAAGCGCCGCGAGGACGTGGATCCGCTCGGCCATGTTTGGGAGTGCCTGGTCAAGCCGGGCAAGCGTCTGAAGCCCGGTGCTCAGATTGAGTATCGCGCCGGCGGCGCCCATGCGCCCGAGGGGGCTCCCGTGGTGCTGACGGCCGAGGTCGTCGACTTTGTCACCGATAGCCGCGGTGGCCGTCTGGTGCGCTTTGAGCCGGCCGGTTGCAATGCCGCCGGCGACCCGCGCACGCTCGACGAGGCCATCCATGCTGCCGGCCACGTGCCGCTGCCGCCTTACATTACCGATTACGAGGGCGATCCCGAGAAGTACCAGACCGTCTACGCCATGAAGGAGGAGCACTCGGCTGCCGCTCCTACGGCGGGTCTGCATTTTACTCCTGAGCTCATGGCCGCTATCGAGGCCAAGGGTGCGAAATTTGCCGCTGTCGAGCTCGAGGTGGGTATCGATACCTTCCGTCTGGTGGAGGAGGACGACCCCACGCAGCACGTCATGCACACCGAGCGCTATCACGTGTCGCAGGAGGTTGTCGACGCCGTGCATAAGGCCAAGGCCGAGGGTCATCGTGTGATCGCCGTCGGCACCACCGCGGTGCGCTCGCTCGAAAGCGCCTTTGACACGGACGCGCCGGTGTCCGATCCGGCCGTGACGGCGCGCTATTTTGAAGGCCGCGAGGACGGGGCCGATACGCTTGGCCGCGGTGACATCGTGGTGCGCGAGAACGCCACGACGCAGCTCTACCTCATGCCCGGCTCGACCTATCACGTGGTCGATGCGCTGATCACGAACTTCCACGTGCCACGCTCCACGCTCATGATGCTCGTGAGCGCGCTTGCCACCCGCGACCAGATCATGGATGCCTACGCCGCCGCCATCGAGGAGCGCTACCGCTTCTTCAGCTTTGGCGACGCGATGCTCATTCTGTAGGTTACGGCGTTTTACAAACGCCGTAACCGGTCGACGCTGCAAACCCGCCAGAGCGGCAATCTGCCTTTCAACTTCGGCGGCATGACCAAAAGGTCAATGCCGCCTCGTTTCAAGGCACCTTGCTCGCTCTGGCGGGTTTTCGCTGACTTTGCCAAAACATCGGCGCCGCCGTTGTTGGCACTTGGGGACGTTCCTTTTGTGCCGGCACCTGGGGACACTCCTTATGTCAAGAGATTGGTGCAAGAGGGATAGATTGCCTTGCATCAATCTAATAAGTTGCGGTGAGATAGTTCTTAAATTGGCTTTTTGAGGGCTAAACAGGAACTATCTCACCGCAACTGCGTTGAGCGTTTTTTGGCAGCTGGTTTACTTGCTCGCGAACAGCCAGACTAGGATGATCACCAGGATTGCGGCGACGATGCAGACGATGGCGCCGGTGAATTTGATGCGTGAGTCGCGGGTACGCTCGCGCACCGCGTTCTCGGTGGCCTCGAGCTGGGCGACTTCTCGTTCGGTCTCGGCGTGTTCGGCTTTGTCTCGGGCCAAGGATCCTGCAAGCGACTCAGTGATCTCTGGGTGGTCGTGTACTTCGGTCGCCTGCTCGATGATCGACTGTGCATGTGCGGCATCTGCTTGGGCGTTGGCGATGCTTTGCTCTTGGTCGCGGCGTGCCTTGTCCTCGGCGGCGATCTTCTCGCGCAGTTCGCGCTGGCGCGTCGCGGCGGCAGTCTTCGCCGTCTGCAGCTCGTCGCGCGCGGCATCGGCCTCGGTCGTCACGGCTTGGTGCGCGCGTTTTGCGTCGGCGATAGGGGCTTGAGCCTGCTCGACGGCCTGCTCGGCTGCGGCAAGCGAGTGCTCAAGGTCGGCGGTGATGCGTGGGACATCTTCTTCGGCTTTACGCAGGGCATCTGCCGTGTCGGAGATCTGCATCGAGAGCTCGCTGGTGCGCACCGTATAGTTGGCGGGATTTGCCGAGGGATTGCGTTGCAGCTCGGCATACTCATGACGCAGCGTCTCGAGCTGGGCGCGCGTGGCGTCGACGGTTTGTTGTGCGGCCGCAATGCCGGCGTCTCGCTCGGCCTTCACCTTGTCGCGGAT
The DNA here is from genome assembly GCF_902501475.1 of Collinsella aerofaciens. Taxonomy (GTDB): domain Bacteria; phylum Actinomycetota; class Coriobacteriia; order Coriobacteriales; family Coriobacteriaceae; genus Collinsella; species Collinsella aerofaciens_AL. The sequence goes on along the minus strand of NZ_CABWIF010000043.1, from coordinate 2,394 downwards.
GCGCTTGGAATCCTCAAGACGTCGAACGAGGCGGTTGCCGGTCTCGCGAGAGCTCGCCTCGCGGGCCTCCACAGCGTCGAGCGCGGCCTTCAGGCGGAGCTCAGTCGCGTCATCCTCTGTCTTCATTTGTTCGAACTGACCCTTGAGCTCTGTCGCTTTGGCGGCGTGGGTATCACGGTCAATCTCGGCGGCCGCTGCAGTCTTTTGGGCCGTGGCAATCGCCTGGCGCTGGTCGGCGACGATCTGGTCGTAGCGGCCTGCGATATCCTGGCGCGTCTCGAGTTCCTCGCCTTGATCGGCGATGCGCTGCTCAAGTTCGGCCAGGTGAGCGCGGGCGTCCGCGAGTGCCTTCTTTGCGGCATTCATCTCGCGCATGGCCGAGGCACCCTGGGCGATAAAGGTGCCCACGGCGTTCGCAGTGTTCGAGACAGCGGTCCCCAGATCGCGGCTCGCGGCGGGGGAGTGCAGGGCGGTCGGGCGAGCGGTGTCGGCAGCGTCCGCATCGGCAGCCTGCGGCACGGCGATATTGCCGGTACCGCCCTCAATCACAGAAAAGCCTGCTGCGTGCGGATCGACCGCATCGGCGCCAATCGTGGGATGCTCGAGCTGCAGAAACGAGGGCATGGTGCTGCCCTGGTCGGCAACCGGAGTCTCGCCGGGCACAAAGGTCGAGGCCGCCTCGGCGGCCTCCTCTTCCTCGGCATCAATATCGGCATCGGCGACGGCGTCTTTCATCGCTTTGACGGCATCCATCATGGAGTCCATGACGGCATCGAGCTCTTCTTCCGAAGACACCTCGATAGGGCCTGCTGCCTGTGGGGCGGCATCCTGTGCAGGGGCGTCGTCCCGAGCGGGCGTATCGTCGTTTTGCTCGATGGCGTTTTCTGCGGCAGAGGTTTCCGCCGTAGCGCTTTCGTCCAAGATGGAGTCGTCGACGTCGATATCTTCGCAGGTAACAGCGTCAGCATCTGCGATGACGTCTGCGGAATCATCAATATGCTGTTGAGTCTGGGGGTCCAGCTCGTCTGTCATAGGCATGTGCTCCTCATCGTTGTTCGTCACCCTATGATAAAGTCTCGCGCCGACATCCCGCGCCCCGCAGCAAAGTTTCAAAACGTGTTCGATGACTCGTTTGGCTGACAAAATTCGGCCTCTTTATCCAGTTCGTGCTTGACATTCCCTTCGCCGAATGACGTTGTGCCGTTCGCCTGCTGCGGTCTTTATTTTTCACTTGAACCCGCTAAAGTTGCATTTCAGCTTTTGGCGCGTGAAGTTGGATACGCGCAGTCGGCGGGCGTGCCCGTCGCGATTTGAAAGGACTTTGTATGGGACTTTTCACTGGTAAGACCGTGATCGTCACCGGCGGCGGCAAGGCAACGCTTAAGGACGGTTCCGCTGGCTCCATCGGCTACGGCATCGATATCGCATTTGCCAAGGAGGGCGCGAACCTCGTCATCACCGGCCGCAACGTCGCCAAGCTCGAGGCCGCCAAGGAGTCTCTCGAGGCCGAGTACGGTGTCAAGGTTCTGCCTGTTCAGGCCGATGTCTCGGCTGGTCAGGACAACGAGGCCGTCGTCCAGAACGTCATCGACAAGGCCATTGAGGAGTTCGGCCGCATCGACGCCGTCGTCAACAATGCTCAGGCTAGCGCCTCGGGCGTGACCATCGCCGATCACACCATGGATCAGTTTAACCTGGCCATTTACTCCGGTCTGTATGCTACCTATCTGTACATGCAGAAGGCCTATCCGCACCTGAAGGAGACCAAGGGTTCCGTGGTCAACTTTGCCTCGGGCGCCGGCCTGTTTGGCAACTATGGCCAGTGCAGCTATGCTGCCGCCAAGGAGGGCATCCGCGGCCTGACCCGCGTTGCCGCCAACGAGTGGGGCAAGGACGGCATCAACGTCAACATCGTGTGCCCGCTTGCTTGGACCGCTGCGCTCGAGAACTTCCAGGATGCCTATCCCGAGGCGTTCAAGGCCAACGTCCACATGCCGCCGGCTGGTCACTACGGCGACGTCGAGAAGGAAATCGGCCGCGTGGTCGTTCAGCTCTGCGGTCCCGACTTTAAGTACATGAACGGCGAGACCGTCACCCTCGAGGGTGGCATGGGCCAGCGGCCCTAACAGTTACGCGGTTCTACGAACCGCGTAACCAGTTGACGCTGCAAACCCGCCAGAGCGGCAATCTGCCTTTCAACTTCGGCGGCATGACCAGAAGGTCAATGCCGCCTCGTTTCAAGGCACCTTGCTCGCTCTGGCGGGTTTTCGCTCATATGACCCAATCCGCTGTCAAGAGCCACAATGGCCCCGCCGACCGCTTGCAATCGGTCGGCGGGGCCTGCCGTTAACCCGTCCCGGTCCGCCCCCGGCATGTCATCGACGCCTTCGGCTC
>NZ_CABWIF010000042.1:0-1427 GCF_902501475.1 Collinsella aerofaciens | reverse complement strand
AAGAACGTCCATTACAGTCGAAATTGTCAGCCCGGGACCGTCTCGGGCTACGATTGAGGCGCGCCCAGAACGGGCCGCCGACCGGGCGCCCGCGCACGGCCGAACGTCCCTGCCCCCGAGAGGGCCCGTTGGGTGCTGCCGGCGCGGGGCGCGCCGCCCCCGACGGCTGATAGGAAAGTGCCGGGCAGGTGCCGCGGCTGGTAATGTGAGTGCCGAGGGGGAGGCCATCCGGTCGAACGACTACCGGAAGGATACCACCGTGAAAGCGCCATCCACCAGACCCGCGGCCGTGCTCGGCCTGGACGTCGGCAAGTCGTCGCACTGGGCCTGCCTGATCGACCGCGACGGGGAGGTGCTGGCCAGCGCCCCCGTCCGCAACAGGGAGGCCGAGCTCGACGCGCTGTTCGCCTCCGCGCCCGCCGGCACGCTCGTCGTCGTCGACCAGTTCCGCAACATAGGGTCCCTCGCCGTGAGGCGGGCCCGCGCCGCGGGGCTCGTGGTCGCCCACCTGCCCGGGCTCGCCGCCAGCCGCGCCGCGGGCCTGTTCGCCGGCGAGGCCAAGACCGACGAGCGCGACGCCGCGGTGATCGCGCGGACCGCCCTGGGCGTGCCGGACTCCCTGTCGGGGGTCCCGGGCCGTGGCGAGGCCCTCGAGGCCGCCCGCGCCCTCTCGTCGCAGCGCGACCACGTCGTCGCCTGCGCGACCAGGGACAAGAACCGCCTGCGCGCGGTGCTGCTCGAGTCCTGCCCGGCCCTCGAGGCCGCGGTCGACCTGTCGGACCGGCGGTGGCTGGAGCTGCTCGCCGGGTTCGGCGGGGCGTGGGGGATTGCCCGCTCCGGGGCCGAGGGCCCGCGGGCCGAGGCCGCCGGGGAGGCCGCGGCCGCCTCCACCGCGCCCCCGCCGGCGCTCGTCGAGGCCGAGAACAGGCAGGTCAGGTTCCTGGCCGCCCGGATATCGGAGGCCCTCGACGAGGCCGGGGCCCTCGAGGCCGAGACGGCGGCGCTGCTCGAGGGCGACGAGACCTACGCGTGCCTGCTCACCGTGCCCGGCATCGGCCCGAGGACCGCGGCGCAGCTCGCGGTGTCGGTCGACATCGGGAGGTTCCCGGACCACGACCACCTGGCCTCGTACTGCGGCATAGCCCCGAGGGTGAGGAGCTCCGTCACGTCGGTGAGGTCGGTCAGGGCGTCCAGGCGCGGCGACGCGAGGCTCAAGTCCCTGCTGATCTTCTCGTGCAACAGCCTGGTGAGGTCCTCGGGGCGCTACGGCGAGTACTACCGGGCCTGCAGGGCGCGGGGCATGGGGCACGGGCGGGCGCTCAAGGCCGTCGCGAGGAAGCGGCTCAGGGCGATATACGCCGTGATGCGCGACCGGGTGCCTTACCGGGAGTAGCCCCGACGGTTGACAAAACTATAGGAACACCCAA
>NZ_CABWIF010000041.1:0-1514 GCF_902501475.1 Collinsella aerofaciens | reverse complement strand
GGGACCTCGGACGTTTTTCCGGACCATGTCGCGGCGCTATGCCGCATGGCCTCTCTCCTCGCGATACTCCCTAATGGTCTTCCATCCTAGGTCCTTCTTGAGCTTGCCGTCCCTGTACCACTCGATATATTCGCCGAGCAGGCGGGAGAACTCGTCGAACGGCACGCCGGTCCAGTCCCTGCCCTCGAAGAAGTCGCACTTGAGCGTGCCGAAGAACCCCTCGGCGCGCGCGTTGTCGGGGCTCCGGGCCCTCCTCGACATCGAGCGCACCACCCCGGGGCCGCACGCCTCGCGCCACTCGCGCCCCATGTAGACGGCGCCGCCGTCGGTGTGCACCGTGAGCGGCCGGTCCTCGGTCGGCCCGACTATCCCCACCAGGTCCTTGAGCATGCCGACCATCAGGTCGGAGTCGGCGTGGACCGAGACCCTCCAGCAGATCGGCCACCCGTCGAAGCAGTCGATCGCGGGCGACAGGTACGCCCTGTACCCGTCGAGCCTGAACTCCGTGACGTCGGTGACCACGAGCAGGCCGGGCGCGGGCGCGCGGAAGTCGTGCGTCCCGTCCGCGCGCAGCGGGACGTTGGCCGGGCGCTCCGCGAGCTCGCCCCGGTAGCTGCGGTACCTCGCCCTCCGGCGCATCTGCGCCGCCTTGCGGGCGACCAGGCCCTCCTCGCGCATGATCCGGCGCACGACCTTCTCGGACGCGACGACGGGGGTCTCGGCGTCCCCGGGCGCGAGCTCGCGCCACGAGACGGGCTCGCCGGGTCCCCTCCTGAGGTCGGCGGTCACGGACTCGGGCCCGTAGGCGCCGCCGCTCGCCTCGAACGACGCGCGCACGCGCTCCCTGAGCGCGGCCTTGGGGTCGGGCCTCGAGATCCTGGACGCCTGGTCAAGATAGGTGCTCTTCGGGATCGACAGGGTCCTGGTCACGTCCGCGAGCCTCACCGCCGGCGAGAGCCTCCTCGCCGCCTCTCCCGCCCTGTGCTTCTCCTCGTTCGTCAAAGAGCCAGGGCCTGGTGCTTTTAGGACGTCCAACACCGCCAGGGCCTCGGCGAGCCTGACCTCGGCCTCGCGGGCGCGCTCGGCGGGGTCGTCGGGAAGCCCCTCCAGGCCCCAGTCCCGCCAGTCGGTCTGCTCGGGCGGCTCGCCGCCGGCCCCACCGCGCCCGGTCCTCTCCATCTTGCCCGCGCCCCCTTCGGCTCGACGCTTCCGCGGGGAGGCGGGCTCGGCGCCCGGTCGCCTCGCGGCGAATGCGGGGCTGCCCTCGCCGTGCGAGCAGTGCATGCGCTCCGCCCGGTCGGGCATCTCGCGGGCGGTCAGCTCGCCCGCCTCCTCCAGCTTGAGCCAAGCATACAGGTTGTCCTTGTTCGGGAAAAGCGGCAGGCTCCTACAGGCGGCGGGGGCGGACAGGCCGCTCCGGTGGAACTCCCAGAGAATCCCCTCGCGCTCCTCTTTCGTATACATCGGACTCCCTCCTGGACCCAGATTGGGTCCGAGATTTTGTCCGAGGTCCC
>NZ_CABWIF010000040.1:0-1536 GCF_902501475.1 Collinsella aerofaciens | reverse complement strand
CAGACACTATGACCCAATCCGAGGGCACTAAAAAGATAGGAGCCCCCGCTCGTGACCGCGGGTCGGGGCTGCGACAATGATGTTGAAGTGCCATAGGCGCAGCCGCGCCGCAACGAGGTTGGGAGGCTCCCATGCCAAAGTATTCTACCGCGTTCGGGATGGACGTCCACCTGAGGTCGACCACCGTCTGCGCCCTCGACGCGGACACCGGCGAGGCCGTGACGAGGAGGTTCCCCGGCAACCCCTGGGGCGAGATCGCCGGGTGGATGGATGGGTTCCCCGGGCCGTCGCTCGCGGCCTACGAGAGCGGCTACCTCGGCTTCGCCCCGCAAAGGGAGCTCGCCGGGCTCGGCGTCGAGTGCGTCGTCGCCGCGGTCTCGAAGATCCCCAGGTCGACCGCCGACTCGGCCTCCAAGAACGACAGGAACGACGCCGCCAGGATGGCCAAGGCGATACTCGCCCACGACATCTCCCCCGTATGGGTCCCCTCCCCCGAGGTCGAAGGCATCAGGGACCTCGCCGGCGCCTACGGCGGGGCGACCGCGCGCCTGGCGACCGCCAAGCAGCGGCTGCTCGCCTTCCTCGCAAAGCGGGGGTTCGTCTACGGCGGCACCACGCCCGCCGGCAACCCGAGGAAGTACTGGACCTACGACTTCCTGAGGTGGCTCGACAAGGTCAGGCCGGAGGACGATGGCGGGGTTCGGACGCTCGCCGCCCTGAGGAACGAGGTCGAGGCCGCGGCGGAGGCCCGGGCGGACCTGCTCTCCGAGTACAGGGCCGCCGTGGATGCCAGCCCGATCGCCGCGGAGGTGGCCGCCCTCCAGTCGATCAAGGGCTGCGCCTTCGCGCTGGCCGCAGCCTTCTCGGCCGAGGTCGGCGACTTCACGAGGTTCCGTTCCGGAAGGCAGGTCACGGCCTATTTCGGCCTCGCGCCGAGTCAGAGGTCGAGTGGCGACTCCGTGCGGCTCGGAGGCATCAGCGGCGCGGGCAACGCGCTCGTGAGGAAGCTGGCCGTTGAGGGCTCATGGTGCTACGCCGCGGCACGGCACCAGCCGAAGCTCATGCCGAGGGACACGGGCGTGCCCCTCGAGATAAGGATGCACGGGAGGAAGGGGTCCGAGCGGCTCCTGCGGCGGCGCGAGGAGATGCTCGCCCGCGGCATGCCCGCGGCGAAGGCCAACGCGGCCACCGCGGCCGAGCTCGTGAGGTGGCTCTGGGCCCTCGGCATGATGTGCCGGGAGGGCGCGGAATAGACATAGCCCCCGTCCCGGCGAGCCGGGCGGCCTTCGGGGATACCCCCTATTTCGCTGTGCGCGCGGAGCCCTCCGCATGCGCCTCGACAGACTTGGGGGACCCCGCCGAAGGAATGGAGTGCGGGCCGGCAGAACGGTATCCGCGGATATGAGACTGAGCCGAAGGCGTCGATGACATGCCGGGGGCGGACCGGGACGGGTTAACGGCAGGCCCCGCCGACCGATTGCAAGCGGTCGGCGGGGCCATTGTGGCTCTTGACAGCGGATTGGGTCATATGAGCGA
>NZ_CABWIF010000039.1:0-1546 GCF_902501475.1 Collinsella aerofaciens | reverse complement strand
GGGGGTGTTCCTATAGTTTTGTCAACTGGGCAATGCCGTTTTCGAGATTGAATCGCGACATGCTAACGCCAGGCCTTTCGGCCGATGGGCTCCAATCTGTTCGGAGCGCTTTTACTAGGCGGCGTAGGGCACCCTGTCCCGCATGATCGCGTAGATGACCTTCAGCCTCTTTCGTGCCAGCGCCTTGAGCGCCTTGCCGTGCGGCATGCCCCGCTCTCGGCACCTAGCGTAGTAGTCGCCCCATCTTCCCTCTGTCCGGGTAAGGCAGTTGCACGAGAATATGAGCAGGTTCTTCAGCCTCTTGTTGCCTTGGCGCGATGCCGTCACCGAGGAGATCGAGGTCCCCGACTGGCGGTTGCGCGGCGCCAGGCCGCAGTACGACGCGAGCCTGTCGTGGCTTGGGAAGTCTTCGATATCTATGGAGATCGCGAGCTCGGAAGCGGTTTTGGGGCCGATCCCCGGCACCGTCAGGAGGCATCGGTAGGTATCGTCGCCCTCGAGGAGGGCGGATATCTCCGCCGTGATCACATCGATCTCCGCCGAGTTCTCGGAGATCCTGCGCGCGAGCAGCCTCACCGCCCGGTCCTCGGCGGCGATGGCTGCCGCGTCCGGCCTTGTCGAGGAGGCCGTCGAGCGGACGAGGGCCTCGATCTTGCCGCGCGCCGCCCCGCGCGTGAGCGCCGCCGCCCTGCGGGGCCCGGCGTCGGCCACCGACCAGGCCCCGCCGAGGGATGCCATGAGCCTCAGCTGGGGACCGTCGGACAGGTCGACCAGCGCCTCGAAGGCGGGGCACGATTCCAGCAGGATGCTGCGCAGCCGGTTCTTGCTCCTAGTGTTTTCGCAGGTCAGGAAGTTTCTCTGGGCGGCCAGCGCCCTCGCCGCCGCGACCGTCGGGCCCGGGTCCCCGACCGGCAGGAGTGCGTCGGGGATGCCCAGCGCCGTCTTCGCGATGACCATTGCGTCCCGCTCGTCGGTCTTGGCGTCGCCGGCGAAGAGCCTGGCGGCCCCGTGTGCCGCGAGTCCCGGCAGGTACGCCGCCGACATCCCGGCCGCCTTGGCGCGGGCGAGCGCGAGGGCGCCTATGTTGCGCGACTGGTCGACGACCACGAGCGCGTCGGGGAAGCGGCCGAACAGCGAGTCCAGATCGCCCTCCCTGTTCGCGACGGGGGCGCTCAGCAGTATCTCGCCGTCCCGGGTCGCGACGCATGCCCAATGGGACGATTTCCCGACATCGAGCCCGATGACGGCTTCCGGCATTCTAGGTGGTGCCACGGTGGTATCCTCCAATCGGTAGGCCGATCGGAACCCCTCCCTGCGACACCCACATTACCTGGCCGTGGCGCTTGCGCCCGGCAGTTTCCTATCAGTCGTCCGGAGCGGCGAGCGCCCCCGGTGGCAACACCCCCCGGGCCCTCTACGGGGCAGGGGCAGACGGCCATCCGGAGGCGCCCGATCGGCGGCCCCTCGGGGCTTGCCCGTATCGTAGGCAATGCGCCGAATGCTCGCCATCGAAATTTATCGGTGGCCCACTTCAGACTGTAATGGG
>NZ_CABWIF010000038.1:0-1829 GCF_902501475.1 Collinsella aerofaciens | reverse complement strand
GCATGCTCGGCATGATCGCCTTCTGGCTGTACTACTGGCTGCTGTCCAAGAAGATCAACCCCATGGTGCTGATCGTGGCCACCATGGCCGTGGGCATCGTCGGCGCGTTCTTCGGCGTGCTGGCGTAAGGGCCCAGCTGCATAGATTTTCGTTGCGACCTGGAAAGGGGATGGAGCAGGCCTATGCCCTCCATCCCTTTTTTATGTAAAAGGAGTTCGTATGTTCGCGAAGGATCGCGAAGCAATGCGCCTGAAGCCGGCGGAGGTCAGGTTGATTCTTATTGAGTCCCTGCAGTGGTGCGCCAACAACGCGGTCTACTTTTTGGGGCTTATCGGTGCGGCCACGTACGATCTGGCTGGCACGGCCTTTTTGGTTGCTGCCATTACGCTCGCGCGCAATCTTATGACGTCGGTGGGCAATATGGTGTCGGGCTCGGTCATCGACCGCTTTGGACCGCGCCGGACGTCGTTTGTGACGTGCGTGATTACGGCTGTGCTATCGCTTGGCGTGGGGTTGGCGCCGTTGTCTGTCCCAGGACTTGTGTTTGCCGCGTGCGTCTTGGGACTTGCAGGCGGCTTTATCAACACCTGCACGCATGCGTTTCCGGGATACCTGGAGTCGACCACCGAGGGCCGTACCCGCGTGAACGGCCTCATGATGTTCTACAGCAATATCGCCTATACCGCTGGCCCGCTGCTCGGTGGTGCCATCGTGAGCTGTTTTGCCACGCAATCGGTCTATCTGCTCATGGCGGGCATGATGGGTGTGGCGGCCGTGCTCTCCTTGGGCTGTCACGAGTGTGTTGTTCCCGCAAAAGGGGAGAAGCCGAAGGGCGGTATTCTGGGAGGCATGGCCGAGGGTGCGCGACTTACGTTTCGAGACCACGACCTGCGCCTCATCTTTATCTCGGGCTTTTTGGGTTTCTTTGCGTTTGGCGCGTTCGATTCGCTGGAGTCGTTGTTCTACCGCGATGTGCTCAACGTGGATATCGTCTGGCTGGGCTGGCTGTCCTCGGTCGTGGGCCTCACTTCCTCGGTGGGCGCGTTCACCCTGACCAAGCTTTCTGCTCGCCATGTCAACCTGCGATTGCTGCTCGGCGCGCTCATGGCCGTGGGCATTGGGTCCATGGTGTACGTGGGCACCGATATGCTGGGGGTCGCGATTATCGGTCAGGCGATTAACGGTCTGGCCTGGGGGTTCCTGGAGCCGCTGCAGATGATCTTGATTCAGGAGCGTGCCGACATCAAATACCTGGGGCGCATTACCGGCTTTGTGCGTTTTGGCCTGATGAGCGCCGGCGTGGTGCCGCTGCTGGCGGCTCCGTTTTTGGCGGAGGCTTTGGGCGTCCAGACGGTACTGTTTGGAGCATCGACCATTATTGCGCTGGTAGGAACGCTGTTCTTTGTCACGCAAGGGAGACGCCGGGGGCGTTAGCTATACATCAAATTCTAATTTAATACCACTCACCAGAGAATTTCGACCGTTCACCGAGGATTGGAACAGATTGAAAAGTGGTATTAAAAACACGTTGGGTGTATGTCTATAATTGGTATCGAAAAGAAACGCGATGTATAGATTCGCGTGCAGGACAGAAAGGAAAAGCCATGAAGGAAACCGAGAAGATCGAGATCATGCACTTTAGCCAGGAGGGCTATCTCGAGGACGGCAAGAACGTCTATGAGACCGGCAAGAAGATGATTGAGCTCGCCGACAAGGTCGCCGACGAGGGCTACGACGCCGTGTTCCTGATGGGCGTCGGCGGCACCTGGGACGAGCTCATGCAGCTCGAGTACCTCATGAACAAGTTCGGCGACCGCGACCTCGAGGTC
>NZ_CABWIF010000037.1:0-2045 GCF_902501475.1 Collinsella aerofaciens | reverse complement strand
CATCTTGCAATCTCCGGAACGGTGATTGGGCGAAACGCAGTGTAGACGTGGAATGAGAGGCCTCATTCCAAGCGAGAGGCCTCGCGGCGTTGTAACTGCGTGAAGACCGTGAGCGGAAGCGAATTTTTAACGCGAAGGATGCTGAGTGTTAGAAGTTCGCTGTAGCGAGAGCGGAGCGGAAATGCGAATGCGAGGGATGCCGAGTGTTTGCATTTTTGCGAAGCGGGTTTGCGGCGCCCGCGACGCAAACATTCGACTTCGTCGAATCGTTTTCATGGCGTTTGCGAAAAAGTTGAGACAGCTTTCGACAATTTCAATGGCGCGGAGAGTCATTAGCGTGACTCGCAGCGCTGTTGGATTTGTCGAAAGCTGACGCGGCTCGCATTACGAATCGAATGGCGAGTCGATTTTCATGCGGCGTGCACACACGCCTACGATCGCGACCGATGGTCGCTATCTATTTTCAAAACTCGCGTTTTGTTTTGACGCGATATGAAATGCGATATGAAAAAACGAAACGCCCGCGCGAGTCGTTTTGACTTTTGCGCGGGCGCGATTCGATTCAAATGAAAATCAAGACGGTGAGTTTTTGAGTTTCGCGGTTTAGATCTCAGAAAACAGATTTAGAAACTGCGGCGTCGATTTCACTTCGCCCGCAGCATTACGGCGCAAGAACATCCAAGGGAACAACTTGGACACCGCGGTCGGTAACATAGGCTTGTGAGCCAAATCCAATAATCGCTACTTTAGAAACCGGCGGGGTGTTTCCAGCAGCAACCATACGTTCCTCGACAGCAACAAGATTGTCAGATGCCTCTTCTATTTGAGCAGAGCTGAGTTTAACTTCGACCGGGATCCAGGTCCCACCAGGAGCCGCAATGACTGCATCGACCTCTAGATCACGAGAATCGTGATAGTGATAGAGACTCATTCCGTTTGCTCGCGCATAGACCCACAAATCATGGAGCGCCAGCGATTCAAAAAGTAGTCCAAGCGTCTTGAAATCTAACAGCAAAGTCTCCGGAGTCGCCCCGAGCGCAGCGGCCGCCAGTGACGGGTCAGCAAGATGATGCTTCTTTGATTCTCTTAAGTGCACCGGAGATCTCATTGCTGGATTCCACGCGGGAATATCGCGAACGAAGCTAACCCGTGCGAGAAGAGATATATACGATGCCGCCGTTTGTCTCGACACTTCTCCACCAAGATCAGCTACGAGCGTCTTGAGTGTCGCCAAAGTGGATTCATTACGCGCAAGCGATTCGATGACAGCTTTGACCTTTTCGGGATCGCGTCGAGAGCCATCAACACGAGACAAATCTTCTTCGGCGACTATGCCGATGTAACGTTTCGCCATCGCCGACGCAGCCAGCGCATCGCGACCGACCGCCGCGGGCCATCCACCACGGACAACGCACTCGGCAATCGAGGCAGAATCCAACGACCCGAAAGCGCCATTGAACTTTTCGCCAGAAATAATGCCCGACAGCTTAACCGCGCCGCTAGATTTCCCAAGTTCGAAAAGCGTCATGGTATCCATGCGCAATTTAGCGAACCTTCCAGCGCCACTGTGCATCGGCCGCTCATTGTCTCGCGGCGTCGCCGACCCCGTAAATATGAACTGGCCAGGCTCGCCGCCGCGGTTGTCGCACTCAAACCGCGCCGCGTCCCAAAGTTTCGGAACCTCCTGCCATTCGTCGATCAGCCGCGGCACCTCGCCGGAAACGGCAAGCGCCGGGTCCGTCTCGGCACGCAAGCGATTCTCGAAGTTGCGCGACGGGTCCATGAGAAGGAGCCTGGACGCCGCACGGGTCCCGGCTGTGGTTGTCTTTCCACACCATTTCGGTCCTTCGATGAGAACGGCACCGAATATCCCCAGCATCTGGTCGAGCTCATTTTCGATAATTCGAGTGTAGTACTTTTTTGGCATGTTTTTCACCATTGATTACCAGCGCGTTTAACTAAATTTACCATTTTCATTTAACCAGATTTTGCTTTTTTGATTAACCAGATTTACGCATTTCAGTTAACGAAACAGATTAAACATG
>NZ_CABWIF010000036.1:0-2285 GCF_902501475.1 Collinsella aerofaciens | reverse complement strand
GGGCACGCCCGGTCCCGTTCCGAACCCGGAAGCTAAGCCCCATCGCGCCGAGAGTACTGCGGGGTCAGCCCGTGGGAGGCCAGGGCGCCGCTGACCGGTGGACGGCACCGAGCCGTACGCTTGAACTTAGAAGGGGGAGGCCTCGCGGCCTCCCCCTTTTTTGCGTTTACGTGAAACATTCCTTATGCAATTAAATCAATTTAATCATCCACCGCTGAATATAGACGTTCACCGTTCTTTGGTCGGTTCTTTGTTCTCAATGGACTAATATTTGCTTTAGCGCACTGCTGCGCTTGTCCTGTTTTACACGGGTCGTTTTATTGATTGTGACGGAAGGACTCATATGGCAGATGTTCATGAGCTGCTTGATACTTGGATTGCCAATGTCAAGGACGAGGAGCTCCTCGCTGAGCTTAACACGATGAAGGAGCAGGGTGATGAGGACGCCATCACCGACGCTTTCTTCCAGGATCTCGCCTTCGGTACTGCCGGCCTTCGCGGCACTATCGGTGCGGGCACTAACCGTATGAATATCTATACGGTCGGTCGTGCGACCCAGGGATTCGCTGACTACCTCAATGCGACCTTCGAACATCCGACGGTCGCCATCGCTCGCGATAGCCGCAATAAAGGTGAGCTGTTCGTCAAGACGACGGCTGCCATTCTTGCAGCAAACGGCGTGACCGCCCTCGTGTATCCCAAGATTTCTCCTGTGCCGACGCTCTCCTGGGCCGTCCGCGACCTTAAGTGCTCCGGTGGCATTTGCATGACCGCTAGTCATAATCCGGCGCCTTATAACGGCTATAAGGCCTATGGCCCCGACGGCTGCCAGATCACCAGCGAGGCCGCCGATGCAATTTCTAAGGCTATCGCCGAGACCGATACGTTCACCGGCGTGAAGTCCATGGACTTCGATGAGGCTCTTGAGCAGGGTCTGGTCAAATGGATCGATGACTCGTGCCTCGAGCGTTATTACGACGCCGTTCTCGCCCGCGGCGTGACTAACCTTTCTGCCGAGGAGATCGCTGGCGCTCCGCTTAAGCTCGTCTACACTCCGCTTAACGGCACTGGCCTCATTCCCGTCACGACGGTGCTCGAGCGCGCTGGCATCACTGATGTCACGGTTGTTCCCGAGCAGAAGGAGCCTAACGGCGATTTCCCGACCTGCCCGTATCCTAACCCCGAGATTCGTCAGGCCATGCAGAAGGGCATTGACCTGTGCGAGCAGGTTCACCCCGATCTGCTGCTTGCAACCGATCCTGACGCCGATCGCGTTGGCGTTGCCGTTAAGAATGGCGATGACTATCTGCTGCTGACCGGCAATGAGATGGGCGTTCTGCTGCTTGACTATATCTGCAAGACCCGCGCTGCTCGCGGTGAGGACCTCACTAAGAAGGTTGCTGTCACTACTATCGTTTCTTCCGCCATGGTTGACGCTCTGGCCGACGAGTACGGTTTTGAGCTCCGCCGCTGCCTGACGGGCTTCAAGTACATCGGCGACATCATTACTTCTCTTTCCGATGCTGGCGAGGTCAATCGCTTTATCTTCGGTTTTGAGGAGAGCTACGGCTATCTGGCCGGTGACCACGTGCGCGACAAGGACGCCGTGAGCACTTCTCTTCTGATTTGCCAGATGGCGCAGTATTACAAGCTCCAGGGCAAGAACCTTGCAGATGCGATGCACGAGCTGTACGAGAAGTATGGCTACTATCACAACAAGACGATTTCGCTGAGCTATCCGGGCGCTGAGGGTGCGGCAAAGATGGCCGGCATCATGGCTGGTCTGCGCGAGAACCCGCCCGCGGAGCTCGCCGGTTCCAAGATTGAGGCTGTCGTGGATTACAACACCTGCGTGAACGGCCTGCCGAAGGCTAACGTCATTGAGTTCGATCTTGAGGGCGGCAACAAGGGTATTGTTCGTCCTTCCGGCACCGAGCCCAAGATTAAGCTGTACATCTTCGCTAAGGGCGCGGATGCCGCCGAGGCTGATGCCGCACTTGACGCGATTGAGGAGTCCGGTCGCAAGCTGTTGGCCTAAGGCTTTGAAAGCCTATTTCTACAGTTAGACGGAGGAGGGGATCTCGGAAACGAGGTCCCCTCTTTATTACCGGCAAACACAGCTGAGAATCACAAAATGTGTAGGAAATGTGTACGCCCAGATTCCCGCCCACGGGGCCCCTCCGGTCTGGCAATATATCTCCTTGCCGCGCGGCCCGGTCGGACCGGATGAGCCGCGGGGCGTGCACCTTGAGAACCGGATACTGCGAGGATGGACACTAACTTCA
>NZ_CABWIF010000035.1:0-2419 GCF_902501475.1 Collinsella aerofaciens | reverse complement strand
CACCCTCATGCTGGCGGGAATCCGGGACATCCTGGTCATCTCCACGCCGACCGACCTCCCCAACTTCGAGCGCCTGCTCGGGGACGGCTCGCGCTACGGCGTGAACCTGTCCTACGCCGAGCAGCCCAGCCCCGACGGCCTGGCCCAGGCGTTCACCATCGGCGAGGACTTCATCGCCGGCGAGCCGTGCGCGCTCGTGCTGGGCGACAACATCTTTTACGGTAATGGACTCTCGCGCCACCTCAAGAAAGCCGTCGAGAACGCCGAGTCGGGCCGCGCCACCGTGTTCGGTTATCACGTCGACGACCCCGAGCGCTTCGGTGTCGTGGAGTTCGATCGCGAGGGCAGGGCCGTCTCCATCGAGGAGAAGCCCGCCGAGCCCAAGAGCTCCTACGCCGTCACCGGCCTGTACTTCTACCCGGGCGACGTGGCCGCCAAGGCGCACAGGGTCGAGCCCTCGGCCCGCGGCGAGCTGGAGATCACCGACCTCAACCGGATGTACCTGGAGGAGGGGACGCTGTCCGTGGTGACCCTGGGCCGCGGCTACGCGTGGCTGGACACCGGCACCATGGAGAGCCTGCACGAGGCCGCTGAGTTCGTCCGCGCCGTGGAGCACTCCCAGGACCTGCCGGTCTCGGTCCCCGAGGAGATCGCCTGGGAGAACGGCTGGATCACCACCGCGGAGCTGGAGGAGGCCGCCGAGGCCTACGGCAAGTCGGTCTACGGCCGGCACCTCAAGAAGGTCGCCGCCGGCGAGATCGTCAACAGCCCGCGCGAGTACTAGGAACAAGGAGATTCGAACATGGCAGAGGAGACCTTCTCCCCCAAGAACGTCATCGTCACGGGCGGCTGCGGCTTCATCGGCAGCAACTTCGTGCACTACGTGGTCAACAACCACCCGGAGGTCCACGTGACCGTCCTGGACAAGCTGACCTACGCCGGCAACCCCGAGAACATCGCGGGGCTGCCCTCCGACCGCGTGGAGCTCGTCGTGGGCGACATCTGCGACGCGGGGCTGCTGGACCGCATCGTCCCGGGCCACGACGCCATCGTGCACTACGCCGCCGAGTCCCACAACGACAACTCCATCGCCGACCCGGAGCCCTTCCTGCGCACCAACGTCGAGGGCACCTTCCGCCTGCTGGAGGCCGTCCGCAAGCACGGCGTCCGCTACCACCACGTCTCCACCGACGAGGTCTACGGCGACCTCGCGCTCGACGACCCGGCCAAGTTCACCGAGGAGACGCCCTACCACCCGTCCTCCCCGTACAGCTCGACCAAGGCCAGCTCCGACATGCTCGTGCGCGCCTGGACCCGCACCTACGGCCTTCGCGCCACGATCTCCAACTGCTCCAACAACTACGGCCCCTACCAGCACGTGGAGAAGTTCATCCCCAGGCAGATCACGAACATCGTCGACGGCGTCCGCCCCAAGCTCTACGGTAAGGGCGAGAACGTCCGCGACTGGATCCACACCGAGGACCACTCCTCGGCCGTCTGGGACATCCTGACCAAGGGCCGCACGGGGGAGACCTACCTCATCGGGGCCGACGGCGAGAGGGACAACATCACCGTGCTGCGCATGATCCTGGAGGCGATGGGACGCGACCCCGAGGACTTCGACTGGGTCGCCGACCGCCCCGGCCACGACCGCCGCTACGCCATCGACAGCACGAAGCTCCAGCGCGAGCTCGGCTGGAGGCCGGCGCACACCGACTTCGCCGGGGGCCTCAAGGCCACCATCGACTGGTACGTCGCCAACGAGCCCTGGTGGCGCCCGGCCAAGGAGGCCACCGAGGCCAGGTATAAGGCGCAGGGCCAGTAGGCCGCACCCCGGCGAACCGCACCGCGGGGCGCCCGCGCGGGGCCGCAGGGCATGGGGATGATCCTGCGTCCCCGCGCGGGCGCCCCGGTTTCCCAACCTCTTCGATAGGAGCTTTTCCCACATGGCTGACATCGCATTCGAGAAGGACCTCTCCGTCGCCGAGACCGGCATCGAGGGCCTCAAGGTAGTCGACCTCGCCGTCCACGGCGACTCGCGCGGCTGGTTCAAGGAGAACTGGCAGCGCGCCAAGATGACCGCCCTGGGCATCCCCGATCTCAGGGTCGTCCAGAACAACATCTCCTACAACGACAGCCGCGGCGTCACCCGCGGCATCCACGCGGAGCCCTGGGACAAGTTCATCTCCGTGGCCCGCGGCAGCGTCTTCGGCGCATGGGTGGACCTGCGCGAGGGCAGCGCCACCTACGGGAAGGTGTTCACCTGCACGCTCGACCCGTCCAAGGCCATCTACGTCCCGCGCGGCGTGGGCAACTCCTTCCAGGCCCTGGAGGACGGCACCGCCTACACCTACCTGGTGGACGCCCACTGGTCGCTGGAGCTGAAGAGGACCTACACCTTCGTGAACCTCGCCGACCC
>NZ_CABWIF010000034.1:0-3123 GCF_902501475.1 Collinsella aerofaciens | reverse complement strand
CTCGCCCCCCCTGTGGTCATTTGTCATTTGTCATTTGTCACATTATTTTTCGGACGTAGTTAGCGAAAAATAATGAGCCGCCCGATTCTGCAGGTCTCATCCAGTCGAGACACGGGCAAGGAAAGGGTCGATGGAGCAGAGCGTCCATCGACCCTTAATCAAGTCTGGTCTATTCGGTTGGCCGTCGCGTCAATTCCGCAATCCGTGAACGAGTCGGCTTAGATCTGCGCGAGCGCAGACCACGCCGCCCCGTAGTCACGCATTGCTGCATTGACCCGACTACTCTTTGGCACCTGACTGTTCCACGCACTTGCGCTTACGTTCGGCGTTCAGATAGTTCCCGCGACAATAGCGCTCGAGAATCGAGTTGTACCCCACGATGATTTCGCGGTACTGCTCGGGAAACTCCCTCAGCGCCGCAGCCGTGAAATCGTTGATGGTCTCGAACCTCTCGCACATGATGAAGCCGACCAACTCGAAGAGCATGTCCTGCTTGTCCTTAGTCGAGAGCTGTTCGAGCTGACCAATGTCGAAGTTGTTTCCCTCGATGCGTGCTTCGACCGGATACAGCTCCTTGCCCTTCTTGCGACAGGAAGCCGTGTCGTGAATCAGATAGTCATACGCATGCCTGATGTTGTTGATTGGCTCGGCTGACGAACAGCACTTCTTGCCGTCCGCGCTCAATCGGTTCAAGACGTTGATGATTGCCTTGCGTGTCGTGTTGCCGCCCCAGACAACAATGACGTGCGCATGCGTCTTGCGCTGCTTGCTCTTCTGGTCATGGTCTATGTCGTGAACCGCATAAGCGAAAGGCACTTGAAGAATGTCGTCTATCTCGTCCTGCCAGTCATCGCGCATGTTCTCTGGGTAGCAGATGCCCTCCCAGAGCTTCACCTTCGTCTCGCCAGCGTTTGCCGCCATGCTATAATCTCCTTGTCTCGAATGCCCCTGCTGCCGCCAAGCTTGCTGGGGCTTTTCTTTTTTTATCTGCGCTTGTAAACCTCGCGTCTATGCGCAACATCGACCACGAGAATGACGAGCCTGCCGTCATTGATGTCGCACAGGATTCGGTAGTCACCGACCCTGTATCGCCACACGCCTGCCAAGTTTCCCGTCAATGCCTTGCCCCTGCTTCTTGGGTCTTCGAGCTTCGCTATCTCGTCAAGCTCGTCAAACACCCGCGCGGCAACGCCCTTATCGAGCTTGCGCATCGCCTTGTCGGCGTTCCTCGTGAAATCAATTCGCCAGGCCACAGTGCGCCCTTACCTCGTCGATGCTGTAGGTCTCAAGCCTGCCAGCACGATAGTCCTCGATATCCTTGAGAATCCCGTACTCGTACTCGAAACGGTCGATAGCTTCTTGCAGGGCTTCGTTAACGTAGAAGCTCCTCGACCTGCCAGTCTCCTTCGCAAGACGGCTGTAGCGCTCGTTCAACTCGGTTGGAATCCTCATTGATGTGACCGCGGTAGCCATGTCGCACCTCCTTGTCGTGTATTACAGGTACTACTATAACACATCATCTAGCCCGCCCGCGATACGTCCTCTGCGGTGCAGCGTGGTCGCGGCTCCACGCATCCGCCGCCCGCTGCGCATCGCGCAGCACGTCATTAAGGCTCTGTTGCCTTGGCTGTTCCCTGCGCATCAGATATTCGAGCGGGCGCGATATTCGGCTTCTAAGCTCTTCCACTTTGATTCGCATTCCCGCAACTCCTGCTCTGATGCGGCTCGCGAGTCCATCGCACTGAGCAGCGATTCTATCGAGGATTGCGCCGCGCTCAGCTTTTCCCGCAGCTTCCCAGCCCCGAACCTCGGCAGCGATGGAGCGAAGCTCTCCAACGTCTCGCGCAACTCCGTCCGCTCGTTGCCGAAGACACTCCAATCGGTCTTGCTCCTCTTCGATATCGAGCTTCACGTCCTCGAGCTGGCTGTCAAGCTCGGCAAGGTCACCCTCCTTGTCGGCAATCTCGGTAACAAGCTCTGCCTTACGCGCTTCGGCATCGTTTAGCAAAGCGGCGGCTTCTTCCCTAGCCGCCGCGACGATTCGCGCCGCTTCGTCCTCGGCAGGTTGCACGACCGCCCTATCGACCGCCCCGCGTACCTTGTCGATGTCCACGGACTTGTCCGTGTAAACGCGCTGCGCCCGCGTCTCCTCGTCAAGCTCGATTGCAGGGCGGTAGCCCATGCGCTTCTCGAGGTAGTCCCCAAGCTCCTTGTGCATCGATTGATAGAACGAGCGGGGGCACATCTGCTTGTAGTTGAAGCGACCATCGAGGATGGGCGTGAACGGAACGTGCATATGGTCGCGGGCGGGCGTGCCGTCCTTCAGCACCTCGTCCTTGTGAACGTATCCGCCCATCATGTTGTCGATACCGAACTTCTTCGACAGGTACCAGTACGTCAGGCGAAAGAACCTATCCTCATCGCCCTTGCGCACATTGTCGGGAAGCGTCACAACAACGTCAGCCATAACGACCGCATCCTTGCGCGTGGCGCGCTTCCCAGCCGCCTTCTGGGCTTCGTTCACGCGCTCGATGCGGCTCTCCACCGTGCCCCAGTTCGGCTCGCCATCGCGCGGCTCCACGCGCCCCACAACGAGCTTGCCGTCCTTGTTGGTGTAGTGACCGACAACCAAGTCGTTCTTGATGCGCTCGGGGTCGATGTTGTCGCGCTCCAGGCTGCTGCGGTCGCGCCTATAGTGGGCGAGCATGTGCCCGACCGATTGAGCCTTGTACTTCGCTATGTGTGCCATGTTAGAACCGCCTTGCGTCAGATTTTAGCCGACTAAAGTCTAGCACGTTAGACCTTAGCTGCGCTAAGGACGTGCCCTGCGGGGCTTCTCCGCAATCCTCCCAGCGGTCGAGATTGCTGCGCGTCATCGGTGGCGGCACCTCTTCCTTGCCCGCTCGGCTGCGCCGAGATGGAGGGGTGAAACCCCTCCAAACCACCCCGACGTATCGGTATCGGATATCGGATTCCCATGGGCGAGGTCGTAGTACCTCGCCCCCCCTGTGGTCATTTGTCATTTGTCATTTGTCACATTATTTTTCGGACGTAGTTAGCGAAAAATAATGAGCCGCCCGATTCTGCAGGTCTCATCCAGTCGAGACACGGGCAAGGAAAGGG
>NZ_CABWIF010000033.1:0-149835 GCF_902501475.1 Collinsella aerofaciens | reverse complement strand
ACGTCCCGCGCGGCGTGGGCAACTCCTTCCAGGCCCTGGAGGACGGCACCGCCTACACCTACCTGGTGGACGCCCACTGGTCGCTGGAGCTGAAGAGGACCTACACCTTCGTGAACCTCGCCGACCCGGAGCTTAACATCCAGTGGCCGATCCCGCTCGATGAGGCCACCGTCTCCGAGGCCGACCTCGGCCACCCGATGCTCAGGGACGTAGTCCCCATGGCGCCCAGGCGCACCCTCGTCACCGGCTGCTACGGCCAGCTGGGCCGCGCGGTGCGCGCGCTCGCCGAGGAGCGCGGCGTCGCCAAGGACTTCGACTTCTGCGACATCGACACCTTCGACATGTCCGACCCGGAGGCCTACTCCAAATACGACTGGTCGCTCTACGGCACCGTGATCAACTGCGGCGCCTACACCGCCGTGGACAGGGCGGAGACCCCCGAGGGCCGCGTGACCGCCTGGAAGGCCAACGCGACCGGCCCGGCGCTTCTGGCCCGCACCTGCGCCGGGCACGGGATCACCCTCGTCCACGTGTCCAGCGACTACGTCTTCGACGGCACCGCCGAGGTCCACACGGAGGACGAGCCGTTCTCCCCGCTGTCCGTCTACGGCCAGACCAAGGCCGCCGGCGACATCGCCGTGGCCGGGTGCCCGCGCCACTACATCATGCGCTCCAGCTGGGTCATCGGCGAGGGCCACAACTTCGTCAGGACCATGAAGGGGCTGTCCGACCGCGTCGCCGACCCGGAGGACGGGCTCGCGCAGGTCACGGTCGTCGACGACCAGCTGGGCCGCCTGACCTTCACGCGCGACATGGCCGAGGCCATCTTCCACGTGCTGGGGACGCACGCCCCCTACGGCACCTACGACTGCACCGGCTCCGGCGCCGTGAAGTCCTGGGCCGATATCGCCCGCGCCGTCTTCGAGGCCGCCAACGGCAACGGCGACAGGGTCGTGCCGGTTTCGACCGCCGACTACTACGCCGGCGCCGCCGGCCCCATCGCCCCGCGCCCGGTTCACTCCGCTCTCGACCTGTCCAAGCTCGAGGCATCTGGCTTCCATATGCGGGAATGGGACAGCTCTCTTTCTTTGTATTTGAAGTCTTTGTAATCGTTATTTACGGTGTTTAACGTTATGAATCCATCTTGGCTTTATTATTTTCTAGACCTTTGTATTGCTGCTGCGCTTCTTTATGGGCCCGGTTCTATTGCTTTCCGTTTTGCCGGATTTAGGCTGGAAACATCAATTTGTCTTGCTCCGAGTTTCTCACTTTCGGTGTTTGTTGTTGTTGGCATTTTGCTTGGGCTTGCCGGTATTAATGTTAGCAACGTTAAGTTCCTTCTGATATGTCTACTCGTTACTCTGGTTTTACTTATTGTTTCCGGTGTATTCTCGCGACTTTGCGAAAGAAATCGACTGCCACATGTGCAGCACGACTCTCAAAACGGGCCAACTTTCTCTCTTATTGCGCTTTATTTGCTCATCGCGGCAATATTTATCACGGTGCTCTTCATACTTCCGATCGATGGTCCTTACTCTTTTTCAACGTCGAATGATTCGAGCGCTCATCTAGATTTCATTAGGGTATTTGTCGAATCTGGTACCTATTCGACTCTACATGTGTCACAAGAAGTAAATCTTGTACCGCTTTCCGGATTTTATCCTGCGGCCTACCATGTCTTTTGCGCAGCTCTTACTGCGTTGCCTGGTTGCACGGTTACTATGGCATCTAACATTGCTGTTGTTGTAATTTGTGGAGCGGTTTATCCCCTTGGATCACTTCTGGTCTGTTCGCGTCTTTTTGGTTCTAGAACCCTTGAGACACGTGTGGGGGCCCTTGCTTGTGTCGGAAACGCTGGTTTTCCGTGGGCCTTTTTGGTTTGGGGCCAGCTCGCTTCAAACTTGCTGGCTTTTGCTTTGGTTCCTGCATTTGTCTTTTTATTTTGGGAACTCCTTTTCCCTTGTGAGAAGCGGTCCTTTGTCAAGGTATTCGTTTCATTGTCTGTTGTGTTATTTGCTATGGCGACTGCTCAACCGAATGCTGTATTTACGGGCGGAGTTTTCTGTATTCCAATCATTTTTTGTTTTGTTCGTGACCGGATTTTGGTTATATATCCAAGCCTCTGCAAATCGAATTCCTCTAAATCCCTCCTATCTTTTCTGCTAGTAGTTAGTTTTGTTTTCGCCATCTGGACACTTCTATACATATCTCCTTTTTTGAGCGGCATTGTTCATTACAATTGGTCCAATGACGCATCTCTGGGTCAAGCCTTAGTTTCCGCTCTTGAACTCAAGTATGGTGGAATGTTTGAAATTCAGTATCTAGTCGCTCCGCTTCTGCTTCTGGGACTCTTTCTTTCCTTTACGCGTTCTTCGGTTAAATATGTCAGCTGGCTCTATCTTTTTTGTACGTTACTTTTTATTGCTTCGTATACTAAGGACTTCCCGCTTCAAAGCTATTTTTCCGGTTTTTGGTACACGGACTATTATCGAGTGGGCGCTATGGCAGCGATGTGCTCAACGCCGCTTCTCTGTGTTGCTTATTCTGCTATCGCGCGTGCTTCCATTCGTCTAGTCCAACGTTTTGCGCGCGTCCTTCGTGTCTCGTTTTGTTTTGCCGGGTCGCTTGTTTTCCTTTATTTTCTTTTGTTGCCTAGTTTCCAGCTGGCAGACGGTTCTTGGTTTGATACGCCTTTCGGCTCTATTAAAAGCAACGTAGAACGAACCTATTCAATGAATAACCTTGAGGGAATTGATACTGAAGAGTGGGATTTTATTGCCAAATGCATTCCCATCGTTAAAGACGATGTAGTTATTAATTTGCCTTTTGATGGAAGCGGCATGTTGTACGGATCAACTGGTATGAATGTGGTTTATAGAAACATAAAAGCTAATCCTAGCAACCTAACTGATAAGCCTATCCGCATGGGTTTGAGCAATATCGCGTCAGACAAGCGTGTTTCGGACTGTGTCCGAAATCTGAACGCTAAGTACGTTCTCATACTTGATAGTAATTCTCCCTCGGGCTCCATCATTCCGTATGTGCCTCATGATAGAAAAGATTGGTCGGGTATTTTTGATATTACCGAGAACACTCCCGGTTTTGAACTCGTTCTTAGCCAGGGGGACATGTGTTTGTATAAGATAGACGTTAATGACTTGGTTTCATGACCCGTTCTGGAGTGCTGAATGACTGATATTAAAATTGCCGTAGCTTGTCATAAACCTTCCGAGCTCCCGCATAACCCCCTTTATGTTCCCGTTCAGGTTGGGTCTGCTATCGCGCCCCGGCGTATGGAGGGTATTGCTCATGATGATGAGGGCGAAAATATTTCCGCTAAGAATGGCTCGTACTGTGAGTTAACTGCTCAGTATTGGGCCTGGAAAAATCTTGACGCCGACTATCTTGGTCTTTGCCACTATCGTCGTTTCCTAACTTTTTCTGATGGAGATTTCGAGTTCACTCAGCGTAATCAAGTTGAAGCGGGTTTTCTCGATTCATTCAACATGGATCGCTTTGGCCTTGAAGATGCGAGCGAAATGTCCTCGGTGATCGAGCGGTATGATTGCGTGGTTGGTCTGCTTGAAGATGTTAGCGGTCTTTCAACTCCTAAAGGAAAACAGAAAACGGTTTATAAGCACTGGGCTGCCCATGATCGCGATTTGATTAACGTCAACGATCTTGACCAGATGATCAAGATCGTTGACGAGTTTTATCCCGAGTATTCAGACGACCTTCATTTGTACCTCGAAGATAAGTGGTTCCTTGGTTATAACTGTTTTGTTATGAAGAAGGACCTATTCAATAAGATGTGCCATTTTGAGTTCGATGTTCTTTCGAGGCTTGAGGCACTTGTCGATTTGTCTCATTACAACCAGATGCGTTCGAGGATTTTTGGCTTTATGGCCGAGATCCTCTACAGTGTGTTCATTTTTCACATAGAAAAGAACGGAGCACATGTTAAGCATGTCCCACTTGTTTACTTCAATGTTACTGAACCGCTTGATAGTCTTCGCCTGAAGCCTGTCGAAAACGCAATCCCAATTGTTTTTAACGCCGTTGAACGTGATTTTGACGCATCGATAATCGATGTTACGCTTAGGTCTTTCATAAAGGCCAACTCGGGCTCCGCTGTTCTATATGACTTAATTGTTTTGGGTCGTGAACTTTCTGCTTTCGTTAAAGCTGAAATAAATCGTAGCTGTGAAGCCGCTGATAATTTTAGTGTTCGTTTTATCGACTTGGATCAGATTGATTACGGCCTTTTCGATCGAGTCGGATATGTTAAGGCAAAGTTAAATGACGTTAAATTCCGTCAGTCGATCGACCCCGAGATTCTGCTTCCCTGGCTTTTGCCTGACTATCATCGAGTTATTTCTTTTGAGTGGCATACGTTGTTTTATGGCCTTACTTCAGAGTTGTGGCAGCGCTTCCGTTCCTCCGAGAAGCCCATCGTTGCGGCCGAGAGCGTTATTGACCGTGCAAGAATTAATGAGCCGCTCGATCGTCTCTACAAGAGATGTCGTCATGAGCTAGGTATTCAGGATCCCTACGGTTATTTCGATACGTCTGTGATGGTTCTCGATCTTGATCAACTTCGAAATGAGGCTGATTTCGAATCTATTAAGAACCTATATCTTAAGCATAATTATCAGCTTAGGGCCAGTGAAGCGTTTAATGTTATCTATGAGGGTCGTTGCGAATCGCTTGATCTATCTTGGGCATATCCCGTCGATGCCGATTATTGGAGAAAGGGTTTAGCGCCTGCGGCTCCTCTGAGCCTATTCCGTAAGTTTAAAGAGGTTGCGAATCCATCCATTGTGCAATATGACCCACTAGTTTTTTCAAATCCCGAGCCTAGTTCTGTTACTACTGATTTTTGGCGTATCGCTAGAGAGGGTTCTTTTTATGAAGTTCTCCTTAGCAATATGGTCTCATATCGAATTCACAAAGATGCTGAGCAGAAGTCTGGTCTGAGGAAGGCGATTGCGGAAAAGCTCCCCGTTGGGTCTGATAAGAGGCAAGTCGCTGCAAATATCGCTGGTTCTGCTTTATCTATCCTTTATCCTTCAGGTTCCAAGCGTCGCGAGAGGATAGAGCAAACTTGGACGGAGGACGAGTATAAATCCCGTCTTCTTAAACATCTCAAATAGTAATAGGTGCCTTAATGGAGCAACTAATGTCTGGCTTTAAGCTATCTAATATCGTTTTGCGCGTCGATAGGCATGCGGCTGATCATCCCGAGATTTACTATCGCGTTATTTCTGGTGAGGCTGTTTATTCTGAGAGTTCATCTGCTCTGCGAATTAAAGGGGACGTGGACTTTCTCACATATGTAAATGCCTGCTCTGTATGCAAATGGCGTCAATATGCACAGATTGACAATTTAAAGTTATCGCTTACTCTCAAGGGTTCTGGTCGCGTTGTTCTTCGCGGTGTTCCTGTTGACTCTAATGAGCCTAAAATCCTTTCGTATCATTCGTTTGATTTTGAGGATATCTCTGATTTTTCTGTTCCCGTTGAGGTGGATAAGTTTGACCTAGCCGGATTCTCAATTATTTCTGAGGGGGCTTCGACTGTTGATGTCTTTGCGGGTTCTTTCTCGACCTGCGTTGATGCATCGGCTGTCAATGACGTTCGCATTGCCCTTTGCACTACTACATTCAAAAATGAGAAGTACATCATCCCAAACATTTCCCTGGTTAAAAATGGCATTGCTGCTGAGGGTGCTCCGTTTGCCGATAATTTTCACATGTTTGTCGTCGACAATGGACGTTCGCTCGACGTTGATGCTCTTTCTGATGATGTCGTGACCGTGCTCCCTAACCCCAACACGGGCGGTTCCGGAGGTTTCGCCCGTGGCATGATGGCTGCGACCGAGCATTCCGGTGAGTTTACGCATGTCATTGTTATGGATGACGACGTGTCCATCATGCCTGAGAGCCTTATTCGTACATTCAACCTGCTATCGCTTGCTCGAGGAAAGTATAAGGATGCCTTCATCAATGGTGCCATGCTTTCACTTGAGGACCCTATAAGGCAGTTTGAAGACGTATCGCATGTTGTTGATACAGCTGTTTATGCTCGCCTTAAACAGGACCTCGATGTATCCAAGCTTTCAGATATTCTTTTAAATGAGCGTCAGGATATCGAGGTTTCTAAGGCTTATGGCGCATGGTGGTATAGCTGTATTCCCGTTGAGGCGATCTTGAAGAATGGCTTGCCTGTTCCGTTCTTTATCCGTTGCGATGATGTTGAGTTTGGCATGCGCAACAACCCCGTTTACATGACCATGGATGGCATCTGCGTGTGGCACGCCAGCTTTGAGGGCCGTTTTAGGGCTTCTGTAGATTGTTATCAGTACACGCGCAATTTTCTTGCCATGATTGCTATGGATGATTGTGCTAAAGAGAGCTGGGCAATCATGCGTGCTAAACGAAATGTTCGTATGAATCTTCGTGACTACGATTATGCGGCCGCAGAGCTTACGCTTGATGGTATTGACGATTATCTTAAGGGACCCGAGTATCTGGAGAACCTTGATGGTTCGGCTTTGATGATGTCTAATGGCAAGCGCAATGAGAAGCTTGTTCCTGTTGAGGAACTTGATGGTGACCTGCTTGCTCGCGCCGGTATTAACGACGAAGTCCTTTGTGGTAAGCAGATACTTCCTGACGATGGCCGCAGGGCGCTCTTCATGAAGTACTTCCGTACCCTTCCTTATGACAAGCACTATGCTCCGTTCTTGCTTTCCGAAAAGCCAGGCTATGTTGTTAAGCATGGCTCTGCCGTTATTGAAGGTAGTTCAATGGGGCATAAGACCGTTGTGTTCCTTGATCCTACTCGCACAAAAGGCGCTGTGCGCCATCTTGACATGGACCGATTCTATGCGATTCGAAAGCGCGAGCGACAACTTATGGTTCGCTATCGAAAAGAGGGCAGGGCTGTTCGTAAAGCCTGGAAAGATGCACGGTCGTATCTCACTTCGCGTGAGTTTTGGACTGAATATTTGGGACTTTAACGTAAAGGGGCCTGTCGAAATGCCGACAGACCCCTATTTAGTCCTGTTCCTTTAGAAGATGGTAGAGCGAGTACTAGCGGTGCGGTGAATGTAGCCGGTATGGCGCTGTTGAACTTCCTAAGCAGTCTGACCACGCTATTCACGATTTTCTGCACGTTCATATTCCTCATAGACTTTAAGCTCCCATTGTTTGCGTTCGACTTTGGCTACTGAGTCCAGCACAAAACCTGTGGCAAGTGAGAGGCCGCATAGGAACATAAAGGCTGCAGCAAGGATGGCGGTGGGGAGGCGCGGTACCAAACCGGTCTGCGCGTATTCAGCTATAACGGGAATGCCCAGTATTAGCCCAATGATTGCGAAGATTGCCGCCGTGAGTCCAAAAAACTTAAGTGGCCTGTAGTCCTTAAAGAGCGTGCCGATCATGCTGGTGACCTTGATGCCGTCACTGACCGTGTTGAGCTTCGACACGGATCCTTCGGGGCGGTCGCGGTAGACGATGGGCACGTCTTTGATACGCCAGCGGTGGTCGACGGCGTGGATAGAAAGTTCGGTTTCGATCTGGAAGCCCTCGGAAAGCACGGGGAACGTTTTGACAAAAGGCCTGCTCATAGCTCGATAGCCCGTCATGACGTCATCAAAGCTGTACCCATAGATCCACTTGATCATGGCGCGCACCAGGTTGTTGCCAAAATCGTGGAAGGCGCGCTTGTTCTCCTCAGCGTACGTGCCATTTGAGAGACGGTCGCCTACCGTCATGTCTGCTTCGCCATTGAGGACGGGGGAGCAAAGCGCCGCTGCCGACTCTGCGGGGTAGGTATCGTCGCCGTCGACCATCAAGTAGCAGTCTGCCTCGATATCGCGGAACATCTGGCGGCAGACATTGCCCTTGCCTTGACGGCTCTCATAGCGCACGATTGCCCCGGCGTCGCGGGCAATTCGAGCCGTTCCGTCTGTGGAGTTGTTGTCGTAGACATAGATAGCTGCTCCAGGGAGTTCGCGCTTAAAGTCCTCGACGACCTTTTTGATTGTGACTGCCTCGTTGTAGCAGGGGATAAGCACGGCAACGTTGCGGTAATCCATGGTGCTCCTCGGTTGGGTTCAAAACTCCAATAGTATAGAGTGCCGGGG
This sequence comes from Collinsella aerofaciens, assembly GCF_902501475.1. Classification (GTDB taxonomy): domain Bacteria; phylum Actinomycetota; class Coriobacteriia; order Coriobacteriales; family Coriobacteriaceae; genus Collinsella; species Collinsella aerofaciens_AL. The sequence goes on along the minus strand of NZ_CABWIF010000033.1, from coordinate 141,686 downwards.
CGGCCGAGTTTGTGGGTTCCTTTTATCGTCAGCGCATCGCCGCATTTTCCATGTGCGCGGGGGCTATACTTTCGAGTTGCTAACGAAACGATGTAAGGAGTTGCGTTCGTGACAGAGCAGACTCAGGTTGCGCCCAAGGCCTCGATGCCTCCATCGCACGCCAAAAATGATTTCCAAAAAGATAAGTTCATTCTTGAGCAGCTGGTAACCAAGGATTTCAAACTTAAGTATCGCCGCAGCGTTCTCGGTATCGCATGGTCGGTGCTTAATCCGTTGCTGATGATGGTTGTCATGGCCATCGTCTTTTCGACCATCTTTGCACAAGGTCGCAACGGTTCCATCACTCCCGATATGTACCCGTTGTACCTCATCGTCGGTAACGTCACCTTTTCTGTGATGTCCGACTCTACGACGCAAGCCATGTCTTCTATCTTGGGCGCTTCTTCGCTGCTTAAAAAGGTTAAGGTTCACCGTTGGGTGTTCCCGGTTCAGAAAGTCCTGTTCTCCCTTGTGAACTTTGCACTTTCGCTGGTCGCCGTTGCCCTTGTTATGATTTGGTTTCGCGTCGTTCCCAGCTGGCATCTAATTCTTTTGCCGGTCTGCTTGTTCTTTCTTATGCTGTTCTGTATGGGTCTTGGCCTTATGCTTTCGGCACTATCTGTGTTCTTCCGCGATGTCATGCATCTTTGGAGCGTCGTTATCACCGCTTGGACGTACTTTACTCCCATTTTCTGGACCACGGATTTTATTGCGCAGATGCCGCATATTCTTCGCGTGATTATGTACGCCAATCCTATGTATAACTATCTTACGTTTATGCGCGACATCTTTCTATTTCAGCAAAGTCCGACCCCTCTGGTATTTGGTCTTTGCGTTGCCTGGGCTTTGATTTCGCTTGCCATTGGCTATACGATTTTCCACAAGACTGAGCATCAATTCATCCTGTATATCTAAGGAGCTTGCATGTCTGAAACTAATACCGCTGCTCCTGTCGATTACAGCAAGCAGCCCATGGCCGTCGAGGTCAAAGATGTAACGATGATCTTCAATATGGCCTCTGAGTCTCTGGGTAGCCTCAAGGAGTACTTCATTTCCTTGGCGCGCCATAAGCTCTTTTTTGAGGAGTTTCGTGCGCTTAAGCACATTTCGTTTGACGTTCATCGCGGCGAGGTTGTTGGTCTGGTTGGCACCAATGGTTCTGGCAAGTCTACGATGCTCAAAATCATCGCCGGTGTCCTTGAGCCCTCTGAGGGTGAGGTTAAGGTTCATGGCAATATTGCGCCGTTGATTGAGCTTGGCGCCGGTTTTGATCCTGAGCTTTCCGCTCGCGAGAACATCTACCTCAACGGCGCTCTCCTTGGTTATACCAAGGAGTTTATTGATGCAAACTTCGATGGCATCATCGAGTTCGCTGAGCTTAAAGACTTCGTTGACATGCCCTTGAAGAACTTCTCGTCGGGTATGGTCGCGCGTATCGCCTTTGCTATCGCCACGATTACCGAGCCCGATATTTTGATTGTCGATGAGACGCTTTCTGTTGGCGATGTCTTTTTCCAGCAGAAATGTGAGCGCCGCATTCAGCACTTTATCGAGAGTGGCGACGTCACGGTCTTGTTCGTTTCTCACTCCATGGAGCAGGTTGAGCGTATTTGCCAGCGTGCCGTATGGATCGAGAAGGGTGACCTGCGCATGGATGGTCCCGTGGACGAGGTCTGCAAGGCGTACCACGACCAGTTCAAGTAGGTTATAATTTATTAGCCGTGTGAACTTGTACCCGCTTGGACGCGCGGCTTTATGCTCCATTAGCTCAGTTGGATAGAGCAGGGGACTTCTAATCCCAAGGTCGACGGTTCGAATCCGCCATGGAGCACCAGAGAGTTTTTGAAGACCCGGTTATTGTGCCGGGTCTTTGCTTTTTGGGACGAGCGCGCGTGCAGTGCTCCCTCAACAATAAGTCCGATGCAGCGATGCTGCACCGGACTTTCTACATCCCAGAATGGCTATCAGCCTTTGGCTGTTGGGCTCTTACGCCTCCGTGGGCTCCACGCCCAGCTCGTTGCGGACGAGCTCGAAGGCGGCGGCGATGGCCTTGTCCATGTCGTAGTACTTGTAGCCGCCCAGGCGACCGGCGAAGACCACGTCGCCCTCCTGCGCCGCCAGCTCCTCGTACTGCCTGTAGAGGGCCTCGTTCTTGGCGTCGTTGATGGGGTAGTAGGGCTCGTCGCCGGGCTTCCAGTCCGCCGGGTACTCGCGCGTGATGACGGTCTTGTCCTGCGTGCCGAACTCGAAGTGCTTGTGCTCGATGATGCGGGTGTAGGGGACCTCGCGCTCGGTGTAGTTGACCACGGCCACGCCCTGATGGTCCTGCTCGTCGAGCGTCTCAGTCTCAAAGCGCAGGCTGCGGTACTCGAGCGTGCCCAGCTTGAAGTCGTAGAACGCGTCGATGGGGCCGCAGTAGATCGTCTTGGCGGCGATATCGGGCTCGGCGGCGATTAGCTCCTTGTACTCCACGCCGCAGCGCACCTCGACGCCCTCGAGCATGTTGGCGACCATCTTGGTGTAGCCGCCCATGGGGATGCCCTGGTAGCGGTCGTTGAAGTAGTTGTTGTCGTAGGTAAAACGGCAGGGGAGGCGCTTGATGATGCTCGCGGGCAGGTCACGGCAGTCGCGGCCCCACTGCTTCTCGGTGTAGCCCTTCACGAGCGTCTCGAAGATGTCGCGGCCGACGAGCGACAGCGCCTGCTCCTCGAGGTTCTGCGGCTCGCCGATGTTCTCGGCGGCCACCTGCTCGGCGATCTTGGCCTTGGCGTCTGCCGGCGTGACGACGCCCGGCCACATCTTGGCGAAGGTGTTCATGTTGAAGGGCATGTTGTACATGTTGCCGTGGAAGTTGGCGACCGGGGAGTTGACGTAGTTGTTGAACTCGGCGAAGCGGTTGACGTAGTCCCAGACGTCCTTCATAGAGGTGTGGAAGATATGCGCGCCGTAGCGGTGGACCTGGATGCCCTCGATGTCCTCGGTGTAAATGTTGCCGGCGATGTGATCGCGGCGATCGATGACTAGGACCGACTTGCCGGCGCGTTTGGCGGCATTGGCAAAGACGGCGCCCGAAAGGCCGGCACCGACGACGAGGTAATCGAACTGGGACATGGATATGCTCCTTTGTATGTCAATTGGACAGTTACTTTAGTTTAGGGACAAACGCATCTGACTCATTTGCCCATAAGATTAGTGTAGCAGATGCTCTTTCAGCAGCTCCAGTGCGTGGGCGTAGCCCTGCAGGCCCTCGCCGGTGATGGTGGCGAAGCAAGCTAGGCGCGCATAGCTCACCTGGCGGAAGTCTTCGCGCGTCTCTACGGCGCTGATGTGCACCTCGACGGCAGGGATGGCAACGGCCTTGAGGGCGTCGAGGATCGCCACGCTGGTGTGCGTGTAGGCAGCCGGGTTGATGACGATGCCGTCGACCTTGCCGTAGGCCTCCTGGATCTTGTCGACGATGCTGCCCTCGTGGTTAGACTGGAAGACCTCGACCTCGTCGAAGCCCTGTGCGGCGCCTGCCTCCTGGCAGATCTGCACTAAGCGGTCGTAGTTGTCGCTGCCATAGATGCCCGGCTCGCGAATGCCGAGCATGTTGAGGTTGGGGCCATTAATGACGAGTGCTTTCATGGGTGCTTCCTTTGCGATTGCAAAACCACCGCAAAGGAGCCTGTCCCCTTTGCGGTGGTTTTGGTTAGAGAGCGGGTGGGAGGGTGTCGAGGAGGGCTTGGGCGGTGTTGGCGGCGCAGTCGCGTGAGTCGATGATGTAGTCGGCCCAGGCGCGGTAGCGCGGCATGCGCTGTTCCGCCAGCTTATCGATGCCGTCGCGGGCGGTGATGGGGCGGTCCTTGTGGGCGAGTTCATCGAGCTTGCGGTTGAGCATCACGATTTGGCTGTTCTGGTGCAACAGCGGATAGTTCTCGTCACGCGTGACCACGCCGCCGCCGGTGGAGAGCACCAGGCCGCTACGCTTGGAGATGTCGGACAGCGCCGCCGTCTCCTGCTCGCGGAAGGCCGCCTCGCCGCGCTCGACGATATAGTCGGCACAGGGCATGTCGAGGCGTTCCTCGAGGGCGCGGTCCAGGTCGATGTGCTCTCGCCCCGTGCGCAGGGCAATCTGCTCACCCACGCGGGTCTTACCCGAACCCGGCATGCCGATCAGCGCGATGTTCTGTTCGCGGCGCGACAGGCGCTCCGTTACGTCCAGGATGCGCTTGCGCGGGGCGACTTGGCCGGTATAGCGCTCGACGGCCTGTGCCGCTTGGGCCACGAGCATCAGCAGACCGCCGATGCAAGGGATGCCGCGGCGCTCGGCCTCGAGCATCAGGCCCGTGCGGGCGGGGTTGTAGACAATGTCGATAACGCCTTCGAGCGCATCGAGCCCTTCGAGCGTGCAGGGCGCGTCGGGGCAGTGGGGGAACATGCCGGCGGGCGTGCAGTTGACGAGCAGCGCGGCATCGGATTGCTGCGCGATGTTGTCGTAGTTGACCTCGCTCGTGCGACCCACGGGTACAACGATGGCACCCAGGTCTCCCAGCACCATACTTGCCGTGGTGCCGGCGCCACCGGTGGCACCAAGCACGAGGACCTTTTTGCCGGCAACCTCTACGCCCAACTCCTCGACCAGGTACTGAAAACCAAAGTAGTCGGTGTTGTCGCCGCGCAGGCGGCCGTCGGGCAGGCGCGTGATGGTGTTGACGTTGCCCATACGCTCGGCGAGCGGACTCAGCTCGTCCAGGTACTCCATGACGGCGCGCTTGTAGGGGATGGTCACGTTGGTGCCCTCCCATTCGTCGCCCGTCATAAAGGCCGCGAGGTCCTCGGGCTCGCGCTCAAATCGCACGTACTCGAGCCCAGCGAGCTCCTTGTAGATGGTCGGGGTGTAGCTGTGGCCCAGCACGCGGCCCAGTACGCCGTAGGGGCGGGTTGCGGCGGTATCGGTCATCTAGAGCACCTCCGTGTAGCTGCCAAAGTAGGTGAAGCTCTCGCACACGTCGTCGATGGAATCGAGCAGGTCGTCGAGGGCCTTGCTGCCAAAGGGGCAGTCCAGGTCAAAGTAGAACATAAACTCAAAGTCGCGACCGGGGATGGGGCGGCTCTCCAGCTTGATGAGGTTGATGTTGAGCGCATAGAAGCGCTCGAGTACACGATAAAGGGCGCCCGGTTCGTTGGCCGTGGTGATCATGAGCGAGGTACGGTTGGCGCCGGGGTAGACGCGGGGCTCGCGGCTGATGACGACAAAGCGCGTGTAGTTGTTGTCGGAGTCCTGGATGTTGGGCTCCAGCACCTCCAGGCCATACAGCGTGGCACAGCTGCGCGAGGCGATGGCGGCGACGTCGGTGCGCTCGGAGTTGGCGACCATCTCGGCCGACATGGCCGTGTTTGGGTACTTGGTGGCGTGCAGGTCGTGGGACTCGATAAAGCCGGCACACTGGGCAATGGCTTGGCCGTGGCTGTAGACCTCGCGTATGTCCGCGAGCTTGGTGCCGGGCTTGACGAGCAGGTTGTGATCGATCTTGAGGCGCAGCGAGCGCACGATATGGAAGTCGAACTGGGCGAGCAGGTCGTAGACGGCGTTGACCGAGCCGGCGGTGGAGTTCTCGATGGGCAGCACGCCAAACTCGCAGAAGCCGTCGCGCACAGCGCGCATGACGCCCTCGAAGGTCTCGAAGAACGCAATATCCGGCACGTCGAAGAGCTTGCACGCGGCGATCTGGCTATAGGCACCTTCCACGCCCTGGCAGGCGACGCTGGCAGTCTGGGGGAAGGGCGTGTCGAAGGCTACGGCCGTGGCGTGGGCCTTTTGCGAGATCGTAATGCCCTTGAGCTCGTTGATGTAGCGCTGCTGCTCGGCCTTGCTCATGCTCATGAGGAGACGGAACAGGGTGATGGTCTGCGCCTCGTAGCGCTCGGGCGCGCGGCTGGCGAGGTTGTTGAGTTTTGAGCGCTCGCGGGCGGGGTCAAAGACGGCCTTGCCCATCTCGATCTTTGATTTGGCGACCTCGGTGGCAATGTCCATACGCTCGACAAAGCTGTTGAGCAGGGTGGTGTCGATGCCATCGATGGTCTGGCGAATATCGGCAAGGTCCATGGAGGCCCCTTTCACGTAATGACAGAGTTGACGGGCAACTCAGGTGAGTCGGGTTAGAGCTGGCCTGCGTCCTCGAGGAGGGCGTCCCAAATCGCGAGGGCAGCTGCTGCTTCGGCAACGGGGACGGCGCGCGGGACGATGCAGGGATCGTGACGGCCGTGGACCGAGAGCTCGGCATTTTCCATGGCGTCCATGTCTACGGTCTGCTGCTCGCGGCCAATCGAGGGCGTCGGCTTTACGGCCATGCGCCACATGACGGGCGCGCCGGTGGAGATGCCGCCCAGGATGCCTCCGGCGTTGTTGGATTCAACCTCGATCTCGCCTGACTCTGCATCGATGCGATACGGGTCGTTGTTCTCGCTGCCGCGCATGGCGGCTACGGCAAAGCCCATGCCAAACTCCACGCCCTTTACGGCGGGAATGCCAAACGCGATTTGCGCGATGCGGTTCTCGATGCCGTCGAACATGGGGTCGCCGATGCCCGCGGGAAGCCCGTAAATGCCGCACTCCACGATGCCGCCGATGCTGTCGAGTTCGTCGCGCGCGGCCAGGATCTCCTCGCGCATGCGGCCGGCTGCGGCGGCGTCAATGCACGGCAGATCGTTCGTAAGGATCGCCTTGCGGTCGGCCTCACGATAGACCATATCGTCCATCGGCAGGTCGGAGATGCCGCCGATCTGCGCGACGTGCGCCATGACCTGAATGCCGCGGGCCTCGAGCGCCTGCAGCGCGATCCCGCCGGCGATGCATAAGGGTGCCGTTAGGCGGCCGGAGAAGTGTCCGCCACCAGCGACATCGTGCATGTTGTGATACTTCACGCGCGCAGGGAAGTCCGCATGTCCGGGACGGGGCTTGCGGCGCAGTTCGGAATAGTCCTTGGAGCGCGTGTTGGTGTTCTCGATAATCGCGGCGATGGGCGCGCCGGTGGTATGTCCATCGACAACACCGGCGATGATGTGGGCGACGTCGGGCTCGCGGCGTTTGGTCGCGGTTTCGTCGCGACCGGGGGCGCGACGGTCGAGGAAGGCCTGCAGCTTCTCCTGGTCCACGGCGATGCCCGCCGGGATGCCATCGAGCGAGCAGCCGATAGCAGGGGAGTGCGACTGGCCGAAAATGCTCAGATGCAAAACGTTGCCAAAGGTCGAGGACATACTATTCCTCCTCGAGCGTGACCTTGCCACCCAGCAGGCGGTAGTGGTCGAAGAAATCGGGATAGGACTTGTTGACGGCCTCGGCGCCGTGGATCACGACCTCGCCGGTGGCACGGCTCGCGGCGATGGCGGCCATCATGGCGATGCGATGGTCGTTGTGCGAATCGACCTCACCGCCGGTGAAGGCATCGACGCCCTTGATGATGAGGTCGTCGCCGGCAATACGCACCTGCGCGCCCAGCGCGGTGAGCTCGCGGGTGGTGGTGGCCAGGCGGTCGGATTCCTTGATACGCAGACGGGCGCAATCGCGGATGAACGTGCGGCCCTGAGCCAGCGAGGCCACGGCCGAGATAACGGGCACCAGGTCGGGGATGTCGTGGGCGCTCATCTCAAAGCCGGCGAGCTTGTCGGACTGCACGGTGGCGGCGTTGGTGGAGCGCACGATGCGGGCGCCAAAGCGCGAAAGCGCGGCAAGCACGTTGCGGTCGCCCTGCGCGGAGCTCAGCGACACGCCCTCCACGGTGATGGGGTCGGTGCCGATGGCGCCGGCGCACAGCCAAAAGGCGGCGTTGGACCAGTCTCCCTCGACGGCTACGCTGCCGGGCGTACGGTACGATCCGCTGTTTACGCGGAAGTTCGTGACCTCGGGCTGGCCGTCCTTGGCGGGGATACGTTCGACGTTGACCTCGACACCAAAGGCCTTCATGGCCTGGATGGTCAGGTTGATATAGGGGCGGCTCTCGATGAGGCCGGTCACTTGCACACAGGAGGGCTGGGCCAGTAGCGGGGCCGCCAGCAGCAGGCCGGAGATATACTGCGAGCTCACGTTGCCCGGAAGCACAAAGGTGCCCGGGCGCATGCGGCCGCTCGTCTTGAGCGGAAAACCGCCCAGACCCTGTAGGTCGCAGCCGGCGGCGATAATCTCGTCCGAGAGCGGGGACAGCGGGCGGGCGCCTAAGCGTCCCTGACCCACAAAAGTTGCTTCTGCGCCCAGCGCGCAGGCGACGGGCAACATAAAGCGCAGCGTGGAGCCACTCTCGCCGCAGTCGAGCGTGCCGCCGGCTAGGGCCTTGAGCAGGCCAAATTCAATGCTCTTCATGGTGGGGTGGACCTGGAAGCCGTCCTCGGCGGTCTCGATGCGAGCACCCAGGGCCGTAAGGCAACGCACCGTAGCCTCGATGTCGGCGCAGGTGGTGTTACAGGCGACGTGCGTCTCGCCGTTGGCAAGCGCAGCGCAGATGATCAGGCGGTGCGCCATCGACTTGGACGCGATGGCGGGAACGGTGCCCTTAAGCGGGGACGGGGTGATGCGGGCTAGCATGCGGATGCGTCTCCCTTCTGGCCGAGGCCCTCGGCAATGAGTTCGTGGAAAGTGGAAAGCGGCGTGCGGTCGATGCTGCAGCGGCCAATGCCGTGCGGAATCACCAGGTCGATGGTGTCGCCCGCGCGCTTCTTGTCGTGGAGCGCCTCGGCAAAAACGGCATCGGCATCTAGGTCGCAGCGGGTCTTGAGGCCATGGCGGGCGCAGAGCTCCTCGATACGACCGGGCAGTGCAGCATCGCAAATGCCGTGCAGGGCCGCGGCGCGCGTGATGATGCCCATGCCGATCGACACGCAGTTGCCGTGTCCGAGCTCAAAGTGCTCGCAGGCCTCGACGGCGTGTCCGGCGCTGTGTCCAAAGTTGAGGAGCTTGCGCTGGTTGGTCTCGCGCTCGTCGGCAACGACCACGGCGCGCTTGATGTCGATATTGCGGGCGATGATGAGCGCTACGCGCGCCACATCGCGGTTGAGCAGCTCCAGCGTGAGCGGGGTCTTCTCCAGCTCGGCGAAAAGCTCCGGGTCGGCGATCACGGCGTGCTTGACGACCTCGCCGCAGCCGTCGGCGAACTGCTCGGGCGTGAGGGTGGCTAGGCACCCCACGTCGGCGATAACCACGCTCGGCTGCCAAAAGGCGCCGGCCAAGTTCTTGCCGGCAGCCAGGTCGATGGCGGTCTTGCCGCCCACCGACGAATCCACCATGGCGAGCAGGCTCGTCGGGATCTGCACAAACTTACAGCCGCGCATGTAGGTGGCGGCCACAAAGCCCGCCACGTCGCCCACGACGCCGCCGCCGAGTGCCACGATCACGTCGGAGCGCGAAAGCTCGTGCTCGGCCACAAACTCCAAAATGGCAACATAGGTTTCGGCGCGCTTATGGGCCTCGCCGGCCTCGAAGGTGCAGATGCTTACCTCGTAGCCAGACGCCTCCAGGCTCTGCTTAACGGGCATCTGGTAGAGCGGGCCCACGTTGGTGTCCGTTACGATGACGGCCTTGGCGCCGCCGGCAGTGGCGCGCACGAGCGGTCCCGCCTGCTCCAGCAAAAACGTGCCAACATGCACCTGGTAGGGGCGTGCAGTGTCGATATCGATGGCAATCGCCATAAGCTTCGGTCCTTTCGACCTGGCGTGATAGGTGGTCTAGTGGGAGGCCTCGTCGTCGAGTGCGCGCTTGATGCGGTCGCCCTCGGCAAGGAGATTCTCCAGATAGCGCTGGTCGCGGTTCTTGAGCGCACGGCTGTAGGCGCCAAGCGAGTCGATCAGGTGGTCGATCTCGAAGGCAAGCGCGTCGGCGTCGTCGATCATGAGCTCGGACCACATTTGCGGGTTGAGGTGCGCCACGCGGGTGAGATCGCGGTAGCTACCGGCCGAAAAACCGTGGTGGACCTGGGCGGTCGGGCTCTTTACGTAGGCGTTGGACACCACGTGCGCAAGTTGGCTCGTGAAGGCGATGACGCGGTCGTGCTCGGCGGCGCTGGTCACGCTGAACTTGCCAAAGCCCAAGGGGCGCACCATCTCGCGCACCTGCCCCAAGAGCTCCAGCTTAAGGGCATCGTCCACCGCGGGCGGAACGAGCACGAGCGGGGCGCCCTGGAACAGGTCGGCGCGGGAGTGCGCGTAGCCCGAGAACTGGGTGCCCGCCATGGGGTGCGCGCCCACAAAGTAAAAGCCGTGTTCGCGGGCAAGCTCAAAGGCGCGTTCGCACACGATGTCCTTGACGCCCACCGTGTCGATCACCACGGGGCCCATAATGGCCTCGGTGTCGGTGGCGTCGGCGAGCGCCTGGGCATGCGCCTCGAGCCACTCGATGCAGGCCTCGGGGTAGCAAGCCAGGACGATGATGTCGCATTCGCCGAGTGTCTTGTCGTTGAGCTCTCCGGCGACAGTGCCCATGCTGGCGGCCGTCATGACATCGTCATCGGGGTCCCAGGCCAGCACGCGGACGCCCGCCTGTGCATAGCCGCGGGCAAAGCTACCGCCGATGAGGCCAAGGCCGACGATGCCGGCGCACTTGGGGCCGCCCTGGTTAACGCGCGCGTTTCTCACCGTACCCATGGGCTACTCCATGGTCTCTTGGCAGACAACCTCGCGGATGGCTCGGATGCGGCGCATGGTGTCGTCGAACTGATCGGGGGTGAGGGCCTGGGCGCCGTCGGACCAGGCTCGGCTCGGCTCGTCGTGGACCTCGATCTCCAGGCCGTTGGCGCCGCAGGCGGTCGCGGCGAGCGCCATGGGCTCAACGTAGCGGGTGTAGCCGGTGGCGTGGCTGGGGTCGGCGACGACGGGCAGGTGCGACAGGTGGTGCAGCACCGGCACGGCGTTGAGGTCGAAGGTGTTGCGGGTGCGGGTCTCGAAGGTGCGGATGCCGCGCTCGCACAGGATAACGTTGTCGTTGCCCTCGCTCATGATGTACTCGGCAGCCATGAGCAGCTCGTCGATCGTGCCGGACATGCCGCGCTTGAGCAGAATCGGGGTCTGGGTCTTGCCGACCTCCTTGAGCAGGGGGAAGTTCTGGGCGTTGCGGGCGCCGATTTGCATGACGTCAATCTTCTTGTCAAGGAAGACCTGCACGTCGCGTGGGTCCATGATCTCGGTGACAATCGGCATGTCGAGCTCGGCAGACGCCTCGCACAGCAGGTCGAGGCCGGCGGGGCCCATGCCCTGGTAGGCGTAGGGGGAGGTGCGGGGCTTGTAGGCACCGCCGCGCAGCATCGTGGCGCCGGCGGCCTTCACGCGGCGTGCGATGCGAATGAGGTTCTCGCCCTCGACGGAGCAGGGGCCGGCGATGACTTGGAACTGGTCGCCGCCGATCTTGACGCCGTGACCGCAGTCGATGACGGAGTCCTCGGGGTGGAACTTACGGTTGGCACGCTTAAAAGGCTCGGAGACGCGCTGCACGCGCTCGACGACGTCCATGGACTCGAGCAGGAACGGGTCGATCTTGGTCGTATCGCCCACCAGGCCGATGATCGTCTCGTTCTCGCCGCGCGAGACATCGGTCTTCAGACCCTTTTTCTCAATCCAGCTGACGATATGGCTTACGGCCTCGTCGCTGGCGCTCTGCTTTAAAATTGCAATCATGGTGTGCCTCTCACCTCGATGGATAACTTTTGCAAAAACGGCCCGCATCGCGAGCCGTGTATATGGTGCATGTGAGTTTATACTATCTGACTCGCTTTTGCCTTCTAAAGTGGGCCGTTGCGCCTCGTCTCCCACGGAATTGCAAAGCTTTTTCTTTTCTTTTGTTAGCCCATGACGCACTTGGGTATAATGCCAGTCGTTCGCCCTATTAGCTCAGGGGATTAGAGCGTCTGCCTCCGGAGCAGAAGGTCGTTGGTTCGAATCCAACATGGGGCACCATCGAACGTAAGACCGTCCGAACCTCGCATGGTCCGGGCGGTTTTTCTTATACCGACGCGACGTGATGGGACGTGGTATGGCAGTAACGGATATCGAGCGCGGACTCTCGACCGCCGAGGTCGAGGAGCGCATCGCCGCCGGTAAGATCAACCGCAACATGGAGCTCAAGACCAAGTCGGTCAAAGAGCTCATCATCGAGAACCTCTGCACGCTGTTCAATTTGATCAACGTGATCTTGGCGTTCCTGGTCATTTTGACCGGTTCGTTTAAGAATCTGACGTTCCTGTTCGTGGTGTTCCTCAATACCGCTATTGGCGTCATTCAGTCCATGCGTTCCAAGAAGATGGTCGATAAGCTCACGCTGCTGACCTCCAAGAAGGCCATCGCGGTGCGCGACGGCGTCGAGGTGGAGCTCGACCTGGACCAGATCGTGCTCGACGATATCATTCGCCTGGGGCGCGGCGACCAGATTCCCGCTGACGCCGTGGTGGTCTCGGGCGAGGCACTCGTGAACGAGAGCCTGCTGACGGGCGAGAGCGACCTTATTAAGAAACAGCCTGGTTCCGAGCTCATGAGCGGCAGCTTTATCGACTCGGGCCTGCTGCGCGCCCGCGTGATTCATGTCGGCGCCGACAACTACGTGGCTAAAATTAATAACGAGGCCAAGTACGTCAAAAAGGTCAATTCCGAGATCATGAATGCGCTTAATGCCATCGGGCGCTTTGCGAGCATCATCATGATCCCGCTCGGTTTGGCGTTGTTTGCCTCGAGTGTGAGCGAGCTGTGGGATGCCGCGGGTACCCCGGGCGATAGCGCGCTTTCGTGGTGCTTCTCCGAGCTGTTGGCTGGTCATGTGCCTTCGTCGGCGCTGCTGTCTACGGTGGGCGCCCTGCTGGGCATGATCCCGCAAGGCCTGGTGCTGCTGACCTCGTCGGTGCTCGCCATCGCCACGGTGCGCCTGGCCCGCCGCAAGGTGCTGGCGCAGCAGCTCTACTGCATCGAGACGCTCGCGCGCGTCGACGTGCTGTGCCTGGACAAGACGGGCACCATCACGTCGGGTCGTATGGAGGTCGAGGGCACCTACCCGCTGCCTGTTGAGGGTGTTGGCTTTGGCGTGGACTCGGAGGAGGCGGCTGTTCCCGTCGATACCACAGTGCTCGATTTTGCGCTGGCTAACGTCGCGCGTGCGACTTCGGCCGATGCCAACGAGACCTGCCAGGCGCTGCTCAACTATTACGCCGATCGCCCGGTCGAGGTGTTTGAGCCGCTGTCGGTCATTCCGTTCTCGTCGTCTAAAAAATGGAGTGGCGCTTCTTTTGCGCAGGGCTCCTATGTGATGGGTGCCGCGCAGTTTGTGCTCTCTGATCGTGTGTTTTCGCAGGTCGAGAACCGTGTCGCCGAGCTTGCCGATACCTGCCGCGTGCTCGTGGTGGCGCGCGTGGACGGCTTTACACCCGATGGGGATATGGTGGGCGAGGCCGAGCCCGTGGGCTTTGTGACCATCCGCGACGAGATTCGTACCTCGGCGGCCGAGACCATCGGCTATTTTAACGAGCAGGGCGTGACCCTCAACGTGATCAGTGGTGACGACCCGCGTACGGTGTCGTCGATCGCGCGCGTGGTGGGCGTGCCAGGGGCGGACGCTTATGTGGACGCTACGACGCTCGATACGCCGGCCAAGCTCGATGCCGCAGTGGACCGCTACCATGTCTTTGGTCGTGTGACCCCGCAGCAGAAGCGCGAGCTCGTGCAGGCGCTCAAGCGCCGCGAGCACACCGTGGCCATGACGGGCGACGGCGTCAACGACGTGCTGGCGCTCAAGGAGGCCGACTGCTCCGTCGCCATGGCGGCCGGCTCCGATGCCGCGCGTAACGTGGCCGAGATCGTACTCGTCGACAACGACTTTGCCTCGATGCCCGCCGTGGTGGCCGAGGGCCGTCGCTCCATCAACAACCTGCAGCGTTCGGCCTCACTGTTCCTGACCAAGACGCTGTTCTCGATGGGCCTGGCGGCGCTGTGTATCGCGCTGCCGCCGTACCCCTTCGAGCCCATCCAGATGACGCTCATTAACTTCTTCTGCATCGGCGCGCCGGGCTTTGTGTTGGGCCTGGAGCCCAACAATGCTCGTGTGAAGGGTGCGTTTTTGAGCAACGTACTCAAGCGTGCACTGCCGGCGTCGATTGCGGTCATTTTGGCTGCGGCGCTCGATATCTTTGTGGCGCGCGTGTTTGGCTTTAGCCAGCTCACGATGTCTACGATGTGCCTGCTTACGTCGTGCGCGGCGAGCGTCAGCCTAATCTGGCGCATCTCGCAGCCTCTCACGCCCTTACGTGTGGTGCTCTTTGTGTTTGTAGTCGCCGGCATCCTGGTGGGCGTTATCGGATTCCCGGAGCTGCTGTCTATTGCCAACCTGTCGATGGCCAGATGGTTATCTTGGCTGTTATCGTGGTCTTTACCTGCTCGGTGTTCTTTAAGCTCGTCACGATGATGGATTCGCTCAAGCCGCGTCGTCGTCATGCCGCAACTGGTTTTGGCCGCGGTGTGCGCGTCCGCCTGGGTCGCGGTGGCGGCAAGGTGAGCTCGACGGGCTCGACGGCCGAACGTTTTGCCAAGCGCGTCGCCGCCGACATGGCGCAGCGCCGCGAAGATCGCACCGCTCGCGAGGCCGAGGCCCGCGCACTCGAGGGCGTGGCCCAGGCCCAGCCCAAGAAAAAGAAGAGTACCGGAGCTAAGCGCTCTCGTGTGACCAAGTCCGCCCAAGGCATCAAAGTCTCGATGCCAAGCAAAAAGAAGAAGTAGCTACGCGCCCTGGCGATGTTGAATTGGTGCCTTGTTCCTGTGGTGCCGTGGCGATGTTATGCTCTAACCTCGATTGTTTGAATTGCTTCGAAAAGAGGATGCCGTGATCTGCCCGCATTGCCTTAAGACTATCGAGGACGGCGCCTCGTTTTGCCCCTACTGCAACGCCTATGTGGGTCCGGGCGATGGTCCCGAGCACACCGAGTTCGTGTTCTGTGAGGGCTGCGGTGCCCGTCTTTCTCCGCATGATCGTACGTGCCCCAAATGCGGGCGCCCCGCTCCGGGTATCCTCTCTGAGGACGCGGCCGCATCCGACCTGGCAGCGGGCCGCACTGCGGGCTTTCCGCGCCTAACGCAAGAGCAGATCGATACCGAGGTGCCGCATGCGCCAGCCTCTGCCGCTGCGGTGCTCTCAGACGCCGCCGACCCCAATGAGACCTGCGTGCTGCCGGCTTTCGATAAGGATTTCGGTATCCCCAAGGTCGATATTCCCACGCCCGTTTCCCTGCATGACGATGCTCAAAAACCCAAGCGCAAGGTGCATCCCGACGAGGACGCCTATCACAAGCACAAGCGTCATATCCCCAAGCCGCTCATCGTCATCGCGGTCCTTGCCGTCGTTTGCGGCGGTGCCTATTGGTTCGTGACGGCCGATCCCATGGGTGTCATGCCTGGCTTCTATGACCAGTTTGGCCAGGCCGCGCAGACGACCTTCCCCACGCGCCAAAAGGGCGAGGCGACTGAGGACGATACCAAGCAAGACGATTCTGCCGAGGTGGTCCAGGAAGAAACCGTGCTCACCGATGATCAGCTCTATACCAGGCTCGACGGTCTGTATCAGACCATTGTGTCCTACGGTGACGAGGACCAGATCGGCGAGGTCATCGATTCCTTTAACAACGGCTATCTCCGAACGCCGCTGTCCACCCGTCAGGAGCTGTCGCAGAGTGCCTACGCCCTGCGCGACCAGATCAAAAAGACGCAAGATGAGCTCAACAACCTTAAGTATCAGGACGATACGGTCTATGCGGACGACATCGCCCACTTAAAGCAACTTGCCGAGTGGATGTATGAGCGCGTCAACGTGATCTGCCAGAGCTGGGATATCTCGCTGGCCATTCCCGATGGCGAGTCGATGAGTTCTCACCAAAGCGAGATCCTGGCGCCCATCGCTCAGAGTGGCAACAGCGCGCTTAATCAGTACGACGCCAACGTGGGCTCCTGGAAGCCGCAGCAGCGTTCCTAAAATTAGTTCGCCATAGTCGGCATAACCTACGTGCGCAATTGATGTAAGCGCATGCTTATTGCTACAATTCGTACAAATATGCTTTAAACGCACGAGGAAGGAACCACATGTTTGGTTTTAAGAAAGAGCTCTACACGCCCGAGTATCAGCTTGCCGGCGACGAGTGCGCCGTTATCGAGACGTCGAAGGGTACCATCAAGGTCAAGTTTGACGGCGAGGGCGCTCCCATTCATGTCGCGAACTTCTGCGAGCTTTCCACGATGGGTTTCTATGATGGCCTTAAGTTCCATCGCTATGTGCCCGGCTTTGTCATTCAGGGCGGCGACCCCAATACCCGCGATATGTCCGGCGCCGACGTCGCTGCCGGTCTTGAGGGCCCCGACGGCATGCCCGGTACCGGTGGCCCCGGCTACTGCATCAAGGGCGAGTTTGCCACCAATCCGCGCAACAGCCATGTCGATGGCGCCCTTGCCATGGCACGCTCCATGGATCCCGATTCCGCGGGTTCCCAGTTCTACTTCTGCCTGGGCGCCCAGCATAACCTCGATTCCGGTTACACCGTCTTTGGTACCACGGTCGAGGGTCTCGATGTGATTTCGCGGCTGCGTGCCGGCGACGAGATCGTCCATGTCGAGATCGTTCACGAGTAAAGGGGACTTCCTTGAATAGCCAGCTGATCCAACAGGGCCGCGCCGCTTACCGCGCGGGTGATTTTTCCGCTGCAGCCCAGATGCTTGGGGCGGCAAAGACTCCCGATGAGATTATGGGCGAGGCCGATCACCTTCGTGGCAACGCCTTGATGCACCTGGGCATGTATGCCGAGGCCGCCGAGGCCTATGCCGCCGCCCTCAACGACGGCACCTACGGCAAGCGCGGCGCGCTGCTCACCAACCGCGGCAAGGCGCTCGCCGCCGTGGGCGACTACACGACGGCCGCTCAGGCGTTCTCTGCCGCTACGCAGGATGCTTCCTATGTTACGCCGTTCAAGGCCTATCTGGGCCTGGGCAATGCGCTGTTCCAGTCGGGCGACTATGCCAACGCGGGAACCGCCTTCCGTCAGGCCGCCATCGACGGCGCCAATCCGGCTCCTGCCGCCGCACTCGGCGAGCTCGGTCGTTGCTTCATTAAGCTCGGCCGTCCGGCGGATGCCGTGGAGACCTACCGTACGGCTATCGACTTTGCCGGTCCCCGTGACGACACGCGCGCGCTCAACGCCGGCATGGGTCAGGCGCTTTCTGCCGCCGGCCGTCCCTCCGACGCACTCGACGCCTTTAACGCCGCTACTGCCGATGGCATCTACCAGCTCACCTCTGAGCAGGCCGATGAGCTTGCCCGCGTGCACGATTCGCTTGCCGCGCTGTCTGCCCAGACGGCTATGGCCACGGCTCCGGCGCCCGCGATGGACACTCCCGCAGTCGATCCGCTCGATCCTACGGGCGCGACCGGTCAGTTTATGCCCGATCCCTCGGACACCGGCTTCTTTACACTGTCCGAGTCCGAGATGGTCCAGCAGGACCGTCAGGATCGTAAGCAGGCCAAGGTCCGTCGTCGCCATCGCCACACGGGTCTCAAAGTCTTCATTGTGCTGCTTCTGCTCATTTTGATCGCCGCGGGCGGTCTGGGCTTTGCCTACACGCGCGGCTTTGGCTTCCCGTCTCAGGAGTCTGTCGTTACCGATCTGTTCCAGGCTGCCGGCGACGGTGACACGGCAAAGGCCGAGTCTTGCCTGGCCTCGAGCCTGTCCGAGGACGTTAAGTCGATGATCATCTCCTCGATTCCGCAGGGTGCCACCGTGTCCGTCGAGGGCATGGATCAGTCCATGACCGAGACGACCGCCAAGGTTAAGGCATCGCTGTCCAAGGGCGGCGAGCAGGAGTACACCGTCAAATTCGTGCGCTCCGACAACCATATCGGCTGGGCCGTTTCCTCGCTCGATATGGATTTCTCGGCTGCTGACAACCAGTAGTGACCTTATGGGATTTAGCTTTGCCCGGCGCTTCACCGCAAGTGAGGTGCCGGGCTTGCGCTAGTATCATGAGCTAGTAGTTTTCCAGCAATCATCCAACACATCAGGAGTTGCGTTGTTTTCTTTGATGGATATGTTCTTCGGTAGCTATGCGGGCGATCTTGCCATCGACCTCGGTACCGCAAATACGCTTGTCTCCGTGCGCGGCAAGGGCATCGTCATTCGCGAGCCCTCTGTTGTCGCCATCGACAAGAACGACGAGCGCATCCTGGCGGTCGGTATCGAGGCAAAGCGCATGCTCGGCCGTACGCCCGGCAACATCGTGGCCGTTCGTCCCCTGAAGGACGGCGTCATCGCCGACTTCGATGTTACCGAGGCCATGCTTCGCTACTTTATCGACAAGGCTTCCGAGAAGCGCTATCCGTGGACCCCGCGTCCGCGCGTTGTCGTCTGCGTTCCCTCCGGCGTCACGTCGGTCGAGAAGCGTGCCGTATTTGAGGCCACGATCCAGGCCGGCGCTCGCCAGGCCTACCTGATCGAGGAGCCCATGGCTGCCGCTATCGGCGCCGACCTGCCCGTCGAGGAGCCCACCGGTTCCATGGTCATCGACATCGGTGGCGGTACCACCGAGGTCGCCGTTATCGCTATGGGCGGTATCGTCGTCTCGCAGTCCATCCGTATTGCCGGTGACGAGTTCGATCAGGCCATCCTCACGCACGTTCGCGATGCCTACAACCTGGCCATCGGCGAGCGTACGGCAGAGGACATCAAGATCAAGGTCGGCTCCGCTGTGCCGCTCAAGGACGAGCTCGATGTCGAGGTCAACGGCCGCGACGTGATCACCGGTCTGCCCAAGACCGTGCGCATCGAGAGCGAGGAGATTCGTCGCGCGCTCAACAAGCCGCTCGACGAGATGGCCAAGGCCGTTAAAGACGCCCTCGATGCTACGCCGCCCGATCTTGCCTCTGACCTTATGTACTATGGCATATTGCTGACCGGTGGCGGTGCGCTGCTGCGCGGTCTCGACGTGCGCCTGCGCGATGAGACCGGTGTTTCGGTCAACGTCAGCCCTACGGCGCTCGATAACGTCGTTAACGGCTGTGCCCGCGTGCTCGAGGCCAATGCGTTTGATGGCGGCTTCGTCCAGACCAATGCTTAATTTCCAAAAGGTGGATTCCATTTGGCACGATCTTCGGGTTTCTCCACAAATCTGAATACCAAGCGACAATCAACGGGTATGCGCCCGTTGATTGTTTTCAGCCTGATTTCGGTGTTGCTGCTCACGTTTTACATCCGCGAGGGCGAGGCAGGACCGATTCATGCCGTGCGTTCGGGCGTAACGACGATTACCTCGCCGGTGCGCTTTGTGGGCTCGGCTGTGGCGGCTCCCTTCAATGCGATCGGCAACGTGTTCTCTAACCTTACGGCTTCGCAGGACACGCTCGACGAGTTCAAGAAGCAAAACGAGGAACTGACCTCTAAGGTTGCTGAGCTCTCCGAGGCTCAAAAGACCGCTGAGCGTCTGGAGGGGCTGGTCGGCCTGCAGTCGACCTACAACCTCAAATCGACCGCAGCTCGTATCGTTGGTGCCTCGGGTGATGCCTGGACCTCGACCGTCACGATTGATAAGGGTTCTGCCGACGGGCTTACCATCAACATGCCTGTGACGAGTTCGGCCGGTGTTATCGGCCAGATCATCGAAGTCTCGGCCAAAACGTCCACCGTGCGCCTGATTGGCGACGAGAACTCCGGCGTATCCGCCATGGTGCAGGACACGCGCGCCCAGGGCATGCTGCAGGGTCAGGCTGACGGCACGCTGCGTCTTGAGTACGTGAGCGTCGACTCCGATGTTAAGGTTGGCGACATCATCGTGACCTCGGGCATCGGTGGCGTGTTCCCCAAGGGCCTTCCGCTCGGCACCATCTCGTCGGTTGAGAAATCGGCAAACGACGTGTACTACACCATTGTGGTGCGCGCTCAGACCACGGCCGAGAACAACGAGGAAGTGCTGGTCATTACCTCGCTGACCGACGAACAGTCGGCCTCGGATGAGGACGTGAGCACGGCCAACAGCACGCCGCAGGGAACGTCGCGCGATGCTGCAACCAAGACGAAGGACGAGGGCTCGGATGACAGTTCCGACACGTCCGAGACGGCCGATTCCGGCTCGAGCGAATAGGGGGCATGTCCATGGATCTACACGAGCAGGGGATGAGCTCCCGCACGTTTGTGATCGCCGCCATTGTGTGCGTGCTGCTGCAGGCAGGCCTGGCACCGCAGATCTCCATTGCGGGCGGTCGTGTCAACTTCATGATTATCCTGGTGTGCCTAAGCGTGTTCTCGGGCGACCCGACCCGTGCCGTCGTGTGCGGTTTTTGCAGCGGCTTGTTCTATGACCTGTCCGCTGCCGTGCCGGTGGGCGTTATGTCGCTCCTGCTGACCGTGGGTTCTTTTGCCCTGGTGCACAGCGCCGTCGGTCAGACGGGCGGTACCCCGAGTGCGCGCGGCGTCACTGTGGGCGCCTTTGCGCTCGTCATTAATGTGATCTACAGCATCATCTTGCTGTTTATGGGTTTGGAGACGAGCTTTGTCGTGGCGATCTTCGGCCATGCGCTGCCGTCCTCGATCCTGACGGGTCTGGTTGCCATTCCGTTTTTGATGTCCGGCGTCGTGCCGCAGTCCGGCTATGGATTCTCCGCACGTGGCGGACGCCAGGCGGGTATGCGCTTTAAGCCCAAGACCCGCAAGCTCAAATAGGGGAGGCCCGTAGATGTCTTCCCAGTTGACGGTTATTATCGCCGGTATCGTGCTGGTTGTGGCCATCGTGGTCGCGCTGGTCATCATGCGTCGCGGCGATTCCCGTTTTACCTACGATACGCAGCATGGAACGGCCCCGCGCGCCACCGAGGGCGAGGGCAATACCGCGGCGACCGCCTTTAAGGGCCGTTTTTCCATCCTCACCACGGGTGTGGGCGCGATGTTTGCGGCGCTTGCCGTCAAGCTGTGGGGCATGCAGATGGTCTCGTCGGACTATTACGAGAAGCAGGCCAATAGTAATCAGACTCGCACCGTTACCACACCCGCTGTGCGCGGCCGCATCCTCGACCGCAATGGCGTGGCGCTTGTCCAGAACCGTCCCTCACTTGCTGTCGTGGCCTACCGCGACCTTGCCGAGGATGAGGTTCTGGTTCGCCATCTTGCCAACGTGCTTGGAATGCCTTATGTGGCGGTCCTTCGCAATATTCAGGACAATACAGAGGGCGCTCAGAGCCTGCATACCATCGCGACGGACGTCCGTCGCTCCACGGTTGCCTATATCAAGGAACACGCCGGCGAGTTCCCGGGCGTCAAGATTGCCGAGCGTACCGAACGCCAGTATCCATACGGCGAGACGGCATGCCATATCTTGGGCTATACCGGCACCATTACCTCCGAGCAGCTCGAGGCCCAGAATAAGAAAACCTCTGGCGATGATGATGCTTCTGCTGGCAAGATTACGTACCAGTCGGGCGATATCGTGGGCCAGGCGGGCGTTGAGAGCTACTACGAAAACCTGCTGCAAGGTATTCGTGGCGAGCAGACCGTCAAGGTCGATGCCTCGGGCAATGTGACCGGTCAGGCCGGCGCCGTGCCCGCGAAGGCCGGCTCCGACATTAAGCTCACGCTCGACCTTAAGATCCAACAGGCCTGTGAGACGGCACTGGCGAGCGCTATCGAGCTTGCCAAGACCACTGGCTACAGCAATGCCGGCAACGGCGCTGTGGTGTGTCTCGATCCCAACAATGGCGAGATCCTGGGCATGGCGAGCCAGCCCAAGTTCGATCCGTCCGTCTTTATCGGCGGCGTCTCAAATGACGTGTGGACCGAGCTCAATGATGACAAGGGTTCGCACCCGCTGCTCAACCGCGCCATTAGCGGACAGTACATGTCGGCCTCGACCATTAAGCCGCTCTCGGCGCTGGCCGGTCTTGAGTTTGGAACCTACACTTCAACGCAGACAACCAACTGCACGGGCTATTGGACGGGCCTGGGCAAGGCTTGGGGCAAGCGCTGCTGGCTGACGTCTGGCCACGGCACCATGACGCTGCAGTCGGGTATCGCCAACTCGTGCGATCCTGTCTTCTACGACATGGGCAAGGCGTTCTTTTATGACGAGCAACATCCCGAGGGCCTGCAGGAGGTCTTTCGTCGCTGGGGTCTAGGCAAAACCTGCGGTATCGATCTGCCGAGTGAGGGCGCGGGTCGTATTCCCGATGCCGAGTGGAAAGAGTCGTACTTCACCGACGCCTCTGCCGAGGACCGCAAGTGGAATGCCGGCGATATGACCAACATTGCCATCGGTCAGGGCGACATTCTGGTGACGCCCCTGCAGATGGCGTGTGCCTATATGGGTCTTGCCAACGGCGGCAAACAGTACGTGCCTCACGTGTTTTTGTCTGCCGTGTCGCGCGATGGCGACGGCGATGCCTATAAGTACAACGGCAAGGGCAAGAAGAAGCGCCTGGAGGCCAAGATCAACAGCGATTCGGATTTGGCTCTTGTTCGCAACGGCATGCACGACGTGATTTACACGGCATCGACGTCCCTGGCGGCTCACTTTGGCACCCTGACGCCGCAGGTATACGGCAAGTCGGGCACGGGCGAGAAAAGCGGCGAGGACGAATACGCGTGGTTCTGCGCCTATGCACCGGCCGATGATCCCAAGTATGTCATCGCTACTGTACTGGAGCAGGGCGGCGGCGGCTCAGATACCGCGATGCATGTCGTGCGCGACGTGCTCGGCGTGATTTATGACGAGCCCGATACCTCTTCGGCCTCGGGCGATTCTTCGGTTCGATAGGAGGTTGCGATGGATTTTTCTCCGGCGGATCTGTTCCGTTCAACCAAGACCGGCTCTCGCAGCAGCCTGGACCGTGTCAACAAGCAACTTTCGGCCTCGCGCGGCACGTTTCGCCAAAAGGTGCATATCGGTGTGCTCGTGGCTACTGTGGCCCTCGTCGCCTACGGTGCCATCATTATCTGGTCGGCTTCGCAGTTTAAGGCCGATGCTTCGTTCTCACGCCATCTGCTGGGAATTGGAATCGGTACGGTGCTGGCGGTGCTGGTCTGGCGTACCGACCTGCGCGGTATTTCCAATTTCTCGACGGCGTTGCTCGTCATCGACCTGATCGTGATCCTCTCGCCCAAGATTCCGGGTCTGTCCTATACAGGCGGTCTGGGCATGACGGGCTGGATCAAGATTCCCGGTATCGGCTTGACATTCCAGCCGGTTGAGCTTGCCAAGCTCATCACCATCTTCTTTATTGCTACGCTTGGCTCGCAGTATAACGGTCGCATCGATACCGTTCGTGACTACGTCAAGCTCTGCGGCATGCTGTCCATTCCGTTTTTGGCCGTCGTTGCCATGGGCGACCTGGGCTCGGGTCTGGTCGTGCTGGTTTCGGGCGCCATCGTCATTTGTATGAGCGGTGCACGCCGCGAATGGGTGCTGTCGACCTTGGCCCTGCTCGTGGGCCTGGTGGCCCTCGTCCTGGCGCTCGATTCGGTCTTTGATTCGTTGCTCGGCCACGATGTGCTCATCAAGCAGTATCAGATGAACCGTCTGACGGTCTTTATCGACCCCGATAATGCCGATTCGGACGATGCCTACAACCTGCAGCAGTCGCTTATCGCCGTTGGCTCGGGCGGCTTCTTTGGTAAGGGCCTGGGGCATGCGACGCAGTCGGCCGGCGGCTTTCTGCCTGAGTTCCACACCGACTTCGTCTTCGCCTTCCTGTCCGAGACCTTTGGCTTTTGCGGTTCCTTTTTGCTCCTGTGCCTCTACGTGCTGCTGATCTTTTCGACGATTCGCGTCGCCTTTAAGTGTGAGTCGCTGTTCCTGCGTCTGTCGTGCGTAGGTATCGTCGGCATGTGGGCATTCCAGACCTTCGAGAACATCGGCATGTGCATCGGCATGATGCCGATTACCGGTATTCCGCTACCGTTTATTAGCTTTGGTTCGTCTTCGATGATGATCCAGCTGCTGACGGTGGGTATCGTACAATCCATATGGCGGCATCGTTCGGGCGCCGCGTAACCGCTGGAGGGGTTTGCTATGAAAATTCCCGTAGATAAGCTGACCCGCGCTTTTAAGATGGGCGCGTCCGTTAAGAAGGATTCCGATACGCCGGTGCGCGTCTCGGTCTATCTGGATTCGTCCGCCTCGCGCTTTCTGGCCGAGACGGTGCGTGACGCCTTTGTGCCGCAGACGACCTCGGGCATTGTGCGCGTCGAGCGTCTGGGGGAGGAGCGAATTGCTCCAAAGACCGATACCGATGTGGTGCTGGTGCTCTCGTGTGGTTCCGACCGCTTGGAGAGTGCCGTGCAGGAGCTCGTGATCGCCGGCGCGCCCGTGTGCGTGCTTGCCGAGTCTGCTGTGGAGGTGCCGTTTATCGAGGAGTCCACGCCCATGCTCGGTGTGGTGGCGGCAACCGATAAGACGTATCTGCTCGAGACGCTTGCCCGCTGGATTCTCGATCGCACCGACAAGGAAACGGCTTTTGCGGCGAACTTTGCCTTCATGCGCATCGCGGCGGCCAATCGTATCATCACCTCGTGTGCGCTCACCAATATGGCGACCGGGGCTTTGGTGTTTTTGCCGGGCGCCGATTATCCCGTTATGGCGCTGGCGCAGGTGGGCATGCTCTTTGAGCTCGCTGCCGTCTTTGGACGCGGCATTAAGCCTGAGCGCGGCTACGAGGTCGCCGGCGTGCTTGCCGGCGGTCTTGTGATCCGCGCGGTCACCCGCGCGCTCGTCAAGCAGACGCCGCATATTGGGTTTGCCGTCAAGGCGCTCACTGCTGCCGCGGGCACCTATGGCATGGGCCGTGCGCTCGTTTCGCTCTACGAGCGCGATGTCGACTACAGCCGTGCCAACGAGGTGGTCACTGCCACGTTCTCCCGCGTTCGCGATCTGGTGACCACGGTCGCGGGCGCTACCCGTCCTATGGCGTCCTATCAGGACGCATCAGATCTCGCTGCTTAGGGGTTTTCCGTTGCGCGTTGCATACCAAGACTGTTTTCATTTAATTGAGCCGCTGCTCGCCAAGGTCGAGAAGCCGAGCCGCTATATCGATCACGAGTGGGGTACGCTTTCCAAGGCCGATGCCGACTACCGTTGCTGCCTGATCTACCCGGATGTGTACGAGGTTGGTCTGCCCAACCAGGGCATCGCCATCCTCTACAACATCCTTAACCAGGCCGAGGGCATCTCCTGCGAGCGCGGCTATGTGCCGTGGCCAGATATGGGTGACGCCATGCGCGAGGCGGGCATTCCGCTGCTCTCGCTCGAGGGTGCAGCGCCGGTCGCTTCGTTTGATATCGTCGGTCTGCATGTGCCGCACGAGATGGCGGTGACGAACTTCCTCGAGGCTCTCGACCTCGCTGGCATTCCGCTGTTGGCGACCGACCGAGGTGAAGACGACCCCATTATCATCGCCGGCGGTCCCTCGGTGTACAACCCCGAGCCGTACGCGGCCTTCTTCGATGTTATCCTCATCGGCGAGGGCGAGGAATCGCTGCTCGAGACCTGCCAGTTGCATCGCCGTCTGCGTGACGAAGGAGTCCCGCGCGCGCAGATTGTTGAGCAGCTTGCATCCATTGCCGGCAACTACGTGCCGTCGCTCTATGAGGTTTGTCACGACGAGCCCTGCTCGCCGCATGGCTACACCGTGCCGCGTGAGGGCAAGGATGCGCCGACCGTGGTCTACAAGCGCGTCGTCGAGGATTTCGGCGCCACGAATCCGCTGTCGCAGTCGTGCGTGCCCTATGCGCAGCTGGTCCACGACCGCCTGTCTATCGAGATCCTGCGCGGCTGCGCCCGCGGCTGTCGTTTTTGCCAGGCCGGCATGACGTATCGCCCGGTGCGTGAGCGCTCGGCCGACCAGATCGTCTCGTCGGTGATTCAGGGTCTGGAAAAGACCGGCTATGACGAGGTGTCGCTGACCTCGCTCTCCACGACCGACCACTCCTGCATTCGCGACGTGCTCGGCAGGCTCAACCGTCGCCTGGAGGATACGGGTATTCGCGTGTCTATTCCGTCGCAGCGCCTGGATTCGTTTGGCGTGGATATGGCCGAGTCGGTCGCCGGCGAAAAGAAGGGCGGACTGACGTTCGCGCCCGAGGCCGGCAGCCAGCGCATGCGCGACATCATTAACAAGAACGTGACCGAGGAGGACCTGGACCGTGCGGCCAAGGCGGCCTTCGAGGCCGGTTGGAACCGCATGAAGCTCTACTTTATGATGGGCCTTCCCGGCGAGCGCGACGAGGACATCGTGGCCATCGCCAATCTGGCCGATCACGTGCTGGAGCTCGGTCGTTCCGTGGTGCCCAAGGCTCGTCGCGGCTCGATCTCGGTGTCGATCTCGGTTTCGGTCTTTATCCCCAAGGCTGCCACGCCGTTCCAGTGGTGCCCGCAGCTCGACTACGACGACGTCAAGCGTCGCCAGAAGCTGCTTATCACGAGCGTTCGCAACCGTGCCGTCCGCGTGCATTACCACGATGCCGAGACCTCGCTCATCGAGGCCGCGCTTTCCCGCGCCGGTCGCGACATGACGCCCGTCATCATCGATGCTTGGCGCTCGGGCTCTCGCTTTGACGCCTGGGTAGAGCATTTCTCTCTCGATAACTGGAAGGAAGCTGCTGCCAAAAACGGCATCGACCTCAATGAACTCGTGCACCTGCCCTACGAGTTGGACTGGCGCCTGCCGTGGGAGCACGTGAGCCCCGGCTGCACGCGCGGCTTCCTCGAGCGCGAGTACCGTCGCTCGCTCGAGGGCGTCACGACTCCCGACTGCACCCGCACGTCGTGCACCGGCTGCGGGATCTGCCCTACGCTCCACGCCAAGAATGTATTGATGGGTGATCGCGCATGAGTGAGCGCCTGACCGACAACCCCTCGCTCTTTAGACTTCGTGTTCGCTATGGCAAGCGCGATCGCCTTAAGTACCTGGGCCATCTCGAAGTAATCCATACCATTGAGCGCATCGTGCGCCGTGCGGGACTTCCCTATGCCGTCACGCAGGGCTTCTCTCCGCACATGCGCGTGGGCTTTTCTTCGGCGCTACCGGTGGGTACGTCGTCGACCTGCGAGTGGTATGACCTGTTTATGACCGAGTTCGTGGCGCTCGACGAGGCGTTTGGGCGCCTGGCTGCGGCGTCTCCGGCCGATCTGGCGCCCATCGAGGCGGCGTACATCGACGTGCGCACGCCGGCGTTGACGGCGCAGCTCACGCGCCTGTCGTATCGCATCGACCTGCACTTGGATCCCGAGGCGCCCGTAAGCGCCGACGAGGTGCGTCGTGCGATCGACACGCTGCGCGCGGACCATGGCATCGACTACGCGCGCGGAAAAAAGAGCAAGCGCTTGGATTTGGATCACACGCTCGTGGGCTATGAGCTCACGGCGGGGGAGCGCCCGGACCATTTGGTGCTCATGCTCGACACCCATGCCGACAACGAGGGCTCCATGCGTCCGGAAATTTTGCTTTCTGCTGCTGATGTTTTGTTGCAGGGCTTGACCCCGGGCGTGGATGCACCTATTGTTTCCACCGGTATGCAAGACCTCGTGACCATCTGCTCCTACGATGTCGAGCGTCAGAATCAAGCATGCGAGGACGACGAGGGCCGACTCGTCAGCCCCATACCTGTGCGAACTTGTGGATTTGCTCCACATACTCGTTGACGGGGTTATTTTCGCCTGCTACTATATTCGGCTGTTGCACTAACTGATGCATGAAGGGCAAGTAAACATGTACGCAATCGTTAACACGGGCGGCAAGCAGTACAAGGTCGCCACCGACGATGTCATCACCGTCGAGAAGATCGAGGGCAATGAGGGCGACAAGGTCACCCTGCCGGTTATCTTCCTCAACGATGGTAAGAAGATCGTCACCGATCCCGACAAGCTGGCCAAGGCCAAGGTTACCGCTCAGATCGTTGAGCAGTTCAAGGGCGAGAAGCAGCTGGTCTTCAAGTTCCACAAGCGTAAGCGCTATCGTCGTCTGAAGGGTCACCGTCAGCAGCTCACCAAGCTGAAGATCGTGAAGGTCCAGGCTACCTCCCGCGCCAAGAAGGCTGTCAAGGCAGAGGCTGAGGCTGTTGCCGAGGCTTCCGTCGCCGAGTAGATTACACTCGTAACGAAAGAGTAGGTATACACAATGGCACACAAAAAAGGACTCGGTTCCTCCCGTAATGGCCGTGACTCCCGCGGTCAGCGCCTTGGCACGAAGCGCTATGCCGGCCAGACGGTAACCACGGGCACGATTCTCGTCCGTCAGCACGGCACGCACATCCACCCGGGTGAGAACGTTGGCCGTGGTAAGGACGACACGCTGTTCGCGCTGGTCGACGGTACCGTTGAGTTCCACAAGGGTATCAAGCACAGGGTCAGCGTACGCCCGCTCGCGAACGCGTAATTCACCCTTCATAGAGCACATATGTGGGAGGCACTTGAGTTTTAGGATTCAAGGGTCTCCCTCTTTTTGTAGGAGGCGATTCTGTTGTCACAGTTCACCGATATCAGCCGCATTAACGTGTGCGGCGGCGACGGCGGAGCCGGATGCATGTCGTTTAGGCGCGAGGCATTTGTCCCCAAGGGCGGCCCCGATGGCGGCGACGGCGGTCGTGGCGGCAATGTCGTCATCCAGGCCGATGCCCAGCTGTCTTCGCTGATCGATTACCGCTTTAAGCATCACTTCCGCGCCGAGCGCGGCACACACGGGCAGGGTGCCCGTCGTAACGGTAAGAGCGGCGAGGACCTGATTCTCAAGGTCCCTATGGGTACCGTGGTGCGCGAGCTCGACCCCGAGACGCAGACCCCGATGTTCGATATTGCCGACCTCGTTCACGATGGCGAGCGCGTTGTCGTGGCGCCCGGCGGTGCCGGCGGCCTTGGCAATACGCACTTTGTGACGTCGGTGCGCCGCGCGCCCGCGTTCGCTCAGCTGGGCGAGCCGGCCGAGGAACACTGGATCGAGCTCGAGATGAAGCTTATGGCCGATGCCGCGCTCGTGGGCTTCCCCTCGGTGGGTAAGTCATCGCTCATCGCGCGCATGAGTGCCGCCCGTCCCAAGATCGCCGACTATCCGTTTACAACGCTCGTGCCGAACCTCGGCATGGTGCGTGCCGGCGAATATTCTTACGTCGTTGCCGACGTCCCCGGTCTTATCGAGGGCGCGAGCGAGGGCAAGGGCCTGGGTCACCAGTTCCTGCGTCACATTGAGCGTACGGCCCTGATCATGCACGTCGTCGACATGACGGGTGGTTTTGAGGATCGCGATCCGGTCGAGGATTACCACATCATTAACCGTGAGCTCGAGCAGTATGGCGCCGAGCTTTCGGAGCGTCCGCAGATCGTCGTCGCTAACAAGTGCGATGCGCCGGGCACGGCTGACAAGATTGCCGACCTTAAGCGTGCGGCGCTCGACGATGGCCATATGTTCTTTGCCGTGTCTGCTGTTACGGGCGCCGGCCTCAACACGCTGATGCTTGCCGTGGGCGAGCAGGTGGCTAAGCTTCGCGCCGAGCTGGCGGTTGCTGATGAGCCGGTCGATCTGCGCGACGAGGAGTGGGAGCGCCGCCGTCTGCAGCGCGAGAAGCGTTTCCGCATTGTCCAGGAAGAGCCCGGTGCCTTCCGCGTGGTCGGTCGTGCCATCGAGCGCATGGTCATTCAGACCGACTGGGAAAATGAGGAAGCCGTCATTTACCTGCAGCATAAGTTTGCGCGTATGGGTGTTGACGACGCGCTCGAGAAGGCCGGTTGCCGTGCGGGCGACGAGGTCCG
This sequence comes from Collinsella aerofaciens, assembly GCF_902501475.1. Taxonomy (GTDB): domain Bacteria; phylum Actinomycetota; class Coriobacteriia; order Coriobacteriales; family Coriobacteriaceae; genus Collinsella; species Collinsella aerofaciens_AL. The sequence goes on along the minus strand of NZ_CABWIF010000033.1, from coordinate 111,899 downwards.
CATTTGCCAGCGCGCCTTTGACTTTGAGGGCGCCGAGGACTTCTCGGAGTACGAGGAGCTCGAGGATGCTGGCGAGGACGTTGCCGTTGGGGCCATTGACGTGACCGATGCTGCGGATGAGGGCGTCGAGGTTGTCGACGCGGTGGATGCCGCGGACGATGCCGAGACCTCGGAGGGCGAGTAAGCCATGTCGCTGCGCGGTGGAATCGGTCTGCCCGAGCTTCCTCTAGAGGACGGGCAGGAGTTTAGGCTCGGCATTATGGGTGGCACCTTTGATCCCATCCATTACGGGCACTTGGTGACCGCCGAGCAGGCGCGCGAGTCGCTCGACTTGGACGCTGTGCTCTTTATGCCGGCGGGCTCTCCTGCCTTTAAGCTTGACAAGCCGGTGACGCCTGCCGAGGACCGTTATGCCATGACGGTCCTCGCCACCGCCGCGAACCCGGCCTTTTTGGCGAGCCGGTTCGAGATCGACCGCCCGGGCGTAACCTATACGGCCGATACGCTTCATGCCCTTCGCGATTTTTACCCGCCGCAGGTAAAGCTCTACTTTATTACGGGCGCCGACGCGATTATCGATATTGTGACTTGGCATGATGCCGAACGAATCGCTGAGCTTGCTACCTTTATTGCGGCGACGCGACCGGGCTTTGATATCGATACGGCGCGTGCCCGAATCAAAGAGTCGGGGCTGCCGTTCGACGTGCGCTATATTCAGATTCCGGCGCTGGCGATCAGCTCGACGAACATTCGTAAGCGAGTTGCCCGCGGCATGAGCGTGCGCTATCTTACGAGCGAGTCTGTGCTCGGCTACATTCGCAAGCGCGGTTTGTATGTCGATCTGGTTCAAGAAGATTTTGAGTGATGGGGGTCTACGTTGTCGGTAGAGGATCAGTTTGAGGGCGATGAGCGCGCGCTGCTCAAGCGCATTCAAGAGCTGCTCGATGTTCGCATGAAGGATAAGCGCAAGCGCTATGTGCATTCGCTGGGTGTTGCCGAGACCGCACTTCATCTGGCCGAGGTCTACGGCGTCGACCGCTTTGATGCCGCTGCCGCCGGCTTGATCCACGACTGGGACAAGGTGCTTTCCGATGACGAGCTGGTCACGCGCGCTCTGCATTACGGCATTAAGATTGCCGGCTCTCCTTCCGCTGCGACGCCGCTTTTGCATGGCCCTGTGGCCGCCTATGAGCTTCCGCAGCTTTTCCCCGAGTTGTCGCCGGCCGTTTTCCAGGCTGTCGACCGTCACACCGTGGGTGCCTGCGACATGACGCCGCTCGATATGGTGGTCTTTGTGGCCGATGCCATCGAGCCCAACCGCCACGGCGACTATGCGCATGCGCTGCGCAAGATGGTGGGGGAGTCGACGCTCGATGAGTTGTTCTTCTCCTGTTTTGCGCAGGGTCTGGTCTATGTGATCCAGTCCGGGCGCTATCTTTATCCCACGGCTATTACGATTTACAACCATTACGCCCAGCTGCGCTAGCTCGGGCTGTCTAGAAAGAGGTATTCCATGGCCGACGAGACCATGACCGATGAGCAGATTCTTGAAGGTGTGGAGCACAAGAGCTTCGTCGCCACGTCCGACCGCACTGCCGCCTCGCTGTCCGCGAGCGGTGTCGCCGCCGAGGATGTCGCCCGCGCCGCCGCGCAGGCCGCCTACGACAAGAAGGGCGAGGACGTTCAGGTGCTCGACCTGACCGAGCTTTCCGACGTATGCGACTACTTTGTGCTTGCCACCGGTACCAACAACCGCCAGGTCGATTCTATCGTCGACGAGATCGAGGAGAAGGTCGCCGAGGCTTGCGGCGAGCACCCGTTCTCCATCGAGGGTCGCGAGCAGAAGACCTGGATGCTCATGGACTACGGTTCGGTTGTCGTCCACGTCTTCACTCCCGAAGCCCGCGACTTCTACCGCCTCGAGAAACTCTGGGGAGACGCCCCCCAGCTCCCCCTCAACCTCCTCTAGTAGCTCATTTGAGACGGGGTTTAGCTATCCTCACTCATATCGCCGGGCAGTTGCGGTTTTCCGCACCTGCTCGGCTTTCTTTTTGCCCAAGGGCGGTTAATCATTGAAGCGGTATTGGCGGCCGAAGGAAAGGGCGGTGTCACCGAATTTGTCTCGGACGGCGTCGATGGCGACGGAGAGGTCGCGTCGGTCGCTGGATTGGGCTCCGCGGTCATCGATCTCGCAGAACAGGTCGGTCTGGATGCCGCCTTGGTGGTCGAAGTCGCTCATGCCGATGCCCGCTAAGCGAACATGCATGCCTTCCTGCCAGATATTGTCGAGCAGCTCGAGCGCAACCGCCACGAAGATGTTCTCATCGTCGGTCGGATGAGGCAGCCGGCGCTGTGCCGTACGCCCGCTGCCATACGAATACTTAAGCTTGAGCGTTACCGTGGCACCCGTCAGCCCCTGACGGCGCAGGCGGCGTCCCACTGACTCGCCCAGCAGCGCAATCGCCGCCTCAATATCCCCACGCTCAGTTAAATCTTTAGCAAAGGTGCGTTCATTGCTGACCGACTTGACCTCGCGCTCCTCATCGAGACTCGTGACTTCGGAGATTTCGAGTCCCAGCGCACGCTGGCGCATGCGTTCGCCGTTGACGCCAAAAATAGAGGCCAAGGTGGATTCCGGTGCACGTGACAGCTCGCCGAGGGTGTAGATGCGCATGCGGCGCAGTCGCTCCTCGGCCGAGCGCCCGATGCCGCTCATGGCAGATACCGGCAGCGCGGCCAAAAAGCGCTGCTCGGTTCCGGGGCGCACGATGGTCAGCCCAAACGGCTTATCCCGCTCGCTTGCGATCTTTGCGACCGTCTTGTTACAGCCCACGCCAATGGAACAGGTCACTCCCAGCGCTGCCACGCGGTCGCTTATATGCCGCGCAACCAGTAGCGGGTCTTCGGGCGCAAAGCGACCCGGCGTGATATCGATAAAGGCTTCGTCGATGGATACGCGCTCAACGCGCGGCGTCTCGTCGGCGAGAATCGCCATGACCTGCGCGCTCACCTCGCGGTAGCGATCAAAGTGCGCGTGCGTCCAAATGGCTTGCGGGCACAAGCGCCGCGCCTCGGCCGAGGCCATGGCAGAGTGCACGCCAAAGCGACGTGCCTCATACGAACACGTGGACACGACGCCACGCGAATCGGCGTCTCCGCCCACGATGAGCGGCTTTCCGCGCCATTCGGGATGATCGAGCATTTCCACGCTCGCAAAAAACGCATCAAGGTCCATCAGGCCCACCGCCGGACCCGTCCAGGGAGGCGGCGTGACGCCCATGGCATCCTCATAACCGTATGTATGTTCGCGTCTTTCCATGTCATGAGTATACCGCGCAGCTCATGTGGGGTGCGTGTATGTGCTTGCAAATCCCGAATTCTTGTCTAAGATATGGATTTGCCCTCGACTACACCGAAGAAGTTGGTCTCACGGACTTCACCTGCCCGCGTCGATGGCGTATTATGTTCAACTGTTTGTTTGTAGTTGCAGCCTAAAGCTGCTTGGTTGGAGGAGTTTCCTTTGGCAGTCAAGATTCGCCTTGCTCGTCACGGCGCTAAGAAGCGTCCGTACTACCGTGTCGTCGTCGCCGATTCCCGCGCCCCGCGTGACGGTCGTATCATCGAGGAGGTTGGCCGCTACAACCCGATGACCGCCCCCAAGACCATCAACCTCGACCTCGAGAAGATCGCCGACTGGCAGTCCAAGGGCGCTCAGCTCACCGACGCCGTCGCCGCTCTGGTCAAGGCCGCCAACGAGGGCGAGAAGACTGAGACCGTCGTCAAGAAGTCCAAGAAGCAGCTCGCCAAAGAGGCCGAGGCCGCTAAGGCTGCCGCTGAGGCCGCTGAGGGTGCCGAGGAGTAAATCGTGCCTGAGGTTGACGCTGCACAGCTCGAGGGTGAGGCAATGCTCTCAGATCGCATCGCCGATCTCGTCGAATATCTCGTTGTTCAGATCGTCGACGACCCGGATTCCGTGAGCCTTGAGGTCATCGATGGTGACGACGCCTCTACGATTGAGGTTTCGGTCGCCGAGGATGATGTCGCTAAGGTCATCGGCCGTCGTGGCCGTACCATCAAGGCCATTCGCACGCTCGCCCGTGCACTGGCCGCTCGCCTCGACACTGCTGTCGAGGTAGAGGTTCTGGGCTAGGACCTTGAGGTCCCAGTACAAAAACATCGCCCGTGTGGTCAAGCCGCACGGAAGGAAGGGGGAGGTCCTCGCGCAGCCGCTGCGGGGGCTTCCTTCTGTATTAGAGCCGGGTATGCGCGTCGCCCTGACGCCGCCGGCGCTCAAGCGCGACCGCTTTTGCACGGTCGTGTCCGTCACCGATACGGGCGATGGCGATCTGGTCTCGTTTGAGGGCATTGACGACTTGACGGCCGCCGAGGGCATCACGGGATGCTACGTGCTGGCAAATCGTGACGACTTTGAGCTCGATTCGCTCGACGCTGCCTATACCGACCTGATGGGTCGCGAGGTGGTCGACGAGCGCTTCGGTTCGCTCGGTACGATCGTCGAGATCATGTCGACGCCCGCCAACGATGTTTGGGTTGTCGAGGGTGATCGGTACGGCGAGGTGCTGATTCCCGTGATCGAGCAGGTCGTGCTCGATCTTCCCGACACAGGAACAATTTCCGTCCACGTTATGGACGGCCTGATCGATATGGACAAGTAGGGAGGACAACATGCTGATCGAGACCCTTTCGGTCTTTCCCGAGATGTTTGAGCCCGTCATGTCCACATCGATCTTGGGCCGCGCCCGCAAGGCCGGCCTTTTTGATTTTAAGGCGTATGACCTGCGCGACTGGACGCACGACCGCCATCGTACCGTCGATGACGAGCCGTACGGCGGCGGGCAGGGCATGCTCATGAAGGTCGAGCCTATTGCCGAGGCCATCGAGGCCATCAGCTCCGAGGGTCCCAAGCCCACCGTAGTGTTCTTCACCCCCTGTGGCGAGCCCTTTACGCAGCATGTGGCCGAGCGCCTGCTCAAAAGTGAGCGCCTGCTGTTTGTGTGCAGCCGCTACGAGGGCGTCGACGAGCGCGCGTATGCGTATGCCGATGAGCGTCTGTCGATCGGCGACTATGTGCTCACGGGCGGCGAGCTTCCCGCTATGGTCGTTGCCGATGCCGTCGTACGCCTGATTCCCGGCGCCCTGGGCGACGAGATGAGCAACGTCGACGAGTCGTTCTCGACCGCCGAGGACGGAGGGCTGCTCGAGTACGCGCAGTACACCCGCCCCGCCGAGTTCAACGGCGAGGGCGTGCCGCCGGTGCTTGTGAGCGGCGATCACGCCAAGGTCGATGCCTGGCGTCGCAAGAACGCCATCGAGCGCACCTGCCGCTGGCGTCCCGATCTGATCGAGACGGCGCGCCTTACGCCCGAGGAGCGTGCGTACGCGCAGGAGATTTTGGACGCTTCGTATTCGCAGAGCGAGGAGTGAGAATGGTTCCATCGCAGCATTCCGCGTTGAGGGGCGCTTTTGAGTGGATCGCGGTCATCGCGATCGCACTGGTCGCCACCTTTTTGATTCGCTCGTTTGTGGTCGAGCCCTTTGTGGTGCCCACCGGCTCCATGGAGTCCACGATCGAGATTGGCGACCAGATCCTGGCACAAAAGGTGAGCCTCGAGCTCGGTCAGCCCGTCAAGCAGGGCGATATCGTGGTGTTCCACAACCCCGATGGCACCTCCGAGCATGATGTTCTTGTCAAGCGTGTTATTGCCACGGCCGGCCAGACGGTCGACCTGCAGGATGGCAAGGTGGTCGTTGACGGCCAAGCGCTCGACGAGGACTATACGACGGGCATGAGCTGGCCACTTTCGGTCCAAGCGCCCGGTGCTCAGGTAAGCTATCCCTACACCGTTCCCGACGGGTGCGTGTGGGTGATGGGCGACAACCGCGAAAACTCTGCCGACTCACGCTACTTTGGTCCCGTCGATCGCTCTGATTTGATCGCCGTGGCACTCGTGCGCTACTGGCCGCTCAACCGCATCGGCGCTATCGACTAAAAACCGCTATAGTACAGTACCTAACCGTGTAATCGTTTCGACGAGGGGATATTAGAGGCATGAACGCTTCATCGCTTTCCTTCCAAGACATCATCCTGCGCCTCCAGCAGTACTGGGGCGAGCAGGGCTGCGTCATTATGCAGCCCTATGACTCCGAGGTCGGTGCCGGTACCTTCCATACCGCGACCACGCTGCGCTCGCTCGGTCCCGCCGAGTGGCGCACCTGCTATGCGCAGCCTTGCCGCCGTCCCGCCGACGGCCGCTACGGCGAGAACCCCAACCGCATGCAGCACTACTATCAGTTCCAGGTGCTCATCAAGCCCTCTCCGGTCAACGCCCAGGAGCTTTACCTGGGGTCTCTTGCCGCTATCGGTCTGGACCCCAACGACCATGACGTCCGCTTTGTCGAGGACGACTGGGAGAGCCCGACGCTCGGCGCCTGGGGCCTTGGCTGGGAGGTCTGGCTCAACGGCATGGAAGTCACGCAGTTTACGTACTTCCAGCAGGTGGGCGGTATCGAGGTCGACCCCGTTCCTGTCGAGATCACCTATGGCCTGGAACGCATCGCCATGTACGCCCAGGGCGTCAACTCGGTCTACGACCTGGTGTGGAGCTACCTGCCCGACGGTACGCCCATGACCTATGGCGACGTGTTCCTCGAGAACGAGCGCGAGTTCAGTGCCTACAACTTTGAGGTCGCCAACGTCGAGATGATGCGTCAGAAGTTTGACGACTACGAGGCCGAGTGCCATTCCTGTCTGGAGCGCAAGCTGCCGCTGCCGGCATATGACTGCGTCATGAAGTGCAGCCACGCTTTCAACCTGCTCGATGCCCGCGGCGCTCTGTCCGCAGTCGAGCGTGCCAACTACATCCTGCGCGTCCGCGCCGTCGCCAAGGCGTGCTGCGAGGCCTACATGGCCGAGGTCGCCGGAGTCAACGAGAATGCCGACCAGGAAGGCGAGGTGGCGTAAGCCATGGCAGACGCTAAGGATTTCCTGTTTGAGATCGGTACGGAGGAAATGCCCTCTGCACCGCTGAACAATGCCGTCAAGCAGCTTGGCACCATGATCGCCAAGGGTCTCGACGAGGCCGGTCTGGCCCACGGCGAGGTCCGCGTGATCTCGAGCCCGCGCCGCCTGGCTGCACTCGTTGCCGATGTCGCCACCGCGACCGACGAGGTTCACGAGGTCAAGCGTGGCCCCGCGGCCAACATTGCCTTCGACGCTGACGGTAACGCCACCAAGGCCGCCCAAGGCTTCGCCCGCAAGTGCGGTGTGGCTGCCGAGGACCTGGTCCGTCGCGAGGACACTGACGGTCGCGAGTATGTGTTCGCCGAGAAGAACATTCCCTCCGCACCGGCTACCCCGATCCTGACGGCCCTGTGCGAGAAGACCATCGCCGGCCTGCAGTGGCCCAACTACCGCTCCCAGCGCTGGGGTCACGAGCATGCTACCTTTGTTCGTCCGGTCCGTTGGATTTGCTGCCTTCTGGGCGAGGATGTTGTGCCCGTGTCGTTTGCCGACGTGACGAGTGGCAACACCACGCGTGGTCATCGCGCACTTGGCCCCGGTGACCATGTGGTCGCCAGCCCCGCCGTCTACGAGCAAGTGCTCGAGGACGCCGGCGTGCTCTCTGCCGAGCGTCGTCGTGAGGCCATCCTCGCCGGTATCGCCGAGGTCGAGGCTGCCCGTCCCGGCTGCCATGTCGATACGCCCAAGAAGGTCTTCGAGGAGGTCATTAACCTCTGCGAGTGGCCGACGGTGCTCGTCGGTACCTTCGATGAGGAGTTCCTCAAGGTCCCGCACGAGATTATCTGCGAGTCCATGCTCACCAACCAGCGCTACTTCCCGATCTATGACGGCGAGGGCAAGCTCACGCGTGAGTTCGTGGTCGTCTCCAACAGCAAGCCCGAGAACGCCGAGCGCGTGATCGACGGCAACGAGCGCGTTGTGCGTGCCCGTCTGGACGATGCCAAGTTCTTCTACGAGGAGGACCTGAAGATCTCCCTCGACGAGTTCCGCGAGCGTCTGGCCAAGGTTGCCTTCCAGGAGAAGCTCGGTAGCGTGCTCGCCAAGTCCGAGCGCATCGAGCAGCTCGCGCTCGCTATTGCCCGTGAGGCACACCTGGGTGCTCACCTGGCAGCCGATGCCGCTCGCGCCGCGCACCTGTGCAAGGCCGACCTGGTATCCAACGCCGTCGTCGAGTTCACGAGCCAGCAGGGCGTGATGGGCGGTTATTACGCGACCGCGATGGGGGAGAACGACGAGGTCGCTCATGCTATTCGCGATCACTATCGTCCTCGCTTTGCCGGTGACGAGCTGCCCGAGGGCACCGCTGGCTGCATCGTGGCCTGCGCCGATAAGCTCGATACCATCGCCGGTATCTTTGCCATCGGCGAGCCCCCGACTGGCTCTTCGGACCCCTACGCGCTGCGTCGTGCCGCTATCGGCATCATCAACATCCTGCGCGACCGCTTGCCGATCGACCCCACGTCGCTCATCGACTTCGCCCTCGAGCTCTATAGCGAGCAGGGTATTGAGTTCGACGCCGCCAAGGTCGCCCAGCAGGTTCGCGACTTCTTCCATGGCCGCCTGGTGAGCATGGCCCGCGACGAAAAGATCCCGGCCGATACCGTTGCCGCCGTCTCCGCGGTGCACATCATCGCCCCGTCCGTCTTCTTCGCCCGCTGCGCCGCCCTCGACGAGGCCCGCAAGAACGACGCCGAGACGTTCGACAACCTTGCGACCGCCTATGCCCGCGCCGCACACATCTCCAAGCCCGAGCTGGGTGCGGAGTACGACCGCGGCCTGATGGGCGAGGCCGAGCTCGCGCTTGCCGATGCCTCCGAGGCTGCTCAGACCGCTGTCGATGCCGCCCTTGCTGCCGAGGATTACCCGGCCGCATTTGCCGCCCTTGCCGCCCTGCGCGCGCCCATCGACCGTTTCTTCGACGAGGTTATGGTCATGGACAAGGACGAGCAGCTCCGCGATAATCGCCTTAAGCTGCTCAACCGCTTCGAGGCCGTTTTCTCCGGCATCGCCAACATCGGTGAGCTTGCCCGCAAAAAGTAAGCTAGCCTGCGCATAAGCGCAAAAGGAGCCCCGCATGGATTGCCCGGTCACCGCTCGTCCCACCGTTATCGTTATCTCCGATTCACTCGGCGATACCGCTTGTGAGGTGGTGCTTGCGGCGTCCGGGCAATTTGATGAAGGGGCTTTTCGTCTCTTGCGCCTGCCCAAGGTGAACTCTGTGGAGCAGGTTAAATCGTTTGTGGGCCCGCGCGTTGATGCGGACCATCGCGATATTGCCGTGTTCCATACCATTGTCGACCCGGCGCTACGTGCTCGTGTGCTCGATTACCTTGGTATGTTGCATATTCGCTCGGTCGACCTGATTGGCCCGACGCTCGCCGTGCTGTCGTCGCTTATCGGTGTGTCGCCCAAGGGCGTCGCGGGCGTGATTCACAGGACCGATGACCGCTATTTCCATCGTATCGAGGCCATGGAGTATTTTGTTGAGCACGATGATGGGCGCGGTTGCGACGATCTGTCAGGTGCCGATATCGTGCTGCTGGGCGTATCGCGCACATCCAAGACGCCGCTGTCGATGTATCTGGCCTATCAAGGTTACAAGGTTGCCAATGTTCCGTTGGCCCATGGCATGGAGCCGCCAAAGTCGATTTACGAGGTTGACCCGATGCGCCTGTTCGGCTTGATTTCGACCGTCGATGTGATTTCCGAAATTCGCGATAGCCGCTTGGGCAATGACTACGCTCGTGCCGTTGCCGGCTCCTATGCCGAGCCCGAGAGCGTGCACAGCGAGCTCGAGGAAGCCCGTGCGCTCATGAAGCGCCTAGGCTGCTTTGTGGTACGTACCGACGGCAAGGCCATCGAGGAGAGCGCCTCCGAGATCATCAGCCACTTGGAGGAAATCCAAGAAGCCCGTGCCCGCCGCGCCGCCCGTCGAACCTAATAGTAGCAGCATTTTGATAAAGCGATTTAGCAAAAATATCGCATCTGACCTGCACTTTCTTACAGTGATATCTTCATAAGGTAACCACCTTTACCTACCGTTTACCGCCAGTTTTAGCACGTTTACCAAACCGCGCACCCTCTGCTTAAGCCTGCTCAAAACCCGCCGTATAGTTCCCTCACGGCCCGCATCTGACGGGTCGATTCGTTACCACGGTCGTGCGCGTAAGCGCATGGAAGGGGAAGTATCGTGAGCGATTGCAAGAGGGTTTACCGTTTTGGAACCGACGCCCAGGGCACCTGTGTCACCGAGGGCGACAAGTCCATGAACTTCGTGCTTGGCGGCAAGGGCGCTAACCTTGCCGAGATGAGCCGTATCGGCCTGCCGGTTCCCGGTGGCTTTACCATTACCTGCCAGACTTGCGTCGAGTACTTCGGTGCCGGCAACGTGTGGCCCGAGGGCGCACTCGATGAGATCGTTGCCGCCGAGGCAGACCTCGAGGTCCGCTGCGGCAAAAAGCTCGGCGACGCCTCCGATCCGCTGCTCGTGTCGGTTCGCTCGGGCGCTCCGTTCTCCATGCCCGGTATGATGGACACGGTCCTCAACTTGGGCCTCAATGACGATTCCGTCCAGGGCCTCATCGCGCAGACGCAGAACCCGCGTTTTGCCTGGGATAGCTACCGCCGCTTTATCCAGATGTTTTCCAATGTCGTCATGGGCGTTGATGCCGACCTGTTCGAGAACGCCCTGACCCAGGCCCGTCTGGTCGCCGGCGTTCGCGTCGATTCCGAGCTTTCGGCCGAGGACCTGCAGGAACTCGTCGAGACCTTTAAGGGCATCTTCTCCGAGAACGTCGATGCCTCCCTGTATCCCGAGCTCGAGGTCGCTGACGGCAAGCCCGTTTTCCCGCACGACCCGGAGCTTCAGCTACGCCTTGCAATCCAGGCCGTCTTTGGCAGCTGGATGAACGAGCGTGCCTGCATCTACCGCAAGCAGCATGGCATTTCCGACGACCTCGGCACCGCCGTCAACGTGCAGGCCATGGCCTTTGGCAACAAGGGCGAGACCTCTGCGACGGGCGTCGCCTTTACGCGTAATCCGGCCGACGGCACCAAGGAGTTCTACGGTGACTTTTTGGTTAATGCCCAGGGCGAGGACGTCGTCGCCGGTATCCGCAACACCGAACCCATCGCCGACCTCAAGACCACCCCGGGCCTCGAGTCCGCAGGTGAGGGGCTCGAGCGCGTGTTCCTGACGCTCGAGGATCATTACCGCGATATGTGCGATATCGAGTTCACCATCGAGCAGGGCAAGCTCTGGATGCTCCAGACCCGCGTGGGCAAGCGCACCGCCACCGCCGCCCTGCGCATCGCTATCGAAATGGTCGAGGAAGACCTGATCACCCGCGAAGAGGCCGTGAGCCGCATCGATCCCGCGCAGCTCGACCAGCTCCTGCACCCGCAGTTCGACGCCTCCAAGATGTACGAGGCTCTGGCCAGCGGTCTGAACGCCAGCCCTGGTGCCGCTGTGGGCGAGGTCGTGTTCTCGAGCGACGATGCCGTCGCGCGCGCCAACGAGGGTCACAAGGTCATTCTGGTTCGTTGGGAGACCAACCCCGACGACCTGAAGGGCATGGTCGCCGCCGAGGGCATCCTGACCAGCCACGGTGGCAAGACGAGCCATGCCGCCGTTATCGCCCGCGGCATAGGTACGCCCTGCGTCTGCGGCGTTGAGCGCTTCCACATCGACGCCGCCGAGAAGGTCGTGCGCATCGAGGGCAGCGACCGCGTACTGCACGAGGGCGATGTCATCTCCATCGACGGCACCCAGGGCATCGTCGTCGACGGTCCCGTCGACCTGGTCTCCGCCGAGCTTACCGGCGACCTGGACACCATCCTGTCCTGGGCCGACGAGATTCGCCTGGACGAGACCTGTGGCCATGCCAACCATGTGCGCGTCAACGCCGACAACCCCGAGGATGCTGCACTCGCACTCGAGTTTGGCGCCGAGGCTATTGGCCTGTGCCGCACCGAGCACATGTTCCTGGGCGATCGCAAGAACATCATCCAGAGCTTTATCCTTTCTGACGATGAGGCCGTGAAGCAGCAGGCCCTGGCCGACCTGCTCAAGGTTCAGACCGAGGACTTCCTGGCGATGTTTAAGACCATGTCCGGTCGCGATGTGGTCGTTCGCCTGCTCGATCCGCCGCTTCATGAGTTCCTGGATAATCCTCGCGAGCTTGAGGTCGCCATCACCAAGAAGGAAGCCGCTGGCGCCAGCGAGGAAGAGCTTGCCGTCCTGCGCGCCCGCCTGCGTCGTATCGACGGCATGGTCGAGTCCAACCCGATGCTCGGCCTGCGCGGTGTGCGCCTGTCCGTCGTCTTTAGCGATCTGCCGCTCATGCAGGTTCGCGCCGTCGCCACGGCTGCTGCCCGCCTCATCAAGGAAGGCGTCGACCCGCGCCCCGAGATCATGGTTCCGCTCGTTTCCATCACGGCCGAGCATGTCCAGACGCGCGAGGTCATCGAGCGTGTCATCGCCGAGGTATCCGCCGAGGAGGGCGTCGAGCTCAACATTCCCGTGGGCACGATGCTCGAGCTGCCGCGTGCCTGCATGGTTGCCGACGAGATCGCCCATCATGCCGACTTCTTCTGCTTTGGCACCAACGACCTCACGCAGACGACCTTCGGCTTCTCCCGCGACGACGCCGAGGCCAAGTTCATCCCGCTGTACATGCACAAGAAGATCTTGAAGAACAACCCCTTCGAGACCATCGACTCGGCGGTACTCGAGCTGGTGCGCATGGCCGTCGAGAAGGGTCGCGCCACCAATCCCGACATGCACTTTGGCGTGTGCGGCGAGCACGGCGGCGACCCCAAGTCCATCAAGGGCCTGTTTAACGTGGCCGACGTGGATTACGTGTCCTGCTCGCCCTATCGCGTACCCCTCGCACGTCTTGCGGCCGCCCAGGCCAAGCTCGAGGCCAAGCGTTCCGCCTAACGTTTTGGGCGTAGACGCCTAGTGTAGCCCCCCCTTCATGCCGCCCGTCTCATTTGTGAGACGGGCGGTTATCATGTGCGGGTTTTGTCTTTTTGTCTGCGTAAAAAATTGTTCTTGCAGCAGAAACCCGCGCGTGTATACTCGAATACGTTTGTTCAACTACGTGCCGGCCATGGTGGTACGGCACCTCTAGAAGAGTAAGGAATTGCACATGGATTACATCCGCGCAATCGAGCGTCAGCAGATCCGCGAGGACATTCCTCAGGTTCGCGTCGCCGACAACGTCAAGGTTCACTACCGCATTAAGGAAGGCGACCGCGAGCGCATCCAGGTCTTCCAGGGCGACGTCATCCGCATGGCCGGCGCCGGTGCCCGCGAGACCTTCACCGTCCGCAAGATGTCCTTCGGTGTCGGTGTTGAGCGTACCTTCCCGCTTCACAGCCCCAAGATCGCCAAGCTCGAGGTCGTTCGTCATGGTCGCGTCCGTCGCGCCAAGCTGTACTACCTCCGCGACAAGGTGGGCAAGGCTGCTCGCATCCCCGAGAAGCGCTAAGAAGATCGCAGCGTCTGTCCACTCGTTTGGACGTAAGGGTCACCTTCGGGTGGCCCTTCTTTTTATCTGATTTGCATGCAAGGAGGGCCTGGTATGGCCAATATGACGAGCTCGGTTTCGGCATCGCAGGTTGCCGGAGAGCTAGCGAGCGCAACGTTTGAGGAGATCCCCGCCCTCGTGGAGCATTATCGCGAGGACCCGCGCCAGCAGGTGATCAAGGCTTGTGAACGCGCCCTCAAACGCCATGCTAAGGAACTTGCCGAGCGCGAGCGCGTCAATGACATGTACGAGCTTATGCATGAGTTTGGCGGCGATGGGGTGGTCGTTGGTGTCGACGAGGTGGGTCGCGGATCGGTGGCCGGTCCCCTGACGGTGTGTGCCGTGTGCCTTCCCATGGAGCCGCGCGTCTGGGGCATTAACGATTCCAAAAAGCTCACGCCGGCGCGCCGCGAGTTGCTCTCAGTGAAGATTGCCGAGGTGGCGACGGCGATCGGTTTTTGCCATATCGCGCCTAAGGATATCGATGAGATGGGCATGGCCCGTGCTATCCGTACCGCCGTTGCGGGCGCCGTGGCCGATACGGGGCTCGAGCCCGACTGCGTCCTCATGGATGGCAACCCCTTGGGCGCTGTTCCTAACGAGCGCGATGTGGTGAAAGGCGATGCCAAGATCGCCTGCATCGCCGCAGCGTCCATCATGGCCAAGGTCACGCGTGACGAGATGATGGTCGAGTACGACGCCGAGTACCCCGAGTACCATCTGGCCGAGTCGAAGGGCTATGCGAGCCCCGAGCACATCGAGGCCATTCGCAAACATGGACTTTGTCCGCTGCATCGCGTGAGCTTTTGCGGAAACTTTCTGCAGACTGAGCGCCTTTTCTAGGCCAATTGTGGAGACAGGGACCTCTGGGGTTTTATAAACCTGCTGGTAGCGGGCCGTATGCAGCACCATTGCTGCGTACGGCCCGTTTTTTGAAGGCATTTGGTCAGCTTTTGGTTTGCTTTCGGTACTTACCCGCATGAAAGGTGCCCTCATCATCGGGGCAATGCAGTGTGCGGGAAAGGAGACCCCATGAGTGCCGCAAGCAAAAAGAGCAAGACGCAGCAGCTCAAGGAGCGTTGGGAAAACGGCGAGCTCGACTGCGGGGCGATGACGCCCGAGTTTATCAAGGGACTCAGTCCCCGCGAGCTGGGCATGCTGGGCGAGCTGATCACCATCGACTACTTTAACGAGCGCGGCTACACCTTGCTGGAGCAGGGTTATCGTTGCACCGAGGGCGAGGCCGATCTGGTGCTGCTCGATGAGCTCGACGATGTCGTGGTGATGGCCGAGGTCAAGACCAGACGCGTTGCGCTGGATTGCAACACGCGGGTCTTTCCCGAGGAGGCCGTGGACGCCCAAAAGCAACGCCGCTACCGCCGCATCGCAAGTTGCTATCTCATGGAGCATTATCCGCTCAAGGCGATTCGCTTCGATGCCGTGGGCGTCACCATCCGCGACGGGCATATTGCCGAGATCGAGCACCAGTACAACGCGTTCGATTGGCAGGTGTCGTGATGGCGTTCGAGACGTTTGCCGTTCACGCGGCCTGCATCCGCGGCGTCGAGGCGATTCACGTCACGGTCGAGGTCTCGCTTGCCGGCGGCGTTCCGGGCATTCAGATGCTCGGCATCCCGAGTATGGAGGTGATGGAGTCACGTGGTCGTATTCGCTGTGCGATGCGCTCGGCCGGCTTTGAGATCCCGCGCTCGGGCATTACGGTCAATCTGGCGCCCGGCGATATTCGCAAGACCGGTAGCGGCTTTGATCTGCCCATCGCCATCGCGGTTCTAGCGGCCGATGGTCAGATTCCCCGCGACAACCTCGATCGTTGTCTTATCGCCGGCGAGCTCGGCTTGGACGGCACGGTGCTTCCTGTCAAAGGCGAGGTGGCGTTTCAGCTATTGGCTCGCGACATGGGGCTGTCTTTTATCGCCGGCAGGTCCGACCAGCATGTGCCACTCGCGGGCGTGGATTGCGGCTTTATCGACCATCTGTCTCAGCTTGCTCACGGCATGGGCGATGCCGCACGGCACTACTTGGATTCCGAGGGTGTCGAGGCGACCTTTGAGCCCGAGCTCGACTATGCCGACGTGCTGGGGCAGGAAGTCGCTAAACGCGGCATGGCGCTTGCGGCGGCAGGAGAACTCGGCTTGCTCATGATCGGGTCTCCGGGATCGGGCAAGACGATGCTCGCACGCCGTATGACCGGCATCCTGCCCGAGCTTTCCGTTGAGGATCAGCAAGAGGCACTGTGCATCCATTCGGTTTTGGGTGAGAACATTGATGGCTTGTTGGCGGGGCACCGCCCCTTCCGCAGTCCCCACCACAGTATTTCGACCGCAGGCCTTATCGGCGGCGGGCGCCCGGTGCACCCGGGTGAGATCAGCCTTGCTCATGGCGGCGTGCTCTTTTTGGACGAGCTTGCCGAGTTTCCCACTGGCGTGCTGCAGACGCTGCGTCAGCCCATCGAGCGCGGCTACGTGAGGATCGTACGCGTCGACGGGGCTTTTACCTTCCCGTCGCGCTTTCAGCTGCTGGCTGCGAGCAATCCCTGCCCCTGCGGCTTTTTGGGCGATCGCGAGGTGCCGTGTCGCTGCTCGGCGGCGATGGTCGAGCGCTATCGGTCTAAACTGCGCGGTCCTTTGGCCGACCGTATCGACATGATGATCGATGTGACCCGTCCCGACCCTCAAGTGATTATCGAGGGTGCGGAGGGCATGTCGTCGGCCGAGTTACGTGACTACGTTGTGCGCGGTCGCGCCTTTCGCGCTTGGCGCGAATCCCGCATGGACGATGCGGATGCCGAGGCCGAGGATGACGAGACACGGTCCATTGACGGCGTCGTTTCGACCTTTGAGCTCGATGATGCGGCGGAGAAGTGTGTGCTCGGCCTGTCGAAGCGCACGCATCTCACAGGGCGTGGCATCGTGCGCCTTGTTCGCATTGCGCGCACGATCGCAGATGTCGCCGAGAGCGAGCAGGTGACGCAGGACCACGTGCTCGAGGCGGCGATGTACCAGGGAAGGAGGGACCAATGATGGCTGAGGGGACCTTCGAGCTGCATCCAGGTGACGCGTTGTATCCCGAGACCGTTTTGGAGCTTTCTGATGTACCTCAGACGCTCTATGTGCGCGGCAACCCCGAGGCGCTTTCGACGCCCGCGCTCTCCATCATCGGTGCGCGAAAGGCCTCGCCGTATGGTCTTGCCGTGGCAGAGCTTGCGGCGAAGGTGGCGGTTGAGGCGGGAGTGACGGTAGTTTCGGGCGGTGCGGTCGGTTGTGACCAGGCCTCGGGTTGGGCTGCGGTCAACGCCGGCGGCAAACACGTTGTGGTGCTGGGGACGGGCGCCGACGTGGTCTACCCGCGTTCGAGCGCGGGGCTGATTACGCGCACGCTTGATACGGGTGGCGCGGTCGTGTCGATCTCTCCGTGGGGCATGGGTCCGCGCAAGTTCGCCTTTCCGCGCCGCAATCGCGTAATCGCGGCCCTGTCGCAAGCCCTCTTTGTATCCGAGGCGGGTATGCCTTCTGGGACGTTTTCCACAGCCGAGGCTGCTATGGATTTGGGGCGCGAACTTCTTGCCGTGCCGGGGTCGATTCTATCGCCCGAGTCGCGTGGCACGAATTATCTCATTGCGAACGGTGCCTGCTGCATCGTCGACGAGGAATCTATCGAGATGGCTATCTCACGCATCTACGGAACCCTGCGCTACTCGCGCCCCGATGCTCCCGGCATTGCCGACCTGGATCCAACGCAGCAGACCGTGATGCATGCGCTCATCGCCTCTCCGCTCAAGGTCGACGACATCGCGGCGCTCGTCTCGCTCGATGCTGTCGGCGTACTCAAACTCTTGGGTTCGCTTGAACTCGAGGGTCTTATCGAGCGCATGATGGATGGAAGGTATGCGCCCTCCAAGTTTGCCCTTCACGCCCAGACACCCTTCGGTCACAATGGAAAACGTGTCAATTAGAAAGGTGTTTGCAGATGCAGTTCGATCAGGTGACAGTTATCGGTGGCGGTCTGGCGGGTTCGGAGTGCGCGATCCAGCTGGCAGATCGCGGTTTTGCCGTAAAGCTGTGCGAGATGCGCCCCCAGGTGAGCTCCCCGGCTCACCATACCGATCACCTGGCAGAGCTCGTCTGCTCGAATTCGTTTAAGTCGACCCGTCCGGATTCCGCGGCTGGTTTGCTGAAGGCCGAGCTTGAGCGCATGGGTTCAGTCCTGCTCGATTGCGCCCATCGCGCGGCTGTTCCCGCCGGCGGTGCCCTGGCGGTCGACCGCGTCAAGTTTTCCGAGCTTGTCGAGGCCGAGGTTGCCGCTCGTCCCAATATCGAGGTCGTGCACGGCGAGGTCACGCAGATTCCCGAGGGTCACGTGGTCATTGCCGCGGGCCCGCTGTGTTCACCGGCGCTGAGCGAAGAGGTTATGAAGCTCGTCGGTGGCGATGCCCTGGCATTCTTTGATGCGGCGGCGCCGATCGTCGATGCCTCCACGCTCGATATGGACGTGCTGTTCTCGCAGTCGCGCTACGAGGAGCAGGGGGGCGGCGACTATCTCAACGCTCCGCTCAATAAGGAGGAGTACGAGGCCTTTATCGAGGCGCTTACCACGGCCGACCGCGTGGTGCTCAAAGACTTTGAGGGCGGCGATCTGTTCCAGGCTTGCCAGCCTGCCGAGGAAGTTGCGCGCACCGGCAAGGACGCCATTCGCTTTGGCGCCATGAAGCCCGTCGGCCTCACCGACCCGCGTACCGGACGTCGCCCCTGGGCGGCGATTCAGCTGCGTGCCGAGAACAAGGAGAAGACCGCCTATAACCTGGTGGGCTTCCAGACCAACTTGACCTTTGGCGAGCAGAAGCGCGTCTTCCATATGGTGCCGGGCCTGGAGAACGCTGAGTTCTTCCGCTACGGTGTCATGCACCGCAATACCTTTGTCGACGCCCCGCATGTGCTCGATGGCACCTTTGCCGTGCCCGGTACCGGTGTGCGCCTGGCCGGTCAGATCACCGGCACCGAGGGGTACATGGAAGCCGTGGCGACCGGTCTGCTCGCGGCGCTCAACACCTATGCCGAGGCTATCGGTGCCGCGGGCGTCGAGTTGCCGCGTGTGGGCGCCCTGGGTGCGCTCGTGGGCTATGCGACCGATCCTGCCACCGTGGGCTATCAGCCCATGCATGTCAACTTTGGCCTGGTGCCGCCGCTCGAGGATGGTAAGCGCCGCAGCAAGCGCGACCGCTACCAGGCCTATGCGGACCGTGCGCTCGAGGCCCTCGATGCCTACTTGGCCACGCGTTCCGACTTGTTTGGAGGCGACCGGTCATAGCCTTTGACCTGTACGACACCGTCGACTCGTTTATCGCCTATATCGCACGCGTCGAGGGACTTTCTCCCAACACGGTGACGGCCTATGGCTCGAGGCTGGAGCGCTTCGCTGCCTGGTGCGAGCGCGAGGATATCGATGCTTTCGCTGCCGACGTGCGCACCATTCGTCGCTATCTTGCCGAGCTTTCGCGTGAGCAGGTGGCTCCCCGAACGCTTGCGGCGCACCTGTCGACTATTCGATCTCTCTATCGCTGGATGGCTGCCGAGGGGATTGTCGAGGGCGATGCGGTCTCGGCGATCGCATCGCCCAAGCTGCCGCGTGACCTGCCGGGTGTCCTTACGACCCAGCAGGTTGAGGCGCTGCTCAAGACGCCTGATACCTCGACGCCCGCGGGACTGCGCGATGCGGCGATGCTTGAGTTGCTCTATGCCTCCGGCGCGCGAATCTCGGAGCTCGCGGCGCTCAACGTGGAGTCTATTGGTTGGTCCGAGCGAACGCTGCGACTTTGGGGCAAGGGGAGCAAGGAGCGTATCGTCCCTCTGTATCGTCGTGCGCTCGATGTGACGCGTCTCTATATTGAGGAGGGGAGGCCGGAGTTGCTCGCTCAGGCAAAGCGCCGCGACCTCGCTACTGGGCCGCATCCGCTGCTTATATCGGCGCGTGGCAATCGCATGAGCGCCGCCATGCTCCGGCGGCGGTTCCATACGCTGGCGACGCTCGCCGGCATTCCGGCCGACATCGCCCCGCATGCGATGCGCCATACCTTTGCGACCGACTTGCTTGAGGGCGGTGCGGACCTGCGCTCGGTTCAAGAGCTGCTGGGTCATGCGAGCCTGTCCACGACGCAAATCTACACGCATCTCACGCCCGATCGGCTCAAGCGTGCCGTGGCTCAAGCCCATCCCCGCGGCGAATAGTGGCTGGGACGTCCCGCGCCGCACCGAGGTGTGTGGTTTTGATTGCGGGTTGGCAGGAAGAAGCATTCCTGCTATCATTCATCGGGTTGCTTCACGGCAACATGTTTTTATCACGCACGCGCGGCTACTTCATACCGTGGTGCCCGGGCTTTGGTAGCACATGTCCGGGTTGGTTTTGGAGGATGACCCCGCGCGGAGGCAAACCACAGGAGGTTTAACATGGCTACCAAGATTAATATCCGCACCCTGCTCGAGGCCGGCTGCCACTTCGGTCACCAGACCCGTCGCTGGAACCCCAAGATGAAGCCGTTCATCTTTGGTGAGCGCAACGGCATCTACATCCTCGACCTCAAGCAGACCATCCTCGACGCCGACCAGGCCTATACCTTCGTCAAGAACGTCGCTAAGGGCGGCAACGTGCTGTTCGTCGGCACCAAGAAGCAGGCTCAGGAGGCCGTCAAGAACGCTGCTGAGCGCGCCAACATGCCTTACATCAACCAGCGTTGGCTCGGCGGTATGCTGACCAACTTCGTCACCATCCGCTCCCGCATCAACCGCATGGAGGAGCTCGAGGCCATGGTCGAGGACGGCCGCATGGCTGTTCTGCCCAAGAAGGAGCAGGCTGTTCTCGGCAAGGAGCTCACCAAGCTCCAGACCAACCTCGGTGGCGCCCGCGACATGAAGGGTCTGCCCCAGGCTCTCTTCGTCATCGACACCAAGCGCGAGGAGAACGCCATCAAGGAGGCTCAGCGCCTGAACATCCCCGTCGTCGCCCTGATCGACACCAACTCCGATCCCGACGAGGTCGAGTACGGCATCCCCTGCAACGATGACGCTATCTCCGCTGTCACCCTTATGTGCGAGCTCATGGCTGACGCCTGCCTCGCTGGCTCCGGCAAGGAGCAGGTCTCCGAGGCCGAGATGGCCGCTGAGCCCAAGGCCGAGTAAATCAGTCTTAGTTAATTCTTTTTCATCTCTTTGAAAGGAACCACAATGGCCCAGATTACCGCCGCTATGGTCAAGCAGCTCCGCGAGATGACCGACTCCCCGATGATGGAGTGCAAGAAGGCTCTCGTCGAGGCTGACGGCGACATGGACGCCGCTGTCGACGTTCTGCGTAAGAACGGCCTTGCCAAGGCTGCCAAGAAGGCTGGCCGTGAGACCAACGAGGGCGCTGTCGCCGCGTTCGTCTCCGAGGATGGCAAGACCGGCGCTCTGCTCGAGCTCTCCTGCGAGACCGACTTCGTTGGCTCCAACGCCAAGTTCACCGGCTTTGCTTCCAAGGTCGCTGAGGTTGTCGCTACCACCGAGCCTGCTGACGTCGACGCTCTGCTCGAGAAGCCGATGGGCGAGGAGACAGTTTCCTCTGAGCTCACCGAGATGATTCACATCATGGGCGAGAACATGAAGATCTCCCGCTTCGCTGCCCGCAAGGCCGAGAACGGCGCGCTCGCTTCTTACATCCACATGGGTGGTAAGATCGGCGTCCTCGTCGAGTTCGCCTTCGAGAAGGCCGAGACCGCTCAGGCTGAGTCCTTCAAGACCTTCGCTCACGACGTTGCCCTTCAGGTTGCTGCCGTCGCCCCGATCTGCGCTACCCGCGATCAGGTTCCGGCCGAGACCGTCGAGCACGAGAAGCAGATCTACATGGCCCAGGCTGCCGAGTCCGGCAAGCCCGAGGCTATCCAGGAGAAGATGGCTGTCGGCCGTCTGGAGAAGTTCTACAAGCAGTCCGTGCTCACCGAGCAGGAGTTCATCAAGGACAGCTCCCTCACCATCAAGAAGTACGCTGAGCAGGTCTCCAAGGAGCTCGGCGACACCATTACCGTCGTTGCCTTTGACCGTCTGGTCCGTGGCGAGTAAATAAGCTCTTGTAGCTGGTAATGAGCAGGCTGTGGGTTTTACTCACAGCCTGCTTTTTCATGGCTCTTCTTAGAGCCTTTGATAGAATGTTGAGAGTTCAATCTAAAGGAGGATCGCTTTGTCCGACATCCGATATAAACGCGTGCTTCTTAAGCTTTCCGGCGAAGCGCTGATGGGCGACGGCCAATATGGCATCGACCCCAAGGTTACCGACCATCTTGCTAAGCAGGTCAAGGAGCTGCTCGCCGTTGGCCATGAGGTCGGCGTCGTTGTCGGCGGCGGCAATATTTTCCGCGGCATGGCAGGCGCTGCCGGTGGCATGGAGCGTGCTCAGGCCGACTACATGGGCATGCTGGCAACCGTTATGAATGCGCTCGCCCTGCAGGATGCCTTCGAGCATAACGATGTTCCCTGCCGCGTGATGAGCGCTATCCAGATGAACGAGATCTGCGAGCCCTATATTCGCCGTCGCGCCATCAACCACCTTTCCAAGGGCAACGTCGTTATTTTTGCCGCCGGTTCGGGCAATCCATACTTTACGACCGACACCGCCGCGGCTCTTCGTGCGTGCGAGATCGGCGCCGAGATTCTGATTAAAGCCACCAAGGTTGACGGCATCTACGACAAGGATCCCGTCAAGTGCGCCGATGCCGTCCGTTTTGACAAGATTACCTATCACGAGGTGCTCGTCCGTGGCCTGCAGGTTATGGATTCCACGGCTACGGCATTGTGCCAGGATAACCGTATGCCGATTTTGGTCCTCAACATCGATGGCGAGGACACCGTCAAGCGCGCGCTTTCGGGTGAGCCCGTCGGCACGCTCGTCTATCAGGAGGATTAAGCATGGCAGAGAACATCACCGCCCATATGGACAAGTCGCTCGAGTCCCTCAAGCATAACTTCTCCAAGGTTCGTACCGGCCGCGCCAATGCCAACATTCTGTCCGACATCACCGTCGATTATTACGGTGTTCCCACGCCGGTCACTCAGGTTGCCGCCGTCAAGACCCCCGAGGCCCACATGCTGCTCATCGAGCCGTGGGATAAGGCGCTCATCAATGCTATCGTCAAGGCCATCGGCGCTTCCGATCTGGGTATTACCCCCAACTCTGATGGCACCGTCGTTCGTCTTCCGTTCCCGGCTCCCACTGAGGAGCGCCGTCACGAGCTCGTCAAGGAGTGCCGCGAGTACGCCGAGCAGGCCAAGGTGTCTATCCGTAACATCCGTCGCGACTTCAACAATAAGCTCGAGCGCGATGAGGAGCTCACCGAGGACGATGTCCGTCGCGAGCAGGCCAAGGTCCAGAAGCACACCGATGAGTATGTCGCCAAGGTCGAGGAGCTTCTGAAGGAAAAAGAAGCCGAGGTCATGGAGATCTAAGGTGCAATACGACGAGCATAAACTGGTCGAGTACTTTGCCGACGCCCCTGCGGGCGTCGGTTTTTCCGACCTTGACCTCAATAACATTCCGCACCATATCTCGTGCATCATGGACGGTAACGGTCGTTGGGCCACGTCGCGCGGTCTCGCACGCACCGAGGGCCACAAGGCGGGTATCGTCTCCCTTCGCGAGATTATTACCGCCTGCGTGCGTCTGGGCGTCGACGTGCTTTCGGCCTATGCGTTTTCTACCGAAAACTGGAACCGTCCGCAGCATGAGGTCAACGTTTTGATGCATCTGTTTGCCAAGACGTTCATCGACGAGCTGCCGCTTCTGAAGCGCGAAAACGTGCGCGTTGTCATTTTGGGTGACATTTCCGCGCTGCCCAAGAAGACCCGCGACGTTTTTGAACGCGGTCTTGCCGAGTGCGCCGATCACACCGGTATGACGCTGGCGCTTGCCGTCAACTACGGCGCGCGTGCCGAGATTACCCGCGCTGTCCGTCAAATCGCACTCGACACTGCCGCCGGTAAGATCGATCCTGCCGCAATTGATGACGACATGGTGGCTTCCCACCTCTATACCGCCGGTCTTCCCGATCCTGAGCTTGTGATTCGCACCTCTGGTGAGCTGCGCCTTTCGAACTATCTGCTGTGGCAGGTAGCTTATTCCGAGTTCTACGTCACCGATACCTATTGGCCCGACTTTGATCGTTGGGGCCTTGTCGACGCCATTTTGGCCTATCAGGGCCGTGACCGTAGGTTTGGTGGACTGAGCAAGACCGAGGAGGCTTAATCGTGTCCGATCGTCCCAAGGCAATTGCTCCCAAGACATCTGAGCGCAAGGCTGTCGCTGCGGGAGCGCCCGCAGCGAACAATGGCACCGGTTCGTGGCTTGCCGGCTTTATCACCCGTGCCGCCGCCGGTATCGTCTATGCCGTTGTCTTTATCCTGTGCCTGGTTTTGGGTATTGTGCCCACGGCCATCTTTGTTTCTGTCATGAGCGGTCTGTGCTGCTATGAGTTTTTCCGTATGACGAGGCTCGATGGCAAGATGGCTAACGAGCGCATGGGTATCGCTGCTGCCGTACTCTTTCCGCTGTCGGCGTTGGGCGATTCGATGTTGCTGAATGTCCTGCTTTTTGCCCTGATGCTCGCTGTGGGCATTTGGTATGTCTGGTCGCCGCGTACCCGCATCTCTGATGTGGCCGTGACGCTCATGGGTCCCATCTACACTGGCTTTATGCTGTCGGCTATCGTGCTGCTGCGCGATGCCGTGCCCGGTTTTGCCGGCGCCCTGCTTTCGGTGGGCGTTTGTGCGTCCCTTTGGGTCTCCGATTCGTTTGCCTACATCGTGGGCAGCCGTATCGGTAAACACAAGATGGTTCCCAAGATCTCTCCCAAAAAGAGCTGGGAGGGGTTTGTCGGCGGCATCCTGGGCTCGGTTTTGATTTGGCTCATCCTGTGGGCGACGCACTTCTACAAGCTCAGCCTGCCCTATGCGCTGCTGTGCGGCGTGGTCGTGTCCGTCCTGGGCGTTATCGGAGACCTCATCGAGTCGCGCATCAAGCGCGGTGTGGGCGTTAAGGATTCCGGTAACCTTATCCCGGGCCACGGCGGCATGCTCGATCGTAGCGATTCGCTTATCTTTGGCTGCATTACCGCGCAGCTGCTTTTGATGATCGGAGGCGTGCTGTAATGTCCTTCCAGACGACGTATGGCCCCGATGGACGTCTCCGTGTTGCCATCCTGGGTTGTACGGGCTCTATCGGCACCCAGGCGCTCGATGTGTGCCGCCAGCATGCCGATCGCCTGCAGGTGACGGCGCTGTCCGTTAACTCCAGTACCTCCGAGCTCGTTGCCGCTGCCCGCGAGTTCTCGGTTCCGGCGGTTGCCGTGGCCGATGTCGCTCATGGCGATGACGCCGTGCTGCAGGAGTTGCCCAAGGGAACGAAGCTCGGCCTTGGCGCGCAGGCGGTTTGCGAGCTCGCGCGTCGCGACGATGTCGACTGCGTGCTCGTTGCTATTGTGGGCGCCGCCGGTCTCGAGGCGAGCCATGCGGCCTTGACCTCAAATAAGCGCCTTGCTCTTGCCAACAAGGAGTCCCTCGTCGTCGGTGGCGACTTGCTTATGCCGTTGGCACAACCGGGCCAGCTTATTCCAGTCGACTCTGAGCACTCCGCCATCTACCAGTGCTATCTGGGAGAGGACCCGCGCGAGGCTCATTGTATTTGGCTCACCTGCTCGGGCGGTCCGTTCTTTGGCCGCACGCGCGACGAGCTCAATCGCGTGACGCGTGCCGATGCCCTCGCACATCCCACGTGGGCCATGGGCGCCAAGATCACCATCGACTCCGCCACCCTCATGAACAAGGGCCTAGAGCGCATTGAGGCCATGCATCTGTTTAACTGCGACCTCGATTTCATTAACGTGGTCGTGCAGCGTCAGTCCAAGATTCACTCTATGGTCGAGTTTGCCGACGGCTCCGTGATGGCGCATCTCGGTGCTTCCGACATGCGTATTCCCATCCAGTTTGCGTTCTCGTATCCCGAGCGTTGGGATACCCCGGCGCCTCGTATCGATTTCCGCGAGCTGGGGCAGCTCACGTTTGATGCTGCCGACATGGATACCTTCCGCTGTCTGGCACTGGCCGAACGTGCCGGCAAGACGGGTGGCACCATGCCGTGCGTGCTCAATGCCGCCAACGAGGTCGCCGTCGATGCCTTCCTGCACGATGGCTGCAGCTTTACCGATATCGATCGCATTGTGGAATCCTGCATGGATGCCCACGATATGCAGGCGGTCGATTCGTTTGAGCAGCTTCGCGACATCGATGCGTGGGCGCGTGAAAAGGCTGCGCAGGTGCTCGCTGCAACCCGTTCCTAACCCATAAGGATTGCTTTTTCGTTTTATGGATACTGTTCTGAGCGTTCTCTCATCGGTCTTTTGGGGCCTACTGATGCTTTCCGTCCTCGTGTTTTTGCACGAGGGCGGCCACTTTTTGGCGGCGCGTGCCTGCGGCGTCCGTGTGACCGAGTTCTTTTTGGGCCTGCCGTGCCGCTTTGACATCCATTACGCGTCGCGTCGCATTGGAACCAAGTTTGGCGTGACCCCGCTGCTGCTGGGTGGCTACGCTGCCATCTGCGGTATGGATCCGACCGACGTCTCGTGCGCCGATCGCGTGCTCGCGGCTATCTATCGTCATGGTCGCGTGACCGTGGCCGACCTTGCCGCCGAGCTCGAGCTATCCGAGGAGGATGTGCTCGAGGCATGCGCCTTGCTCTTGGGTTGGGGCTCTATCGCGCCTTGGTATGAGGAAGGGGAGAAGCCCTCGCCGAGCTACTATCCCACCAAGTATCAGACGCTGCCGCGAGACGCGGCGGGTTACACCACCTTTGACGGCCGCCGTTTCGATCGCGAACATTCAACTGCCGAGGGCGATGTGTGGGAGCTGCCGTGCGGCGAGGCCGAGTTCCTTGCACAAGAGCGTTCGCACACCTATCTTGGCCAGGGCTTTCTCAAACGCGCCTTTATGCTGCTCGCGGGCATTATTGTCAATATCCTGACGGGCTTTTTGCTCCTTATGAGTATCTATTCCATTGCGGGTGTCACTGTGCCGATGGATACCAACGTGATCGGTCAGGTTGACGAGGGGTCTATTGCCGCCAAGGCGGGTTTCGAGGGCGGCGACGCGATCCTTTCGGTTGACGGAGTATCGTGCTCTACTTGGATGGACGTTTACGATGCCATCGGCAAGGCCGCCGGTAAGGACGATATCGCCATCGAGTACGAGCGTGACGGCAAGCAGCATTCGACCACGGTTGCGCTCAAAGAGGACGAGCGCCTAGGTGTGTATGCCTCTACGCAGGTGGTCCGTTTAGACCCCATCACGTCGGCTCGCCTGTCGTTCTCCTATGTCGTGCAGACAGCGCAGGGCGTGATGCGCCTGCTCCAGCCGCAGCATACGATGGAGATTCTCGATCAGTCTTCTTCGATCGTGGGCATTAGCGTTATGTCCTCACAGGCTGCTGCTGCCGGCCCTGCCACGTTCCTTTCGTTTGCCGCCCTCATTTCGTTCTCGCTTGGCTTTATGAACCTGCTTCCCATCCCACCACTCGATGGCGGCAAGCTGGTCATCGAGATCATTCAAAAGATTGCGGGCCGCGAGCTTCCGCTCAAGGTCCAGACGATTGTGAGCTATGTGGGCATCGCGCTCTTCGCACTGCTGTTTGTCTATATGCTTCGTTCCGACATCCTTCGATTTATTCTGTAGGGGAGTGTTTGGATTGTCTTTATCCCATCCTTTGCCGCGCGAGTTGACGCGCCCCGTGCATGTGGGCGGTGTACAGATCGGTGGCGGCGCGCCGGTGGTGGTCCAATCCATGACCTGCACCGATACCGCTGACGCCCAGGCAACGCTTGCGCAAGTGTGCGCGTTGGCGCAGGCTGGCTGCGATATCGTGCGTGTGAGCGTGCCCACCGAGGCCGCGCTTGAGGGTTTCCGCACCATCTGTGCCGAGTCTCCGGTGCCGATCGTCGCCGATATTCACTTTAACCATAAGCTCGCCATCGGCGCCGTCGAGGCTGGTGCCGCCAAGCTTCGCATCAATCCCGGCAATATCGGCGATTGGGCTAAGGTCGATGCCGTCATCGACGCCGCGGGTGCCGCTGGGTGCGCGATTCGTATTGGCGTGAACGCGGGCTCGCTTGAGCAGGATATCGCCGAGCGCGACGACCTCACACAGCCCGAGAAGCTCGTGATGTCGAGCGAGCGCTTTGTGCGGCACTTTGAGGATCGTGGGTTTACCAACATAGTGCTTTCCGCCAAGGCCCATAGCGTGCAGACGACGCTCGATACCTATCGAGCCCTGTCGCGTGAGATTCCCCACGTTCCGCTTCACCTGGGCGTGACGGAGGCGGGGACCAAGCTCCAGGGCACCATCAAGAGCTCTGTAGGCTTGGGTATCTTGCTTTCCGAAGGCATTGGCGACACCATGCGTGTGTCGCTCACAGCCGATCCGGTTGAGGAGCCGCCGGTTGCCTGGGGAATTTTGCAGTCGCTGGGCCTGCGTCGCCGTGGTCCCGAGATTGTCTCGTGCCCCACGTGCGCCCGCTGCCAGGTTAACCTTATTCCCATTGCCGAGGAGGTTACCGAGCGGCTTAAGAACTACTCCGCGCCGCTTTCGATCGCTGTGATGGGATGTGCCGTTAATGGCCCCGGCGAGGCTTCTGATGCCGATCTGGGCGTTGCTTGCGGACGTGGTCAGGCCTTGCTCTTTTCGCATGGCCAGATCATTGGTAAAGTAGCTGAGGACCAAATTGTCGACGCGCTTATGGCCGAGGTCGACAAGCTTATTGAGGAGAAATAAATGACCCGAGCAATGTATATGTCTAAGCTTTATGCGCCGACGCTTAAAGAGGATCCGGCGGACGCTGAGCTCGCCAGCCACCGTCTGCTGCTCCGTGCCGGCATGATCCGCAAGGAGGCCGCCGGTCTATATTCCTACCTGCCGCTTGCTTGGCGCTCGATTCGCAAGATCGAGAACATCGTGCGCGACGAGATGGACGCCGCCGGCGCCCAGGAGCTTATGATGCCTATCATGGTCGATGCCGAGTTGTGGCGTGAGTCCGGCCGCATCGACGCCTATGGCAAGGAGCTTGTGCGCTTTGACGACCGTCACGGTCGCGAGTTCGTCCTGGGCCCCACGCACGAGGAGACCGTCACGGCCCTGGTGCGCAATGAGCTGCGCTCCTACAAGCAGCTACCCGTTAACCTCTACCACATCCAGGATAAGTTCCGCGACGAGTTCCGCCCCCGCTTTGGCCTGATGCGCGGTCGCGAGTTCATCATGAAGGACGCCTACAGCTTCTCCGCCACGCAGGAGAGCCTGCAGGAGGAGTATGACAAGATGAAGCAGGCCTACGCTAACATCTGCGAGCGCTGCTATATCAAGGCCCTGCCCGTTGTTGCCGACTCCGGTGAGATCGGTGGCGATACCTCCGTCGAGTACATGGCTTTGGCCGACGCCGGCGAGGCTTCGCTCGTCTACTGCGACGATTGCGGCTTTGCTGCCGATGACGAGGCGGCAAGTACCAAGGTCGTCGTGACCGAGGGTCCTGGTGACGGTACGCTCACCAAGGTTGAGACTCCGGGCATGGGCACCATTGAGGCAGTTGCTAAGTTCTTTGGGTTCCCCGAGAACGGCACGCGCAAGTCGCTGGCGCTCATCGACGCCGAGGGCAAGCCGGTCGTGGCCATTGTTCCGGGCGATCACGAGCTCAACGATTGCAAGGCCGAGCACGTCTTTGGCAAGGGCTATCGCATGATGACCGACGAGGAGCTTCAGGCGAACGGTCTGCACAAGGGCTTTATCGGACCGGTTAACCTGCCCGATGGCATTCGTCTGGTGTGCGACGAGAGCCTGCGCGATTCCAAGCAGTGGGCCTGCGGTGCCAACGAGGTCGATTATCACTTTACCGGCGCCTGCCCCGAGCGCGACTTTACCGTCGATGAGTGGGCCGATCTGGTCACCGTTGTCGCCGGCGACCCCTGCCCGCACTGCGGCAAGCCGCTCTCCGCTGCCCGCGGCATCGAGGTCTCTCAGGTCTTCCAGCTGGGCACCAAGTATTCCGAGGCCATGGGTGCCACCTTTATGGACGAGGACGGCAAGGAGAAGCCGCTCATCATGGGCTGCTACGGCGTTGGTGTGTCCCGCTCGCTCGCTGCCGTCGTGGAGCAGCACAACGACGAGCACGGTATCGTCTGGCCGGTCTCCGTTGCCCCGTACGAGGTCGCGGTGATTCCGCTCGATCCCAAGAAGGAGGAGTGCGCTACCGTCTGCGAGCAGATCGTTGATGGCCTGTGCGCCGAGGGTATCGAGGTTGTCGTCGACGACCGCGACGAGCGTCCCGGCTTTAAGTTTGCCGACAACGACCTTATGGGCTTCCCGTATCAGGTCGTTCTGGGTAAGCGTGGCCTTAAGAATGGCACCGTTGAGCTCAAGGACCGTGCCACGGGTGAGCGCGAGGATGTGGCGATCGACGAGGTCGTCGCCAAGGTTGCCGAGCTGGTGAAGGCAGCACGCCGTTAATCTACGATTTCGCTTGTAGTTCGATATGCGGGACGGCCTCGCATTTCTCCAGATTGGGGAGATGCGAGGCCGCCCTTTTATCTTGCCGTCGTGCTCAATCGCTAAAAGAAAAACCCCACAGCCCATATGAGCTGCGGGGTTTTCTTTGTGCCTCCGATGCGAAATAAATCGCTCAGATATTACTGATAATCGACGACGTCGATCCAGTTCTTCAGGAACTCATCGTTCACGTTGCGCTTACGAGCGAGCTCGGAAGCGGCGACGATGCTCGTCCACTGACGCACGACCTGCATGGGCATGTCGGCGCGGTCGCAGTAGAGCTCCAGGTAGGCCTCGGCCTGGTCCTTGCTGTTGAGGGCAAAGAGCAGGTAGGTGGTGGCAACGTCGGCAGCAGGGGAGCCCTGGGTAGCGTGTGCCCAGTCGCACACATAGAGCTGGCCGTCGTCGCCGACGATGACGTTGGAGGGGTTGAAGTCGCCGTGGCAGACCTTGAACTCCTTGGTCATGCCGTCCAGACGCTCCTGAAGGTTGTAGCGCGTGGTGGCATTGAGCTGATCAAGGCTGTCGATCATGCGGGCGAACTTGTCGCGCTGACGGTTAAGCAGCGGGGAGGTGTAGCCGTGGATCTCGATCTGGAGGTCGACGAAAATCTCGAGGTACTCACCAAAGCGCTGGGGCTCGGCAGTCATCTTCTCGGCAAGGGTAGTGCCCGGAACCTTCTCGGTCACGAGCGCCCAGCCGTTGGCGTTCTCGAGCTGGGAAACCTCGAGAGCCTTGGGGCTGCGGATGCCGCACTCATTGATGCGGGCAAGATTCAAAGCCTCGTTGAACACGTCGGAGACGGGCTTGGTCTCGTTAAAGACCTTGACGATCTTGTCGCCCAGGTCGTAAACGACCTTGTTGCCACGGCGGACGAGCTCGGTCTTGGAATCGGGTAGCAGCATGGTTGCATCCTTTCAACGATGCGATAGAAGCGACGGCGGGGGTGTGTGAAACACCCGTGCACCCCCGCCGTTAAAAACCGTGCTAAAACTAGCAGACGGCGTAGTCCTGAGGCTCGCGGCCGTAGTAGGCGTCAAGGTAGAGCTCCTTGATCTCGCTCATCAGCGGGTAACGGGGGTTAGCGCCGGTGCACTGGTCGTTGAATGCCTGCTCGGTCATCTCGTCGAGGGTGTCGAGGAAGTACTTCTCGTCAACGCCGTACTCAGCGATGGTGTGCTTGACACCGATGAAGTCGCAGAGCTCGGTGAGCTTGGTGATGAAGTTCTCGAAGACCTCACGGTCGTCCTTGCCGTCGATGCCGCAGTAACGAGCCATCTCGGCGTAGTTGTGCAGCGCGTTGGGGTAAGGATACTGAGAGAAGGTTCCCATCTTGACAGGAGCCTCGGCGGCGTTGTAACGCATGACGCGGGTCAGGATGACTGCGTTTGCGAGGCCGTGGGGCAGATGGTGGAAAGCGCCGAGCTTGTGGGCCATGGAGTGGTTGAGGCCCAGGAAGGCGTTACCGAATGCCATACCGGCCATGCAGGATGCGTTGTGCATCTCCTCGCGAGCGTGCGGATCCTTGGCACCGTTGGTGAAGGAGCTCGGGAGGTTCTCGAAGACGAGCTTTGCGGCGCGCTCGGAGAGGCCCTTGGTGTAATCGGAAGCCATGATGGAGACGTAGGACTCGATGGCGTGGGTCATGACGTCAATACCGGAAGCTGCGGTGAGGCCCTTCGGGGCGGTCATGCAGTTGTCAGCGTCGACGATTGCCATGTTGGGGAGCAGCGCGTAGTCGGCGAGCGGCCACTTGATGCCGGTCTCCTTGTCGGTGATGATGGCGAACGGCGTGCACTCGGAGCCAGTGCCCGAAGAGGTCGGGACGGCGACGAAGTAAGCCTTCTTGCCCATCTCGGGGAAGGTGAAGATACGCTTGCGGATGTCCATGAAGTCCATGGCCATGTCCTCGAAGTTCGCCTCGGGGTGCTCGTACATCATCCACATAATCTTGCCGGCGTCCATTGCGGAACCGCCGCCAACGGCGATGATGACATCCGGCTCGAAGAGCGTCATCTGCTTGGCGCCGCGACGTGCGCACTGCAGGGAGGGATCGGGCTCAACGTCGTAGAAGCAGTCGTGAGCGATGCCCATCTCATCGAGCTTGGCCTCGATGGCACGCGTGTTGCCATTCTTGAAGAGGAACTGGTCGGTAACGATGAAGGCGCGCTTCTTGCCCATTACGGTGCCGAGCTCGTCGAGTGCGACGGGCGTGCAGCCCTTCTTGAAGTAGACCTTCTCGGGTGCGCGGAACCACAGCATGTTCTCGCGGCGCTCTGCCACGGTCTTGACGTTGATCAAGTGCTTCACCCCAACGTTCTCGGAGACGGAGTTGCCACCCCAGGAGCCGCAGCCCAGGGTTAGAGACGGCTTCATGCCGAAGTTGTAGAGGTCACCGATGCCGCCGTGCGAGGACGGGGTGTTGATGACGATGCGGCAGGCCTTCATGACGTGCTGGAACTTAGCGATCTTCT
This sequence comes from Collinsella aerofaciens, assembly GCF_902501475.1. Lineage (GTDB taxonomy): Bacteria > Actinomycetota > Coriobacteriia > Coriobacteriales > Coriobacteriaceae > Collinsella > Collinsella aerofaciens_AL. The sequence goes on along the minus strand of NZ_CABWIF010000033.1, from coordinate 79,236 downwards.
CGCTCTGTGCCGGGTGCACGTAGAGAGAGGCGGTGTGGCCCGGGCCACCTGCGAGGACGAGGTGCTCTGCCTTGTCAACGGCCTCCTGGAAGTCACTGGCGTGATACATAGCGAGGACCGGGGAGAGCTTCTCGTGGGAGAACTCTTCCTTCTCGGGATCGGTGGAGGTGACCTCGGCGATCAGGATCTTGGTCTTGGCGGGAACCTCGATGCCGGCGAGCTCGGCGATCTTGGCGGCAGCCATGCCGGGGATGCGGTGATCGAGAGCGCCGTTCTTGAACATGGCGGCACGCAGGGCCTCCATCTCGGCACCCTGCTTGACGAAGTAGCAGCCGCGCTTCTGGAACTCGGCCTTGACCTGGTCATAGATGGTGTCGATGACGGTCACGGACTGCTCGGAAGCGCAGATCATGCCGTTGTCGAAGGTCTTGGAGTGGATGATGGAGTTGACGGCGAGCTTGATGTCCGCGGTATCGTCGATGATGACCGGGGTGTTGCCGGCGCCGACGCCGAGTGCGGGCTTACCGGAGGAGTAAGCAGCCTTGACCATGCCCGGGCCACCGGTTGCGAGAATGATGTCGACGTCGCGCATGACCATGTTGGTCAGCTCGATGGACGGCTTGTCGACCCAGCCGATGATGCCCTCAGGAGCACCGGCCTTGACAGCTGCGTCGAGAACGAGCTTGGCGGCGGCGATGGTGCACTTGGCGGCTGCCGGGTGCGGGGAGATGATGATGGCGTTACGGGTCTTCAGGCAGATGAGGGTCTTGAAGATGGCCGTGGAGGTCGGGTTGGTGGTCGGGATGACAGCGCCAACGATACCGATCGGCTCGGCGACCTTGGTGATGCCGTAAGCGTCGTCGCGCTCGATGACACCGCAGGTCTTGGTGTTCTTGTAAGCGTTGTAGATGTACTCAGCGGCGTAGTGGTTCTTGATGACCTTGTCCTCGAGAACGCCACGGCCGGTCTCCTCGATGGCGAGCTTGGCCAAAGGAATACGAGCCTTGTTGGCGGCCATAGCAGCCTCGTAGAAGATCTTGTCTACCTGCTCCTGAGTGTACTCAGCGAATTTAGCCTGGGCCTCACGCATAGATTTGAGTTTGGCCTCAAGCGCCTCCACGTTGTCCACGATGGCGGGAGTAGTGTTTTCCGGTGACTTTTTCACCATTTGTGTCTCCTTGCGATCGGAGATTTACCCTACGCCTTGCATGATAGCAAGAAATTATTCGGCGAACGGTAAGATTCCTGTAAAAGGCACACTAAAACGCTTCAATAAACTGAAGCGTTTTAACAACAACTATCTGCCAGTGCATCGCCTCACTTATTGGGGACAGACTTACATGAGTGCTTTCACTCATTTGGGACAGACATCGTTTTGCCATTTTGCCGTTCTGAACCTGTTTTTGCCGATCATTGGATATAAATAGGTCACAGGCTCAGCATTTCGCGTTCCTTCTCTCCTTTTAGGTGTTGCCTGTTCAGTTTTGAAAGGAGAGATTATGCCCCGATGTGCCCGCGCCGTTTCGCTCACCGGCTATTACCACGTCTTTGACCGTGGCAACTCCAAACAGATTATTTTTGAAGATGACTCTGACCGATATCGTTTCTTATCGGACATCTCGGACAGGTTTGCACGCCATAAAGTGGCAGTGTTGGCTTGGTGCCTTATGGACAACCACTTCCATTTGATGGTTGATGACCCATATGACAACCTTTCAAAGGCAATGCAGTGCGCACTGACGGCGTATGCTAAGTATTTCAATGGGAAAACGGGAAGAACGGGCCATCTGTTTGACAATCGCTATTCGCGTGTTGCGGTTGAGTCGGACACACAGGCGGTGCAGCTTCTCGATTATATCCATCTCAATCCTGTGAAAGGTGCGATCGACTCTCTCGAAGCATACCGCTGGTCAAGCTTTAGGGCATACCAGCTGGGCTACGATCCCTTTGACATCTGCGATGCGGCCCCTATGCTCGATATTGTCGGAGGTTCCCGTTGCTATTGCGAGCATATCGAGGAAGTTGCCGGGCGCATCTGGTCAGAGGAGATTCTTCCGCGCCGACGGATCCCCGATGAGGATGCTCTTTCTGTTGCGCGCGAAGTCCTGCCCAGCATAGATCCTGCGCTGCTCAAGGCCTTGCCACGCCCCGAACGCGATGCCTGTCTGCTGAGGCTTAGGCGGGCACATCTCACGGTCAAGCAAATTGCCCGTATCACTGGTATCGGCTCTTCAAGCGTAACCAAGGCCACCACAGGCTGGAAGGAGGCTGCGTGAGGCAGGGGGCGAACCGATGCCGGCACGCGTTATGTCTGTCCCAAATGCGTGAAATCACTCATGTAAGTCTGTCCCCAATGAGTGCAAAAAGGCGCCCTCCGTAGGGGAGGACGCCTTTGGTAAGTTCTATGTGAACGCGAGGTCTTTGACCCGGAGAGTCCGAGGTACTTGTTGGTAAGACCTTATTTAGGAGCGCGCAACCTTGCCGGACTTGAGGCAGGTGGAGCAAACGTTCATCTTGCGACGGTGACCGTCGACGACAACGTAGACGCGCTGGATGTTGGGGCGGAACTTACGGTTGGTGACGCGGTGAGAGTGGCTGATGGAGCGACCGGCAACGGGGTGCTTACCGCAAACTTCGCAAACTTTGGACATAACTGACCCTCCTTGGGCGACAAACGAACATGTCGCGTTAACAAACAAGCCTGAACTATAGCACAGAAGCAGATCCCTGTGCGTAATCTACACAGAGATATTTCTCTTTTGGCGATAGTGCCCACGCCACGGCCCTGGACGTAGATCCGATTTGCGTGCGGCAGAGGGGATTATGCCAGCTCGCAACAAGGTTTTCAAGCTCGTCCCACAAATATATATAGCTTTATGGTGCGTTGGGCTCCGTTTTCGGATTGCTTTGTATTTATGCTCGCAATTAGGCTCGAGGTTGGCTACACTATCACTTGACCATTAAAGGGGTACGAGATACCCACATGGAATTACATAGCTGCCAATGAGCAGCCCTTCCTGTGGGTGTCTGGTCCGCTTTGAGCGGTCGGGCATCTATTTTTTTGACTGTGTCAGCAGTCAAGACATGTGAGGAAGGAGATCGATGGGCACGACTTCCCCCAAGGCGGTCATCATGGACGAGACCGCCGTCAATCGAGCGATGACCCGCATCGCGCACGAGATTCTCGAGCGCAACGAGGGCTGTGAAGACCTCGCTCTGGTCGGCATCGTCACGCGCGGCGACCTTCTGGCAAAGAAGCTCGCTGAGGAGATCAAGGAGATTGAGGGCGTCGAAGTTCCGCTCGGCAGCCTCGACATCAGCTTCTACCGCGATGACTATGCGACCAATTTCGCTCCCGCGATCCACGCCACCAACATTCCCTTTAGCGTCGACGGCAAGCGCGTCGTGCTGGTGGACGACATCCTGTATACGGGCCGTACCATCCGCGCCGCTCTCGACGCCGTCATGGACCTGGGCCGTCCGAGCCGCATTGAGTTGGCAGTCCTCGTTGACCGCGGCCACCGCGAGCTCCCCATCTCGCCGGACTTTGTCGGCAAGAACGTTCCCTCGTCGCATGAGGAGAACGTGCATCTATATATGAAGGAAGTCGACGGCCACACCGCCGTCGAGATCAACGACGTCGCGCCGGGCTCCCACGTGGGTTCTGCGCCGCTGGGAGGTGAGTAGTACCGTGGCGTTCAACCATAAGCACCTGATCGACATTACCGAGTACTCCGAAGAGGACATCAAGCTCATCCTCGAGACCGCCAAGGCGTTCTCCGAGGTCAACGAGCGTGCGATCAAGAAAGTCCCCACGCTCAAGGGCAAGACCATCGTCAACATGTTCAACGAGCCCTCGACGCGCACCCGCAGCTCCTTCGAGCTTGCCGAGAAGCGCCTTTCGGCCGATAGCCTTAACTTTGGCGGCTCCTCGACCTCTACGGTCAAGGGCGAGAGCCTCGTCGACACCGTCGAGACCCTCAACGCCTATAAGATCGACTGCATCGTCGTGCGCGATAAGCACGCCGGTGCTCCCTACATCGTCACGCAGAACTCGCCCGCGAGCGTCATCTGCGCCGGTGACGGCAAGCACAACCACCCCACGCAGGCCCTTCTCGACCTGTACACCATCTGGGAGCATAAGGGTGACTTCCACGGTCTGAAGGTCGCCGTCGTCGGCGATATCTCACACTCCCGTGTCTGCGGCTCGCTGATTCCCGCCCTTAAGATCATGGGCTGCGAGACCTACGCCGTCGCCCCCGGCACGCTGCTGCCGCCGGCGCCCGAGGTTCTGGGCTGCGACCACGTGACGAGCGATCTCGATTCTGTCCTGCCCGAGCTGGACGTCGTCTACATGCTGCGCGTGCAGCAGGAGCGCCTCGAGGGTGCCCCGTTCCCGACCATTCGCGAGTACCACAAGCTCTTCGGCCTGACCAGGGACCGCGAGAAGCTCATGAAGCCCGATGCGATCATCTGCCACCCGGGCCCCATCAACCGCGGCGTCGAGTTCGACTCCTATATGGCCGACCACCCGCAACGCTCCGTCATCCTGGAGCAGGTCTACGCCGGTATCTGCGTGCGTATGGCTATCCTGTATCTGCTGCTTGGAGGTGCCGATAATGGCCTTGCTTCTTAAGAATGCCCACGTCGTCGACCCGTCCGTCGAGCTTGACGGTGTCGTTGACGTCCTGATTGACGGCGACAAGATCGCCGAGGTCGGCGAGAAACTCGCCGTCGAGGGAGCCGAGGTCCGCGACCTTTCCGGCAAGTACCTCGTCCCCGGCCTGGTGGATATGCACGTTCACCTTCGCGAGCCCGGCTACGAGGTCAAAGAGGACATCGAGAGCGGCACCCGCGCGGCTGCCAAGGGCGGCTTTACCGGCGTGTGCTCCATGCCCAACACCGATCCCGTCACCGATAACGGCACCGTCGTGGAGTTCGTCAAGTCCCGTGCTGCCGAGGTCGGTCACTGCCGCGTCTATCCGTCGGGCGCCATGACCCGCGGTCTTAAGGGCGAGGCCATGTCCGAGATGGGCGATATGGTTGCCCACGGCGCCGTCGCCTTCACCGACGACGGTCGCGGCGTGCAGGGCGCGGGCATGCTCCGTCGCTGCATGGACTACGGCAAGATGTTCGGCAAGGTTTTTATGAGCCACTGCCAGGACGAGGACCTGGTCGGCCACGGCCAGATCAACGAGGGCAAGGTTTCGACCCGTCTGGCTCTCGAGGGTTGGCCGGCTGCCGGCGAGGAGCTCCAGATCGCCCGCGACATCGAGATCGCCAAGCTGACTGGTGCCAAGCTGCACATCCAGCACATCTCCACCGCCCATGGCCTGGAGATCGTGCGTGCCGGTAAGGCCGCTGGCGTTCAGGTTACCTGCGAGGCCACCCCGCACCACATGTTCCTGACCGAGAACGACCTGGACGAGACCTACAACACCTCGCTCAAGGTCAACCCGCCGCTGCGTACCGAGGAGGATGCCGAGGCCATCCGTCAGGGCGTCATCGACGGCACCGTCGACGTTATCGTCACCGATCACGCTCCTCACACCCCGTGGGAGAAGGCCCGTGAGTTCGAGCTTGCGCCCTTTGGTATGATCGGCCTCGAGACCTCGCTGTCGCTCGTACTCACCGAGCTGGTCAACACGGGCAAGATGAGCATGGGCCGCATGGTCGAGCTCATGGCCATCAAACCGCGTGAGATCCTGGGCCTCGACCAGGTTCAGGTCAAGGCGGGCTCCGTTGCCGACCTGACCGTGTTCGATCCCGCTGCCACCTGGACGGTCGGCGAGGACGGTTACGAGTCGCGCGCCGAGAACTCCGGTTTTGCCGGCCGTACGCTCACCGGTCGAGCCACCGATGTGTTTGTCGGCGGTAAACAGACGCTTGCCGACGGCTGCATCTGCTAGCATAGCCTTGTCGCTTTTGTGCGCGGCGCCCTTGCGGTGCCGCGCTTTCTGTTCGTTTGGACCATGCAACCGCATGGGGGATTGGAGCGTCTATGCCCACACCTTCCACTGCACGCATGCACGACTTCGAGGTCGTCTCGAACCAGGAGATCGCCGATGGCATCTTCTCGCTCGTCATCTCGGCCCCCAAGCTTGCAAGTGCGCTCAAGCCCGGTCAGTTTGTGAACATCGCCGTACCCGGCGATGCGTCCTCGCTGCTTCGCGTGCCCCTGAGCTACTACCGCGCCGACGCCGAGGCCGGCACCGTCGAGCTGTGGTACGCCGTCGTGGGCGACGATACCCGTCGTTTGTCCCAGATGGGCCCTGGCTCCACCTCTAACCTGCTGGGCCCCGGTGGCCGTGGCTGGATGGTACCCGAGGGCACCAGGAAGGCCCTGCTCGTCGCCGGTGGCATCGGTGTTCCGCCCGTGCTGTGCCTTGCCGACAAGCTTGCCGAGCAGGGTGTGGCCGTCGACGTGTGCCTGGGCTTTGGCACCGCGTCCAAGGCCGTGGGTGTCGATGAGTTCCGCGCGCTGGGCGCCACGGTCAACGTTTGCACCGACGACGGCTCGCTCGGCACGCACGGTTTTTGCACCGACCCGGCAGCCGAGCTGCTCGGCGAGGGCGGCTACGACTACGTAGCCAGCTGCGGTCCCGCCGTCATGATGAAGAAAGTCGCCGCCGCTGCCGCTGAGGCCAGTGTGTACTGTGAGGTGTCGCTCGAGCGCATGATGAGCTGTGGCTTTGGCGCCTGCAACACCTGCAATGTCGAGACGGTTGACGGTATGAAGGGCGCCTGCATGTGCGGCCCCGTGTTCGATGCTTCCAAGGTGGTGGTCTTCTAGTGGGTACCGTGAACATGGCCGTCGATTTCGGCGGCGTCAAGATGCAGAACCCCATCAACACCGCAGCCGGTACCTTTGGCTACGGTTGGCAGTTCCAGAACTTCTTTGATGTTTCCCAGCTGGGCGCCATCACCACCAAGGGTTGCGCAGCCGAGCCCTGGCCCGGCAATCCCGCGCCCCGCATGGCCGAGATCCCCGGCGGTATGATCAACTCCGTGGGCCTTCAGAACCCCGGCGTGGCCGCCTTTGCCCGCGAGTCCGGCCCGTGGCTCGAGCAACTGTCCAAGGACGGTTGCCAGGTCATCTGTCAGGTTGCCGGCCACTCCGTTGACGAGTTTGTGCGCGCGCTCGAGATGTATGTCGAGCTATGCCCCTGGGCTGCCGGCTACGAGATCAACGTGAGCTGCCCCAACATCGCCGCCGGCGGTGCCGCCATGGGCTCTACGCCCGAGGGCGCCTCTTCCGTTATGGCTGCCTGCCGCAAGGTGACCGATAAGCCGCTGTTCGTGAAGATGGCGCCGGTCAACGTCGCCGAGATCGCCAAGGCCCTCGAAGCCGCCGGCGCCGACGGCCTTTCGGTCATTAACTCCATCCAGGGCATGGCCATCGACGTCCATACCCGCAAGTCCCGCGTGGCAAAGCCCAAGGGCGGCCTTTCGGGCCCGCTGTGCCACCACATCGCCGTGCGCATGGTCTGGGAGGTCGCCCAGGCCGTCGATATCCCCATCAACGGTGTCGGCGGTGTCATGACCGGCGAGGATGCGGCCGAGTTTATCCTGGCCGGTGCCACCTGCGTGTCGGTTGGCATGGCCAACTTCGTCGATCCGTGCGCTTCGCTCAAGATCGCGCATGAGCTCGAGGCCTGGGCCGAGTCCCAGGGCGTAAAGGACATCAACGAGCTGGTAGGTGCTTTCGAATGCTAGAGGCCGATGCCCGCGACCGCGTAATCGTCGCCCTCGACTGCGATCGTGAGCGTGCGCTCGAGCTCGCCCACGAGCTTTCGGGCCATGCCGCCTGGCTTAAGGTTGGTATGACGCTCTATTACGCTGAGGGCCCCGAGATCGTCAAGACCTTTAAGGACCTGGGCTTTAAGGTCTTCCTTGACCTTAAGTTCCATGATATTCCGCATCAGGTTCGCGGTGCCGCCCGTTCGGCCTCGCTTGCCGGTGCCGACCTGCTCTCGGTTCACGGCTTGGGTTCGGGCGCCATGCTCGCTGCCTGCCGCGAGGGTGCCGAGGAGGCGCGCGAGGACCGCGCCAAGCTCGTCGCCATCACCGTGCTCACGAGCATGAATCAGGATGCCTTGAGCGAGATCGGCGTCGAGTCGCCCGTGGCCGAGGAGGCCGCCCGCCTGGCAAAGCTCGCTCAGGCCAACGGCATCGATGGCATTGTGTGCTCGCCGATGGAGGCTCACGACATGCGTGAGCTGCTGGGCCCTGATGCCCTGATCGTGACTCCGGGTGTGCGTCCGGTGGGTGCCGCCCTTGGTGACCAGTCCCGCGTGGCGACGCCTTCCCAGGCTATCGAGCGCGGTGCGAGCCACATTGTGGTGGGCCGTCCCATCACCGGCGCCGACGATCCGGTTGCCGCCTTTGACGCCGTCGTCGCCGAGCTGGTCGAAAACGTCGCCTAAAAGATTCCCCTAAGTCACCACTTTTGGGTCTCATTAGCACAAAATAGCCCCTGTGCCTGCGTAAACTTTCCCATCCTTTGTGTGGAATCGCAGGTCAGGGGCTTAACTTTGGGCGCAGTATATTGCACTTTTTGCGGGTATCGTCTAACCTATGGAGCCGCGATTGGGCATTTTGTACGTTCTACGTGCTAAAATGCCAATTATTGAATCAGATATAACCCAACTATTTGGAGGTACGAATGGCACTCCCTCAGCTTACCGATGAGCAGCGTAAGCAGGCTCTTGAGAAGGCTGCTGCCGCACGGCACGCCCGCGCTGAGCTTCGCGAGCAGATCAAGAAGGGCGAGAAGTCCCTCGAGTCCGTGCTCAACTCCGATGACCCCATCGCTTCCCGCATGAAGGTTTCCACCCTCATCGAGTCTCTTCCTGGTTATGGCAAGGCCAAGGCTGCCAAGATCATGGAGGAGCTTGGTATCTCCGCTACCCGTCGCGTCCAGGGCCTCGGCGTCCGTCAGCGCGAGCAGCTCCTCGAGCAGCTGACCAAATAAGTGAGCGCTCAGGATTCCAAGCTCTTTGTGATTTCTGGACCGTCAGGCGCAGGGAAGGGTACGCTCGTCACTCGTGTGCGCGAGCGCCGCTCGAACCTGGGCCTGACGGTTTCGGCTACCACGCGAGCACCACGCAAAGGTGAGGTCGACGGCGTCAACTACTTTTTTCTGACGCGCGAGGAGTTCGACCGCCGCGTGGCAAACGGTGAGTTTGTTGAGTGGGCCGAGGTCCACGGTAACTGCTACGGCACGTTGGTGAGCGAGGTCACATCCAAGCTCGCCTCTGGCGCATCTCTGATTTTGGAGATCGATGTCCAGGGCGCCCTGCAGGTGAAGGAGCGTTTCCCCGAGGCCGTGTTGATCTTTATCAAGCCGCCTTCGCTTGAGGTACTCCGCGAGCGCCTGGTCGGTCGCGGTACCGAGACGCCCGAGACGATTGAGCTGCGTATGGCAAACGCCGCCGATGAGCTTGCCCTTGCCGACCGCTACGACGACGTCGTGGTTAATGACGATCTCGACCGCGCGACCGATGAGCTCGTTCGCGTTCTCGATATGCATGAAAGGATCTGAGGTCCGTGTCCGTTGTAAAGCCTTGCATTGACGATCTTCTGGAGAAGACCGATCACAACCGCTTCCTGCTCGCTTCGCTTGCCTCCAAGCGCGCCTGCGACATTAACAGCATGCTGCGTGGCCAGCACAACCGCGTGCTTGCCGTCCAGGATGTCGATGACATCACCATCGGGCTTTCCGGTGCCGATACCATTTCGATGGCTATGGACGAGATTGTCGACGGCGACATCTCTTACGACGAGGCCCGTTACGAGAAAGCGCTCGGCCACAAGGTTGCTGAAGCCTAAATGGCGGCTCGCGTCTGCCTGGTCCACTATCACGAGGTTGGACTGAAGGGTAAGAACCGCGCACATTTTGAGCATATCCTCATGGATAACATCAAGGCGGCCTTGGCCGCCTTTTCCGTGAATGCCGTGTCTCGAATTTCCGGTTATATCCTCGTGACCTTTAACGAGCATCAGGCCGACGAGGCGGCGCGTGTCATTCGCACCGTTCCCGGCGTTGCTCGCGTGTCTTTGGCGTATCACACCAATCGCGACCCTCAGGAGTACTGTGCCGCCGCCGTGAAGGCGCTGCGCGAGTTTGGTTCCTTCGATTCGTTTAAGGTGCACGCCAAGCGCTCCAATACCGACTATGAGCTCACCTCGATTGACATCAATCGTCAGGTGGGCGAGGTGCTGTGCGAGGCCTTCCCCGATAAAAAGGTTCAAATGCACGACCCCGATGCGATGGTGCACGTACTGGTGGTCCAGGGTAGCGTTTATGTGTACGCGCGCTCTGAGCGCGGCGTGGGCGGTCTGCCGGTGGGTTCTGCCGGCAAGGTCGTGACGCTGCTGTCGTCGGGTATTGATTCTCCGGTGGCGACCTGGATGCTCGCGCGTCGCGGCGCGGTGTGCGTGCCGGTACATTTCTCAGGTCGTCCGCAGACGCCCGACACGAGCGAGTATTTGGTGCAGGACATCATCCGTGCGCTTGAGCCGGGTGTCCAGATCGGCCGCCTGTACGTGGTGCCGTTTGGCGACTGCCAGCGTGAGATTTCGGTCACCTGTCCCAGCAACCTGCGCGTGATCATGTATCGCCGCATTATGTATTCGGTTGCCGAGCGCATTGCACACATCGAGGGCGCCAAGGCCATCGTGACGGGCGAATCGCTTGGACAGGTTGCCTCCCAAACGCTTGAGAATATCATGGCCGTTAACGAGGCCGTGAAGATCCCCGTGTTCCGTCCTCTCATCGGTTCGGACAAGCAGGAGATTATCGCGCGCGCCGAGGAGATTGGTACGTTCGATATCTCGACTGAGGCCGCTCCCGACTGCTGCACGCTGTTTATGCCGCGCCGTCCCGAGACGCACGCTAAACTCGATGCCGTGCATGAGGCCTGGGAGTTGTTCGATCACGAGGAGATGATCGAGCGCCTGCTCAAGCAGACCGAGTATATCGACTTCGAAAGCAACACGTATAAGGCCCCTAAGACCTTAAAACGCAAACATTCGGAGCTTGCTCCGCGTGAGATTTACCAAAATCACGAGTAAATTTGTGCATAGACCGACGATGCGCCTACATCGTCGGCCTTTTGCTATCTGGGCATTTTGCGGCTAAGTGTTCATTTGCTGACGTGTGCCTGAATAAATGGACAGATTTGTGCAAGGTTTTGGTCGGTTTTTGGTTTGACCGTTAAAACCGGTTTTGGAGCGTGGCTGTTGTGGAGCTCCCTTCCTGACACGATGGTGTTGGGAGGTTTTGCTATGGCGCAGCGCGAACAACACGAACGAGTCAAACGGATGGACCGCTTGGCGGACAAGCTGTTCGGTCATAAGGCAGTGGTGATGGCGATATTGGTCGTCATTGCGATGGCGAGTGGACTGGCGATGGCGAACCTTGGCGGCGGTGCCGGTGGCGTGTCGTTTGAGCGCACTGACGGTTCGGGCTCGTTGGTGGATCCGGGATCCGGTGATGCCTCGAGCGGAAAGACATCCGAAGGTTCTTCGACTAAGGCTTCTGCCGCGGCAGAGGTCTATGTCGATGTCGATGGCGCCGTTGTGTCGCCCGGTGTATATCGTCTCAAGGACGGCGCGCGGGTGGCTCAGGCGATTGATGCCGCCGGCGGGCTGGCGCCCGAGGCAGACGTTACGGGGCTCAATCGGGCATCTAAGGTCGTTGATGGACAGAAGATTCACGTTCCAACGGTAGGGGAGCAGCAGGCGTCCATTGCGGAAGCCGGTGTTGATGGCGGGGCTTCCGCATCATCGGGCGTGAGTGGCGCAACAGGCCTAGTAAATATCAATACGGCAAGCGCGGCAGAGCTACAGACGCTCTCGGGCATCGGTCCCTCCATGGCCCAGTCGATTATCGATGAGCGGACAAAGAACGGTGCTTTTGCCTCGGTTGACGATCTGATTCGTGTGTCGGGAATCGGCGAGAAGAAGCTTGCCAAAATCAAAGATTGCATCTGCGTATGAGTGCGACCGAGCGCGAACATGTGATGCCTCCGCGGCCCCTGATGCCGTGGACGATGGCCCTGTGTGCCGGCATGTGCATGAGCTGCGCCTTGGTGCTCAACGTGGCCGCTGATGCGCTGCTGAGGGAGCAGGCGCCGGCGGTCGGGCTGCTATGGGCCATTCCCGTTGCGGCGGCGGTCTTCGTTGTGCTGGCTCAATCTTGTGCGCGGCTTGCCCCTTGGAAGCGGTGGCTGTATGCCGCGTCCGTCGGTCTCGTGGCGGGAGCGGTCGTCTCGGCGTGGTGGGCTGTGGGCACGCTAGGCGCCTCGAAGGCGCTCGACGGTCGAGCGGCTAGCAGCCTCGAGTTTGTCGTGCAGGGTGATCCATCCATAAACGACGACGTGTATTCCTATACCTGCGAGGCACGCGCGGACGGTAAGAACTTGGCAACGGTTCGTCTATCGTTTGACCGCGAGCTCAAGGTCGGGGCGCACGTGCGTGTTATCGGTCGCGTTTCACGTTTTGAGAACGATCCATATGGACGATCGCGCGTGCTCCGAGGCGAGGTGCGCAAGGTTCAAGCCGTTCGAGTTGTGTCGGTCGATGGGGGCTCTCCGGGGCCGCTGCTTCGGCTGCGAAATGGGCTGCTAGCGTCCATCGCGCCTGCGACCGACCCGGCGCGTGCGCTCATAGCCGGTGTCGTCTGCGGTCGTTCGGCCGAGCTACGCGCCCAGCCGGCGGGCGACTGGTTTTCGGTAACGGGAACGGCGCATCTTATCGCCGTCTCGGGCAGCCATTTGGCTATCGTGGGGTTTGTAATCGAGGGTTTATTGCAAAAAACTCGGTGCTCACGTGGTCTTCAGCGGGCGATATTGGCGATAACGCTTGTTGGCTACGCTGCCTTTACTGGCGCGTCTCCCTCGGCCGTGCGCGCGTGCTGCATGGTGTTCGCGACGCTTGTCGTAAACGGCGCGGGGCGTCGCCGGCACGGCGCATCGGCACTCTTCGCAACCATGTCCATCTTTGTGCTGCTGCGGCCGACGGTGCTGTTCGAGATGGGCTTTCAGCTTTCATGTGCCAGCGTCTTTGCCATTTTGTGCTTTTGCCCCTATGCGACCTACGCTTTGGGTGAGCTGGGTGTGCCATCGGGCGTCGCCAGCATGCTTTCCGTCACGCTGTGCTCGCAACTGGCGACACTTCCCATTACCATTCCTGCATTCGGTACGTTCTCGCTCATTGCTCCGCTGGCAAATGCGGTCATCGGTCCGGTGGTGAGCGTACTGCTTGCCGTATCGATCGTGCTGGTTCCCTTTTCGCTTGTGACACCGTTGCGGACTTGGGTGCTCGTTGTGCCCATGATTGTCGCCCGTTGCGCGCTGTTCTTCGGGCAGCTGTTTGCCGCCGTGCCGGGTGCATCCGTGAGCGTGCCGCCCGATAGCATGTGGATTTACCTAGTGCCGTGTTTGCTGGCGGTTCTGCTGGTCTGGTGGCCGCGTCCCCGTGCACGTCCTATGGCGGTGGGGCTTGCATGCCTGGTGCTCTTGGCTGCGATTCCGTACGTCTACTGGGATCGATTCGCTCCGCCTTCGGTGACGGTGCTCGATGTGGGCCAGGCGGATGCGATTCTTATCCGCCAGGGCGGCGCGGTAGCACTCGTCGACTGCGGGCTCGACGAGCGCGTGGTAGCGGCGTTGGTTCGCAATAACGTGCACCATATCGATGCCGTCTTTGTGACGCATTGGGATGAGGACCACTGGGGTGGTCTGCCTGCCGTGCTCGGACGGTTTTCGGTCGGAACGATTGCCGTGGCGGCGGATGCGCTGGAGGATGCTCCTGCCGAGGTATTGAACCGACCTGGCGTTGAGTATCGGCAGGTGCGCTGTGGGGATACGGTCGACATCGGCTCATTTTGCGCCCGCGTGATGTGGCCATTCGAGTCCGTGGATGGCGAGGGAAATGAGGACTCGCTTGTCCTGCTACTCTCTTATGTTCAGGAAGGCAAGAGGCTGCGTATGCTCCTCACCGGTGATGCCGAGCTCGACCAAGAACGGGAATTCGTGCAGGAGGTGGGGGATATCGATGTACTTAAACTTGGGCATCACGGCTCCAAGGTTTCAGTTGATGGGGAGTTGCTGGACGTCCTGAGACCCGAGCTTTCCCTCGCGAGCGCGGGCGAGGGGAATCGATACGGCCATCCGTCCGATGTCTGCATCGATGCCGTGAAGGAAGCGGGTGGTGTGTTCGCGTGCACCATCGAACACGGCGACATTACCGTCATGCCGACTGCGAATGGCTTTGCGATGCGATGCCAGCGACTGTGACGACGTCGTTGGCGTGTGGTGGGCCCCTGGGCTAGAATGGCACGGAGCGAATACGAAGGCCTGCGGGAGGGGAGCGCAATGTCCGAAACCGGTCTGCTGCCGGCATATCTGATCGTCGGTACCGACGGAGTCAAGCGCGATCACGCCGTCTCGCGTATGAAAGCGCGTCTGGAAAAGTCGGGTATGGTCGAGTTCAACCTCGACGAGCGCGACATGACCAAGGACCCCGATATCGAGTCCATTATCGGATCGCTTAACACCTTTCCGATGGGCAGCGAGTTTCGCCTGGTAATCCTTGACGGCTGTTCAAAGCTTGCCAAGGCGGTCTCGGAGCCGCTCGTTGAGTATCTGGCGAGTCCCAGCCCCACGACGGTCTGCCTTATCATCGCCGACTCGCTTGCCAAGAACACGCGCCTGTATAAGGCGATCGCCAAAATCGACAAGAAGGCCGTGATCGATTGCTCCGGCACCAAGCGCTGGGAGTTACCGCGCCGCGTGCAACAGATGGCGACGCAGCACGGCAAGTCGATCTCGACGGCGGCCGCCGAGGAGCTCGTCTCGCGTTCGGGTGAAAACACTCGCATGCTCGATAACGACTTGGCTAAGCTTGCCCAGATGGTCGAGGCACCGCAAATTGAGCTTGCCGACGTTGAGCGCTGGATTGTACGTACGGCCGAGGTTCAACCCTGGGACTTTCTCAATGCGGTCTCGGCCCGTGACATGCGCCGTTCGCTCGAGCTCTTCAATCTAATGCCCGCCAAGAGCTACGTGTGGACGTACACGTTGCTGTGCGGCCGCATCCGCGAGCTTATCGTCGCCAAGGCGCTCGATGCGCGCGGACAGGGTCGTGAGCTGGCCGCAACGCTCAAGCTCCAGTCCTGGCAGGTTAAGAATCACCTGACCTGGGCACGTCGCTTTTCGATGGCAGAGCTCGTCGCGGCGCTCGAGGGGGCGGTCGATGTAGAGCTCGCGCTCAAGGGTTCGGCCGATTCTGAGACCGCGCTTTTGCTCTGGATTACGAACATCTTGAGTAAATCGTGATGATACCTGCCTATTTGACAAATTCGTTCTATCCCTTTGAGGGGGAGCGTGCTATAGTAGGCGCTTGCATGACCTCACCGTGTCTCAGAGGTGTCATACATTTTTTGCAAGGAACTCGAAAGGAACTCCAGAAGTGGCAAACATCAAGTCTCAGAAGAAGCGTATCCGCACCAATGAGGCAGCTCGCATGCGTAACAAGGCTGTCAAGTCCGAGCTCAAGACGCTGACCAAGCACGTCCAGTCCGCCGTCGCCGAGGGCGACGCCGAGAAGGCCCAGGCTGCCCTCAAGACCGTCACCAAGCGTCTCGATATGGCTGCTGCCAAGCATGTTATCCACAAGAACCAGGCATCCAACCGTAAGTCCGGTCTTGCCAAGCTCGTGAACAGCATCAACGCCTAAGTTGTAAATTTCACACCAAACAGATTACGCGCA
This sequence comes from Collinsella aerofaciens, assembly GCF_902501475.1. Taxonomy (GTDB): domain Bacteria; phylum Actinomycetota; class Coriobacteriia; order Coriobacteriales; family Coriobacteriaceae; genus Collinsella; species Collinsella aerofaciens_AL. The sequence continues at coordinate 63,459 of NZ_CABWIF010000033.1, read as the reverse complement.
TAAATGGAGCCTGTTTTATGGAACAGGCTCCATTTTTTGTACCGCTCGGGTAAGATAGTCCGCATGAATACTTCAATTGACATTTCCCACATCCGCAACTTCTCAATCGTTGCGCACATCGACCATGGCAAGTCCACGATCAGTGACCGTATCCTCGAACTCACCCATACAGTCGACGAACGCGACATGGAGTCGCAGCTGCTCGACACCATGGATATCGAGCGCGAGCGCGGTATCACGATCAAGTCCAATGCCGTTCGCGTTTCCTATGACGCCGACGATGGCGAGACGTATCAGTTCAACCTGATCGATACGCCGGGCCACGTGGACTTTACCTACGAGGTCTCGCGTTCGCTGGCCGCCTGCGAGGGCGCGGTGCTCGTCGTCGACGCCACGCAGGGCGTCGAGGCGCAGACCGTCTCCAACGCGACGCTCGCCATGAACGCCAATCTGGACATTGTGCCGGCCATCAACAAGATCGACCTGCCCTCGGCTCATCCCGACGAGGTTAAGACCGAGATCGAGGATGACCTGGCGATCCCTGCCGATGATGCCGTGTGTGTCTCGGGCAAGACCGGCGAGGGCATCCACGATCTGCTGGAGTCCATTGTCTTTCTGATCTCTCCGCCCAAGGGCGATGCGAATGCACCGCTTAAGGCACTCATTCTGGATTCATACTTCGACGAGTATCGTGGCGTCGTCGCCACGGTGCGCATCTTTGACGGCTCCATCAAAAAGGGCGATACCCTGCGCATGATGCAGGCAAAGGGCGACTTTTTGGTCGATGGCGTGGGCGTCAAGCGTCCCGCCGAGACTCCGGTTGACGCGCTGACGGTCGGCGAGGTCGGATACGTGGTCACGGGCCTGAAGGACCCCGAGGCCGTTCGCGTGGGCGATACCCTCACGTGGGCGTCGAATCCCTGCCCCGAGCCGCTTCCCGGCTACCGCGAGGCCAAGCCCATGGTCTATACGGGCCTGTTCCCGATCGATAACAAGGACTACGAGAACCTGCGTGACGCGCTCGATAAGCTGCACGTCAACGACCCGTCGTTGGTGTGGGAGCCCGAGACCTCGGTGGCGCTCGGCTTTGGCTTCCGCGTGGGCTTCCTGGGCCTGCTGCATATGGAGGTCGTCAAGGAGCGCCTGGAGCGCGAGTTCAATCTTGACCTCATTGCCACGAGTCCATCGGTCGACTATCACGTCTACAAGACTGACGGCGAAATGATCGATGTCCGTAGTCCGCAGGACCTTCCCGAGGCCACGCGCATCGAGCGTATCGAGGAACCCTACCTCAAGGCAAAGATCATCTGCCCGCCTGAGTACACGGGCGCCGTTATGCAGCTCGCCATTGAGCATCGCGGCATTACTACCGATATGATTCACCTCACGAGCAAGTCTGTCGAGATGCGCTTTGATATACCGCTCGCCGAGCTCATTTTGGACTTCTTTGACCAGCTCAAGAGCCGCACCAAGGGTTACGCTTCGCTCGACTACGAGTTCAACGAGTACCGTCCCTCCGAGCTCGTTAAGCTCGATATTTTGCTTTCGGGCGACGAGGTGGACGCGCTGTCGTTTATCGTCCACAAGGACAAGGCCTACGGTCTTGCCCGCGGCCTATGCGACAAGCTCAAGGAGATTATTCCGCGTCAGCTGTTCGAGGTGCCCATCCAGGGCGCTATCGGCAACAAGATCATTGCCCGCTCCACCGTCAAAGCGCGTCGCAAGGACGTGCTTGCCAAGTGCTACGGCGGCGATATCTCGCGTAAGCGCAAGCTGCTCGAGAAGCAGAAAGAGGGCAAGAAGCGCATGAAGGCCATCGGCTCGGTCGAGGTCCCGCAGGAGGCCTTTATGGCGATCCTCAAGGTGGACGAGTAGGTCCATGGCGCTTTCTGAATACAGCAAGCGGCTGCTGGGTGCCTATGCCGAGCAGCCGTTCCTTATGGCTCCCATGGCGGGCGTGACCGACCCCGCCTATCGCATCATGTGCCGCCGCCGCGGTGCCAACCTTGCCTACAGCGAGATGGTGAGCGTGGCGGGCCTTGCCTATGCCAGCAACAAGACCTGGCGCCTGGTGTTACCGGCCGACGAGGAGCAGCAGATTTGCGTGCAGCTCTTTGGCTCCAAGCCCGATCAGTTTGCGAGTGCCGTCGCCGCCGTCGAGGAGCGTGTGGGCGATCGCCTGTCGCTCATCGATATCAACATGGCCTGTCCTGCCCGCAAGGTTGTCACCAAGGGCGAGGGCTCTGCCCTTATGCGTACGCCCGATTTGGCCGAGAAGATCGTTGAGGCCACGGTGGGTGCGGCACACGTGCCCGTGACCGTCAAGATTCGCAAGGGCTTTTATGCCGAGGACCGCAATGCCGCGACGTTTGCCCAGATGCTCGAAGGCGCCGGTGCCGCCGCCGTGGCGGTGCATGGTCGTTGCGCCACGCAGCTCTACACAGGGCAGGCCGATTGGTCGGTCGTCGATGAGGTGGCCGACGCCGTCGAGATTCCCGTGATCGGTTCGGGCGATGTGTTCTCGGCCGAGGACGCTGCTGAGCATCTGCAAGGCTCGGGTGCCAGCGCGGTGTTTATCGCGCGCGGTATCTACGGTAATCCCTGGGTCTTTGGCGATGCTCGCGCCCTTGCACTCGATGGCACGCCGGTGCCGGCTCGCAGCTCCGTCGAGCGCCTAGACGCCCTGCGTGAGCACCTAACGCTGACGCATGAGCTTCTGCCGCTCATGTCGCGCGCCCGCACGTACGCAAGCTGGTACTTAAAAGGCATGCCCCATGCGGCCGCTTGGCGTGCCCAGGTGGTGCGCTGCTCCACGTATGAGGAGTTCATGGCGCTGGTCGATGAGATCGAGCGCGATGTGGTGGCCTGCGAGGCTGCCCTTGCCGCCGGCGAATCGGTGCCACCTCATCCGCTGGAGGCTTAAGGGTGGCCGTTACCGCGCTGTATGCGCACGTGCCGTTCTGTGCCCAAAAGTGCCGCTACTGCGACTTTGATTCGCGCAGTTTCGCTCCTTGCGAGCTTGGTGCTGCGCTCGATGCCTATTTTGAGCAGTTGTACGCGCGCCTCGATGCTTTTGGCAAGGCCGGGGCCCTCGATCAGATTCGCACCGTCTATGTTGGCGGCGGCACGCCGTCGCTGGCGGGGGAGCGTCTGGTGGAGCTGGCGCGGCGTATTCGTGCGTGGTGCGCCCCCGTTGAGTTTACCTGCGAGGCCAATCCCGAGTCGCTGACCGCCGAGCTTGCCGCTGCGCTTGCCAAGGTTGGTGTCACACGCGTCTCTCTGGGCGTGCAAACGCTCGATAACACCGAACTTACCGCCATCGGCCGTATTCACGATGCCGATCGGGCGCTCGCTGCCATCGCAACGGTCAAGGACGCTGGGCTTGACGTGTCGTGCGACCTTATGTGTGGACTTCCCGGGCAGACCGCAGCGAGTTGGAAGCGCACGCTCGAGGGCGTGCTGGCGGCGGCTCCGCACCATGTGTCGGTTTACCCGCTCACGCTCGAGGAGGGGACGCCCCTCTATCGCGTGGCGTGCCGCGACGAGTCGCTCGAGCCTGATGAGGATTTTCAGGCCGCCTGCATGGACACGGCGCGTGGGCGTCTGGGTGCGGCCGGCTATCACCCGTATGAGGTGGCGAGCTACGCGCTCGACGGCCATGAGTGCGCCCATAACATTGCCTACTGGACCGGACGGGGCTACCTGGGCCTGGGTCGCTCTGCCGCGGGCATGCTCGACGCCGAGGATTTCGACCGTCTTGCAGGTTTGTTCCCCGGTGTGACTTCTCGAGGCGATGCGCACCGCGTGCGTCTGGTGCAACGTGACGATGACGCGACGGCGTTCGAGGCCGAATACCTGTCGCAGCGTGAGGCTGCGGCCGAAGACCTGATGCTCGCTTGTCGCATGACGCGTGGTGTTGGGCCCGACCTGTTGGTTCGCGCGGCCTGCGTCATCCCAACGGGCGAGCTGTCAGCTGCCTGCGATCGCGCGCTCGAATTGGGTCTTGCCACGTGGGTGCCCGATGGCGTCGAGGGATATGCGGCGCGTATCGCCCCGAAAGACGTTATCGCAGGTCGCGCCCACGCCCGTTTGGTGCCCACCCACTTGGGCTGGCTCGATGGAAATGTTCTGTTCGAGCTGTTTTGGGGTCTAGCATAGACCGCTCGGGTAGAATTACCGCAAGATATACGCTGCTTTGAGCAGGAGGTTGCCGCGCATGGCGACGATGAACGAAAAAGATTACTACGAGATTCTCGGTGTCTCTAAGGACGCCACCTCGCGTGATATTCAAAAGGCCTTCCAGCAAAAGGCCCGCAAGCTCCATCCGGACGTCAACAAAGAGCCGGGTGCCGAGGAAAAGTTCAAAGAGGTTTCCGAGGCCTACGCTGTGCTTTCGGACGAGCAGAAGCGCGCACGCTATGACGCCATGCGCTCGGGTAATCCCTTTGCCGGTGCACCTTCGGCCTCGCCCTACGGTGGCGGCTATGCCGGCGGCGCTGCCTATGGCAATCCCTTTGAGGGCGGTTTTCCCTTTGGCGGCGCTTGGGGCCAGCCGCGGCGCGGGCGGGCAGCCTACAATCCCGAAAGCGGTGCCAACGTGGTCGTTGACATCAAGCTCGATGCCAAGGAGGCCAAGGGCGGTGCCCGCAAAACCGTTCGCTACACGCGATTCGATACGTGCGGACATTGCGGCGGCTCGGGCTCTGTCTCCTCCGAGCATGCCCATACCTGCCCAAGCTGCGGCGGACGCGGCCATATCGATGTGGACCTGTCCTTTCTGTTTGGTGCCGGCACGTTTCAGTCAGTTTGTCCCGAGTGCGGCGGCTCGGGCAAGGTCGTAGCCGATCCGTGCCCCGATTGCGGCGGCAGCGGTCGTACCCGCGTGACCTCCGAGCAAACGATTGAGTTTCCTGCCGGCACGCACGACGGCGACGAGGTTCGCATTAGCGGCATGGGCCACGCCGGTACCAATGGAGCCATGGGTGGTGACCTGGTCGGTCGCGCCCATGTTGAGGCCGAGCGCCTGGAGGGTAAAGCCCGTACCGGCTTTTACCTGATGGGTATCGTGGCGCCGTTTTTGGTGCTGTCGGCCATCTCGGGCGTGTTCTCGGCCTTTGCCGTGATGTGTTTTGTCCCGTTTGCCATGGGTCTGCTCATGGTGCTCTCAGACGGGATTCTTCACCGTAGCCTACTGTGGTGGAAGCGTGGCGCGATGCAGTTTGCCAACGGTTTTGCCAACGGCTTCATGTTCGCGCTCGTGTCGGTTTGGTTCGCGAGCTGCTCGCAACGGGCCATGCTTTCGCCGTATCAAATGCAATAACATCAAACCCTCTGTTTGCGGTCGGCCCAGCTTGGGTATAGGACGCACTGTGACAATAATGAAAGTCGGAAGGATTCGGTCGTGTCGGAAAATAGGGATTACTACGAGGTACTTGGCGTCGACAAGGATGCCGACGCGCGGACGATCAAGCGCGCGTTTCTAAAGAAGGCCCGTACCGTACACCCGGATGTTTCGGACGACCCCGAGGCCGAGGCCAAGTTCAAGGAACTCAACGAGGCCTATTCCGTTCTTTCCGATGAGCAGAAGCGTGCTAACTACGACCGTTACGGCACCGCCGACGGCCCTGGTGGTTCGGGCTACGTCGATATCAACGATATCTTTGGTGGCATGGGCATGGACGACTTGTTCTCGTCGTTCTTTGGCGGCGGTGCCGGCGGTGGCGCCCGCAGCCGTCGTGAGCGTCGTCGCGGACGTGACATGGCCATCTCGCTTTCGGTGACCCTTGAGGAGGCGGCGCTCGGCTGCAAAAAGGCGATCAGCTATGACCGCCTTGCTCCTTGCGAGGACTGTAATGGCACCGGTAGGGCAGAGGGCGCACAGGAAAAGCAGTGCGGCCGCTGCCACGGTACGGGCTACGTCACGACGGTTCAGCGTTCGTTCTTGGGCCAGGTTCAGTCTTCCTCGCCTTGTCCCGACTGCCATGGCGAGGGCACGGTTATCGACCATCCCTGTGAGACCTGCGACGGTCAGGGCCGCACGCCTTCGCACGAAAAGATCGACATCGATATTCCCGCCGGCGTTTCGACCGGTCGCCAGCTGCGTGTGGGCGGCTTTGGCGAGGCCGGCCTTCGCGGCGAGCCCTCGGGCGACCTGATTGTCAACGTGCGTGTTGCCGACCATGAGCGCTTTAAGCGCAACGGTGACGACCTGTACCTGGTGAGCGATATCTCGATTGCGCAGGCTGCGCTCGGCTGCGAGATCGAGGTCGAGGGCATTATGCCCGATGAGGTCGTTAAGGTGACGGTTCCCGCCGGCGCCCAGTACGGCGACACCGTGAGCGTCAATAATTACGGCATGCCGCGCATTGGCGGTGGCGGTTCGCGTGGCCGCCTGATCGTGCAGCTGCGCGTGGTCGTTCCCACCAATCTTTCCAATAAGCAACGCGAGCTGCTCCGTGCTTTTGCCGATGAGATGGGCGATGACGTCGCTTCCGGTAAGAAGTCGGTGACCGACCGTATCAAGAGTGCCCTCGACGATATCCTCGATTAAGGAGCCCGCGTGCTCGCACCCCATATTTCCGTCGTCAACCTCGGCTGCCGCGTCAACCGGGTTGAGTCTGACCGTATCACTGCCGATCTTATGCGCCTGGGATTTGCTATTGTGGAGCCCCAGGATGCCGATCTGATCGTCATTAACACCTGTGCCGTTACGGGCGAGGCCGAGGCCAAGACCCGTAAGGCCGTCCGTCATGCGCTGGCCTATCCGGGCGAGCCTTACGTGGTCGTAACCGGCTGCGTCGTCAACCTGCATCCCGAGGAGCTGCTGGAGCTTTCGGATCGCGTGATCGCCGAGCCGTCCAAGATCGATGTCGCCGATCGTGTCTGCGAGGTGCTGGGCGTTGAGTCCGATCGCGTTCCCGCCTGCAGCGATGGTGAGGTGGTCGATGCGCTCGGTCGCTCTCGCCTGGGCGTGAAGATTCAGGACGGCTGCAACCATCGCTGCACCTATTGCATTGTGTGGAAGGCGCGCGGCCCCGAGCGCTCCGTGCCCGTCGAGTCCGTGCTCGAGCAAGTTCGCGAGGCCCAGGAGGCCGGCGTGCCCGAGGTGGTGCTGACCGGTGTGAACCTGGGTGCCTACGATGGCAAGAGCGCGACCGACGAGCACGTCGAAATCGATGAGCTGCTCGAGGCCATCATGGAGCGCACGTCTATTCCGCATGTGCGCATTTCCTCGGTCGAGCCCATGGATATTTCTGAGCGCCTGCTTAAGGTTATGGCGCGCTACCCGCAGCGTATCGCCCCGTTTTTGCACCTGCCCGTGCAGTCCGGCTGCACGGCGACCCTGCATCGCATGGGCCGTCCCTATAGCGCCGAGGCCTTTGAGGACACGGTGCGTATGATTCGCGCCAACTTGCCCCAGGCGTCCCTTTCGTGCGATGTCATCGTCGGTTTTCCTGGCGAGACTGACGAGGAGTTCGAGGAGTCGCTGGCGCTGTGCCGCCGTGTGGGTTTCTCGCGTATGCACGTGTTCCGCTACAGCAAGCGTCCCGGTACCCTTGCTGCCGACATGCCCGACCAGGTGCCACCCGAGGTTATGGCCGAGCGCGGCCGCCGTATGCGGGCCGCCGCACAGGAGCTCGCTATTGCCGACGCTCGCCGTCGCGTGGGCACGGTCGAGCGTGCCGTGCTCGAGTATGGCGACAACCTGACGCTCGGCTCGTTCCATCATGCCCGTCTTGACGATACCTGTGGACTTACAGCCCCGTGCCTGCTCGATGTTGCTATCATCGGAGTCGATGATTCCGGCTTGGTCCATGCACGCAGGGAGGTTCATGGAAGCCTCGAAGATTAGACTTACCGTTCCCGAGGGAATTGCTCCCTCGCGCGTTTTGGGCGTCGGCGACGGCGTTCTTCGTGCGCTTGAGAGTTTGGTTCGCGCTCACGTGGTCGCCCGTGGCGATAGCATCGCCGTGAGCGGTGACCCGGATGAGGTCGAACTCGTGGCGCGCTTTTTCGACCATGCTTTTCGCGAGGCGGCCGCCGGGCGCACGCTGTCTGTCGACGATGTCTCTCGCTGCCTGGCCGTCTTGCGCGACGGTGAGCACGAGGCTACGTCGCTTCGCGATGACGTGCTGCTTTCGTATCGCGGCCGCGTCATTCGCCCCAAGACGCTCGGGCAAAAGCGCTATGTGGATGCCATCCGCTCGCATACCATCACGTTTGGCTTGGGTCCTGCCGGTACCGGTAAGACCTATCTGGCTATGGCGCTCGCCGTTGCCGCGCTCAAGCGTCACGAGGTGGGCCGTCTGATCTTGACGCGTCCGGTTGTCGAGGCGGGGGAGAACCTGGGCTTTTTGCCCGGTACCCTCGAGGAAAAGATCGATCCCTACATGCGTCCGCTTTACGACGCCCTTTTTGACATGATGGATCGCGAGCGCACCGATGAGCTTATGGAGCGCGGCGTGATCGAGATCGCCCCGCTTGCCTACATGCGCGGCCGCACGCTGAGTGATGACTTCGTGGTGCTCGACGAGGCGCAAAATACCACGCCCGAGCAGATGAAGATGTTCCTGACGCGCCTGGGATTCAACTCCAAGTTCGTGATTACCGGCGACCTGAGCCAGCGTGACCTGGTGGGTCGTCGTGGTGGCTTGGCGGATGTCGAGAAGATTTTGGGCCGTGTCGATGATGTCGCATTTTCGCACCTCGAGCGTGCCGACGTGGTGCGCCATGCCCTGGTGGGTCGTATCGTCGAGGCATACGATACTTATGATGATGTGCGCGAGCAGCGCGTACGTGACCGAAAGGAGTCCCGTTGAGTGTATTGATCAGCAACGATGCCGAGCTCGATACGCTGCTCGACGCGCAGGAGGTGGAGCACATCTGCGAGGTCGTGCTTGCCGCCGAGGACGTTGAGCGTGAAGTCGAGATTTCCCTTTCGTATGTCGACGAGGACGAGATGCACGAGCTCAACCACGAGTGGCGCGGTATCGACCGCACCACCGATGTGCTCTCGTTTGAGTGCGACTCTGCCTTTGACGAGGACATTCCCGCCGACGAGACGATCGAGCTCGGCGATATTATCTTGGCGCCGCAGGTTATCGCTCGCCAGGCTCCCGGTTTTGGTAACAGTCCCGCCGACGAGTGCCGGCTGATGCTTGTGCACGGTATGCTGCACCTGCTGGGCTATGACCACATCGAGGACGACGAGGCCGAGGTCATGGAGGCCCGTGAGGATGCCATCCTGCGCGATCTGGCGCTCGAGCGCGGCGAGGACCCCAAGTTGGTCCACGTCGGTCCCATCACCAACCATGCCCACGACTAGGAGCCGTCTATGATTCCCGGATCGAACAAGGACCATCCGTCCTTTTTAAAGTCGTTCTCCTACGCCATGGAGGGCTTTGTCACCGCCGTTAAAACCGAGCGTAACATCAAGGTCATGCTCGTGGCGGGCGTGTGTACCGTCATTGCCGGCTGCATCGTCGGCCTCGACATTGCCGAGTGGGCCACGGTTATCATCTGCTGTGGCCTGGTGATTCATGGCGAGCTGTGCAATACCGCCATGGAGGCGATCGTCGACCTGGCGACCCAGGAACTTCATCCGTTGGCGAAGCGCGCCAAGGATATTGCCGCCGCCTCTGTATACATTCTTTCCATCACCGCCGCAATCGTGGGCCTGCTGGTCTTTGCCCACGCGCTTGGCTTTATTTAGAAAGGGATTTCCATGTCCGACAATATGCAGCCTACCGATGAGGTTCTGGACGACGAGGTTCTGGAAGAGGTCGAGGATGCCGATTCGCTTGACGAGGTCGAGGAAATCGACCCGTTTGAGGGTATGAGCGACGAGGAGCTCGATGCCCTATGTGACGAGGACGAGACGGCTCTGGGCTTTGGCGATGTGGAGCCCGGTTTCCGCAGCGGCTTTGTGGCCCTGGTCGGTCGTCCCAACGCCGGTAAGTCCACGCTGCTCAACGCCTGCTATGGCAAAAAGGTCGCCATTACCTCGCCGGTGGCCCAGACGACTCGCCGCCGCATGCGCGCCGTGGTTAACCGTCCCGGCTACCAGCTGGTCTTTGTCGATACCCCGGGTATTCATAAGCCCAAGGACGGTCTGGGCTCCGAGCTCAACAAAAGTGCCCTGTTCGAGCTCAACGACGTTGACGTCGTCGCGTTTTTGATTGATGCCACCAAGCCGATCGGCAGGGGAGACGCCTGGGTTGCCGAGCGCGTCAGATGCGCCCGCTGCAAGAAGGTCTTGGTGCTCACCAAGGCCGACGAGGCCGACCCCGCGCAGGTCATGGAGCAGCTCAAGGCAGCGCATGAGCTTATGGAATACGACGACGAGATCGTGACTTCGTCGGTCAAGAACTTCAACGTCGACGCCTTCATCGAGACCGTTGCGCACTTTTTGCCCGAGGGCCCGCGTTGGTTCCCCGAGGACATGGGTACCGATGCTTCCGACGAGACGCTTGTCGCCGAGTTTGTGCGCGAGAAGGTCTTGCGCCGCACCCGCGACGAGATCCCTCACTCCGTTGGCGTGATCTGCGATGCGCTCGAGCAGACCAAGAAGGTGCTGCGCGTGCACGCCACCATTTACGTCGAGCGTGAGGGTCAAAAGGGCATCATCATCGGCAAGGGCGGCGAAATGATCAAGCATATCGGTATCGACGCCCGTCGCGATCTTGAGCGTATTTTTGGCACGCAGGTCTTTTTGGAGCTGGACGTGAAGGTCAAGGCCGGCTGGCGTGACGACGAGGCCCAGATTCGCCGCTTTGGCTACAACGCCGAGGACTAAGGACGCGCGGCGCGCATGGCAGGCTCCCGGACATATCGCACGAAGGTGCTCGTCCTCGATAAGACGAAGCTCAAAGAGACGGACCTGATCCTGACGATGCTTGACGAGCGGGGTCGGCAGGTTCGTGCCGTGGCAAAGGGCGCCCGCAAACCCGGTGGGCGCCTGGCTGCGCGCTGCGAGCTGTTCTGCACCGTTGATATGCTGCTTGCGCATGGACGGTCGCTCGACGTGGTTTCCCAGGCCGAGCTTATGGAGGCTCCGCTCGGCGCTGCGCCCGATTACGAGACGACCTGCGCTGCAAGCGCGATCGCCGAGGTCGCGCGCGTATGCTCGTTCGAGGACGCCGAGGACCCGTTTACCTTTGCCATAACGCAGCGAGCACTTGCCCTGGTGGGCAGCGGGATCGACACGGCGCATATGGATCTACTTGTGGCGGCATATGTCTTTAAGCTGCTGTCGCATGTTGGCTATCGACCCGATTTTTCGGCCTGCGTGCTGTGCGGAGACCCCATGTTGTCGTATTTTTCACCCCAGGCGGGCGGTCTCATGTGCGGGTCGTGCGCGTCGAGCGTTCCGGGTGCCGAACTGGTGTCGACCGGTGAGGTCGCGTGGCTGCGCGCCCTCATATCCATGACCTTCGATGCACTCATGGTCGAGCGAATCGACCCGCATACGGCGGCGTTCTTGCTCGGGCTTTCGCATGTGTGGGCGGCGACGCACACCGATCAGCGCCTCCGTGCGATGGAATTCATGTTGGGTCGGTGATGATGCGCAGGCGCGGGCTGCTTGTGGTAACATACCGACCTGTTGGTACCTCGACCTTGGATGCTCGCTCCACCGGCGGCTTCCCAGTCCGAGGCGAATCGAGTCGCCCGCGGGCGACGTAAAACGAAAGGTGAAACAATGACTGTTTCCAAAGAGCGCAAGGCGGAGCTGACTGCCCAGTTCGGTAACACCCCGGTCGACACCGGCAACCCCAAGGTTCAGGTCGCTATCCTGACTGAGCGCATCAAGGAGCTGACCGAGCACATGAAGTCCCACCAGAAGGACTTCCACACCCGTCGTGGCCTGCTCATGCTCGTCGGCCGTCGTCGTCGTCTTCTCTCCTACATCAAGAAGAACGACATCGTCGAGTACCGTGAGCTCATCAAGGCTCTGGGCATCCGCGACAACATCCAGTAAGGATTTGTACATGCTAAGAGCGTCCTGCGCAGCGGGGCGCTCTTTTTGTGTAAGGGCGTGAACAATCACGCTCTGAAGCGTGGCGGGGGCAGGGGGCCCGCGTCACATGAGAAGCCCGCAGGCAAGGGGCCTGTGGGGTAAAGGAGAACAATGACACTCGTATCCAAGACCTTTGAGCTGTACGGCAAGACCTACACCTTTGAGTCCGGCGAGCTTGCCAAGCAGGCCACCGGTGCCTGTCTGGTCAAGCAGGGCGACACCACGATGCTCGATACCGTGGTCGTCTCCAAGGAGCGTAAGAACTACGACTTCTTCCCGCTGACCGTCGACTTCAACGAGAAGATGTACGCCGCCGGCCGCATCCCTGGTGGCTACCTCAAGCGTGAGGGCCGTCCCAGCGAGAAGGCCACGCTCACCGCGCGCATGATCGACCGTCCGATTCGCCCGAGCTTCCCGGACGGCTTCCGCAACGAGGTGCACATCGTCGCCACCTCGCTCGTCGCCGACCAGGTCAACCCCTTCGACGTCATCAACGTCATGGGTGCTTCCCTGGCCATGACGCTCGGCGGCGTGCCCTTCGAGGGCCCGCTTGCCTGCGTGCGCATCGGCCGTAACGTGGAGACCGGCGAGTTTATCGTCAACCCCACCTATGAGGAGCGCGAGAACTCCGATCTGGACCTGGAGCTGGGCGGCTCTGCCGACTTCATCTCGATGGTCGAGGCCGGTGCCGTTGAGATCTCCGAGGACGACATGCTTGCCGCCATGAAGTTTGGCCAGGAGGCCCTTGCTGCTTTCTGCCAGGCTCAGGACGAGTTCGTCGCCGAGTGGGAGCAGGTCAACGGCCCCATCGTCAAGAAGGAGTACCCGCTCGATCAGCCCGTCGAGGAGGTCCAGGAGCGCATCTTCGCCCACTACGACGAGATGGCAGCCGCCCTGCGCGACGCCGACAAGCTTTCCCGTATCGGCAAAGTCGAGGCTCTGAAGGAGTCCATCCGTGCCGAGTTCACCGAGGAGGAGCAGGCCGCTTGGGAGCGCGAGATCCCCGTGGCGCTCAAGAAGCTCGAGAAGAAGGCCATGCGCACCATGGTCGTCGAGACCGGCGAGCGCGTCGACGGCCGTGCCGCCGACGAGATCCGTCCCATCATGGTGAAGGACAACTACCTGCCGCTCGTTCACGGCTCCGGTCTGTTCCAGCGTGGCCAGACCCAGGTGCTTTCCGTCCTGTCGCTCGGCATGCTCAACGAGGGCCAGCGTCTGGATACCATCGAGCCCACCGAGGGCAAGCGCTACATGCACCACTACAACTTCCCGCCTTTCTGCACCGGCGAGACCGGCCGCATGGGTAGCCCCAAGCGCCGCGAGATCGGTCACGGCAACCTGGCTGAGCGCGCTCTGCTTCCGGTGCTTCCCGACGAGAACGAGTTCCCCTACGCCATCCGCGTCGTCTCCGAGGTCATGGAGTCCAACGGCTCCTCTTCGATGGCTTCGACCTGCGGCTCCACGCTCGCCCTTATGGACGGCGGCGTGCCCATTAAGCGCCCGGTCTCCGGTATCGCCATGGGCCTGATCCAGGAGGAGGGCAAGACCGTGGTCCTGTCCGACATCCAGGGTCTCGAGGACTTCCTGGGCGACATGGACTTTAAGGTCACCGGCACCACCGAGGGCATCACCGCCCTGCAGATGGACAACAAGGCCACCGGCCTCACCTTCGATATCCTGGCCCGCGCTCTGCAGCAGGCCAAGGAGGGTCGCGCCTTCATCCTGCAGAAGATGCTCGATGTTATCCCCGAGCCGCGCCACACCACGCGCAGCACCGCTCCGCGTATCGTCTCCATCCAGGTTCCGACCGACAAGATCCGCGACGTCATCGGTTCCGGCGGTAAGGTCATTCGCGGCATCCAGGACGAGACCGGCGCTTCGGTTGACATCCAGGAGGACGGCACCGTCTTCGTCGGCGGCACCGGCGAGTCCGTGGACCAGGCTGTCGAGCGCATCAAGCTCATCATCAAGGTTCCCGAGCCGGGCGAGGAGTACACCGGTCGCGTGGTCTCCATCCAGCCCTTCGGCGCCTTCGTCAACCTGCTGCCCGGCAAGGACGGCCTGCTGCACATCTCCCGCGTCGCCAAGGGCCGCGTGGAGAAGGTCGAGGACGTCCTCAACGTCGGCGACGAGGTCAAGGTCGTCGTCATCGAGGTCGACGATCGCGGCAAGATCTCGCTCGATCGTCTTGACAAGCCCGAGGCCCCGGCTCGCGCCGAGGGTGCCTCCGAAGGCGACGGCGAGCACTTCCAGCGCCGTGAGCGTCCGCGTCGCGAGCGCTCCGAGCGCAGCGACCGTCCGCGCCGTCCCGGCGACAACGGAGGCCGCAAGCCCCGCCGCCACCACGACGCCGAGTAACAGCTAAACATAAGCAGCTCAACAAGGGCGACTCCGTACAGGGGTCGCCCTTTTGCTATTCCCGGCGGGGTCCGCGGACAAAGTTTCCTGCTCTACAGTCCTGCTCACGACGGAGGCCACATTAAGTGGCCTCCTGTTCGTGCGGAACTCGCGATAAACTTTATCCGCGGACCCCGCCGGGAATAGCAAAAGGGCTGGTTGGTGCGGGTTTCGATTTTGTCAGACAGTCTATTCAGTTATCTGAATTTAGATCTTTAGATAAACGCATGTGCGGCATTTTCCCAGATAAAACCGACCAAAATAAACCTGTCCCTATTTGTCAGGTCTGGGCCCATCGGGGGCCGGGGCGGGTTAAGTTTGTCGCGAGTTCCGCACGCAAAGGAAAGCACTTAATGTGCTTTCCGTCTTGCGCAGGACTGTAGAGCAGCAAACTTAACCCGCCCCGGCCCCCGATGGGCCCAGACCGGCGGGATGGACCAGTTCAGATGGGGCTTTGATGCATGGGTGGTCTGTTGGTGGGCAAATGGGTATCATACTGTGGTTACTGCGTCGACTCTGTGATGCATGTTGTACGTTCCCGGCGGTCGGTTTGCCAGAAGCGCCCCGCCGGTTGTTCCAGACCCGTTTCGAAGAAAGGAAACCACACTAACCTATGGCAGCTAAAAAATCATCTCCCTTGAAGATCATTCCGCTCGGCGGCCTTGACGGCATCGGCAAGAACATGACGGTCTTCGAGTGCGGCGACGACATGGTGCTCGTCGATGCCGGTCTCATGTTCCCGGATGACTCCCAGCCCGGTATCGACCTGGTGCTTCCTGACTACACCTATGTCCTGGAGAACGAGGAGAAGCTCCGCGGTATCGTCGTCACCCACGGCCACGAGGACCACACTGGTTCGCTTCCGTATCTGCTACAGGACCTCAACAATAAGGTGCCCATCTTCTCGAGCAAGCTGACGCTTGGCTTTATCGAGGGCAAGCTTTCTGAGTTCCGCATCCGCGCACCCAAGTTCCGCGAGGTCAAGGGCGGAAGCCATGTCAACCTCGGCGGCATCTCGCTCGACTTCTTCTCGATGACGCACTCCATCCCCGGCGCTCTGGGCGTGTTCATCCGCACCAACCAGGGCACCGTTATGCACACCGGCGACTTTAAGCTCGACCAGACGCCCATCGACGGCGTCACGCCCGACTATGCCGCTATCAGCCGCTTTGCCAAGCAGGGCATCGACCTGCTGCTTTCCGACTCCACCAATGCCACGGTTCCCGGCTTTACCAAGTCCGAGGCCGAGGTTGGTCCCAACCTGCTGCATGCCATCAAGAACGCCCCGGGTCGCGTGTTCGTCGCTTCGTTCTCGAGCCATATCCATCGTTTGCAGCAGATCTGCGATGCCGCCCGCAAGTGCGGCCGTAAGGTCGTTGTGACCGGTCGCTCCATGCTCACCAACACCCGCGTCGCGCGCGAGCTGGGCTACCTCAACATCGACGATGCCGATATCATCGATGCCTTCGATATCGATAACCTGCCCGACGACAAGATCGTCGTCATGTGCACCGGTTCGCAGGGCGAGCCGCTGTCGGCCCTGTCCCGCATGGCCAATGGCGAGCACAAGACGCTCTCTATCCACGAGGGCGATACCGTCATCCTCTCGGCAACTCCCGTTCCCGGCAACGAGAAAGCCGTCCAGCAGGTCGTCAACAGCCTGGCCAAGCTCGGCTGCGACGTGTGGGATAAGAACCGCGCTCTTGTTCACGTCTCGGGCCACGGCAGCCAGGAGGAGCTTAAGCTCCTGATGGCCATGGCCAAGCCCACGTACTTTATGCCGGTTCACGGTGAGGCCGTGCATCTGCGCGCTCATGCCCAGCTGGCCCGCAAGATGGGCATCAAGGACGATCATATCTTTATCCTCGATAACGGCGACACGCTCGAGATGCGCGGTGGTATCGTCAAGCGTGGTACGCCCGTCGAGTCCGGCGTCGTCTACGTCGACGGCCTGCGTATCGGCGATACCGACCCCATCGTCCTGCGCGATCGTCAGAAGCTCGCCAATGACGGTATGGTTACCGCTGTTGCCATCGTCTCGCTCAAGCACAAGAAGATCGAGGCCATCGAGTTCTCGGGCCGCGGCGTCTCGTTTGCCATCGACGACCAGTTCTCTGAGGATGCCTCCGCGTCCATCATGAAGACGATCGAGAAGGGCAAGTTCAGCTTTACGAGCAGCGGCTCCGATGCCATTCGCAAGGCCGTGCGCGACTCGCTCTCTAACTTTATCTGGAGTCGTACGCGCACCCGTCCGATGATCATCCCGGTCGTCATGGAGGTTTAGTTTGGCGCGCGGATCTGCACAAAACGCCAAAGGTAATAAGGCCAATAACCAACCGGCATCTGCTAAGGGTGCCGGTTCCCATCTTCGTGCCAATAAGGGCCACGAGGCCGACTTCGACGATTTTGAGCCCCTGGTCGAGCCCTCGGCCAACCGCGATATTGCCGGCGTGGTCATCGCCGTTTTGGCGATTGCGTCCTTCATTGCCGTGATTTCTCCGGCGACCGCACCCGTTACGGCTGCGGTTGCCGGTTTCTACCACCTGGGCTTTGGTCTGGGCGCCTACGTGCTGCCGATCGTCATTTTGCTGTTTGCCGCCACGCTCTTTTTAGGCGAGGACTCGCCGCTCAACATTCGCTCGGTCGCGGGCGGAGCCGTGGTCTTTATCGCCGTTGTCTCCATTCTTTCTCTGATGGTGCCGGGTACGAGCGACTCGTGTGACCTTATGTTCACGCCGCAAAATCTGTCCGCCTCGGGTGGCTACATCGGTGCGTTTATTGCGAGTGCGCTACAGAATGCCCTGGGTAAGCCTATCGCGATGGTGGTCCTGTTGGGTCTGGCCGTCGTTGGTTTTGTCATCATCGGCTTTTCGGTGGGTGGCGTGCTGCGCTCTGCTCGCGACCGCGCGGCCGATTTTGCCGAGCGCCGTCGTGCCGATGTTAACGCGAGCCCGTGGGGTGACGACGAAGCCCTGTCGGTGCCCGGCGTTGCCCGTCCGCACCTGAGCATTCTTCGTCAAAAGGGCTCCGATGCTGCCGTGACCACGGTTATGGGCAACGATGTGGACCCGGTTTTGGACGATGACGACGAGGACGAGAATCCGTTTGTCGACGTGTCCGATGCCGTGGAGGCCGAGCGCGCTAAGACGACGCTGCTGCCGCGCCGTCATGTCAAGAAGGGCAAGGCCACACCCAAGTTGAATACAAGCGAGCCCGACCCGTCTTGGTCCGATAGCGAGATTGAGCTCACTGAGGGCGATGACGAGGACGACGAGGCTCCGATTGAGACCGCAAAGACAACTTTGCTGCCGCGTCGCCATGCAAAGCGCGACCAGGTAACCGGTCAGCTTTCGATGGAAGACGACCCCGATAACATTGACGAGTCCGAGCCGCCGTTTGCCGTGAATCCTGTCTCGGCAGCACCTCAGATTCCCGACTTCTTGAAGCATCCCAAGGTTGCCGATACGGCTGTCGCGGGCGCTGCCGAGGCGCCTACTTCTAGCGATGGGGGAGCGGTCAATGCCCCCGCGGATAACGAGGGTGAAGAAGAGGATGGCCTTAAGTTTCCGCCGCTCGAGATCCTGCGCGCCAACCCGCAGTCGGCGTCCTCCGCGTCTTCTGACAAGGAGCTGGAACAGACTGCCGAGTCGCTTCAGTCCACGTTGCTTGAGTTTGGCCGCAGTGCCCGCGTGGTCGGCTGGATCGCCGGCCCCACGGTGACGACCTTTAAACTGCAACCTGGCGAGGGCGAGCGCGTGAGCAAGATCTCGAGCCTCGAGGACGATATCGCGCTTTCGCTCGCTGCCCAGTCGGTGCGTATCTTTGCCCCGATCCCCGGCACCTCGCTCGTGGGCATCGAGATTCCCAATCGCAAGCGCCAAAACGTCAATTTGGGCGACGTGCTGCCCTATGTGAAGGGCGGTCCGCTCGAGCTGGCCATCGGCCGCGATGCCGAGGGCACGCCGGTTGTCGCCGACCTCGCCAAGATGCCCCACCTGCTTATTGCCGGTACGACCGGTTCTGGTAAGTCGGTGATGATAAATTCCATCATCACGACCCTGCTCATGCGCGCCCTTCCCGAGGATGTTCGCCTGATCATGGTCGACCCCAAGCGCGTCGAGCTTGCGGGCTATAACGGTCTGCCGCATCTTTACGTGCCTGTAGTGACCGAGCCCAAGCAGGCCGCGAGCGCTCTGCAATGGGCCGTGTCCGAGATGGAGCGTCGCCTGAAGGTCTTCGAGCGTCTTAACGTGCGTAAGATCTCGACCTACAACGAAAAGCAGGCCGCCGGCGAGTTTGAGCATTACGACAATCCGCCGCAAAAGATGCCCTACCTGGTCATCATCATTGACGAGCTCTCGGACCTGATGATGGTCGCCGGTAAGGATGTCGAGGCCTCGATCGTACGTATCGCCCAGCTGGGCCGTGCCGCCGGTATTCATCTTATCGTGGCCACGCAGCGCCCCAGTTCCAATGTGGTGACGGGCCTTATCAAGGCCAACATCACCAACCGCATCGCCTTTAACGTCGCCACGGGCATCGACTCGCGCGTCATCATCGACCAGATGGGTGCCGAAAAGCTCACCGGTTTGGGCGACATGCTGTTCTCCAAGGTCGACTGGGGCAAGCCCCGCCGTATTCAGGGCTGCTTTGTCTCGGATGACGAAATCAACGAGATTGTCGAGTTCGTCAAGTCGCAGAGCGAGCCCGACTACCACGAGGAGATCCTGTCTGCCGTGGCGCCCGCTTCCATGTCCATGGCGGGTGGCGGCGGCATTGTCCGTACCGGAGTCGCCGAGCCGCAAGACGATGATCCGCTCATCTGGGAAGCCGCCCATATTGTGGTGGATTCGCAGCTTGGCTCCACATCTGGCCTGCAACGCCGCCTGAAGGTTGGCTATGCGCGTGCCGGGCGTATTATGGACATGCTGGAAGAAAAGGGTGTCGTCGGCCCGCCCGACGGTTCCAAGCCGCGCGAGGTCCTGTTGGACGAGGAGGGGCTTGCCGCGCTGGAATCTGTCGACGCCGAGATGGCACGTGAAGATCGTGAGTTTGGAGGATTCTGATGGCTGCACGCTTTGGTGACATGCTGCTCGAGCAGCGTCGCCGAATGGGCCTTTCCATTCAGCAGGTCGCCAACACCATCAAAATCAGGCCGCAGATCATCGAGTTTTTCGAGACCGGTAACTTTGCTTCGATGCCGCCGCGCGGCTATGCGCAGGGCATGATTTCGAGCTATGCTCGCTTTTTGGGCCTCAATCCGCGCGAGGTCGTCAATGCCTACTTTGACGACCTGATGGCATACGAACGCGAGACGTCGCAGCAGGGCGGTCGTTTTCAGGACGCCGCCGGCTACGTCAATTCGCGTTCCTCGGTCGACAACGGGCGCTTCCTGATGGTTCAGGGCGGTCGTTCGACCCGCTATGGACAGCGTCCTCAGCAGGCCGGTTATATTACCGAGACGGGTTCGGGTGAGGAGATTCGCTCACAGCGTGACCGGTTCCGCAGTACGCCGATGCCCGAGGACCGTGCACTTCCCGCTGCCCGCGGCGTGGCGCGTGACCCTCGTGCCGGCTACGGCGACGGCGGCTATTCCGATCGCGGTTACCGTGGTGCCTCCACCGGACGCTCTCGCGGTGGCTATGCGGATGCCGATACCACGCAGGTGACGCCGCGTCTTCGCTCTCAATCACAGCCGTATGGCCAGCGCTCTTCGGCTCCGCGTTCGGGCCAGCGTGGCTATCAAGGCCGCGGTGAACTTGCGCCCCGCTCGGGTCAGCGCAGCCTTCAGGGCCAGGGTGGCTATCGCGGCCGTTCCGATAGCAATCGTGGTCGTATGCCTCAGGGAGGCGGCCGCAGCAGTTCCAGTCGT
The DNA here is from genome assembly GCF_902501475.1 of Collinsella aerofaciens. GTDB lineage: Bacteria > Actinomycetota > Coriobacteriia > Coriobacteriales > Coriobacteriaceae > Collinsella > Collinsella aerofaciens_AL. Next base: position 43,174 of record NZ_CABWIF010000033.1, on the reverse strand, counting down.
GGACGCGGCGGATCACGTACTCCTCAAAACAACGGGCTCGATCCGCGTATCGTCTACGCCGGCATCGGTGCCGTTGCGCTGCTGTTGATTGTGCTCATCGTGGTGCTTCTGCGTGGCTGCGCATCTTCGGCGCCCGAGAACACGCCCGAGACGCCCACTGCTACCAAGATGCCGACCAAGAAGTCTTCTAAGAAGACCGAAACGGTCGACGAGGACGATGACACCGATGAGGCGACGGATGAGTCGACTGATTCGGACGCTACCAAGACGACGGCCAAGAAGGAAGAGAACGAGGTCACGAAGGTCAAAGTCTCCGTTGCCAAGGGAAAGACCGCGTGGATTGAGGTCAAGGTTGACGGCAAGTCGGTCTATGGCGCCCAGGCGACTGGCCCCTTTGAGCAGGAGTACACGCCCGAGTCTTCGATCGAGATCACCACGTCCAAGCCTTCCGATGTCACCGTTATCAAGAACGGTGAAAAGGTTCGTTACGATACCAAGACCTCGGGCGTGGCGCGTGTGACGATCACCGTTCCCAAGAAGGAGACGTCTGATTCCGAGAATGGTGAAAGTTCTGATGGTACCGACACCACCGATGGTACCGATACCACCGACGGTACCGATGCCCAGTCCACGGATGGCGCCGATACCGCAACTGACGGTCAGACACCCACCGATTCTACCGACAATTCGTACGATAGCTACTAGGCCGCTCGTACGCGAAAGGAAACATCATGGCTAAAGATTCCAGCTTCGACGTCGTGTCCGAGGTCAACATGCAAGAGGTCGACAACGCCTTCCAGCAGACCACGCGCGAGATTTCCCAGCGCTATGACCTTAAGGATTCCGGCGCCACGATCGAGCTTTCGAAGGGCGACAAGCTCTTTACGATCAACGCCCCGGCCGACTTTGTCTCCAAGCAGATTGTCGACGTGCTGAGCTCCAAGCTCATCAAGCGCGGCATCGACCTCAAGGCTGTCTCGTGGGATGCTCCGCAGGCGGCATCGGGCGGCACCGTGCGCGTGCTCGGCCATATCGTCGAGGGTATCGACCAGGCGACCGCCAAGAAGATCAACAAGGACATCAAGGATCAAAAGCTCAAGGTCAAGGTGACCATCGAGGCCGACAAGCTGCGTGTTTCCTCTGCTTCGAAGGACGCGTTGCAGACCGTGATCCAGTTCCTGCGCGACCAGGACTACGGCCAGCCGCTGCAGTTCACCAACTACCGCTAATATCAATCGAAAGGACTGCTCTCCAACATGGATACACCGTTGGGCTCCGTGCTCTACATCACCCTCGGGTGCGCTAAGAACGAGGTTGACACCGACCGCATGCGTTCTCTTTTGACCGCCGCGGGCTACGAGGAGGCATTCGACCCGCAGGATGCCGATATCGCCATCGTCAATACTTGCTCGTTCCTCGCCTCCGCAACGTCCGAGAGCATCGAGACCACGCTCGAGCTCGCCAACGAGGTTCAGGACGGCGTTCGTTCTTGCCCCATCGTCATGTGCGGCTGTGTGCCGTCGCGCTATGGCGATGACCTGCCTGACGAGCTGCCCGAGGTCGCTGCCTTTGTGAAGGCCGACAAGGAAGACGGCATCGTGGCGGTCATCGATGGCGTGCTGGGTGTCGAGCGTGAGATTGCAGCCTATATCCCGCAGGTCAAACGTACCGTCGAGGGTGCTGTCGCCTACGTCAAGATTTCCGATGGCTGCAACCGCTTCTGCAGCTTCTGCATGATTCCCTACATCCGCGGTCGCTATCATTCGCGCAATGCCGAGAGCATCATCTCCGAGGTGCGCGACCTGGTTGCCGGCGGTGTGCGCGAGATCGTGCTGATCGGCCAGGACACGGGCATCTGGGGTACCGACTTTGCCGACGAGGACGTCGCCGATGGCTCGCCGCGTAATCTGGCGCAGCTGCTGCGTGCCGTCGCCGAGGCCGTGCGCCCGCACAACGTCTGGGTCCGCGTGCTCTATCTGCAGCCCGAGGGCATGACTGACGAACTCATCGAGACGATTCGCGATACGCCCGAGGTGCTGCCCTATATCGATATCCCCGTGCAGCACTGCGACGCGCGCATTCTCAAGGCCATGCGTCGCTCCGGTTCGCGCCAGGAGCTCGAGGATCTGTTCCGCGACCTTCGCGAGCGCATCCCCGGCATCGTGATTCGTTCCACGGCCATGGTCGGCTTCCCGACCGAGACCGACGACGAGTTCCGCGATCTTATCGACTTTATGGACACCGTCGGCTTTGACTACACGAGTGTCTTTGCCTACTCGCAGGAGGAGGGCAGCCTGGCCGCTAAGATGGAGGGTCAGGTCGACGAAGAGGTCAAGCTCGAGCGCGCCCAGGAGGCCATGGACCTGGCCGAGTCGCTCGGTTTTGCCGCCACCGCCGCCCATGTGGGCGAGCGAGCCCAGGTAATCGTCGACGGTATCGAAGAGACCGAGGATGGCGCCGAGCTGATCGGCCATGCCTGGTTCCAGGCGCCCGATTCCGATGGCGCGGTGCATCTGGACGCCAGCGAGGCGTCCGTGGGCGATATTCTGACCGTCGAGTTTACCGATAGCTTCTGCTATGAGCTTATCGGTCATGTTGTGGAGTAGGAGAGCGTCGTGGCTAACGAGAGCAATAAGGAACTGACGAGTGTCTGGACGCCCGCCAACATCGTGACGTGCGTTCGCATCGTCTTTATCCCGGTGTTCATGATCGTCTCGGCCCTGTCTCACACGAGTGTTGCCGGTACGGATTGGAGCACCTTCGACGGCCCGCTCGCCGCCGCTGCCTTCATTCTGTATGTGATCCTGTCGTGCACCGATAAGGTCGACGGTTATCTGGCGCGCTCCCGCAACGAGATCACTGATTTCGGTAAGTTCTTGGACCCCATCGCCGATAAGCTGCTGGTGTTCTCGGCCCTGCTGCTGTTCTTGGATTTTGGCGCGGTGACCGTGTGGTCCGTGTTCATTATCCTGTTCCGCGAGCTGCTGGTGAGCGCCCTACGCATGGTTGCGAGTGCGGCCGGCGTGGTCGTTGCGGCCGATAAGCTCGGCAAGTACAAGACGGCAACCACGATGGTCTCCATCTGCGGTTACCTGTGCGTTTTTGCGATGGCCGGCTTGCACCTTGGCCCGGTGGCGCTGACGCTCGGCATCTACTCGGTGTCGCGTTTCCTGTACGCCGTTGCCGTTGTCCTGACCGTTATCTCGGGCGCCCAGTACTTCTGGAACTGCCGCAAGATCGTCTTTTCGGTCTAGGTCCTGGTGGGTATGACGGACTCTTTTGAGCAGATTTCCGCACACAACGAGGAGCTGGCGCGCGATATTGTCGAGCGCGCGAGCGCTCGGGGCGTGACGGTTTCGACGGCTGAGTCGCTGACGGCGGGTATGATCGCCTCGACGATTGCCGATATCCCGGGCGCCTCGGCGGTGCTGCGTGGCGGTGCGGTGACCTACTGCGATGAGATCAAGCATCGCGTTCTGGGTGTTGAGCGGGAGACGCTCGACCGCTATACCGCGGTGTCGCATCAGACCGCGCGCGAGATGGCGGTGGGTTCGCTGGAGCTGTACCAGAGCGATATTGCAGTGAGCGCAACGGGTTATGCCGGCCCCGGCGGTGGCACTGAGGACGATCCGGCGGGCACTTTCTATATTGCCTGGGCGCATCGTTCCGCCGATGGGGGCGTGCCGGTCGTGGACTCTGTGCGCTGCCACTATGAGGGTGACCGTTCGTGTGTTCGTGCCCATGCGGTCACGGAGGCATTGGGTCGCATTGCCCTTGTGCTCAACTCTATGGAATAGACGTGTTTTAAGGGGCCTCCGAGCCCCTTAATTGTGGAGATAGGGACCTTAGGCTCATTTGGCGTTTGTGCTGGTTGTAGATGTATTTTTGTCTGCCTTGTTCATATTTGGTCCTTTGTGGTCAAGCATTTGGTCAGTGTTTGGTCGGCGTTTGGTTGGGTTTTGGAAAGACCGCCTGCATATGATTGGCCTGAACGGTTGACCACGAACAGCCGTTCGTTTATTATCGATGCAGGTTGTTAAGAGGAGGGCTATTCATGGCCAAGAATTCAGGTCCCGTACGTACCGTTCATGCTCGCACGACGGGTAAAGAGCGCGATGAGATGATCGCCACCACCAAGGCCGAGATCGAGAAGAAATTCGGCCAGGGTTCCATCATGAGGTACGGCGACGGTGGTCCCGAGCTCGAGGTCGAGGCCATTCCCACGGGCGCCCTGGCCCTCGATGCCGCGCTGGGTATCGGCGGCGTGCCGCGCGGCCGTATCGTCGAGATTTACGGTCCTGAGTCCTCCGGTAAGACGACGCTTTCGCTCGAGATCCTGGCCGAGGCCCAGGCAATGGGTGGCGTTGTGGCATTTATCGATGCCGAGCACGCGCTTGATCCCACGTATGCCGCGCGCATCGGCGTGGATATCGACGAGGTGCTCATTTCCCAGCCCGATACGGGCGAGCAGGCGCTCGAGATTGTTGACATGCTCGTGCGTTCCGGCGCCATCGATGCCATCGTCGTCGACTCCGTCGCCGCGCTGACCCCGCGTGCCGAGATCGAGGGAGAAATCGGCGATACTACGGTCGGTCTTCAGGCTCGCCTGATGAGCCAGGCGCTCCGCAAGCTCGCCGGCTCGCTGTCCAAGTCCAACACGACGTGCATCTTCATTAACCAGCTGCGTGAGAAGATCGGCGTCATGTTCGGCAACCCCGAGACTACGACGGGCGGCCGCGCCCTTAAGTTCTTCTCTTCGGTGCGTATCGACATTCGCCGTATCGACAGCATTAAGCTTAAGGACGAGGTTATCGGTAACCGCGTGCGCGCCAAGGTCGTTAAGAACAAGGTGGCAGCTCCGTTCCGTTCTGCTGAGTTCGACATCATGTACGGTACGGGCATCTCTAAGGAGGGCTCGATTCTGGACATGGCTGTCGAGTGCGGCATCTGCAAGAAGATGGGCTCCTGGTTTGCCTATGGCGAGGACAAGCTCGGCAACGGTCGCGAGGCCGCCAAGGCGTTCCTGCGCGAACACCCCGATTGCGCTGACGAGATTGAGCATAAGGTCCGCCTTGCCTGCGGACTTGAGTTTGATGACGATGCTCCGTCCGAGGTCGAGCTGACCGATCAGCCTGCGCCTGAGGAGTTTGACGAGCTTTACGCCATCGATGGTTCCGCCATGCTCGATGATGACGACGAGTAGCGGTTACGCTCATGTCGTATACGGTGACCGAGGCCACGGTCATCTTTCCCGATAAGAAGGCGGCCTCCTCGTTCTCGAGCGGGAATGCGTCCAAAAAGCCTTGCGCACATATCGATTGTGAGCTTGAGGGCGGTTTTGAGCGGTCCATTTGGATTCCCGTGCGGGTCGCGCGCCTGTATGTCAAAAATCGCCCCGATCTGCCCTGCGATTGGGATAACTTTCGTGAGGCGGTGCAGCTCATCGAGCGTAAATGTGCGCTTACCATGGTGACCGAGATGTTATCGCGCCGCGACCATGCGACGGGTGAGGTCCGTGACAAGCTGGCTCGCTACGGCTTTCACCAGCCCGCGATCGATTTCGCCGTCGAGCGCGCCACCGAGTATCACTTTTTAGACGAGAACCGCTTTTGCTCGTACTTTATCGAGGAGCGCAAGCGGCGCGGTTGGGGACAGCGCAAAATCGAGACCGAGCTCAAGCGCCGTCATGTCGTGCTCGATGACATTCCCGGTTATCCCGAGGATTATTTTGCCGTCGAAGACGATTTGGCGCGTGCGTCAGCCCTGCTCGCCAAGCGGCGTGTTCCAGAGACGCGCGGATTCGAAAAACTGGTTCGGTTTTTGATGGGCAAGGGCTTCTCGTATCACATCGCCGCCGATGCCGTTAAGGCACGTCTCGATGTCGAACGCGAGGAATGTGCGGTTTAGGCGTATGCGTTTTGTGGCCCTGCCGTTCACCGCGTTTTAGCCGCCGTGCCGGGGCCATATATTTGACAGTTGTTGTGGTTCAACGTACGATAAACACTGTCATTTGCTTTGTGATATGTGCTCATCTGTGATGAGTTTGTTTATATGTTTATCTGTATCCGACCCGCATAAGCTGCGCCCATATTACTCAAATGTCGCGAGCCGTTCGTAAGGACGGTTCGCTTTGTTGTGTAACGAATCCATAAAAAGGAGTGAGCATGCCTATCATCGCAGCGCTCGTTGGCATCGTTTTGGGTGCCATCGCCGCCATTGCCTACATGCGCACCGCCAAGCAGGGTAGTCTTCACGAGGCCGACGAAAAGATCCAGTCGGCACACGCACAGGCTGAGTCCCTGATCGGTGATGCTAAGCGTCAGGCCGAGACCCTCAAAAAAGAGGCTCTGCTCGAGGCTAAAGAGGAGATCATCAAGAACAAGCAGGCCGCCGAGGCCGAGGACAAGCAGCGTAAGAGCGAGATTCGTACGCTCGAGAACCGTGTGATGCAGCGCGAGGAATCCCTTGATCGCCGCAACGACGCTCTCGACAAGCGTGAGCACCAGCTGTCCAGCCAGGCCGGTCAGGTCGAGAAGCGCTCCCGCGAGCTCGAGGAGCTCTGCGCAAAGCAGACCTCCGAGCTCGAGCGTATCGCCGACCTTACCCGCGAGGACGCCCACAAGGAGCTCCTCGATAAGGTTCGCGGCGAGGTCACCCACGAGGCCGCCACAATCATTCGCGAGTCCGAGCAGCAGGTTCGCGCCGAGTGCCACAAGACCGCCCAGGAGATTCTGTCCCTGGCGATTCAGCGCTGCGCTGCCGACCACACTGCCGAGGTCACCGTTACCTCCGTGCACATTCCCTCTGATGACCTCAAGGGCCGCATCATTGGCCGCGAGGGCCGCAACATCCGCACCTTCGAGCAGGTTTCCGGCGTCAACCTCGTGATCGACGACACGCCCGAGACCGTCGTTCTTTCGAGCTTCGACCCGGTCCGTCGTGAGACCGCCCGTGTCGCCCTCGAGAACCTCATCGCCGACGGCCGCATTCACCCCGCCCGCATCGAGGAGATGTATCACAAGGCTGCCGACTTGGTTCAGCAGCGCGTGCGCGAGGCAGGCGAGCAGGCTGCCTTCGATACCGGAATCCATGACCTGCACCCCGAGATCGTCAAGACCCTTGGTGCCCTGCGCTATCGCACCTCGTTTGGTCAGAATGTGCTTCAGCACTCCCTCGAGGTCTCCGATCTGTGCGGCGTGATGGCTTCCGAGCTTGGCCTTGACGTTGTGACTGCCAAGCGCGCCGGCCTGCTGCACGACCTGGGCAAGGCAATCGACCACGACGTCGAGGGCCCGCATGCCGTCATCGGCGCCGAGCTTGCCCGCCGTTACGGCGAGAAGCCCGTTATCGTCCACGCTATCGAGGCTCACCATGCCGATGTCGACCCCAACACGGTGCTCGATGTCCTGGTACAGGCCGCCGATGCCGTCTCTGCCTCTCGCCCCGGTGCCCGTCGCGAGTCTGCCGAGAACTACATCAAGCGTCTTGAGAAGCTCGAGGAGATCGCCAACTCCCATGATGGCGTCGAGCGTACCTATGCCATGCAGGCTGGTCGCGAGGTCCACGTCATGGTTCAGCCGGACAAGATCTCCGATGCCCAGTCCACGGTCCTGGCTCACGATATCGCCCATCAGATCGAGGAAGAGATGGAGTATCCCGGTCAGGTGCGCGTCGTCGTGATTCGCGAGAGCCGCGCTGTCGATATCGCTAAATAACATGAGCGACGCGAACGAGCTCATCTCATTTATCGCGTCGATGTCGGGGGAGGGCAACCTTCGCGTCGAGGAGAACCTTGGCGAGGGGTATGTCCGCCTCCGCGTTTCGGAGGCCGAGCGGCGCCAGGCAAAGCACGACATTCAGCATGTCGAGGATATCGTCATCGAAATGCTCCGTAATGCTCGCGATGCTGGCGCCGACAAAGTCTATCTCGCTACGACCAAGGAAGATGGCGTCCGCACGCTTGTCTTTCTGGATAACGGTTCGGGCGTTCCGCAGGATATGCAAGAGCGAATCTTCGATGCCCGCGTTACCTCCAAGCTCGAGAGCATGAAGATGGACCGTTGGGGCGTTCACGGTCGTGGCATGGCATTGTTTTCGATCAAGCAGAACACCGACGAGGCCCGTGTGGTCACGTCCGGTGTCGACCTTGGCTCGGCCTTTAAGGTGAGCGTTGCGGCCGACCGCCTCAGTGAGCGTGCCGATCAGTCCAGCTGGCCCCAGGCCGTCAAGGATGAGGACGGACGTTATGTCTGTGCTCGCGGCCCGCATAATATTATTCGCGCTGCTTGTGAGTTTGCGCTCGAGGAGTTGCGTGGTTGCGATGTCTATCTTGGTTCTCCGTCTGAGATTGCCGCGACCCTTTATGCTCAGGCGTCCAGTCGGCTCGATACGTCGCGTCTCCTGTTCATTGATGACGAGAGCGAGCTTCCGGTTGTCGACCGTTTAGGCCTTGCCTCTGATGCCGAGGACTTTATCCGTATCTGTTCGGGTTTGGGTCTTGAGATGTCCGAGCGCACGGCCCATCGTATTTTGGCAGGGCAGATTAAGCCCGTTCGCGGTTTGACCGCGCGTCTGCTGCGCGAGCGTGATTCGTCCTCGCATGCGCCGGCTCCTGTCGATCTTGCGAAGGATCGTCGCGGGCTACATATTGCCAAGGATGACATGGCACAGTTTTCGCGTGCTGTGGAGCGCGACTTTAATGACCTTGCTGCTCGGTACTATCTCAACCTTTGCGGCGATCCAAAGATTCGTGTTTCGCGTGATCGAATCACCGTGACCTTCGATCTTGCCAAAGAGGAATAGTGCCTTTACCGAGTCCACTCGGTACGATAAAGTTATTGCAGTTAAAACGTACTTTTAAACGCAGGAGTTTCTTCATGGATTGCCTGAAGGTATCAAGCAAATCATCGCCCGCGTCCGTTGCCGGCGCCATCGCCGGCATGGTCAAGGATGGTGTACCCGTCAACATCCAGTGTGTCGGCGCCGGCGCGGTCAACCAGGCCATTAAGGCCGTTGCCATCGCGCGCGGTTTTTTGATCCCAACCGGTTTTGATATTTCCTGCGCGCCCGTGTTCTCCGACATCCTCATTAACGGGGAGTCGCGCACGGCCATCCGCCTTTCTATCTACGTTCACCAGATCAATCGAGCTGCTATGGATAACGTCGTCATGGATGATGTTAAGCCTGTGGCATAGCTTCTGCTAGCCTCGTTTCGCTCCCCAACGTTAGGACTTATGCACATGGATCAGCGTTCCGTACGCGATATTCTTGCCGGTAAAACCTACTTTATCCGCACCTTTGGCTGCCAGATGAATCAGCACGACTCCGAGCGTGTGAGCGGTCTGCTCGATTCGTATGGTTGCCTCATGGCGCTCGATCTTGAGCATGCCGATATCGTTGTCTTCATGACATGCTGTGTGCGCGAGGCCGCCGATACTCGCCTGTACGGTCAGTGCAATTCCTGCAAAAGCCTGCCGCCTTCGCCTTCGGGCAAGCGCGTGGTTGCCGTTGGTGGTTGCATCGCGCAGCGCGATGGCGAGGGCCTGCTCACCAACGTCGATAACGTCAATGTCATCTTTGGCACGCATTCCATCGCGCATGTGGCCGAGCTCATTGCCGAGGCGTTCCTTGACGGCAAGCGTCATATCCGCACCAATGAGCATGAGGATACGGATGCCATGAGCATGCCGTGGCATCGCGAGACCCAGTATCACGCCTGGGTGCCCATCATGACGGGCTGCAATAATTTCTGCACCTATTGCATCGTGCCGTACGTGCGCGGTCGCGAAAAGAGCCGCCCCTTCGAGGAGATTGTCGACGAGGTGACCGGTTTGGTGCGCCAGGGCGTGCGTGAGATTACGCTGCTGGGCCAAAACGTTAACTCATATGGTCGCGATCTGTTTGGCAAGCCGCGTTTTGCCGATCTGCTGCGTGCCGTGGGCGACACGGGTGTGGAGCGCATCTTCTTTACGTCTTCGCATCCCAAGGATCTTCTCCCCGAGACCATCGACGCCATGGCCGAGACGCCTGCCGTTATGCCGCAGCTGCACCTGGCCGTCCAGTCAGGTTCGACACGGATCCTCAAAGAGATGAATCGCCGTTATACACGCGAGGACTATCTGGGCCTGGTCGATCGCATCCGCAATCGCATGCCCGATATCGCGCTCTCGACTGACATTATCGTTGGCTTTCCGGGCGAGACTGAAGAAGACTTTGAGCAGACGCTCTCGCTTGCCGAGACGGTCCGCTATGCTCAGGCCTATACCTTCATCTATTCCAAGCGCGCCGGTACCCCGGCCGCCGAGATTGACGATCCTACGCCGCATGAGGTTATTCTCGAGCGTTTCAACCGCCTGGTTAAGGTTATCGAGACCACGGCACATGAGTATAACCAGGGTGAGCTTCATACTGTGGTGCCGGCGCTCATTGAGGGCACGAGCAAGAAGAACGATGCGGTCCTGCTGGGCAAGAGTCCCAAGAATCAGACCGTGCATGCGCCTATCCCCGAGGGTTACAGCATCGATCAGCTTGTTGGCAAGATCGTTGATATTGACGTTGACGTTGCCAAGACCTGGTATTTGTCCGGCTCCGTTGTGGGCGAGCCGCGCTAATGGTTTCTTCCGGGGCAGGTCTTTCCGCCGTTGCGATCGTCGGTCCGACGGCGGTTGGTAAGAGTGATGTTGCCGACCGTTTGGCCGCTCGTCTTTCGTCCGAAGTGCTGTCGTGCGATGCGATGCAAATCTATCGCGGCATGGACATCGGTACCGCAAAGATGACGCCCGATGAGTGTACGGCGCCGCTGCGTCTCGTCGACATTGTGGAGCCGGGTGTGGCATATTCTGCTGCGCTTTATCAGGCTGACGCTCGCGCGCATGTTGAACGTCTCCTTGGTTCGGGTCGCCTGCCGGTTTTTTGCGGAGGTACGGGGCTGTATCTCAAGGCCGCCCTCGATGAGATGGACTTTCCCTCGGGTGAACTTGAGGACGATCGCCGTGTGGGCTATCAGGAGCTTGCCGAGCGTATTGGCGAGGAAGAACTGCATGCCCTGCTTGCCGAGCGTGACCCAGAATCGGCTGCTGTTATTCATCCCCATAACGTGCGCCGTGTGATTCGTGCGCTCGAGATGCATGATGATGGTATCTCCTATGCACAGCAAAAAAGTCAGTTTAGTGTTCCGCGTGAGCATTATCATGCTCTATGGTTTGGTCTGACGCGTAATCGCGAGGTGCTCTACAAGCGCATTAACCTGCGCGTCGATCTGATGTTTGAGCAGGGCCTTGTCGATGAAGTCCGCGGTCTTATGGACCAGGGGCTGGGAGATGCCCTGACGTCGATGCAGGCAATTGGCTATAAAGAGATCATCGATGCTTTCAATGGCGTGATGAGCATGGATGAGGCTCACGAACTCATCAAGATGCGTTCGCGTCGCTATGCCAAACGTCAGCTTTCGTGGTTTAAGCGCGATGACCGCATCGTGTGGTTTGATATGGACCAATTTACGATCGATGAGGTCGTTGAGGATATCCTGCATCGTATTGAGGCTGCCTAATGGCCCGTTTCCCCCTTGTTCCCACGGCACCCGAGCCCGAGCGTGCCATATTAGTTGGTGTTGAGTGGCGCGACAATGCGTGGCCGCTCGATCGTTCGCTTGACGAGCTTGAGCGCCTGGCCCATACGGCTGGCGCCCAGTGCGTGGCGCGTTTGTCACAGCGTCTGGTTAAGCCGTATCCAAAATCGTTTATCGGTTCCGGTAAGGTTGAAGAGCTGTGCGGCCTGGTACATCGTATGGATGCCGATGTCGTTATTTTTGACGACGACCTGACGCCCTCGCAGCAATCCTATTTGGAGAAAGCCGTGGGCGAGCCGGTAAAGATTATCGATCGTACGGCACTGATCTTGGATATCTTTGGCCTTCATGCTCAGACGCGTGAGGGACGCCTACAGGTACAGCTGGCACAGCTTCAATATCTGTTGCCCCGTCTGCGTGGCATGTGGAGTCATCTCGCCAAGGAACAGACGCGCGGCGGCATCGGCTCACGCTTTGGCCAGGGCGAAAGTCAGCTCGAGGTCGACCGTCGCCTCATTCGCAATAAGATTGCCGCGCTTCGTCGTGAGCTTAAGCAGGTTGAACAGCGTCGCGATGTCCAGTCCAAGAGCCGCATTGAGTCACCGGCGTTTCGCGTCGCGTTGGCCGGTTATACTAATGCGGGTAAATCGACGTTGCTCAATCGTCTGACCGGATCTACGGTACTTTCGCAGGACAAGCTGTTTGCTACGCTCGACCCGACGACGCGTTCGTATCGCCTGCCCGGCGGTCGTGGCATGACGATTACCGATACCGTTGGCTTTATTCAAAAGCTACCGCATGGTCTCGTTGATGCCTTTAAGTCCACGCTGTCTGAGGTTCTTGGTGCCGATCTGATCCTTAAAGTTGTGGATGCCTCTGACGAGGACTACGAGCGCCAGCTCGAGGCAGTCGATCGCGTTCTTGACGAGATCGGTGCCGGCGAGCGTTTGACGCTTACGGTGTTCAATAAAATCGATCTTCTCGATAGCGTTGATCGATTGAGCTTCCGTCGTCGCTATCCCGAGGCCGTGTTGTTCTCGGCCCAGACGGGTGAGGGACTCGACGATCTCGTCGACCGTATTGCTCGTGAGGCGGCTGCTACCGATGTGTTGCTCTCTGCTGATATCCCGTATCGTAAGGGCGCCCTCATCACGCTGGTGCATGAGCAGGGAACCCTTTTGCACGAGGAATATCTTGAGGACGGCGTTCGTATTGTGGCGAAGCTACCGGCCCGTATCGCGCCGCGGCTCGAGCGTTATCGCACCGAGTAGACGAGTTCCAAAATGCCCAGAATGATGGGCTGATGCAGTAGATAAAAGGGGAGTGCGTGACGTCCAAGGCTGGCGAGCGCCGGGATGGGATTGGCGTAGGCCCAGCTTGGGACGGTCTTATCGATTCCCTGCGCTATGTGTGCGGCGAAGTATCCTGCAAGATACATAAAGAAAAACGGGATGATGGGGTAGTAATCACCTGATACAAACCCAGGGCTCGGAAATCCCAGCCACGCCAGGTAGGGGACAGGATAGATCGTTTTGGGGATACTCCAAGTGAGGGCGAACAACACAAGGCATAGGGACATGCCCCATCTCGCCGATATCTTCTTAAGGACGGGATCGGTCAACGCCACGATGCCGGTACATGCGGCCATGCAGTAGATGATGCCAAAATTAACCGAATCGTCTACTGAGACAAGTGTTGTTGCCAACCAGACGACGAGTGCTGCTAAGGCGTATTTGGCGGCACGTTTGATATTGTTGCGCGAAAGGGTGCACATCCAACCCGCGATAAACAAAAATACCCAGCTGATGCTGGCACGCCAGATGTCTTGAAAGACGGTCTGTGTAAACCAGGGCATATCCCAACCGTACAGGTAGGCGAAATCGTAGCAAGCGTGAAAACCTGCCATTGAAATCATCGTAAACCCGCGGACGGTATCAAAGATGGTGATGCGTTTTTGCATTACGAGAACCGGCGCATTAAGCCGACGACTTTGCCCAAGATAACGGGATTCGTTGCATAGATAGGCTCCATGGTGTCATTCTCAGGCTGCAGGCGTACGCGTCCCTGCTCCTTGTAGAACGTCTTGACGGTCGCTGAACCATCAATCATGGCCACGACAATTTCGCCGTTCATGGCACTCTTTTGTTCACGGACGATGATGTAATCGCCATTGAAGATGCCGACATTGATCATTGAGCTCCCATGCACCTCAAGGATAAAGGAACCCTGATCAGTGGCGATTTCGGTCGGGATAGTAAAAGTGTCTTCGATATTCTGTTCGGCCAGAATGGGAATCCCAGCCGCGACGCGACCAACGAGCGGTAGCGAGACCGTTCCGCGAGGTGCGGTGGGCTCGTCAGATTTAGAAATTGAGACAGAGGAACCGTCCTCGTTAAAGAGTTCCAGGGCGCGCGGTTTGGTGGCATCGCGCTTGAGTAGCCCGCGCGCCTCCAGGGCAGATAGATGGGCGTGCACGGTGCTGGGGGAGGAAAGGCCCACGGCAGAAGCCATCTCGCGCACGCTGGGCGGATAACCCTTCTCCTGCTGATATTCCTTGATGAAGTCGTAAATTTGCTGCTGACGCTTGGTAATTTTGCGAGCCATCAGGGCATCCTCTCTACCCATGTCAAACAAATGTTCGAATTTTGCTTGACAGGAACAACTGTTCGAAGATAATAATAACCGAACATTCGTTCTCGCGCTAGACATTTTTGTCCGCGCGGCTTGATAAAACTGTTCTCAGCAAAACACGCGAGAGGAGAACATGATGAACGCAACGAATATGGTCCAGGGAAACCTCGCCCTTAAGCTCGAGACGCCTGCAGAACCCACTTTTACGGTTGTTCAGGGTGGCCGCTCCGGCTTTCAGCCTTTGACTGTAAAGCCTGCTCGCAATCAGCAGACTGTAGTCGCGCCGGCCCGCGTTGCCCTGAAGGTTCCGACGATTGTCGCCTTTGCCGTTGCGCTTACGCTCTTCTTTGTCCTCGCTACGTCGGTCTTTAGCGCTCGTCACGCCGCGTATGCCGAGTCCGTTTCCAACGTTACCTACGAGACCATTCGCGTTCAGCCTGGCGACTCTCTTTGGTCGCTTGCCGAGGAATATCCAATCGAAGGCCTTTCCACGCAAGAGACTTCCGACATGATCCGTAACGTCAATCATCTGGAGCATGGTTCGCTCGCCGCCGGTGCGCATCTTAAGGTTCCTGCTCGTTCGTAATCATTATCGCGCTGCGCATGGTACCCTTGTTATCGTTTAAGAGGAGGTACCATGCGCTGTCCCAAATGCGGCAAGGCACATACCCGCGTCGTTGACTCCCGTATGCAGGAGTCAAATAACACCATTAAGCGCCGTCGCGAATGTTGCTCGTGTAATTACCGCTTTACAACGTTCGAGCGATGCGAAGACCCAATCGAGGTCATTAAGTCAGACGGAACTAAGCAGCGGTTCGATCGCAATAAGCTGCTCGTCGGCTTGATGCGCGCCACCATCAAGCGTGATATCGACACTAAGAAGCTCAATGAGATTATCGATGACATCGAGGTCGAGCTGCGCTCTCGCACGCTGACGGCCGTTACGTCCCATGAGTTAGGTGACATGGTACTCAAGCGCTTGGCCAAGATCGACAAGGTGGCGTACATCCGCTTTGCCTCGGTCTACCGCGATTTCAAAGACGTCGATGAGTTTCTGCAAGAGCTCGACAAGCTAAGGTGATTCCATGTCCAACATTACCGTCAACATAAAGCGTCTCGACCCCACCGTCGAGCTTCCCAAATACGCCCATCCCACCGATGCCGGCTTGGATCTGCGCTCCAACGAGGACTGCGTCCTGAAGCCCTTCGAACGCCGTCTGGTCTCTACCGGGCTGGCCATCGCCCTGCCCGATGGCTACGCCGGCTTCGTCCAGCCCCGCAGCGGCTTGGCCATCAAGCAGGGCCTGTCTATAGTCAACACGCCGGGCCTCATCGACGCCCACTACCGAGGAGAACTCAAGGTTATCCTCATCAACCTGGATCCCTCCAACAACATCCAAATCAACAAAGGTGACCGCATAGCCCAACTCGTCATCCAAGAAGTCCCCACGGTCAACCTCGTAGAAGTAGAAGAACTAGACGAAACCGACCGAGGCAAAGGAGGCTTCGGCTCCTCTGGCGTCGCCTAGGGGCGCTCGTATCCCTCCCGCCCGGGGCTTACCTATATCATTCCATGCTCAAACATTCTCGCGTCGCTTCGCTCGCTGCGAAACTGCGCGTGGAACGATATAGGTAAGCCCCGGGCGGGCGGCTACTCGCTTGAAACAATATTTACTTTTCTAGTAAGCCGATGCGATAAAGGGACATCTCCTTTCTCGCATCGGCTTTCTATATCTATATTTTCTGGTTTCGCCTTTGCAGGTTCTATTGGAAGGGAATCTGGTGTAACTGCTAGCACGTAAACGTAGCTGCTCAGCGGGAGCCGCCCATATATCGTTCCACGCGCAGTTTCGCAGCGCAGCGAGAATGTTTGAGCATGGAATGATATATGGGCGGCTCCCGCTGAGCAGCGGACTTTCGTCTACCTGATATGAGCAGGTTTTCCGCCCCAGTAGAAGCGGCAGAAGGCTCGTTTGCGCTTTTGGGGTTTGCCTACGAGCTCCATGGTGGCGATGGCTATGTCTTCGGCTGCGTGGGGGCGGCGTAGTACTTCGCCGTTGATGAGTAGCGCTTTGAGCGACTCAGGGTGGTCGTGCAGGTGACGAAGCGTCACGATGAGTTCTCGTGCGGTGGTGACATGCATGCTGGCGCCCATGCCGGTGAGCATTGTGGTGTTGGCCTTTTCCTGACCGTATGATTTGCCCAGCAGGATCATCGGCAGATGAGCGCACAGGCACTCGGTGACCGTGAGTCCGCCCGATTTGAGGATTGCCAGGTCGCAGCCGTGCATGAGGGCCGCCATGTCGTCCACGTAGTCCAGAACCGTGACGTTGTCGAGCTTCATGGCGTCGAAGAGCGTCTTGAGTCGGGCGGCGTATTCCTTATCCTTGCCCGGTAAAAAGACAAAGTGCATGTCTTCAAAGCTGCGTAAGAAGGGGAGCGTGTGGTCCATCGCGGCGCGGAAACGCACGTATGGTTGGGGCAAACTGGCGCCGGCCATCACCAATACGACGGTTTTGTCTATGGGGAGATTGAACTTGCTGAGCTCATCTTCTCGTTTGTAATCTGAATCGAAACCGGCTCGGATGGGGATGCCCGTTATGCGGATCTTTGACTCGGGAACCTTGCGCGGGCGCAGCGTTTCGGCCATAAACTCGTTGGCTACGCAGAATAGGTCGGTGTCCTTGTGGGGCCAAAAGCCTTCGACTTCATAGTCTGTTGGTACGCAGATGACCGGATAATCGATACCCGTAATTACGCGGGCGCCCACGGCAACATTGGCTGCTGTGATGTGCGTTGCGACCACGGCTATAGGCCTGCGACAACGAATATATTCGTTGAAGGCGGGGAACATAATTCGCGACCATGCCGTGCCGCCACCCCAGAGAAGATGTCCCGTAAGCGTATATCGCCAGGTCAGGTCGTAAATGGGGCGTGTGGCTCCCGTAAAAGAAGCCGCGGTCTTATTGCCGTCGAATTTAATACGTCCAAAATCAAGGATATCGAGCACTTCAATTTCAATATCCTCAGGGATTCCCTTGGTGCCGCGGATAAGGTCAAATGCTTGTGCAATCGCGTTGGCGGCGGCTTTGTGGCCCGATCCAACCGATGCGTGCACAATGGTTACCAGGGGTTTTTGTGTATGTGAAACGGTCATTTGCTCCGGTTGGGGAGTGGCTTGCATGGGCAGGGGAGCGCTATTGCCCGTCTGCGTTTGATCCATCGATAACTCCCCTTCAGCTTTGTTACGCGATTTAACATTGTAGTGCATGAGTGTCATGTTCACGTAAATTTGGGTATGAGCGCAAAGAACGTCAATGTATCGACGAGAGGATATTCCATGACTACCGATCAGCCGATTGATGTTGCGATTATCGGTGGAGGCCCCGCGGGCTATGCTGCCGCCATTTACGCTGCGCGTGCCAACCTGACGACGACCGTGATTGAGCAGGGCATGTCGGGTGGACAGATCGCCACGACCAATGAAGTCGAGAACTATCCGGGCATTCCGCTCTTGAGCGGCGCCGAACTCGGCGAGCGTTTTCAGCAGCATGCAGAGGGCCTGGGAGCACAGGTCGCATGGAGCATGGTTACGGGTATCGATTACGATGCCGATGCAGCGCTGTTTACGGTGCATCACGATATGGGCGATACGCTTGCCTCGAGCGTTATCGCTTGCATGGGTGCCACGCCGCGTCCGGCAGGTTTCGCTGGCGAGGATACCTATCGCGGTCGCGGCGTTTCATATTGCGCAACGTGTGACGGCATGTTCTTCCGCGGCAAACAGGTCTTTGTAATCGGTGGTGGCAATTCGGCATGCGAAGAGGCGCTGTTCTTGTCTGATATTGCCAGCAGTGTGACCATCGTGCTGCGCCGCGACCAGTTCCGTGCGCCCGATGGTGTTGTTCAGAAGGTGCTCGAAAAGGACAATATTACAGTTAGGTACCAAACTAGTATTGTGGAGCTCTCGGGCGAAGCCATGCCAACGACGATCACCTTTAAGAACAATGCATCCGCTGAGACTCATACCGAGTCATTTGAGCCTGGCTCGTTTGGCATTTTTGTCTTTACCGGCACGCAACCCCATACTGAGCTTGTTGAGCATCTAGTCGATCTGGCGCCTGATGGCGGCATTCTGACTGATGAATCCATGGCGACCCGCACGCCAGGTCTATTTGCTGCTGGCGACATCCGTTCCAAGCGTTTACGTCAGGTTGTGACCGCCGTTTCTGACGGAGCCATAGCAGCAACGAGCGCATACGCGTTTCTCCGCGGATAAGTACGATAATATATCTTATGTAAGGTTGTTGTCTTTTAACAAAGTGGTTGGACGGTGCATCAATGTGCTGTCCAACCACTTTTACTTGCCGGCTATATGGTATGCAAAACTAGATAACCTAGAATACAATATAGCTAATGAACGGAGGATCCTTATGAACCACGCCAAACGCGTTATCCCGATGTCCGATTCGTCGGTCAGCATTAAGCCTGAGGATATTCAGCCCACTGTGCTGCCCGATGCATTTATTCAGTCCGATATCGTGCGCAAACTAAATACGCTGAGTCTGCCGCGCTATAACCAGTTGCCCAATGTGACGCTCTATCGCGACCAGGTTATTGAGTATGTTGCGCTGTGGATGGAGCCGCTGTCCATTTGCGTTGAGCAGCCTGTCATTACGCCATCGATGATTAATAACTACGTGAAGGTCGGCCTGGTTCCTGCTCCGGTCAAAAAGCAATATGGCCGCGAGCAGATTGCCCGCCTGATCGCTATCTGCATCTTTAAACAGGTGCTACCTATTGCTGCGGTGCAGGCACTCTTTAACATTCAGCGTTTGAGCTACGATGCCCCGACGGCCTTCGATTATGTTGTCGACCAGCTCGAGGCATCGATTCGTTCGGCGTTTTCCGTCGAGCAGACGCCGGTTCCCGATACCGCGCATCAGGTAACGCGTGAGTCGCTGCTTGTACGCAGTGCGGTATCGTCCTTCGTTTCGAAGGCTTACCTGATGAGCTATCTCAAGTTCAACGGGTTTAATAGCTAGCCGACGTATAAAACGGGCGGGACAAAGAGCCATCTGTCGCTTTGTCCCGCCCGTATTTTGCTTGGTTGGACTTTATTTGCCCGAAGCTACGCCCATGCCGTAGCCGATGATGAGGCCGTGCATCTCGGCGTAATAGGAATCCAGGCCGTTGCAGGGCATGATGATGGTCTTGGAGCCGGGCCAATGCTCGACTATGCGGTCAGTGAGCGCCTGGGCTCCAGCTTCGTTCTCAACGTGATCTATGACGACCTCACCGCCCGTAAAGCCCTCGGCTTCCATAGTGTCGATGATCTTGTTGAGCATCTTCTTTTCGCCACGCGTGTGCCCGACGAGTTCGATTTTACCGGCCTCACTCGCTGTGCCCAAAATACGGATATTGAGCTTGTTGGCAATGACGCCGGCTGCCTTAGGGATACGTCCGGCTTTGGCGAGGTTTTCGTAATTGCACAAACTGAAGAGGATTTTGCTGTTCTGTTCAAGGCTATCGAAGTATGCGCAAGCATCCTCGAATGAGACATTCGGATTGCTTGCAAGATAGCGGTCGAACAGCAAGAAAATGAGGTCCATTTTGCCGCCAGCTGCGCGTGAATTGACTAGATGAATCTGTCGGTCGGGCTCCTCGGCAAGAACCATATCGCGAGCCGTGGCTGCCGCGTTGTAGCTGCCCGACACGCCCTCAGAGATCGGCATGCAGATGGTCTTGTCTGCCAATTTGAAGAGCTCGGCCCACTCCCCTACGCTGGGACAAGCGCTCGAAGAAGCGTTCGTCTCCGCCTGAACAGCGCAGTTGAGCTCATGAACATCGAGCGAAAGGTCATCGACGAATTCATGCTCCCCCACTCGAATTTTGAGGGGCGCAAATGCAAAGGTGGTATGGGGCGCGGTCGGTTGCCAATCGCGGAGGTTGCAGCTTGAATCGGAGATAAGTGCCCAGCTCATAGAGGGTCCTTTCTAATCGTTCCCATTCAATTATAGCCATCTTGCAGACCGATTGGGCCGCTATCTAGTATTCAAAACTAGATAGCGGACTGCACTAAAGGCAAAAGAATGGACCCCATGACTCAAAGCCACGAGGTCCATATCCGTTTGCTTTATCTGAATACTTAGTAGCGCACGAAAATGTAGTTGTTGTTCATGCCGGCGGCAACGGAGCTGATGATAACACCCGTGTTGTAGTCAGAAGCATGAATCATCTGACCACCACCGATGTAAATGCCGGTGTGGTACGAGTTGACTACAACGTCACCGGGCTGCGGATCGGACACACGCGTCCAGCCCATAAAGGTGCCCGTGGTGCCCAGGCGGCAATAGCGACCAGTAAGGCAATAGCTTACAAAACCAGAGCAGTCGAAGCTGTTCGGGCCAATTCCGCCCCAGGAATAGGCGCAACCAAGCTTGCTGTATGCACGCGAGACAACAGAACCGCCGTCGACGGACTGGCTCGGAGCAGAAGGCGTCGGAGCCGGAGCAGGCGTGGAGGGCTGCGGCGTCGGAGCAGGTGCCGGCGTAGGAGCCGGAGTGTTGCCGCCCTGGTTGTTGTTATTGCTGGTCTGGCCACCGTTGTTGGTGTTCTCGGTCGTACCGGCAGTCTCGTTGCTCACCGTGGCCTTCTCGGCGGTGCTGGCGTTGATGCCGGCCTGCAGCGCGGCGTTGGCCTCGGCCTCGGCGGCGAGCTCGGCCTGCAGCTGCGAATCCAGGGAGTTTACGACGTTCTGGGCTTCAGCCTGCTGGGCGTTAAGCTCGTCGACCTTCTTTTGCGTGGCGGCGACGTTCTTCTCCTGCTCGGCCTGCTTATCGGTGAGCTGCTGCTTAAGCTCCTTGACCTCTTGAATGGTCTGAGCTTGCTTATCGGAAACTTTGCCGTAGTAGAACAGACGGTTGAGCATATCGCTCAGATCATCGACACCCGTCAGAACCTGAAGCAGGCTCAGACCGCCGGTTTTGTACTCGCCGGCGACATAGGTTGAGAGCTTAGCCTGACCATCGGCGATCTCCTGCTGCTTTTGCGTGATCTCGCCGGCAGTCTGATCGAGCGCCTGCGTCTGCGTGGCGAGCTCATCGTAAATCTGCTGAGTTTGGGTACCGATCTGCTCGAGCTTCGTACGAGCAGCGGCAAGGTCGGATGCGGTATCGGCGTAGGCAGGAGCCGCGAGGCCCAAGCCCAAAACACAAGCGAGGGTTGCCGTAGCAGCGCAGCGTGCCATGTTTTTGTGCGTGTTTGCTGTGCGCATGTAGCTTCCTTTCCAGTAACTAAGGGTAACGGCTAGTCCACCGTCACCAGGCTAAAGAGCTCCACATCGTCATCAGACGGCGTGAGCTTCTCGCGCGGGTTGAGAAACGCAAGCTCAAGGATACAACCGTAACCGATAAGCTTTGCGCCCATATCTCGCACCAGTTTACCTGTTGCCTCGACGGTTCCGCCCGTCGCGACCAAGTCATCCAGAATCAACACGGTATCTTTAGAGCTGATAGCGTCGGCATGGATCTCAATGGAATCCGTTCCGTACTCGAGCTCGTAGCTCTGGCTCACGGTCTCGCGCGGTAGCTTGCCCGGTTTACGTGCGGGAACAAAGCCGGCGCCAAGGGCTACAGCCACCGGTACGCCAACCATAAAGCCGCGAGCCTCGGGGCCCACGACCTTGGTGATTCCCATGCCGGCAAAGTGCTCGGCGAGGGCATCGGTCATGGCTTTGAGCGCCTCGGGATTGCCAAAGAGCGGCGTGATGTCTTTAAAGATGACTCCGGGCTCGGGATAGTCGGGGATGTCGACGATTTGAGATTCGAAGTCGTACATTGCATGGCCTTTCAATGGGTTGCCGGATAAGCGGCAGCTGTTATTTGCCCGCGGTGGCGGTGCCGGATTGCGAAGGGGTGACGACCTTGAGCGGCTTTACGAGGGAATCCTCGTGCGAAGCCGGCGCGCCTATCTCTTCGTTTTTGGCCTTGGTTGACTCGGAGCGAGTGATTTCCTCATCGAGTGCATCGATGTCGGCGTCCTCGACCACGGCGTTGAGCGACTCAAAAACGCGGTTCTTGAGCAGCGCGGTGTGCACGCCCTCCGTCAGGTCGTGAAGCTTCTTAAACGCACGCTCGAGCTTGGCGTCGCGCTCGTCATCGGAGGTATCCATGCCGAGCATGCTCACAAGCACCTGCTCAAACATCGAGGACTCGCGGTTGGCGGAAGACACGTACTGACGCAGGTTGCGCGGCTCGATATGGAAGCGCGACAGCTCGGAGCAGTAGCGGATGATCGGAAAATCGCGACCATCGACAAGCTCGCGATTCTGCGGACTCTTGATGATGCGAATGAGGTCGTTCTCGGCGAGCGAGCGGATAAACGAAATTTCGACGCCCAACATATCGGGAATGGTCTCGATGGGATGCAGCTTTTGCTTAGTCTCCTTGGGCTCCGTCTTGAGCGGAACATCGGATAGCAAGCCCACCTCGTAGGCGAGCGTTGACAGGTCCGTGGCGTTTTCCAAGCGCTGCTTAATCACGTTGAGCGGCATGTAGCGGGTCTTCTGCAAGTGCAGGATGACCTCCAGACGATCAACGTCCTCCTTAGAGTACTGACGGTATCCCTTAGGCGTACGATGAGGGGTAATGAGCCCCTCATCCTCTAGAAATCTAATTTTTGAGTTCGAAAGATCGGGGTATGCGCCTCGAAGTAGGTTGACGACTTGGCCGATACTCAGATAGTTGCGTTCGGCCATGCCCTACTCACCGGTTTCGATGCGCTCCGGCGTGCTCTCGTGGTAGATGAGCGTAAACGTACCGATCTGAACGGAAGAACCGTCGTGCAGCGGGGCTGCATTGACAATGGCACCGTCGACCCAGGTACCATTGAGCGAGCCCAGGTCCTCGATGCGAGCGCCGAGGCCCTCGCGAATAATGCGCGCGTGGCTGCGCGAAACGGTCATGTCATTAAGGAAGATGCCGTTCGCGGGATCGCGGCCGATGGTGGTCACGTCGTCCTCGAGCTCAAAGGCGGCACCAGTCTGCGGACCCTTGACGATGGACAGGACGGGGGCGGTGATGCGCACGTTGGCCATGAGGTCGGGAACGGTGACGTCGCTTGAAGGCACGCGGAATACGCAGGTAGCGTCAGCAGTCTTATCATTCTGAGGCATATTGTTAACCATGTTGTCCATGACAACCCCTAACTTATCGCGGACGTGCCGCAAATAATGAACCGTACGTAATCATACCCCAACGAATCAGTCTTCGATTTCAGGGTTCAGAAAGTCGATGTCCTCGTCCTCGGGATGCGCGAGAGCCTGTTTAATGGCCACTCCGCCCTTAATGGAGTAGATGACAGCCGTGAGCATGGAGAAGATCACGCCGCCGTACACAAAGAAGATGCCGAGGGGCACCGAGCTTCCGTTGAGGCCCGGGAAGGCCGTAAGGGTTGAAGATAAAAGGTGCAGGCCGTCAATAACGGGGAAACCGAGCAGCATGAGTGAGAAGCCGGTCATGAGCAGCGCCGTGGCAATCTTTCCGGGAAAGACCACATCGATGGGGCGACGGTGATAATGACGCACGATAAGCGTGCCGATGCCCAGATAGATGTCGCGGCCAATAATGAGTACGCAGACCCAGATGGGCAGCTCTCCGCGGACCACCAGTCCAAGTACGCCGGTGAACAGCAGCGCACGGTCGCAAATGGGATCCATGACCTTGCCGAGCCACGAGACCGTCTTAGTCATGCGGGCGATCTGACCGTCCATCCAGTCGGTGGAGGCGGCAACGGCGTAGATAACGATGGCGATGACGCGGTTGTTGTCCGTCACAAACAGGTACAGAAATACCAGGGTGAGGATCAGGCGCGTAAAGGTGATGAAATTGGAGATCGTAAAGATCATATTCGACGGGTAATCGGAAGTGCCGATAAGCTCCTTTTTGATCTTCTTTTTGATGCCCACAGGACTCCCCCGCTGGTTAACGACAAAACTTTCGATACTATACCCGTTCCGGCGATGTCTATCCAGCGTAAGCATAGAGAGTCCAGACATGAGGAGGGGGCTATTAGGCGGGGGATTTCGCATTCGTGTACATCAGCCTCCAAACATGTCGAAAAATGTCGATTTTGGTGGCTGATGTACACGTTTTGATTCGGTAATCACATCGAGCGGGAACGTTGTTGCTTTAAGCAAAATAATCATGGTGATTAAAACAAAAAAGGTCAGGCACTAGGTGCCCGACCTGCAAACTTCTGGTCGGGACGACTGGATTCGAACCAGCGACCCCTTGACCCCCAGTCAAGTGCGCTACCAAGCTGCGCCACGTCCCGAAGCTTTTGTTTGTTGCTCTGCTCTCGCTCGCAACAGGGAGTATATTAACCCGAAACTTTAGACTTGTGCAAGAACTTTTTTACAAATTTTGAAGCAAGTCCAGAATTGTATCTGCGAGCTGGGGTTTTGTTAGCACGGGAAGTTCTTGCGTACCCGTTGTGCTCACAATCCAGGCCTTGTTGGTGTCGGTCCCAAAGCCCGAATCGGCGCGCGAGACATCGTTGGCGATAATTACATCGCAGCCCTTGCGGGTCAATTTACGCTCGGCGTACTCGACGACGTTATCGGTCTCGGCGGCAAAGCCGATCACGCGGCGATCGCCCTTTTGGCGAGAGAGCTCGGCCAGGATGTCAACGGTCTCGACGAGCTCGATTCGATCCAGGCGTTCGTTGGACTTTTTGAGTTTATGGTCCGCAGGGGTGGCGGGGGTATAGTCGGCAACGGCGGCCGCACAAATTGCCGCATCGGCCGTCTGGAAGGCGCTCAGGGCAGCCTGGAGCATCTCTGCGGCGGTCTGCACGCGTACGCACTCCACGCCGCGGGGAACATCGAGCGATGTCGGTCCCAACACGAGCGTGACTTCGGCACCGCGGTGTGCGGCCTCCCCCGCCAGGGCGATGCCCATCTTGCCCGATGAACGGTTGCCGATAAAACGCACGGGGTCGATCGGCTCGTGCGTGGGGCCGGCGGTAATCACGATGCGCTTACCTGCCAGGTCCTGAGGCGCGGGGTTGAGCACCTCACAGACAGCCTCGACGATGTCCTCGGGCTCGCTCATGCGTCCCGTGTCCACGTCGCCGCAGGCAAGGTAGCCGCTGCCGGGTCCCACCACATGGACACCGCGCTCGCGCAGCGTGGCCATGTTGGCCTGCGTCGCCGGCGCCTTCCACATGCCGTTGTTCATGGCCGGCGCGATCACGACGGGTCGCGGCGTTGCCAGCAGCGTGGTGGAGATGAGGTCGTCGGCGATGCCGTTGGCTATCTTGGCGATGATATTGGCCGTCGCGGGCGCCACGACCACCAGATCGGGCTCCTGCGCCAGCGAAATGTGGTGGATGGGGTCGGAGGGGTCGTCGAATAGGCCCACAGCAACGGGCTCGTTGGTGAGCGCACGAAAGGTGAGCGGGCCCACAAACTCGGTGGCATGCTCGCTCATAACGACCTTGACGCGCGCGCCGCGCTTTTGCAGCAGGCGCACGATATTGCACGACTTATAGGCGGCGATCCCGCCGGTAATGCCCAGCAGGATCGTTTTTCCCTCAAGTTGCATTGAATTGTTGGATGCTGCCATCGTTTAAGCTTCCTTGCTCGGGAGCACCAGGAGACGGTGGCAGTACGGGCAGTGCGTAATCTCGCTACCGTCGTGGTTAAGGTCGCTCATGGACGATGCCTGCAGCGCGGTGTGGCAAACCGTGGGGATATTGCCCTGGATGGTCTCAACGGCCAGGCCGCGGAACTGCTTGAGCAGACGCTCGTAGTCGGTGAGAACGTCGGCCGGCAGCGTGGCAGCAAGCGCGGTGCGCTCCTTAGCGGCGGCGTCAATCTGAGCCTGCAGGTCGGCAGCCTTGGCGCGGGCGGCCTTGGTATCGGCCTTCACGCCCTCCTCGAACTTGGCGATGATTGCCTGCGCGCGGGCCTCGCGGTCGAGCGCCTCCTTATGGGCGATAACGACATCCTTGCGGGTGTGCTCAATCTTGTCCAGACGCTTGGCCAGGGTAGCGAGTTCATTCTCCAGATCCTGAACCTCGCGGTAGTCGGAGCCGTCGACGTGGCGCTTCTTAGCAGCCTCGATGGCGTTGTTGGTCTGAATCTCGGTGGTATTGAGATCGTCGAGCTCAATGTCCAGATCCTTGCGCTGGGCGTAGAGCTTGGTCATCTCGGACTTGAGCTTCACATAGGTCTTGCGCTTGGAAGCGAGCTCCTTGAGCTCCGGCATATTGGCAAGTTCACTCTTGTTGCGGGCGAGCTCCAAATCGATCTGTTGCAGCTTGAGTAGCGTAGCGCCGGCGCTCATAAGTTCTCTCCTTTTGTCACAGTCCACCATTGGCAAGGGTTCAGTATTTTAATCGCATGACGGGGGTCGACCCCGGCGTCAACTGCAGAGTTCATCAATATATCAACGAACGGCTCCTCGGAGCGGTCGTGGCCGAGCAAGATCACCGGTAGCCCACGCAAGGCAAGGTCCTGCGCCACGTGATAGCCTGCCTCGCCCGTCACGACAACATCCGCACCGGCGGCGATGGCAAGTTCGCCAAAGTCACCGAGGGAGCCGCCCAGAATGGCGACGGTGCGGCACGAGCGCTCGGCATCGCCCCATACACGCGGGTCGCTTCCGAAGGCCGTGGCAGCACGGGCGGCAAGATCGCGCAACGTGCACGGGTCGTTGAGCGTCGCAAGCGCGCCAAGGCCGGTCGACTCGGGGTCGTCTACGTGCTCCAGCGAGCTCACGGGCACGGCGTCCAGCAGCTCACTTAGGCAGGCACGCGCCTCGTGCGAGCGGTCCAGATTGGTGTGGAGCGAAATAATGCTCACGCCGCAGCGGGCAGCCTCGTAGAGGGCCGCGCTGCACTGGGGTCGTGTGGCATCCGCCGGACAAAAGGCCTCGGGTGCCTTGATGTATATGGGATGATGCGTCAGCAGCACGTTGGCGCCGGCTTCTTGGGCGCGGCGAACGTTAGCCACGGTCGCATCGAGTGCGCAGGCAACGCCGGTGATCTCCGCGGCCGGATCGCCAACGGAGAGTCCTACGTGATCCCAGCCCTCGGCGTCCGCCTTGGGATAGCGTGCCAGCAGCGCGCGCTCAAGCTCGGCGACGATCATGCGGCACCCACGATCGAGAGCAGCGTCCGGGCGAACTCGTCCAGATCGCTCGGATTCACGCGGTCATCAAAGGAAATGCGCAGTGCTCCCAATGCCTGCTCGCGACCGATGCCCATCGCGCTCAAAACGTGGCTCGGGTCCATGCTGCCGCTCGAGCAGGCAGAGCCGGCCGAAACCTCAAAGCCGGCGGCGTCGAGCTTGACGATGAGCTCCTCGGAGTCCATGCCGTCGACGTAGATCGAAACCATACCCGGCAGACGGTCTACCTGCTCGTAGTCGCCCATGGTGGCATGAATGCGTGGATGGGCCGTAAGCGTGGCGTAGAGTTTGTCGGAAAGGGCTTGCAGCTTTTCGCGCTCCTGAGCCACTTGGGGCACCAGCGTGCGGGCAGCAGCGGCAAAGGCTAGCTGCGTGCGCAGGTCCTGCGTGCCGGCGCGACGTCCGGCTTCCTGTCCGCCGCCAAAGATGCGGGGGCGCAGTGGCGTGCGGGTCTTAACGTAGAGCGCGCCGGATGCCACAGGACCGCCAATTTTGTGGGCCGCGACGGACATAGCATCGACGCCCAGCTCGGTGACATCGAGTGGAATGTGCAGATAGCCCTGGATGGCATCGGTGTGGAACAGGGCGCCAACGGTATGCGCGGCCGCGGCAAGCTCGCGGATTGGCTGCACCACGCCGGTCTCGTTGTTGGCAACCATGATGCTCACGAGCGCCACATCGTCGCCGAGCAGCTCGACAAGCGTGGCAGGCTCAATGTAGCCCGCGCGGCAGGGCTGCACCAGGTCGACGGTAAAGCCGGCGGCACGCAGCAGCGGCAGGTTGTCCAGAATCGAATCGTGCTCGATGGCCGAAACGATTACACGATCACGCTTGCGATCGCGCTGACGAGCGCCCTCGGCAAGACCGAGCAGCGCCAGCTGGTTGGCTTCGGTGCCGCCGTTGGTCAGAACAATCTCGGACGGGCGGACGCGTGCGCCAAAGCTATGGGCGATCTCGCGACGGGCAACCTCCAGGCGCGCGGCGGCCTTGCGGCCGAGCGAGTGCAGCGAGTTGGGGTTGACGCCGGCAAGCTCGCTGTCGTCATATTCGCGCTGCGCAAGGAGCGCCTCGGCGCGCATGGGCGTCGAGGCGGCGTAGTCAAGATTCACGGGTATGCGGTTTTGACCTGCGGTCATAAGGGTTTATGCCTCCTGTGCGGCCTCATTGCCCAGCTTCTGCAGCAGCGCAACCTCGGCGGCGGGATCTTCGGACTTAAATACGGCGGAGCCGGCCACGAGAACGTTGGCACCAGCCTTGACGACCTCGGCAATGTTCTTGGAAGAAATGCCGCCGTCGACCTCGATGAGGGGCGACACGCCGTGGCGCTCGCACATGGCCTTGAGCTCGTGCAGTTTGGCGATAGTGCCCGGGATAAAGCTCTGGCCGCCAAAGCCGGGGTTCACGCTCATCAGCAGCACCATATCGACGACGTCGATGATGCTCTCAAGTACGCACACGGGGGTGGCGGGGTTGAGCACCACGCCGGCCTTGACGCCGCGCTGCTGCAGGTGCGTGAGCGTGCGATGCAGGTGCGTGGAGGCCTCGTAGTGCACGGTGATCATGTCGGCACCGGCATCGGCGTACCAATCGACGGTCTCGTCGGGGTTCGACACCATCAGGTGCGCATCGACCGGCACGTTGGTGGAGCGCTTGACGGCCTTAAGGATGTCAACGCCAAAGGTCAGGTTGCCGGTAAAGTGGCCGTCCATAACGTCAAAGTGAACGTAGTCGGCGCCGGCGATCTTGTCGAGCTCTCCCTTGAGGTTGGCCATGTCGGCCGAAAGGACGGACGGAGCGATTTTGATGGGACCCATGGTAGTAGCCTTTCTACGCTAGTCGGTGAGTCCGTAGAACTCTTGAGAAGGGACGCGGTCGGTAAGAATCTCGAGCGCCCTATCCAAAGTAACACCGTTGTAGAGCGTTTGCTCCACGGCAAAGGTGAGCGGAATGTCTACGCCCAGTGAACGGGCAAGTTCGCTGACGCTGCGGGCCGCGACGGCGCCCTCGACAACCATATGCGTGCGCGTCTGGTACTCGTCGAGCGACACGCCGTGGGCAAACTCGTAGCCAAAGGTGCGGTTACGCGAATGCTCCGAGGTACAGGTGGCAATGAGGTCGCCCATGCCGGCAAGCCCCATGCAGGTCATAGCTTGACCGCCGCGGGCGTGCACCAGACGGCTGATCTCTGCCAGGCCGCGTGTCATGATAAGGGCGAGCGTGTTGTCGCCCGCACCGGTGCCGGCGGAGATGCCGCACACGATGGCGATTACGTTTTTCATGGCGCCGCAGACCTCGACACCGGTCATGTCCTGCGACAGGTAGATGCGGAAGGCCGTTGACAGAAGCAGGTCCTTAAAGGTCTCCCCTATCTGTGGATCTTCGCTGGCGATGACGGCGGCAGAAAGACCTCCGCGGCAGATTTCCTCGGCATGGTTGGGGCCAGAAAGAGCCGCGACACGTGCCTCGTTGCCGATCTCGCTGGCGATGACCTCGCTCATGAGCAGGCCGGACTCGGGCTCAATGCCCTTGGTGAGGCAGAGCACCGGGGTATTGGCTGCGATAAAGGGCGCGGCCTGGTGGCACACGCTGCGAAGGTGCGTCGAAGGAACGGCGAAGATGATGGCCTCGGCGCCGTCGAGCGCCTGTACCAGGTCCGTGGTGGCGACGACGTTGCCGGGCAGCTCGTAGCCCACCAAATACCGGGGGTTGCGGTGCTCGCCATTGATGCCGGCGGCCGTCTGCTCGCTGTGGGCCCACATGGTCACGCGCTCGGCTCGCGCGGCGGCAAGGCCGGCGACGGCGGTTCCCCAGGAGCCGGAGCCAATCAGCGCAACATTCATGACTCTCTCCTACTTATCGTCGGGCTCGGTGACGCGCTTGGTAAACGAGAGCTTGGACTCCTTACCGGTCATGAGCTTTTTGATGTTCGCACGATGGGCCCACACCACGGTGATGCCGATCATCGCCATGCAAAACTTAAGTCCCAGGCTGCTGTACGGAAAGACCGCGCAGGCAGCGATGGGAAGACCGATGGCAGCGGCAAGCGAGCCCGCCGACACAAACTTGGTGATGGCGACGGCCACGATAAACATGCCGAGCAGCGACAGGCCAATAGGCCAGTACCAGGCGAGGATGACGCCCAGACCAACCGCGATACCCTTGCCGCCATGGAAATTGAGGTAGGGCGAGAAGATATGGCCCCACACAGCTGCCAGGCAGATGACGCCGAGCATCCAGTCGCCGGCGGCGCCGGGGGCCATAATGCTCACGGGGAAGCCATAGCCCAAGTCGGCGATAAGCGGACGCGCGATAAGGACGCAGATGGCACCCTTAAGGCAGTCGAGCAGCAGCGTGAGCGCGGCCACCTTGGGGCCGGCCACGCGCAGCGCGTTGGTGGTGCCGATGTTGCCGGAGCCCGCCTTGCGAATGTCGGTGTGGTTGAACACGCGGCCCAGGATCAGGCCAAACGGAATCGCCCCGATAAAGAACGAGACCACGGCGCAGATGGCGGTCAGCAGAAACGGATTATGCATCCTTTTGCTCCTTCTTCCTAAAGAAGAGTCGAATGGGTGTGCCGGCAAAGTCGAAGGTCGAGCGCATGCGGTTCTCGATGTAGCGCTGATAGGTGTCGTTGACCAAGTCGCTGTGGTTGACGAAGAACGTGAACGTTGGCGGGTTGACGCCCGTCTGGGTCACGTAGTGCATGCGCAGGCGGCGCTTGCCTTCCACCACGGTATGACCGAACTCGCGCAGGTCGGTGAGGAACGTGTTGAGGCGCGAGGTGCTGATCTTTTGCGAGCGCGTCTTCTCGGCGGCGTCGACCATCGCCCAGATCTTCTCGACGCTGCGGCCGGTCAGGGCAGAGATGCGCAGGTACTGGGCCCAGGGAGCCATGACGCCCAGACGGCGGTCGATGGTCTCCATGCAGGCCTCGCGCTTACGGTCGTCGTCGAGCAGATCCCACTTGTTGAGCAGCACAACGATGGCGCAGCCGCGCTCGATGGCAAGACCCATGACCTTCTGGTCCTGCTCGGTGACGCCCACGGAGGCGTCGACGACGAGCAGCGCCACGTCGGCGCGGTCGATGGCGCGCAGGCCGCGGACCATGGAGTAATACTCGATGTTCTCGTACACGGTGCTCTTCTTGCGGATGCCCGCGGTATCGACCATGCGGTAGTGCTTGCCGTTGCGTTCGACGACCGTGTCGATGGCGTCGCGCGTGGTGCCGGCAATGTTGGACACGATGGAGCGGTCGGCGCCCAGGATGCGGTTGAACAGCGAGGACTTACCGGCGTTGGGGCGGCCGATGATGGCGACGTTCAGCGCGTCGGGGAACTCATCGGCGACCTCGTCCTCTTCCTCCGGAAGCAGGGCCACGATATCGTCGAGCAGGTCGCCCGTGCCATGACCATGCAGGGCCGAGAGCGGCGTGGGCTCACCGATGCCGAGCGAATAGAACTCCCAGATGCTGTCGTTCTCGCGATCGGGGTTGTCGAGCTTGTTCACCAGCAAAAAGACCGGCTTGTCGCAGCGCTTGAGCATGCGAGCGACCGACTCGTCCTCCTCGGTGACGCCGGTGCGGCCGTCGACCACAAACAGGATGACGGCGGCTTCCTCGGCGGCGGCGAGCGCCTGATCGCGGATGGACGTGGCAAACACGTCATCGCTCTTGAGCGGTTCGATGCCGCCCGTGTCGACGATGGTGAACTCACGACCGTTCCAATCGGCCGTGTGATACGAGCGGTCGCGCGTGACGCCGCGGGACTCGTGGACGATGGCGTCCGAGGTCTGGGCCAAGCGGTTAACGAGCGTGGACTTGCCCACGTTGGGGCGTCCGACGACGGCGACGATAGGTTTCATCTGCTCTCCTTTAATGGGTAGGGTCAGTGGAAGTGTTAGAGTCTGCGGGCACAATGCCAAGGATGTGCTCCAGGGTATCGAGCAGCTCATGCGGCATGGTCGACACCACATGAACCTCGGCGCCGCGACTGGTAAGGCTTGCGAGTAAATCGTCACGATGATACTCGTCAAGCGTCATGCCGTCAGCGTTGAACATGAGCTTAGGCACAAAGAGCATAACCCCCGAGAGGTCCTGCGGCAGCTGTTCCAGAATGTCGCAGGCGACGATGAGGCCGGTCACGTCCACGTTGCCGCCAAAGTAGCGGTTTTTGATGGCCGTGACGGTGCCGTAGAGGCCATGTGGCGACTCCACAAAGCGCGCCACGGTGTCGCGCGCGCTGGCGCCCGAGAGGCACAGCAGGTGCTGGCTGCGGGCGGCGATGCCAGCGCGGACGCGGGCCAGACGCTCGGCGTCGGCGGCAAGCACGTCGTCGGTCTCGTCCAGATACGAGCGGATCATGCCGATGCCGTCGTAGTACTGCGGGTAGCCGTCGTAAAAGTCCGCCTCGGGAGGATCGATGCCGGCGTCCACATAGAACTCGTCGCTCATCTGGAAGGTGTGGCGGCCAAAGCGTTCGTAGGCACGATCCTGGTAGGGACGGATCATGGCAATGGTCTCGCGCGCCAGCTCGGGCTTGTCGCTGTATGACCAGGTAAAGCGATTCTGGTGCTTGGTAAAGCCCAGCGGCACGATGCCCAGGCTGGTGATCTGCTCGTGCTCCTCGCAATAGCGTAGAGTCTTTTGTAGCTCCTCACCGTCGTTCATGCCGGGACACAGCACAATCTGCGCGTGGATCTCGATGCCGGCGGCCATGATGGTCTCGAGCACGTCCATGCCACGCTGGGCGTTGCGGCCCATCATGCGGCGGCGGACATCAGGGCTCACGGCATGGACCGACACGTTCATGGGACTCATGTTGCGTTGGATGACGTTTTGAACATCTTCGTCGGTGAGGTTCGTGAGCGTGACGAAGTTGCCCTGCAAAAAGCTTAGGCGATAGTCGTCGTCGCGAATATAGAGCGTGGAGCGGCCGCCCTTGGGGAGCATCGTCATAAAGCAGAACACGCAGGCGTTTACGCAGGTGCGCATGCCGTCGAAGATGGGACCATCGAATTCAAGGCCCCAGTCCTCTCCTGGGAAGCGGTCGAGCTCGACGGGGGTGACGCTGTTGTCGCGCGGGTCGAAAACCTCGAGGTCGACCGTGTCGTCGTCTGCCTCCCAGAGCCACACGATCATGTCGGTAAGCTGCTCGCCGTTGACCGCGAGCACGCGCATGCCCGGCTCGATACCCACATCCCACGCGGGCGATTCGGGACGCACGTTCTTTACGAGCGCGCCCTCACCCGGCTCGGGGTCGCGGCTGCGCCCGTAATCGGCCACCTCGGCGGCGTATGCGGGTACGGTCTGGTCCATGATTAGCGGCAAAGCTCCTTGATGCGCTCGACGGCGCGTTCGATGTGTTCTTGCGGAGTGGAGGCTCCGGCGGTGATGCCGATGTGGCGTGCGTCGGTAAACCACGCGGTCTCAAGCTCTGAAGCTTCCTCGATGTGATGCGTATGCTCGCAGGCGTCTGCGCAAATCTGAGCCAGGCGGCGGGTGTTGCCCGAGTTCTTGCCGCCCACGACGACCATGCAATCACAGCGTTTGGCAAGTGTGGCTGCTGCCTGTTGACGCTCGCTCGTGGCGGCGCAGATGGTGTTGATCACGCGCAGCTCCTGCACGCGCGGGGTGATGGCAGCCACGACCTCGGCGAGGTTCTGCGCGGTCTGGGTGGTCTGCACAACCAAGCCCACCTTGCCCTTGAGCGGCAAAGCGTTGGCATCGGCGGCACAGCTCACGACCTGCGCATCATTGCCGGCGTGACCCAGAATGCCCTCGACCTCGGGATGCCCCGGCTCACCCACGACCACCACGTGGTAGCCCTCGCGCACCAGGCGCTCGGCTGCCACGTGAACCTTCTTGACGTAAGGGCAGGTGGCGTCGATGACGTTAAGGCCACGCTCGCGAGCGGCATCGACGACCTGCGGCACCACACCGTGGGCGCGGATGATCACGGTGCCGGTTGCTGCGTCGTCCAGGGTTTCGGCCAGACCGACGCCTGCCTCAGCAAGCTCGCGCACCACGATGGGGTTATGGATGAGCGGCCCCAAGGTGTGAACTTGAGTGCACTCCTCTGCCTGCGGCGCAGCGGCCAGCGCCATATCGAGCGCACGCTGTACGCCGTAGCAAGTGCCGGCGTGGGCGGCGATCTCGATGGTAGGCGCGGTTGCCTGGCCGGACACAGTCGCGGTGGTGTTCGTCACGTTCTCGCTCATGGCTAGAACCTGCCCGGATGCTCGGCGCACAGCTCGTCTCGCATGGCGTAGACGCGGTTCATGGCCTCGGACTCAAACCATTCCAGGCGCTCCGTGCGCTTAAGCCCAGCCGGTGCGTCGGAAAGCGAGACGGCCTTGCCGGCGCGGATCCAGCACTTCTTGGGACGCATGATCTTTTTGCCTGCAGGCGTGATGTCGGACCAACCGCAGATGGCGAGCGGGTTCACAGGTGCCTTGCCCATCTGAGCGATGAGTGCAAAACCGCCGTGGACCTCGGGCTTGATCTCGCGCGAACGGATACGCGTGCCCTCGGGGAAGATCAGAACGTCCTCGCCGCGCTGCAGCGCATGCTGGGCGGCGCGCAGGCACTTCATATCGGCAGTGCCACGCTCCACGGGGATGCCGCCAACGCGGCTAAAGGCCCAGCGCACAATCTTGCTCTTGGCGAACTCGGACTTAAAGATGGGACGAATGCGGCGGCCCCCAAAGAACAGCGCCGTCTCCACGGCCAAGAGCTCGGCCATCGAGGTGTGGTTGCAGATGACCACGCTGCCGCGGCCTTCCTGGCGCTCAAACAGCAGATCGGCGTCCTCGACCTTCCAGCGCCACATGAGCTTGGAGAAGGCCCAGAGGATTGCCATGACCACGAAGACGGTGCCGCGGATGAGCGCGGGGAACTCGGCATAAGGAGCGTTGTAATAATCCTCGGGCGTCTGCTTAAACAGGCGCATGGGCTACCTCCTTTGGTTAATGAGGTCCTCGATTATCGAGACGACCTCGTCGATGGTGTGGGCGGTGGAGTCGACGTGCACGGCGTCCTCGGCGGGCACGAGCGGGGCGACCTCGCGGCTGCTGTCGAGCTTGTCGCGCTGCTTAAGGGCGTCGAGGGTCTCGTCGACCTCGGCTTCGAGCTGCTCGGTCGTGAGCGGCTGGGCGTCGTTTTGGTGACGCTGCAGTACGCGGCGGCGGGCGCGCTCACGCGGGTCGGCCGTCAGGAAGACCTTGACCTGCGCATTGGGGAACACGACGGTGCCGATGTCGCGACCTTCGGCGACGATATCGCGGTCCTCGGCGGCGCGGCGCTGGTGGATGAGCATGGCGGCGCGTACGCCCGGGTAGGCCGAGACCTTGGACACGTTGGCGTCGACCTGCGGGGTACGAATGGCGGCCGAAGCGTCCTGGCCGTCAATGGTCAGGCGCGTATCCTCGCCGGTGCCGTTGGTAAAGCGAATTTCGATCTGCTCGGCGAGGGCGTCGATGGCCGTCTCGTCGTCCAGATCGATGCCGCGATCGAGCGCGGCGAAGGTGACGGCGCGATACATGGCACCCGTGTCGAGCTTGTTAAAGCCCAGCTGGCGGGCGATCTCCTTAGCGATGGTGGACTTGCCGGAACCGGCGGGGCCGTCGATGGCGACGATCATGCAATGCTTCCTTTCGGTGGTTGACGTGCTGGTATGGGACGCGGGCATCGGGGCGCGGCGGGTTGCCTAGCCCGTGTAGCGCTCGCGGTAGGTGTTGCGCTTGGGCGCGGAGCCGTGGCTGCCGTGGTGACGAGTGCGGCTGGCAGGCGTGTCTTGGGGCTTGCCGCCGCGTATGGCGCTGGCCTGCTTGGGAGGGATGCCACCGCTTTTGAGGATCTGCACCTCGCGGTCGGTGAGCTCGCGCCACGAGCCCTTGGCCACGTCCTTGAGCTCCAGGCCGGCAAAGTTGCAGCGATGCAGACGGATCACCGGGTGGTGGATCTTGCTCAGCATGCGCTTGACCTGATTCTTGCGGCCCTCGCGGATGATGACCTCCACGGCGGTGGTACCGGACTTGACGCCTTGCGGAGCCACGGCCTCGGCCTCGCGTGCGGTGATGACGCGGCAGATCGCCGGCTGGCATAGGCCGTCGTCGAGCTCGATGCCACGGCGGAGCGGTTCTAAGTCGCGATCGGTCAGGTGGCCGTCCACGAGCGCCTGATAGGTCTTGTAGACGTGCTTGCTGGGGTGCAGCAGGTCCTGCGACAGATCACCGTCGGTGGTAAAGAGCAAAAGGCCCGTGGTGTCGCGGTCCAGGCGGCCCACCGGGAAGAGCCCCGGAAAGCGGTTGCGCGGTACCAGGTCGGCCACGCAGGGGCGCTCCTGCGGGTCGCTCATGGTGGTGAGGTAGCCGGTCGGCTTGTAGAGCATCAAGTACACGGCGCCCTGGTTGAGCTTGACGGGCATGCCGTCGACCTCGATGTGATCGTGGTCGACATCGACCTTGGTGCCTAGCTCGGTTGCGACCTGGCCGTTGACGGTCACGCGTCCGGCGGTCATCAGGTCCTCCGAGCCGCGTCGGCTCGCCACGCCCGCGCGTGCCAAAAAGCGCTGCAGGCGCATGGTGTGCGGATAGACGGGCTGGGCGTCGGTTGCGGGTACTGCGTTGCCCATGGCGCGCGTCTCCCCTACTTCGTTAGTCCTCGTCATGCAAATCCTCCGAGGTCTCGTCGACGACCGGGGTTTCCAAGTCCTCGACTGCCTCAACATCGGTATCGAGCAGTTCGCGCTCTTCGTCCAGGTCCTCGGCCTGCTCCTCGAGCGTGGACTGAATACTGCGGCCGCTCAGGCGCTCGCGGATAAACTGACGCGACTGCTCATCGGGGGCAAACTGCTCCAGATCGGGCAGGTCGCGGGTGGAGCGCAGACCGAACTTTTCCAAGAAGGCGTTGGTCGTGCCGTAGATGATGGCTTGACCGCGCTGAGGATCGCGGCCGAGCTCGCGCACCAGACCCTTGTCCACGAGCGACGCAATGACGCCGTCGGAATTGACGCCGCGGATGCCCTTAACCACCTCGCGCGTGACGGGCTGGTGGTAGGCGATGACGGCCAGGGTTTCGAGCGCCGCCTGCGACAGCTTTTGCGTGTCCCAGCTCAACACATAGGCTTCGACCACGTCGTGGTAAGCGGGGTGCGTAAACAGGCGCCAGCCGCCGGCGACCTCGCGCAGCTGAAAGCCGCGGTTGGCCTCCTCGTACTCAACCTTGAGCTCGGCGAGCAGCGACGCGCACTCGCCGGGGGCGATATCCAGTGCGCCGGCCAGCGCGGGCGCACTCACCGGGTCGCTCGACACCAGCAGCAGCGCCTCGAGGGCGCCTTTGAGGCTGTTTGCCTCTAGCGTGGAAAGGGTTGACATGGTTGCCGCTCCTATTCGGTGAGCTCGGGGCCCTCGCCGGGCACATAGGCCTCGGCGCCCTCGACGCGGTTGATGCGGATGGTTCCAAAGATCTCGTCCTGGCTCAGCGTGAGCGAGCCGCGCTTGGCGAGCTCAAGCATGGCCAGGAAGGTAACAACGAGCTGCTCGGTGGTGGCGTCGCCGTCCAGCAGCTCACGGAAAGTGCAGGTTTGGTGCGCCATGGTAAAGCGGTCGACCGAGGCCACCGTCAGGTCGAGTGGTACGCGATGCGGTGCCACATGCTCGGCCTCCAGCAGGAAGGTCTGGCGCTTGCCGTCCAGGTCGGCACAGATGACGGCGAGACCGCGTAGGGTAATGCCGGCCAGATAGTCGGGCATTAGGCCCAAGAACTCGGGGTCGGGGCCGGCCACACGCGGGTGCATGCGGCTTTCGGCCTGCATGCGGGCACCGAGGGCCGCAGCCGCGCCTTTAAACTGTTTGTAGGCAATCAGGCGTTGGATCAGGACCTCGCGCAAGGCGTCGCCGTCGAGCGTGCTGAGCTCCTCGAGGTCTTCGTCGAATTCGTCATCGTCGTCATCGACTTTGCGCGGGGCCTCCTGCGGCACCAGAGAGGCGGCCTTGATGTCCAAAAGGGTTGCCGCGACCAGCAAAAAGTCGCTCGCCACGTCCAGGTCCAGCGCCTCGATGCGCTCGGCCTCGGCAAGGTACTGCTCGGCCACCTCGCTGATGGAGATGGCGCCGATATCTACTTTTTGGCGGGTTACCAGCTGCAGCAGCAGGTCGAAAGGTCCGCTGTAGACCTGCGTCGACACGCGATACGACATCTTCGACCTCCTTTGACGGCGCCTTCGCGGCGCGGTTTGGGTGCATGTTACGACCGTTTTGCACGGTCGACCTGTAAGTTTACCTTAGATGCCGGCGATTGCGAAGTTGAGCAGCTGCTCAGCTAGCGGATACACGGTAACGTCGAAATAGCGGCCGATCACATCGATGCCGGTCCACATGGGCAGCAGGTAGAGCACCAGGATGAGGATGGGCATAGCGTATTGTTGTAGACGGTAATAGTTCTTGAGCGCCTTGCCATTGAGGAAGGGCACGATGATCGACGAGCCATCGAGCGGCGGAATCGGGATGAGGTTGAAGAACGCAAGCGACAGGTTGACCACGATGAACGTGGCGCCGAAGTTCATGATCTGTGATGCCACGGCAAAGGACATGCTGGCGTAGAGGTTGCCGTATACCGTGTGTATGAGGGCTGCGGCAAGACATGCGAGCGCGATGTTCGATGCGGGGCCGGCAACGCTCACCAGGACCTCGTCGCGCTTGGGGTGCTTGAGGTTGTTGAGGTAGACGGGCACGGGCTTGGCGAAGGCGAACACCGGGCCGCCGGCGGCGAGCATCAGCAGCGGCAGGAGAATGGTGCCAAACGGGTCGATGTGGTTGAGCGGGTTGAGCGAGACGCGTCCGCGCGAACGGGCTGTCTTATCGCCGAGTGCCCAGGCCGCGGCGGCGTGCGCGCTTTCGTGGATGACGATGCCAATGATGACGGCGACGGCGCTGGCGAGCAGGTTCATGAGGTAGCTGCTGGACATGTCACTCCCCTAGCGGACGCGACGCGAGGCGCGCGTGAGCAGGTAATCGGCCACAAACAGGATCACAGCGACGATGGCGTAATCCAGGCGGAACACGCCGCCAAAGGGCGACGTAATGACGCCGTAGCCGGCGATGGCGCTCGGCAGCGCGCGCGAAAGCTCAACGACAAAGCCCACGATCTGCAGCTTGGCGGTGAGGCCGCTAAAGCACAGCAGCACGGTCATCGCGCTCATAAAGATGCCGCAGATACGGCACGCGATGGCGATGATGCTCATCGCAACGGCGGCGGCCTTACGAGAGTTCACGCGCGGTCTCCTCTTCGATCTGGGTGGAAAGCTCCAGCCATTCGTCCTCGAGCTTGGGCAGCTCCTGCTTAAGGCCGTTATATTCCCCCAGCGCGGCGTTGAACTTGTCCTGATCGGCATAAAGCTCTTCACTTGCCATCAATTCCATAAGCTCGTCATAGCGGGCGCGCTTTTTGTCGAGCTCCGTCTCGATTTTCTTGAGCTGGTTGCGCACGCCCTTAAGCTTTTTGTTGAGCGCAGCACGGGCCTGGGCCTCGGCACGTTTTTGCTCCTTGGTTTTTTTACCCTCGGCAGGTTTGGAAGCGGCGGCGGGCGCATCGGGCTGGGCCGCGGTGACCTTTGCGGACTTGGCCGCGGCAGGCGCGCTCTCCCCTGCCGCCTCGGCGGCGGCGCGGGCTGCGAGGTCCTCGCGCTTGTAGAGGTAGTAGTCGTAGTCGCCGTCGTAGACCGTGACCTTGCCGTCGCGGATGTCAATGATGCGATTGGCCACGGCGCGTACCAGGTGCTCGTCGTGGCTGATCAGCACAATGGTACCGGGGAAGTTTTGCAGGGCGTTCTCGAGCATGTCTACCGAGTCGATGTCCAGGTGGTTAGTGGGCTCGTCCAGGCACAGGAGCGCCTCGGGGGCCACGAGCATCTTGGCGAGCGCTAGCCGCGCCTTTTCGCCACCGGAGAGGACGCGGACCTGCTTCTCGATGGAGTCGTTGTCGCTAAACAGGAAGGCGCCCAGCAGGCTGCGCTGCTGCGGCACGGTCCATTTGGGCGTGACGGTGTCGATCTCTTGCAGGACGGTATTGGACTCGGTCATGCCCTCGAGCGCGTGCTGGGCATAGTAGGCCACACCCACGTTGGTGCCCAGGTCGCGGGTGCCGGTGGTGGGCGGCTCCAGGCCGGCGAGGATCTTCATGAGGGTGGACTTGCCGGCGCCGTTGGGGCCGACGAGCGCCACGTGCTCGCCGCGGTAGAGCTTGAGGTCGATATCGCTGTAGATGTGCTTGTTGCCGTAAGACTTGGACACGCCCTCCAGACCCACGACCATGTCGCCCGAGCGCGGCGGGTCGGGGAACTTAAAGTCGATGTGCTTGTGGCCCTCGGGCAGGATGACGAGCTCCTTTTTGATCTGCTCGATCTTTCGGATGCGCTCCTGAGCCTGGGCGGCCTTGGTGGGCTTGTAGCGGAACTTGTCGACGAAGACCTGCATGTGGGCGATGTCGCGCTCCTGGGCGGCTCGCTTGGCGCGCATCTGCTCCAAGTTGTCCTCGCGCTGCTTGAGGTAGCTGCTGTAGTTGCCGGTGTAGGTGGTCACGCGACGGTTTTCGAGAGCGGCGACGTGGTCGACGCAGGCGTCCATGAAGGCGCGGTCGTGGCTGACGATGAGGACGGCACCGTCGTAGTTGGCAATAAAGCCGCGCAGCCACTGGACGCTCTCGAGGTCCAGGTGGTTGGTGGGCTCGTCCAGAAGCAGTAGGTCGGGATGGCGAAGGAAGAGCTTAGCCAGCGCGATGCGCATCTGCCAGCCGCCCGAGAACTCGGAGCACGGGCGCTCAAAGTCGGTGACCTTAAAGCCCAGGCCGGACAGGATTTTGCGGGCGTTGCTCTCGAGCTCGTAGCCGCCCAGGTGCTCAAAGCGGTCCTGGACCTGGCCATACTCGTTGAGGAGTGCGTCGACGTCCTTGCCCTGCTCGGAGAGCTCGGTGATCTGAGCCTGTAGCTCGTTGGCGCGCTCGCCCATGCGGCGAATTTCCTTGGCGGCCGCCATGACCTCGGCAAGGATGGTGGTGTCCTTTTGCTCCAGGTTGGTTTCTTGCTCTAGATAGCCTACTTGGCAGTCCTTGGCGTACTGGACCTGGCCGGCGTCGGGGCTGTCGATGCCCATGATGATTTTGAGCATGGTGGTTTTGCCGGCGCCGTTGGGTCCCACGAGCGCAAAGCGTTCGCCGGGGTTGATCTGGAAGGACGCGCCGCTAAAGAGGACGCGCGCGCCGAAGCTTTTTTCGATCTTGTCGACCAGGAGGATCATGGTGCCGCCTTTGACCTTGTGTGCCTATATGAAAAAAGGCCCCAACTTGCGTTGGAGCCTCATTCAATGCTCGGGTGGAGACGAGGGGGATCGAACCCCTGACCTCTTGACTGCCAGTCAAGCGCTCTCCCAGCTGAGCTACGCCCCCGTGCGAAAAAGTACTATACGGGAACTCGGACGGCGATGCAAGGACAATTTTGGAAAAACTTTCCGGGGGCGCGCGGGCGCCGGAGTCCCGCGGGGTCGCGACGGCGGAGACCAGCGCCCGTGGGGCCGATGCGGGCGCGCCCAGGGCGTCTGGGCCCCTCGATGCCCGGCTAAGCCCGCGGGGCGCGCCCCGCGGGAGGGCGGCGCTGCCGCCGCCCTCCCATCAGGCTCCACTCCGCCCGCCCCCGGGGCCTCCCGCCACGAAACCGGCCCATCTACTACGTTTGGCCGGCATCCCCCGACCATGGCGTCTCGGGCAAAAATAAAACCGCAGGTAGACGGCCTGCGGTTTTCGCGAAATACGGGGTATGGTCGAGGGGTCGGGGTTAAACGTAGTAGATGGGCCGGTTTCGTGGCGGCGGCATCGCAGGCGGCCGACCGAGGGCGCCCGGAAGTGAGCAAGCAGGCTATTTGCAAGTGAAAACTAATGCCATGAAAAAGAAAACAGGCCAGACATATTGCCGGACCTGTTGAAAACCTGGTGGGCCCTCCGGGATTCGAACCCAGAACCCAGGGATTATGAGTCCCCTGCGCTAACCGTTGCGCCAAGAGCCCTTATAAAGTGACACTTGCAGTTGGGGTGGCAGAACAGCCTCCAACGCTTTGAACCACGATGTGAAATACTACCATGCGCGCGGCACCCGTTCAACGCACGATCTTGTCGACCAGGAGGATCATGGTGCCGCCTTTGACCTTGTGTGCCTATATGAAAAAAGGCCCCAACTTGCGTTGGAGCCTCATTCAATGCTCGGGTGGAGACGAGGGGGATCGAACCCCTGACCTCTTGACTGCCAGTCAAGCGCTCTCCCAGCTGAGCTACGCCCCCGTGCGAAAAAGTACTATACGGGAACTCGGACGGCGATGCAAGGACAATTTTGGAAAAACTTTCCGGGGGCGCGCGGGCGCCGGAGTCCCGCGGGGTCGCGACGGCGGAGACCAGCGCCCGTGGGGCCGATGCGGGCGCGCCCAGGGCGTCTGGGCCCCTCGATGCCCGGCTAAGCCCGCGGGGCGCGCCCCGCGGGAGGGCGGCGCTGCCGCCGCCCTCCCATCAGGCTCCACTCCGCCCGCCCCCGGGGCCTCCCGCCACGAAACCGGCCCATCTACTACGTTTGGCCGGCATCCCCCGACCATGGCGTCTCGGGCAAAAATAAAACCGCAGGTAGACGGCCTGCGGTTTTCGCGAAATACGGGGTATGGTCGAGGGGTCGGGGTTAAACGTAGTAGATGGGCCGGTTTCGTGGCGGCGGCATCGCAGGCGGCCGACCGAGGGCGCCCGGAAGTGAGCA
>NZ_CABWIF010000032.1:0-3873 GCF_902501475.1 Collinsella aerofaciens | reverse complement strand
CGGTGTCGCGCGGGACCGACAGCGCCTTCGCCGCCGACTCGGAGCCGTGGCCTCGCTCGAAGAGCCCGATCGCCGCCTTCCTGGCCACGATGTCGTGCTTCACCCTCAAGTCGACACGCATAAAAAGCCTCCCATTTCTCATGTCCAAGAAATGGGAGGCAGTTCAGCGCGTGCTCGACGGGGACTTTGCCGTTTGGTGGCTAGCGCTGCGGGCGATTACTCGCCCAGCAGGCTCTTGGTGATGGAAGCGGCGGCCTTCTTGCCGGCGCCCATCGCCAGAATGACCGTAGCGGCACCGGTGACGATGTCGCCGCCGGCCCAGATGCGGGGATCGGTGGTCTGGCCGGTCTCCTCATCGGCAACGATGTAGCCCCACTTGTTGAGCTCCATCTTGCCGCCGATCTTCTTTGCGAAGGGGTTGGCGTTGGTGCCGATAGCCGAGATCGCGACGTCGCAGGGAATCTCCTCGATGGCGCCCTCGATGGGCACCGGGCGACGACGACCGGACTCGTCGGGCTCGCCGAGCTCCATCTTCTGGACCTTGACGGCGCACACGGAGCCGTCCTCGCCAGCGACAAACTCGAGCGGGGAGACGAGCGGCAGAACCTCGACGCCCTCGGCCTTAGCATGGTGCAGCTCGGCGCGACGGCAGGGCATCTCGTCCTCGGTACGACGGTAGGCGATGATGGCGTGCTCGGCGCCCAGGCGCTTGGCGGTACGGACGGCGTCCATAGCCACGTTGCCGCCACCAAAGACGACGACGTTCTTGCCGTGCTTGGTGGGGGTGTCGTACTCGGGGAACTTGTTGGCCTTCATCAGGTTCACGCGGGTGAGGTACTCGTTCGCGAAGAAGACGTTGGGCAGGTTCTCGCCGGGGACGTTGAGGAACTTGGGCAGGCCAGCGCCGGTCGCCACGTAGATGGCGTCGAAGCCCTGCTCGAACAGCTCCT
Source organism: Collinsella aerofaciens (assembly GCF_902501475.1). Lineage (GTDB taxonomy): Bacteria > Actinomycetota > Coriobacteriia > Coriobacteriales > Coriobacteriaceae > Collinsella > Collinsella aerofaciens_AL. The sequence goes on along the minus strand of NZ_CABWIF010000032.1, from coordinate 2,923 downwards.
CGGCCGTGGCCATGTTGCCCACGACGGAGTTGTACTCAAACTTGACGCCCATGTCCTCCAGGCCGTCGATCTCGCGCTTGACGACCGCCTTGGGCAGACGGAACTCGGGGATGCCGTAGACCAGCACGCCGCCGCCGGTGAAGAATGCCTCGAAGACGGTGACGTCAAAGCCGTTACGGGCGAGCTCGCCGGCGCAGGTGATGCCGGACGGGCCGGAGCCGACGACGGCGACCTTCTTGCCGTTCTTGGGGGCCATCTTGGGCGTGGAGGCGAGCTCGGGGCGGTCACCCAGGAAGCGCTCGAGCTGGCCGATGGCCACGGGCTCGGACTTCTTGCCACGGATGCACTTGCCCTCGCACTGGTTCTCCTGCGGGCAGACGCGGCCACAGATGGCGGGAAGCATGGAGTCCTCGCGGATGGTATCGAGAGCGCCGCCGAAGTCCTTCGCGCGGATCTGCTCGATAAAGCGGGGGATGTTGATGTTGACGGGGCAGCCCTCAACACAGAACGGCTTCTTGCAGTTGAGGCAGCGCTCGGCCTCGGCCAGCGCCATCTCCTCGGTGAAGCCCTTGTCGACGGGGCGGAAGTCGCAGGCGCGCTCGGCAGCCGGCTCCTCGTTATCGGGGGTGCGGGGCGACTTCATATCGGCAACGAAACGACCGTTAACTAGTGGCATGCGCAGCTCTTTTCCTCATAGGCCTTGAGGGACTCGCCCTCTTCGGAACGGTAAGCGGCCTGGCGGGCACGAAGGTCATCCCAGTCGACCAGGGTGGCATCGAAGTCGGGGCCGTCGACGCAAGCGAACTTGGTCACGCCGCCCACCTCGACGCGGCAGCAGCCGCACATGCCGGTGCCGTCAACCATGATGGGGTTGAGCGACGCGGTGATGGGGGTGTCGTACTTCTGGGCGGTGAGGGTCGAGAACTTCATCATCGGAACAGGGCCGACGCAGAAGACCTGGCTCACGGCCTTGTCCTGCAGCAGGCGCTCCAGCGGAGCGGTGACAACGCCCTGCTCGCCGTAGGAGCCGTCGTCAGTGGTGATGTGGATGTGGTCCTCGTCGAGGAGCTCGCGGAACTGGTCCTCCATGAGCAGGAGGTCCTTGGTGCGGGCGCCCATGATGGCGTGGACCTCATGACCGGTTTCGACCAGGTGCTTGGCGACCGGGAAGGCAATTGCCAGACCGACGCCGCCGCCAATGACGGCGCAGGGGCCCTCGGCCATCTCGGTGGGAACGCCCAGCGGGCCCACGACGTCGCGCAGCGACTCGCCGGCCTCGTAGGTGGACAGCATCTCGGTGGTCTTGCCGATCACCATGAAGATGAACTCGACCCAGCCCTCGTCACCGTTCCAGCCGGCCAGGGTAAACGGGACACGCTCGCCCGTCTCGTTGGCGCGAACCATGAGGAACTGTCCAGCGTGCGCATGCTTGGCGATTGCGGGCGCCTCGATGCGGAACTTGAACACCTTCTCCGAGAACTGCGTCTTCTCCAGGATCTTATACATAGAACCCCTCTCTTGTTAGGGCGACCGAACCGTGCCTCCACGGAAATGGACGGTAGCCCGAATAAAACCGTACGCGCACAGGCGTTGTGCAGACATACGGTGCAAATTATACCCTCATGGACATGTCACTTACGTGTGTCTTCGGCGGTTGGGAGCAGGGTTTATCCACTTTGACCCACCAAACAGGGGCAGGTTTATTTTGGTCAGTTTTATCGGGTAAAACGGCAAAGGGGGCCGGCCTCGCGCTTCGTTGAGGCCGGCCCCCTTTGGGGTGCTATGTGCGTATGGCGGCGCGCGGTTTATTGCGATGCGGACACTGCGGCGTTTCCGCAGGTAAAACCTGCCAAAATAAACCTGTCCCTAAATAGTAGGTTTTAGTGCTTGCCGTTGGCGGAGGCGGCACCGTTGACGTGGTCGCGGGCATAGATCACGCCGTGGACGATTGCCAGGCCGGCGGCGCCGGCGGCGCGAGCGCAGGTGTCCTGGAAGTCCTCGGCCTCGCGGGCGCGCAACTGCTTAAGCACGTAGTCGGCGACGGCCATCTTGCCGGGAGGGTTGCCGATGCCGGTGCGGATGCGGCTGAAGTCGCGGCTGCCCATCTTGTCGATGATGGAGCGCAGGCCGTTGTGGCCAGCATGGCCGCCGCCCACCTTAACGCGCACGTCGCCGGCGGGAATGTCGAGCTCGTCGTGGATTACGAGCAGCTCCTCGGCCTTGATCTTGTATTCGCGGCAGAGCTTGGAGATGGGGCCGCCCGAGGTATTCATGTACGACTGCGGCTTGACCAGCACAATCTGGCGCTTGCCGTCCTCTTCCTCGGGGTCGTTGATGTTGATGAGCGCGACCTCGGCGCCGGCCTGGTTTTTCCAGTACGTGACGCCGGCCTGACGGGCCAACTCGTCGATCGCTTTGAAGCCAGCGTTGTGGCGGGTCTCGGCATACTCATCGCCAGGGTTGCCAAGTCCGGCAACCATGCGAATCTTGAGCGGCTGTGCAGCTGCCATGTTTGTCCTCCGTTACGTAAATAGTTCAATCAACGACAAAGGCTACCACGCCCGCCGAAGGCGAGGCTTTGCTTCAGCGAAATCCCACCAGACAAAAGCGCGGCCGCGGCAGAGCGAGCCGTCGGAACAGAAGAAACCCCCGCGCGACCTTTGCGAAGCAATGAACTGCCTCCCATTTCTTGGACATGAGAAATGGGAGGCTTTGGAGTGGGTATGATGAATTGGACACCTAGTTAAGAGCGAAAGGTGTTCAAGATGACCCAAAGAAGAAAGCGATACGACAGGCAGTTCAAGGTCTCGGCGGCAAAGGTGGTCCTGTCCGGGGAAATGACGGTCAAAGGCCTATCGGAGGAACTCGGCATAAAGGATTCGACGCTGAGAAGATGGGCCCGCGAATACGAGGAGATGGGAGA
>NZ_CABWIF010000031.1:0-4498 GCF_902501475.1 Collinsella aerofaciens | reverse complement strand
GACTGTCGGTTCGACGTAGAAGCCTCAGCCGTAGCAACGGATTGCCCAGCGAGAGATCGCCGCGGGCGGATATTAAACTGCAAAGACGAGCGTCGGTAAGACACGCCGAGGTCGCCGCGGACGGGCTAATATAGGGAGAGGGCCTGACCCCATATCGTTGGGGCCAGGCCCGATTTTGTCTCTTGACAATGTCCTGCTCATATTAAATGCCGGTACGCTTGCAGAATCGTACCTGTTCCGATTACAGAAAAGGGGCCGTCATGCGTAAGCCTGCCTCCTGCGTCCTTTCCATCGCGCTCTCGCTCGTAATGACGGTTGGTTTTATCCCGTCACCCGCGCTTGCCGAAATCGCCAGTGCGCCAGAACCCGCCGCGCAAAGCGCCGGCAAACCTAACGAGAGCCCAGCCGAAACCACGTCGGGCCAAGCCCGGGCAAACGATCAAATCAGCGCCGCCTCCGGCACCAATGTAACGGCCAACGCAACGCAGCCGATCGACGCCAGCATGTTCAGTATCGAGGACACCGACATTCGCTACACGGGCAATCCCGTGATGCCCACCGTCACGTCGTCGACCGTGCCGAGCGACCAGTACACTGTCGCCTACGAGAACAACGTAGCCATCGGTCAGGCGACCGCCGTTGTGACCGCCGACGACCAGAACTACAGCGGCACCTGCGCGATCCCATTTGAAATCAAACCGGCGAACGCGGCCGCGAACTACCAGCACAGCACCACCGCGCAAAGCGGCGACATCACGCTCACCGTCCAATGGAACGACCCGAGGCTCGGCCAGGAGACCACGTTCCATGTGACTGCGACGGGCGGAAGCGGTGCGTACCAATTCCGCATGGACGCACCGACGTATATGGATCCCGACGGTAGCAGCGAAAGCGTTGCCGACCCCAGCCGTAACCAGTGGCAGCAATACACCGGCGAATGCACATCGCACGACTACCAGTTCGAAATGACCGCTAGCGGCACCTATTACCTGCGCTTTTACCTGATGGATAAGGCGGCCGGCGTGTACTATCTGCGCTCAAACGTGTTTGCGAGCGCGAACGACGACGCCTATCCGGCGGTCAGCGCCATCGTGAAGTCCGCAGTCGACAAATGCAGCGCCGATACCGACGGGTCCGACTACGCCCGCGCCCTGTGGCTGCACGACTGGACTCTTGACCATCTGGAATACGACCACGACCTTAACTGGTGCTCGGCCGAGAGCGGCCTCACGCGCCACCAGGGCACCTGCGAGAGCTACCAGCGCATCTACTCCAAGCTCCTTAACGCAGCGGGCATCGCCAACGGCCGCATCACCGGCAACGGCCACACCTGGAACGCCGTAAAGATCGACGGCAAATGGTGCCAGATGGATCTAACCTGGGACGACACCAGCGACAACTGGTACGGGGACCTAGACCAGCGCCATCTGTACTTTGGCCTGACCGACGAGCTCATGGCAATCGCCCACTCCGACCACACGTCAAATTACCAAAAGGACGACTACGCCTACCGCTCGACCGACCTATCCAACAATTACTTTGTGCGGAATGGCAAGGCCGATAAATGGGCCGAGAAGTATGCCGACCGAATTCAGCAGCACCTTGATGCCAAGGAAGAGAGCTTTTCCATCAACGCTGACAACCAGTCCTTCCCGCCGAGCATCTCGGGGATTCAGAATGGGATCGTTGCTTATGCGATGAATCTGAGGGAGTGGGAGACCAATAACAGCAAAGTGGAGCTCGCTGCGACTTCGAACGTCACCAAAGAATCAAACAGCAAATGGAGCGCAAAGTACAGGTTTTTGTATCTTTCGACAGATGACATTATACGAGCAATTAATCAGCGTTTGCCCAGATTGCGCAAAATGTACTGCCATTAGGTGCATCTCCATACCCCTCTATAAAAACCTGTACTTTTGCGACTGCGCCTAGCTGCGAGCGAGAAGCCTGTTCTAAACGCCCCTGCATTTGCGTGCATCGCAAAACCAAAAGAGGGGGCGAAAACATGGAACAGACGGCACGGCGCCAAGAGCAGCTGCCGGGCGCATTTAACGGCGCCACCACCAACAGCCAGCACGGCCGCGTCCGCTGGTATCTGGTCCATACCCCCCATGGAAAAGAGCGCGAGATCTGCGAAAAGGTTCGCCGCATTATCCCGCACAACCTGATGCAGGACGCTTTTGTGATGCAAAAGGAGTTCTGGTTTAAGCGGGACGGCGCCTGGTCGCTCCAAACCAAACCCATGTACAAGGAATATTTCTTCGTCGCTACGCACGATGCCGCCGCGCTCGATAGGGCTTTGGCCCAGTTGAGCTTTGGCTGTCGCATCGCCGGCAGTAGGGAGCGGGCGTACATGCCCATGCCGGACGATGCACAGGACTGGTACCGCAGCGTGCTGGACGACGACGGCGTGGTGCGCAACAGCGTTGCGCGCATAGAAGACGGCGTTTTGCACATAGAACAGGGCCCTTTGGTGGGGCAAGAGGCCCGTGTTAAAAAGATCGACCGTCATAAACGCTGGTGCCTGGTGGACGTAGGCGAGGGCGACTCCACATTTAGAGAGCTGCTGCCGCTGGATGTTCCCAACAAAACGTAAGGGAGACGTTGCACCAGCTATTCGTTCGCATTTTTGAATTTACCGATTGGGGGATCCCTGGGGGACAGGGACGTAAGTTTGACTGTGGCTGCTAAAGAAGTAACAGAGAAGTGTATGCCAACGAGAGATGCACTTGTTGTAAATCAAATAAAGCCTAGTGGAACATTGGGCTATCGCTTTGTTAAGAGACTGTTTGACCTTGTTTTTAGTCTTATGGCAATCGTAATTTTATTCATTCCAGTGGGCCTTGTGTGCGTCCTGATTTGTCTAGAGTCTCCGGGTAATCCCTTCTACACCCAGGAGCGAGTTGGCAAAAATGGCAAGGCCATCAAGATTTATAAGCTGCGCAGCATGGTTTCCGATGCGGGTAATGTTCAGAAGTATTTAAACTCGGAGCAGCTGCATCAGTGGGAAATTGAGCGCAAGGTCGATAACGATCCGCGTATCACTAAGGTCGGGCAGTTTATTCGTAAGTGCTCTATCGATGAGATGCCGCAGTTTCTCAATGTGTTGAACGGTGACCTTTCTGTTATCGGTCCTCGCCCTATTACGCGCGATGAACTCGAACTGCATTTTTCTGATGAGGAGAAGGATGTATTTCTTTCGGTTCAACCTGGAATTACCGGGTTATGGCAGGCAACGGATCGCAACGATGCGTCATTTGAAAGCGGTCTGCGCCAAAAAATCGAATTGCATTACGTCCGGAACCGTTGTTTTCGAATGGACTGGAAGTGTTTCGCCGGCACTTTCGGCGCCATGTTTGGCAAGGAGAGGACGGGCAGATAGATGGAAATCTCCGTCATCATTCCGACTCTTAATGCTGAGCATGAAATCGATGGGCTTTTAATTGCCCTCGAACATCAGTCTATTCAGCCGGTTGAGATTCTGATCGTTGATTCTGCTTCGGAAGATAAAACTATCGAGCTGGTCCGGCAACACAAAATAGTCCGCCTGTTGGAGATTGATCGCCGGGATTTCAACCACGGCACCACAAGAGATATGGCGCTAAGGGAGTCGAGAGGTGACTTTGTATGTTTCCTCACCCAAGATGCTGTGCCTGTTTCTGATGATTACCTGAAGCGGCTTGTTGCTCCCATGGTTGATGATTCCGACATCGCTCTCGTAAGCGGCAGGCAGCTGCCTAAGGCGGATGCCCGACGTTTTGAACAGCTGGTGCGTGGTTTCAACTATCCCGACTGGCCATCCGTTCGTTCCAAATGCGATCTCGAGAAACTCGGTATTAAGACGTTCTTTGCATCTGATGCCTGTTCTGCCTATCGACGAACTGCATATCTCGAATGCGGTGGATTTGATCGTGTTAATACCAACGAGGACATGCTCATGGCCGCCAAGTTTATCGCCTCGGGTATGAAGGTCGCTTACGAGCCGCGTGCCGAGGTCTATCACTCGCATAACTTGACGCCAGCCCAACAGTTTGCCCGCAACCGTGCCGTTGGTTTCTTTCTCGAAACGCATACAGACGAACTCATGCATGCAAGTGAGATTGGTGAAGGAGGCCGGCTAGTCAAGATGGTTTCGTCGCAACTCCTACGAGAGGGAAGTTTTGGCGAGTTCGTTGCTTTCGGAGTTGACTGCTGCGCCCGTCTTCTCGGAAATCGTGCTGGCCGCAGGGCAGCAAGAAATGAAAGGTTATAGCTAATGAAAGGCATCATCCTCGCCGGCGGGTCCGGCACGCGCCTGTACCCGCTCACGTTTGTGACCAGCAAGCAGCTGCTGCCGGTCTACGACAAGCCCATGATCTACTACCCGCTCAGCACCCTCATGCTGGCGGGAATCCGGGACATCCTGGTCATCTCCACGCCGACCGACCTCCCCAACTTCGAGCGCCTGCTCGGGGACGGCTCGCGCTACGGCGTGAACCTGTCCTACGCCGAGCAGCCC
>NZ_CABWIF010000030.1:0-4963 GCF_902501475.1 Collinsella aerofaciens | reverse complement strand
TATCGAGTGGTACAGGGACGGCAAGCTCAAGAAGGACCTAGGATGGAAGACCATTAGGGAGTATCGCGAGGAGAGAGGCCATGCGGCATAGCGCCGCGACATGGTCCGGAAAAACGTCCGAGGTCCCCTGCGTCCCATTTTGGGCCCGAAAAGTGGGATACGGTTTCCGGCCGGCATGAAAAAGCCTCCGCAGCTCGTGTGGCTGCGGAGGCTTTATTCGTTGCGGCGCATTGTGTTTGGGTCGCTGAGATGAGTCGATTTGCCCCGAAAGAGGAGGGCATTGACCTTAGGGTCATGCCCGACGAATGAGCGGCAAATCGGCCATCTCGGCGAGCCGAACTACTCCAGCTCAAACGCTCCGGTATAGAGCTGGTAGTAATACCCGCGCTTGGCAATCAGCTCGTCGTGGTTGCCGCGCTCGATGATGCGGCCGTGATCCAGACAGATGATCGCGTCGGAGTTGCGCACGGTGGACAGGCGGTGCGCGATGACAAACGTCGTGCGGCCTTCCATGAGCTTGTCCATGCCGGCTTGCACGATGGCCTCGGTGCGGGTATCGATGCTCGACGTGGCCTCGTCCAGGATCATCGCCGGCGGATCGGCGACGGCGGCGCGTGCGATCGAGATCAGCTGGCGCTGGCCCTGCGACAGCTGGGCGCCGTTGCCGGTGAGCATCGTGTCGTAGCCGTCGGGCAGGCGGGTGATAAAGTCGTCCGCGCCGGCGAGCTTTGCTGCCGCGATGCACTCCTCGTCGGTGGCATCCAGATTGCCGTAGCGGATGTTATCCATCACGGTGCCGGTGAACAGGTTTACGTCCTGCAGCACCACGCCCAGCGAGCGGCGCAGGTCTGCCTTGCGGATCTTGTTGACGTTGATGCTGTCGTAGCGAATCTTGCCGTCGGCGATGTCATAGAAGCGGTTGATGAGGTTGGTGATGGTCGTCTTACCGGCACCGGTGGCGCCGACAAACGCGACCTTCTGGCCCGGCTTGGCAAACACGGACACGCCGTGCAGCACCTCGTGGTCGGGCGTGTAGCCAAAGTCGACGTTGTCCATGACCAGGTCGCCACGCAGCGGCACGTACTCGATCTCGCCGGTTGCGCGGTGCGGATGTTTCCACGCCCACATGCCAGTGTGGTGGTCGGCCTCCTCGAGCTGCCAGGTATCGGGGTTCACCTGAGCGTTGACAAGCGTCACATAGCCTTCGTCGGCTTCGGGCTCCTCGTCGATGAGCTCAAAGATACGGTCGGCGCCGGCGAGGCCCATGACCACGGCGTTGATCTGCTGCGAGATCTGGCCGATCTGTCCACAGAACTGCTTGGTCATGTTGAGGAACGGCACCACGACGGCGATGGACAGCGCCATGCCCGAGATGCTCAGGTTGGGCACGCCCAGCGCTAGGAAAATGCCGCCGGCCAGTGCGACCAGCACGTAGAGCAGGTTGCCCAGGTTCATAAGGATGGGCATGAGGATGTTGGCGTACATGTTGGCCTTCTGCGAGACCTCGAAGAGCTTTTCGTTGCGCTCGTCAAAATCGGCTTCGGCGGCAGACTCGTGGCAGAATGCCTTGACGACCTTCTGGCCGTTCATGACTTCCTCGATATGGCCCTCGACAACGCCGAGCTCGGTCTGCTGCGCAATAAAGAAGCGCGCGGAGTTGGAGCCGAGCAGCTTGGTCATAAAGGTCATAAAGGCGACGCCGGCAATAATGACCAAGCACATCCACACGCTGTAGTACAGCATGATAAAGAACACCGTGACGATGACGATGACCGTCATGAGCAGGTTGGGCAGCGACTGGCTGATCATCTGGCGCAGCGTGTCGATGTCATTGGTGTAGTGGCTCATGATGTCGCCGCGCTGGTGCGTGTCGAAGTAGCGGATCGGCAGGTCCTGCATGCGGTTGAACATCTTCTCGCGCAGCTTCTCCAGCGAGCCCTGCGTGACGATGGCCATGGCGCGGTTCCAGAAGAGCGAGGACAGGATGCCGATGCCGTAGATGCAGGCGAGGGTGGTCACGAGCTGTGCGATCTTGGGCTGCGCGGCTCCCCAATCGCCCGACTGCCACGATTCGCTAATAATCTGCAGGGCGCTCTGAAGGAAGGTCGCGCCGATGGAGTTGATGATGGCGCAGAGCACCACGCCGGCGACGACGAGGGGCAAAAGCACGGGGTAAAAGCCAAAGAGCGTCTTGATGAGGCGCGACATGGTGCCGCCCTTGCGGTTGAGCGCGCGCTCGGCGGTCGTTGCCTTACTCATGTGTCTCGCCTCCTTCCTGGGTCTGAGCTTGCGTTACGGATGCCTCGGTGTCGGCCTCGGCAGACATCTTGTTCTGCGAGGTAAAGGTCTCGCGGTAGATCTCGCTCGTCTTGAGCAGCTCGTCGTGGTTACCGATCTGCGCGATGCGGCCGCCCTCCATGACGATGATGCGGTCTGCGTCCTGCACGGAGCTAATGCGCTGGGCGATGATGAGCTTGGTCGTGTTGGGCAGATAGCTTGCCAGCCCTGCGCGAATCTTGGCGTCGGTCTTGGTGTCGACGGCGCTCGTGGAGTCGTCCAGGATCAAGATCTTGGGGCGACGCAGCAGGGCACGCGCAATGCACAGGCGCTGCTTCTGACCGCCGGAAACATTGGAGCCGCCCTGTTCGATCCAGGTGTCATAGCCCTTGGGGAAGCCGTCGACAAACTCGTCGGCGCAGGCCAGATGCGCGGCCTCGCGGACCTCTTCGTCGGTGGCGTTCGGGTCGCCCCAACGCAGGTTCTCGGCAATCGTGCCGCTAAACAGCACGTTTTTCTGCAGCACCATGGCCACCTGGTGGCGCAGGGCGTCCAAGTCGTAGTCGCGTACATCCACGCCGCCCACGCGCACGGTACCCTCGGTGGCGTCGTACAGGCGGGCGATGAGGTTTACGAGCGTGGACTTGGCCGAGCCGGTGCCGCCGATGATGCCGATGGTCTCGCCGCTCTTAATGTGCAGGTCGATATCGTCGAGCGCCTGGCGCTTCGCATGCGCGGAATACTTAAAGCTCACGTGGTCAAAGTCGATGGAGCCATCGGCGACCTCGAGCACGGGCTCGGCGGGATCGGCGATCGTGGGCTCGGCGGCCAGCACCTCGGTGATGCGGTGCGCCGATTCGTCGGCCATGGTCACCATGACAAAGATCATCGATAGCTGCATCAGGCTCATGAGGATTTGGAAGCCATAGGTAAAGATCGAGGAGAGCTGGCCCACGTCGAACAGCGTGCCCTGGCTCGTGATGATGAGCTTGGAGCCCAGGTAGATGATGACGACAAACGCGCCGTTGACGCAGATGTTCATCATGGGGTTGTTAAAGGCAAGCAGCTTCTCGGCGCGGGTGAAGTCCATCTGGACGTCGCGTGCGGCGGTCGCGAACTTCTCCTTCTCAAAGTCTTCGCGCACGTAGCTCTTGACCACGCGCATGCCGGTGACGTTTTCCTCGACGGACTCGTTAAGGGCGTCGTACTTGTGGAACACGCGCGAGAAGATGGGACGCACCTTAAAGATGATAAAGAACAGCCCAAAGCCCAGCAGCGGAATGATGACCAGGTAGACCATGGCGACGCTGCCGCCCATGATAAATGCCATGGTAAAGGCGAAGATCAATACCAGCGGCGCGCGCACGGCGATACGGATGATCATCATAAAGGCCTGCTGCACGTTGTTGATATCGGTGGTCAGGCGCGTGACGAGCGAGGAGCTCGAGAACTCATCGATGTTGGCAAAGCTGAACGTCTGGATCTTGTAGAACAGGTCGTGACGCAGGTTCTTAGCGAAGCCGCAACTCGCATGGCTGCAGGTAACGCCGGCAGCGGCGCCAAAAGCAAGCGACGTCAGCGCGATGAGCACCAAAAAGCCCGCGGTGGGAAGCATCTCGGCTACGGTGGTGCCATCTTTGATGGCGTCGATCAGGTTGGCGGTGATAAATGGAATCAGCATCTCGCAGAGCACCTCGCCAAGCACGAGCAACGGCGTGGCAACGGTGACTTTTATATAGTCGCGGATGCTGCCCATGAGGGTTTTAATCATCCAGTTCCTCCCAGGTTACACGGATTTTCTCGAGCATTTCGGCGAGCTGCTCGCGCTCGTCGTGGGTGAGGGCACCAAAGGCCTGCTCTCTAAAGCGAATGCGGGCTGCCTGGTCGATGCGGGCGTTTTCCCGGCCGGTTTCGGTCAGGCGAATGGTGAGCTGCCGTCGATCCTTGGGGTTACGGCTGCGCTCGATGAGGCCGTTGAGCTCGAGTTTGGACAGGATCTCGGAAAGCGACCCCGGCTTGAGGTCAAAGTGCATGCCGAGTTCCTGCTGCGACATCTCGCCGCCGGGTTGCTTGGCCAGCAGGCAGATGATGGGCGCCTTGCCGGACACGCCTCCGCCATGAAAATGCATGTAATGGCCGCAAAAGCCCAGGCCATTGAGGATGCGCTTGGCAAGCTTGTCTTCTGAGCTAACCGCTTCGGGTGCATCCGCCGGCTGTGACGGGTCGCCGCCGGGCTCGTGCGAACAAAGGTTAAGAGGTTCATCGCACATGAATTAGTGTTGCTCCTTTCTTTAGTTAGGTAGTGGAATTGTTTTGTGCCTAACCAATCTAGGAGCATGAGAAATGAATGTCAAGGTACCAAACTAGTGGTTACGCGGTTTTACCAAACCGCGTAACGGCTCGACGCTGCAAACCCGCCAGAGCGGCAATCTGGCGTTCAATCGTCGGGCATGGCCACAAGGCCTATGCCCTCCTCTTTCACGCCACCTTGCTCGCCTAGGAGCGTTTTCGCTGTCCGTCCTCAACCTGTGATTCCGGCACGGTCCGCTTCGGTAGTCGTTGGGTGTTCCTATAGTTTTGTCAACCGTCGGGGCTACTCCCGGTAAGGCACCCGGTCGCGCATCACGGCGTATATCGCCCTGAGCCGCTTCCTCGCGACGGCCTTGAGCGCCCGCCCGTGCCCCAT
>NZ_CABWIF010000029.1:0-5353 GCF_902501475.1 Collinsella aerofaciens | reverse complement strand
AGTTCAAGCGTACGGCTCGGTGCCGTCCACCGGTCAGCGGCGCCCTGGCCTCCCACGGGCTGACCCCGCAGTACTCTCGGCGCGATGGGGCTTAGCTTCCGGGTTCGGAACGGGACCGGGCGTGCCCCCCATGCTCTGGCCGCTGACCGGTGGGCGGCGCCCACCGTTACGGTGTCCGGGTGTCTACTCACGTGCCCTGGGGGCCGCATGGCGTATAGGAAAGAAACTGACTCGGGGGCATCCTCGTGCCCGGACCGCGCTTCTGAGCGCATGTCCCGCGGGCCGCGAGGTGCGGTTCCGGAAGAGCTCGGGCGATTAGTGCGGCTCGGCTGAGGACGTCGCCGTCCTTGCACCTGCCGTCTATCGACCAGGTAGTCTACCTGGGCCCTTACCGGAAGGAGAACTAATCCCTGGAACGGCTTCCCGCTTAGATGCCTTCAGCGGTTATCCGCGCCGCACGCGGCTACCCGGCCGTGCCGTTGGTCGACAACCGGTTCACCGGAGGTGCGTCCACCCCGGTCCTCTCGTACTGGGGGCAGCCTCCATCGATTCTCCTGCGCCCACGGAGGATAGGGACCGAACTGTCTCACGACGTTCTGAACCCAGCTCGCGTACCGCTTTAAACGGCGAACAGCCGTACCCTTGGGACCTGCTCCAGCCCCAGGATGCGATGAGCCGACATCGAGGTGCCAAACCTTGCCGTCGATGTGGACTCTTGGGCAAGATCAGCCTGTTATCCCCGGAGTACCTTTTATCCGTTGAGCGACGGCCCACCCACTCGGGGCCGCCGGATCACTAGAGCCTGCTTTCGCACCTGCTCGGCTTGTGGGCCTCGCAGTCAAGCCCGCTTGTACTCTTGCATTCAAAAGGACGGTTGCCGACCGTCCCGAGCGGACCTTCGCGCGCCTCCGTTACCCTTTAGGAGGCGACCGCCCCAGTCAAACTGCCCGCCTGGCACGGTCCCCGAGCCGGTTGACGGCCTCGGGTTAGGACGCCGGTCGCGCGAGGGCAGTATTCCAAGGGCGGCTCCCCGGGGGCTGGCGCCTCCGGATCGATGCCTCCTGCCTATCCTCTACACGCGGGACCAGCGGCCAATGCCAAGCTGCAGTGAAGGTTCACGGGGTCTTTCCGTCCTTCCGCGGGTAAGTCGCATCTTCACGACCAGTGCAATTTCACCGGGTCCATGGTCGAGACAGCGCCCAAGTCGTTGCGCCTTTCGTGCAGGTCGGAACTTACCCGACAAGGAATTTCGCTACCTTAGGACCGTTATAGTTACGGCCGCCGTTTACCGGGGCTTGGCTTCGGGGCTTCGCGCGATGCGCTAACTCCTCCGCGTGACCTTCCGGCACCGGGCAGGCGTCAGACCCTATACGTCGCCTTGCGGCTTCTGCAGAGTCCTGTGTTTTTGGTAAACAGTCGCTTGGGCCTCTCCACTGCGGCCCGCCTCCGCTCCCCGGGCGAGCCGGTTCACGTACGCGCGGGCACCCCTTCTCCCGAAGTTACGGGGCCATTGTGCCGAGTTCCTTGACCATGGTTGACCCGATCGCCTCGGTATGTTCTACCCACCCACCTGTGTCGGTTTGCGGTACGGGCGCGCACGCGCCTGCCTAGGGGTTTTTCTAGGGACCTCGGGCTCACTCGCTTCGCTCAGTCGCTTCGTCCGGAGCCTCGCCCTTGATGCGGACCGGATTTCCCTGGTCCGCGGGCCGCGCTCCATCACGGGGACGTCCAGAACCCCGCCGAGCCACCCCCATCCGTCGCCCCGTCGGTCGTAGCGCCGCGTGCGCGGTGCAGGAATGTCTGCCTGCTGCGCGTCGGCTACGCCTCCCGGCCTCGCCTTAGCCCCCGACTGACCCTGGGAGGATTAGCCTTGCCCAGGAAACCTCGGGTTCACGGCGGACGAGTTACTCTCTCGTCTCTCGCTACTCATGCCAGCATTCTCACTCCCATGCGCTCCACCGTCGGTCGCCCTCCGGCTTCTCCGCCCATGGGAAGCTCCCCTACCGATTCTAATGAATTAAAATCCCGCCGCTTCGGTGTCCAGCTTAGCCCCGTGTATTGTCGGCGCATGTCCACTCGACCAGTGAGCTGTTACGCACTCTTTGAATGGATGGCTGCTTCTAAGCCAACATCCTGGTTGTCTGGGCGGACGCACATCCTTTGCCACTCGGCTGGAACTTGGGGACCTTAGCGGGCGGTCCGGGCTGTTTCCCTCTCGAGCACACAGCTTAGCCCACATGCTCTGACTGCCGCGCTCTGGGCCGCCGGCATTCGGAGTTCGGTTGGATTCGGTAGGCGGCGAAGCCCCCTCGTCCATCCGGTGCTCTACCTCCGGCGGTGAACGCGCGACGCTAGCCCTAAAGCTATTTCGGGGAGAACGAGATATCTCCGGGTTTGATTGGCCTTTCACCCCTATCCGCAGGTCATCGCCGCCGTTTTCAACCGACGTGCGTTCGGCCCTCCACGGGGTCTTACCCCCGCTTCAGCCTGCCCACGGATAGCTCACCCGGCTTCGCGTCCGCGGCGCGGGACTCAAGTCGCCCTGTTAAGGCTCGCTTTCGCTCCGGCTCCCTTTCGGTTAACCTCGCCCCGCGCCAGCGACTCGCTGGCTCATTCTACAAAAGGCACGCCGTCACAACTAAAAAGTTGCTCCGACTGCTCGTGGGCGCACGGTTTCAGGTACTGTTTCACTCCCCTCCCGGGGTGCTTTTCACCTTTCCCTCACGGTACTGGTGCGCTATCGGTCACAGGGTAGTACTCAGGCTTGGATGGTGGTCCACCCAGGTTCGGACCGGGTTTCACGTGCCCGGCCCTACTCAGGGACCGCGTCGCGCCGTCCGGTCTGGGTTCGCGTACGGGGCTGTCACCCGCTGCGGCCGGCCCTCCCATGCCGTTCCGCTCCCCAGCCGGACCTGCGCCCGGGGGCGGCAGCCCCCGGATGCGCGGCCCTGCAACCCCGTCGGCGGAACCCCTGCCGGGTATGCCCGCTCGACGGTTTGGCCATCGGTCCCCTTTCGCTCGCCGCTACTCGGGGAGTCTCGAGATTGATTTCCTCTCCTCCGGGTACTTAGATGTTTCAGTTCCCCGGGTTGTCCTCCCCGGCCCTATGTGTTCGGGCCGGGGATATGCACACCGCTGTGCATGGGTTCGCCCATTCGGAGACCCCCGGGTCGAAGGATGTGTGCTCCTCGCCGGGGATTATCGCAGCTTGCCGCGTCCTTCATCGGCTCCCTGTGCCAAGGCATCCGCCGTGCGCCCGTGGTATCTTGCGGGACCGCATCGGGCCCGCGGGATATCCACGTGTCGCTAAAATTAATTAATCGATATCATGAATAGCGCTCGTATGTCGCAATTCGGGTATCTCATACCGCGGCACAGTGTCTTCACTGTGCTCGCGATCAGATGCTCCTCACTCATATATAAGTGAATTCTTCTTGTTTGGATCGGATGAATGATTGCTATCATTCTTGATTTAATCGCAGAAAAGAATCGAGTCTGGAAGAGGATACTCTTCCATCTCTCTCCTATCGCTATGCGGCTCTCAAGGTACGCGGGTGCGACCCCGGGGACCGGGTGCTGCGGGGACTTCCTCCGGGCGACATCCACCGGACGGGCTCCTGCCCTCTATTCGAGTTAAGTTGATCTCTCTAGAAGATTTATCTCCCTAGAAAGGAGGTGATCCAGCCGCACCTTCCGGTACGGCTACCTTGTTACGACTTCACCCCCCTCACCCTCCACACCTTCGGCGCCTCCCCCCTCTCGGTTGGGCCGGCGACTTCGGGTGCAGACGACTCGGGTGGTGTGACGGGCGGTGTGTACAAGGCCCGGGAACGCATTCACCGCGGCATGCTGATCCGCGATTACTAGCAACTCCGACTTCATGGGGGCGGGTTGCAGCCCCCAATCCGAACTGGGGCCGGCTTTCCGGGATCCGCTCCCCCTCGCGGGGTGGCATCCCTCTGTACCGGCCATTGTAGCACGTGTGCAGCCCAGGGCATAAGGGGCATGATGACTTGACGTCGTCCCCGCCCTCCTCCGCCTTGACGGCGGCGGTCCCGCGTGGGTTCCCGGCATCACCCGATGGCAACACGCGGCGGGGGTTGCGCTCGTTGCGGGACTTAACCCAACATCTCACGACACGAGCTGACGACAGCCATGCACCACCTGTATGGGCTCCTCTCGGCCACGGGGTCTCCCCCGCTTCACCCATATGTCAAGCCCTGGTAAGGTTCTTCGCGTTGCTTCGAATTAAGCCACATGCTCCGCTGCTTGTGCGGGCCCCCGTCAATTCCTTTGAGTTTTAGCCTTGCGGCCGTACTCCCCAGGCGGGACGCTTAATGCGTTGGCTGCGGCACGGGGGGATCGTCCCCCCACACCTAGCGTCCATCGTTTACGGCTGGGACTACCAGGGTATCTAATCCTGTTCGCTCCCCCAGCTTTCGCGCCTCAGCGTCGGTCTCGGCCCAGAGGGCCGCCTTCGCCACCGGTGTTCCACCCGATATCTGCGCATTCCACCGCTACACCGGGTGTTCCACCCTCCCCTACCGGACCCAAGCCGCGGAGGTTCCGGGGGCTTCGGGGGGTTGAGCCCCCCGCTTCGACCCCCGGCCTGCCGGGCCGCCTACGCGCGCTTTACGCCCAATGAATCCGGATAACGCTCGCCCCCTACGTATTACCGCGGCTGCTGGCACGTAGTTAGCCGGGGCTTCTTCTGCAGGTACAGTCTTGACTCTTCCCTGCTGAAAGCGGTTTACGACCCGAAGGCCTCCGTCCCGCACGCGGCGTCGCTGCGTCAGGGTTCCCCCCATTGCGCAAGATTCCCCACTGCTGCCTCCCGTAGGAGTCTGGGCCGTGTCTCAGTCCCAATCTGGCCGGTCGGTCTCTCAACCCGGCTACCCGTTGTCGGCACGGTGGGCCGTCACCCCGCCGTCTACCTGATGGGCCGCGGAGCCATCCCCTCCCGTCGGGGCTTTAGCCGGGGTGCCATGCGGCACCCCGGGGTATCCGGTATTACCCGTCCTTTCGGGCGGCTATCCCGGGGGAGGGGGCAGGTTCTCCACGTGTTACTCAGCCGTTCGCCACTCGCTTCCCTCCGGAGAGGGGTGCCGTTCGACTTGCATGTGTTAGGCGCGCCGCCAGCGTTCATCCTGAGCCAGGATCGAACTCTCCGTCCAAAATATATGGGCTTCGAGCCCGTCCGGTCCTCTCAGTTCATCGCTGATCGGTTCCGTTCGATTCATATGGTTTTAGTATAGGAAAAGGAATTTCTCGGGGCCGCCTCTCGGCGGCCTTGCGAAAAACAAATCCAAGTTAGACCATTTCAAATGGTTCGATGTCTGCCCGGATGCGACAC
>NZ_CABWIF010000028.1:0-5513 GCF_902501475.1 Collinsella aerofaciens | reverse complement strand
TTTTGAGATGGCAGCAACGGAAACCATAACGAGCATCATCTTGATTAAGCTCATTAGGGTTAGCCTCGGTACGGTCAGGCATCCACGGCGCTTTAAAATAGTTGTTATAGATATTCAAATAACCCTGAAACAAATGCTTAGGGATTTTATTGGTATCAGGGTTAATCGTGCCAAGAAAAGCGGCATGGTCAATATAACCAGTAGTGTTAACAGTCGGGAGAGGAGTGGCATTAACACCATCCTTCATGAACTTAATCCACTGTTCACCATAAACGTGACGATGAGGGACATAAAAAGTAAAAATGTCTACAGTAGAGTCAATAGCAAGGCCACGACGCAATGGAGAAAGACGGAGAGCGCCAACGGCGTCCATCTCGAAGGAGTCGCCAGCGATAACCGGAGTAGTTGAAATGGTAATAAGACGACCAATCTGACCAGCAAGGAAGCCAAGATGGGAAAGGTCATGCGGCATACGCTCGGCGCCAGTTTGAATATTAGACATAATTTATCCTCAAGTAAGGGGCCGAAGCCCCTGCAATTAAAATTGTTGACCACCTACATACCAAAGACGAGCGCCTTTACGCTTGCCTTTAGTACCTCGCAACGGCTGCGGACGACCAGGGCGAGCGCCAGAACGTTTTTTACCTTTAGACATTACATCACTCCTTCTGCACGTAATTTTTGACGCACGTTTTCTTCTGCGTCAGTAAGAACGTCAGTGTTTCCTGCGCGTACACGCAAGGTAAACGCGAACAATTCAGCGGCTTTAACCGGACGCTCGACGCCATTAATAATGTTTTCCGTAAATTCAGCGCCTTCCATGATGAGACAGGCCGTTTGAATGTTGACGGGATGAACATAATAAGCAATGACGGCAGCAATAAACTCAACAGGAGCAGGAAAGCGAGGGTATCCTACAAAGTCCAGCGTACCATAAACGCAAGCCTCAACGCAGCGACGAGCACGAGAGCGGTCAGTAGCAATCCAAACTTTGTTACTCGTCAGAAAATCGAAATCATCTTCGGTTAAATCCAAAACGGCAGAAGCCTGAATGAGCTTAATAGAGGCCAAAGCGGTCTGGAAACGTACGGATTGTTCAGTAACTTGACTCATGATTTCTTACCTATTAGTGGTTGAACAGCATCGGACTCAGATAGTAATCCACGCTCTTTTAAAATGTCAACAAGAGAATCTCTACCATGAACAAAATGTGACTCATATCTAAACCAGTCCTTGACGAACGTGCCAAGCATATTAAGCCACTTCTCCTCATCCAACGCGTCAGTTTTTGACAGAATCGTTAGTTGATGGCGAAAGGTCGCAAAGTAAGAGCTTCTCGAGCTGCGCAAGGATAGGTCGAATTTTCTCATTTTCCGCCAGCAGTCCACTTCGATTTAATTCGTAAACAAGCAGTAGTAATTCCTGCTTTATCAAGATAATTTTTCGACTCATCAGAAATATCCGAAAGTGTTAACTTCTGCGTCATGGAAGCGATAAAACTCTGCAGGTTGGATACGCCAATCATTTTTATCGAAGCGCGCATAAATTTGAGCAGATTTGTCGTCACAGGTTGCGCCGCCAAAACGTCGGCTACAGTAACTTTTCCCAGCCTCAATCTCATCTCTCTTTTTGCGTTCTGCTTCAATATCTGGTTGAACGGCGTCGCGTCGTAACCCAGCTTGGTAAGTTGGATTAAGCACTCCGTGGACAGATTTGTCATTGTGAGCATTTTCATCCCGAAGTTGCGGCTCATTCTGATTCTGAACAGCTTCTTGGGAAGTAGCGACAGCTTGGTTTTTAGTGAGTTGTTCCATTCTTTAGCTCCTAGACCTTTAGCAGCAAGGTCCATATCTGACTTTTTGTTAACGTATTTAGCCACATAGAAACCAACAGCCATATAACTGGTAGCTTTAAGCGGCTCACCTTTAGCATCAACAGGCCACAACCAACCAGAACGTGAAAAAGCGTCCTGCGTGTAGCGAACTGCGATGGGCATACTGTAACCATAAGGCCACGTATTTTGCAAGCTATTTAACTGGCGGCGATTGCGTACCCGACGACCAAAATTAGGGTCAACGCTACCTGTAGGAAGTGTCCGCATAAAGTGCACCGCATGGAAATGAAGACGGCCATTAGCTGTACCATACTCAGGCACACAAAAATACTGATAGCAGTCGGCGTGTGAATCATTAGCCTTGCGACCCTCGGCAGCAAGAACCATACGACCAATATCACGAAAATAGTCACGCAAAGCATTGGGATTATCATAAAACGCCTCTAATCGGTCGTCAGCCAACGTGAGAGTGTCAAAAACGATAAACCAACCATCAGCATGAGCCTGTCGCATTGCATTCATCAAACGCTGAATAGCAAAGCCTCTACGCGATTTCATAGTGGAGGCCTCCAGCAATCTTGAACACTCATCCTTAATACCTTTCTTTTTGGGGTAATTATACTCATCGCGAATATCCTTAAGAGGGCGTTCAGCAGCCAGCTTGCGGCAAAACTGCGTAACCGTCTTCTCGTTCTCTAAAAACCATTTTTCGTCCCCTTCGGGGCGGTGGTCTATAGTGTTATTAATATCAAGTTGGGGGAGCACATTGTAGCATTGTGCCAATTCATCCATTAACTTCTCAGTAACAGATACAAACTCATCACGAACGTCAGAAGCAGCCTTATGGCCGTCAACATACATATCACCATTATCGAACTCAACGCCCTGCATACGAAAAGACAGAATCTCTTCCAAGAGCTTGATGCGGTTATCCATCTGCTTATGGAAGCCAAGCATTGGGGATTGAGAAAGAGTAGAAATGCCACAAGCCTCAATAGCAGGTTTAAGAGCCTCGATACGCTCAAAGTCAAAATAATCAGCGTGACATTCAGAAGGGTAATAAGAACGAACCATAAAAAAGCCTCCAAGATTTGGAGGCATGAAAACATACAATTGGGAGGGTGTCAATCCTGACGGTTATTTCCTAGACAAATTAGAGCCAATACCATCAGCTTTACCGTCTTTCCAGAAATTGTTCCAAGTATCGGCAACAGCTTTATCAATACCATGAAAAATATCAACCACACCAGAAGCAGCATCAGTGACGACATTAGAAATATCCTTTGCAGTAGCGCCAATATGAGAAGAGCCATACCGCTGATTCTGCGTTTGCTGATGAACTAAGTCAACCTCAGCACTAACCTTGCGAGTCATTTCTTTGATTTGGTCATTGGTAAAATACTGACCAGCCGTTTGAGCTTGAGTAAGCATTTGGCGCATAATCTCGGAAACCTGCTGTTGCTTGGAAAGATTGGTGTTTTCCATAATAGACGCAACGCGAGCAGTAGACTCCTTCTGTTGATAAGCAAGCATCTCATTTTGTGCATATACCTGGTCTTTCGTATTCTGGCGTGAAGTCGCCGACTGAATGCCAGCAATCTCTTTTTGAGTCTCATTTTGCATCTCGGCAATCTCTTTCTGATTGTCCAGTTGCATTTTAGTAAGCTCTTTTTGATTCTCAAATCCGGCGTCAACCATACCAGCAGAGGAAGCATCAGCACCAGCACGCTCCCAAGCATTAAGCTCAGGAAATGCAGCAGCAAGATAATCACGAGTATCCTTTCCTTTATCAGCGGCAGACTTGCCACCAAGTCCAACCAAATCAAGCAACTTATCAGAAACGGCAGAAGTGCCAGCCTGCAACGTACCTTCAAGAAGTCCTTTACCAGCTTTAGCCATAGCACCAGAAACAAAACTAGGGACGGCCTCATCAGGGTTAGGAACATTAGAGCCTTGAATGGCAGATTTAATACCAGCATCACCCATGCCTACAGTATTGTTATCGGTAGCAAGCACATCACCTTGAATGCCACCGGAGGCGGCTTTTTGACCGCCTCCAAACAATTTAGACATGGCGCCACCAGCAAGAGCAGAAGCAATACCGCCAGCAATAGCACCAAACATAAATCACCTCACTTAAGTGGCTGGAGACAAATAATCTCTTTAATAACCTGATTCAGCGAAACCAATCCGCGGCATTTAGTAGCGGTAAAGTTAGACCAAACCATGAAACCAACATAAACATTATTGCCCGGCGTACGGGGAAGGACGTCAATAGTCACACAGTCCTTGACGGTATAATAACCACCATCATGGCGACCATCCAAAGGATAAACATCATAGGCAGTCGGGAGGGTAGTCGGAACCGAAGAAGACTCAAAGCGAACCAAACAGGCAAAAAATTTAGGGTCGGCATCAAAAGCAATATCAGCACCAACAGAAACAACCTGATTAGCGGCGTTGACAGATGTATCCATCTGAATGCAATGAAGAAAACCACCATTACCAGCATTAACCGTCAAACTATCAAAATATAACGTTGACGATGTAGCTTTAGGTGTCTGTAAAACAGGTGCCGAAGAAGCTGGAGTAACAGAAGTGAGAACCAGCTTATCAGAAAAAAAGTTTGAATTATGGCGAGAAATAAAAGTCTGAAACATGATTAAACTCCTAAGCAGAAAACCTACCGCGCTTCGCTTGGTCAACCCCTCAGCGGCAAAAATTAAAATTTTTACCGCTTCGGCGTTATAACCTCACACTCAATCTTTTATCACGAAGTCATGATTGAATCGCGAGTGGTCGGCAGATTGCGATAAACGGTCACATTAAATTTAACCTGACTATTCCACTGCAACAACTGAACGGACTGGAAACACTGGTCATAATCATGGTGGCGAATAAGTACGCGTTCTTGCAAATCACCAGAAGGCGGTTCCTGAATGAATGGGAAGCCTTCAAGAAGGTGATAAGCAGGAGAAACATACGAAGGCGCATAACGATACCACTGACCCTCAGCAATCTTAAACTTCTTAGACGAATCACCAGAACGGAAAACATCCTTCATAGAAATTTCACGCGGCGGCAAGTTGCCATACAAAACAGGGTCGCCAGCAATATCGGTATAAGTCAAAGCACCTTTAGCGTTAAGGTACTGAATCTCTTTAGTCGCAGTAGGCGGAAAACGAACAAGCGCAAGAGTAAACATAGTGCCATGCTCAGGAACAAAGAAACGCGGCACAGAATGTTTATAGGTCTGTTGAACACGACCAGAAAACTGGCCTAACGACGTTTGGTCAGTTCCATCAACATCATAGCCAGATGCCCAGAGATTAGAGCGCATGACAAGTAAAGGACGGTTGTCAGCGTCATAAGAGGTTTTACCTCCAAATGAAGAAATAACATCATGGTAACGCTGCATGAAGTAATCACGTTCTTGGTCAGTATGCAAATTAGCATAAGCAGCTTGCAGACCCATAATGTCAATAGATGTGGTAGAAGTCGTCATTTGGCGAGAAAGCTCAGTCTCAGGAGGAAGCGGAGCAGTCCAAATGTTTTTGAGATGGCAGCAACGGAAACCATAACGAGCATCATCTTGATTAAGCTCATTAGGGTTAGCCTCGGTACGGTCAGGCATCCACGGCGCTTTAAAATAGTTGTTATAGATATTCAAATAACCCTG
>NZ_CABWIF010000027.1:0-5822 GCF_902501475.1 Collinsella aerofaciens | reverse complement strand
TCCTGTTCTCGATGTGCATCCTCGAGGAGATGCAGTGGAAGCGCACCCGCTACATCACCTCGGCCGACTTCTTCCACGGCACCCTCGAGCTCGTGGAGCCCGGCGTCCCCGTGTTCCTGTTCATGGGCGAGGACGAGAACCGCAAGCTCGACGAGCGCGTCCGCGCCTTCCTCAACCGCGGCGTGACCGGCGACACCGACATCAACATCATCGACACCGCCGAGTTCGCGATCCCCGGCCTTGACGACGAGTTCCGCGTCATCGTCTCCCCGTGGATTCTGACGGTGCTCGTGACCGACCGCCTGGCTCGCTACTACGAGACGGTCACCAAGCACAACCTCAAGTATCGCCGCTACTATCACCAGTTCGACTACTAAAGAAAACGGGTGCGGGAACGTGCCGGGCTATTGAGAGGAACACAGAATGAGACAGTACATTATCGCCAGCCATGCGCACTTCGCCACCGGCATCAAGGAGAGCGTCGAGCTGCTCTCGGGCGCTCGCGACAACGTCCACGATCTTTCGATGTTCGTCGATGACCGCATGGACGTGGCCGAGGAGGCCCAAAAACTGCTGGCAGGCATGTCTGCCGACGATGATGTCGTTGTCTGCACCGACCTCTTTGGCGGCAGCGTCAACAACGAGTTCACCAAGATCGTCCAGACGCGTCCCCGCACGTACCTCGTTACCAACATGAACCTTCCTCTGCTCATTCAGCTGCTGTTCTCTGACGAGTCGGCGCCGGTTGAGGAGACGATTCGCGCCATCGTCGCTGCGGACGATACGCGCGTGAAGTTTGTCAACGATCTTTTGGTCGATGGCGACGAGGAAGAAGAGTTCTAATCCGCAGCACCTACTGACACGCCGTAAGACGGCACAAGACCTTTGGGGGGTCACATTATGATTCAGCTACTTCGCGTTGACCATCGCCTGCTTCATGGCCAGGTCGCGGTCTCTTGGGTTCAGGGCCTCGGCTCCAACTGCATCTTCTGCGTGGGCGATAAGGTCGCTAACGACCCGGTGTGGAAGACGACGCTCAAGATGGGCAAGCCTGCCGGCTGCAAGCTCGTCATCAAGGATATGGCGAATGCCATCGAGGCCATTAACTCGGGTGTGACTGACAAATACAAGATGATTATCTGCGTCGCCACCATCGCTGAGGCAAAGCAGCTTATTGAGGGGTGCCCGCAGATCAAGTCGGTCAACCTGGGCAACACCAAGCCAAAGGACGAGAAGCGCCCCGATGCTCGTCAGGTCTCTCGTCAGATCTTCCTGACTGCGGCCGAGGAAGCCGATGTGCGCGAGATGCTGAGCCGCGGCGTCGAGGTCGAGATTCGTCCTCTGGCCGACGACCCCAAGGTCGACTGCGCCAGCGTGCTCTAGGCGTTTAATTTCGAAGAGCCTGCGGGTTCTTCGTAGTGTCCTATTAGGAAAGGGGGATGTATGCTTGTCCAAGCAATCCTCATCGGACTTATCGCCGCGTTTGGTAAGTTCGACTGCCAGCTCGGTACGCTCTACGCGTTCCGCCCCATCGTCCTGTGCCCGCTCGTGGGCCTGGTGCTGGGGGACCTGCAGTCCGGCCTCGCGATCGGTGCGAGCCTGGAGCTGCTGTTCATGGGCTCAATCTCCATCGGTGCCTACGTGCCGCCCGATGAGACGATCGGCGGCGTGCTCGCCTGTGCCTTCGCTATCCAGCTCGGCCAGGGCACCGAGGCAGCCATCGCGCTCGCTATGCCCATCGCCACGCTGTGCCTTGCCATCAAGAACATCCTCAACGCCGCCCTGCCGATTTTGGTTGACCGCGCCGATGTTTTCTCTGCCCAGGGCAACCTTAAGGGAGTCTATGCGATGCACTTCCTGATCGGTTCCACCGGTATCATCATGGCGTTCCTGTTGTGCTCGCTGTCGTTCTATCTGGGTGCTGACGCCATCCAGGGCGTGCTCGACTTCATCCCGCCCTTTGTCCTTGCTGGCTTTGGCGTTGCCGCCAACATCCTGCCGGCCATGGGCTTCGCCATGCTCGGCCGCCTTGTGCTCACCAAGCAGCTCGTGCCCTTCTACTTCTTGGGCTTCCTGCTGTGCTCCTACGCCAACGTGCCCGTCCTGGGCGTCGCCCTGATCGCCATCATCATCGGCATCGACAAGTTCGACCTGCTCGGCCTGGGCGGAGCCCAGCCCCAGCTCTCCGTGGAAGGGGATGAGGACGATGACTTCTAGTCCCGAGAACAAGATCACGCGCTCCGACCTCGTCAAGAGCGCCGTCAACGTCGGCGCCCTGGGCATGGAGTTCTCCTGGACCTACTACAAGCAGATGAACATCGCCTTCTGCCTGATGGTCGCCAACATGCTCAAGAAGATCTACGCCGGCCGCCCCGACGACTACGCCGAGGCCCTGCACCGCCACTGCGCGTTCTTCAACATCACCGTCCAGTTCGCCCCGTTCGTCGGCGGCATCGCGATGGCCATGGAGGAGAAGGTCGCCCGCGGCGAGATCGAGCCCGAGAGCGTCAACGACGTCAAGGCCGCCCTCATGGGCCCGCTGTCCGGCATCGGCGACTCCATCTTCCTGTCGACGCTGCGCGTGGTCGCCGCCGCGGTGGGCATCAGCCTGTGCCAGGCCGGCAACCCCTTCGGCCCCATCGCCTTCCTGCTCATCTACAACGTCCCCGGCTTCGCGCTGCGCGTCTGGGGCGCCGTCAAGGGCTACGAGCTGGGCGTGGGCTTCCTGGACGAGGCCCAGAGGACCGGCCTCATGCAGAAGATCATGACCTGCGTGGGAATCGTGGGCGTCATGGTCGTGGGCGCCATGTGCAAGGACATGTTCTGGGCCAGCATCCCGGTGGCCATCGGCTCGGGTGAGGACGCCCAGACCCTCCAGGACATCCTGGACGGCATCATGCCCGGCATGCTCGGCATGATCGCCTTCTGGCTGTACTACTGGCTGCTGTCCAAGAAGATCAACCCCATGGTGCTGATCGTGGCCACCATGGCCGTGGGCATCGTCGGCGCGTTCTTCGGCGTGCTGGCGTAGGTTCCTGCGTTCTATT
Organism: Collinsella aerofaciens; assembly: GCF_902501475.1. Taxonomy (GTDB): domain Bacteria; phylum Actinomycetota; class Coriobacteriia; order Coriobacteriales; family Coriobacteriaceae; genus Collinsella; species Collinsella aerofaciens_AL. The sequence continues at coordinate 2,775 of NZ_CABWIF010000027.1, read as the reverse complement.
CTGCCCCCAAGGGAAACGGCGACCCATTGCGGTCGCCGTTTTTTATTACCGAAAGCTAGCTGGAGGTGCTTCGTGATTCGATCTGACAATCCACCCGATAATGGCGTGAGCGGGGCGATGTATCTATTTGGCACGGCGCTCTTGTGGAGTTTTATCGGCATCCTCGTTCGCGCCAATTCGCAGTCAGCTCTTTTGATCGGTGCCGTTACGGCAATATTTATGGCGCTCTTTATCCTGCTCGTCGGCAGGCCTGTCCTCCGCGTCAGCCGTCTAATTGTCCTTGTGGCCGTCTGCAACTTCGTGACGGGCACCACGTTTAACTTTGCCAACCAGCTCACGACGGTCGGCAACGCGATCGTTCTGCAGTACACCTCGATGATTTTCGTTATCGTGTATCAGTCGCTCGCAACTCGCACGTTGCCCTCGCCTGCGAAGATTGCCTCCGTGGTGGTTGCTTTTACGGGTATGGGACTTTTCTTTTTAGGCGATTTGAGCGCCGAGGGCATGCTCGGCAACCTGCTTGCCGTCATTTCGGGCGCCACCTTTGGGCTGTGTTTCTTTTTAAACTCTCGCCCCGATGCGTCGCCCATGGTGTCCTCGCTCATCTCCTGCGGCATCTCGATACTTCCGATCGTCTATTTTGCCGGCGACCTAGGCTCCGTGAAACCCTTTGAGTGGGGGCTTATGCTGGTGCATGGCCTTTTTTGCAGCGGCCTTGCGAGTGTGCTGTATGCCAAGGGGATTGCGCGCACCAACGCGTTTGCGGCCAACTTGGTTTGCATGAGTGAGGTCGTGCTCGCTCCCTGCTGGTCGGCGCTCCTCTTTGGCGAGGTCTTTCGCTGGAACGAGCTTTTGGGCGCGGTGATTATCGTTTTGGTGATTGTAGGCAACTTGGCATGCGATGCCTTTGGCGATGGCTTTTTGGTGGCGCTTGTCCGCCATCGAAACAAGGAACGTGCCTGATGAGATACGTCTGCCGTTTACGGTAAAAAACACCCCGCTGAGCGAGTGGTATTAAATAGTAAAAACCTGCATACCTATAATTAGTATCAAATCATTTGTGCCTGGCATGGGTGTTAGCAGCACACCAGGTACGCTTCGAGCCGTGTAATCGAACTCCCGGAATTGATATCAACAACGCGCGCGACGGGAGGGATGACGGTTCGAGATTCCTTATTGGGAGGAATTATGCTTGTCCAAGCAATCCTCGTCGGCTTAGTCGGAGCGTTTGGATGCCTCGACTACCAGCTCGGCACCCTCTACGCGTTCCGCCCCATCGTCCTGTGCCCGCTCGTGGGCCTGGTGCTGGGGGACCTGCAGACCGGCCTTGCCGTTGGCGCCAGCCTGGAGCTACTGTTCATGGGTTCGATCTCCATCGGCGCCTACGTACCGCCTAATGAAACCGTCGGCGGCGTGCTCGCCTGCGCGTTTGCCATTCAGCTCGGCCAGGGCACCGAGACGGCCATCGCGCTCGCCATGCCCATCGCCGTCCTTTCGCTGACGATCGGCAACATTACCAATGCCTTGTTCCCCGTGTTTGTCGACATGGCAGACAAGTTTGCCCTCAAGGGAAACCTCAAAGGCATCTACGCCGTTCATTGGGGAATTGGAATCTGGGGTTGCGTCGAGTACTTCCTGCTGTGCGGCGGCGCATTCTACCTCGGCTCCGACGCCATCCAGGGCCTGCTCGACTTCATCCCGCCCTTCATCATCGACGGCTTTGGCGTTGCCGCCAACATCCTGCCGGCCATGGGCTTCGCCATGCTCGGCCGCCTTGTGCTCACCAAGCAGCTCGTGCCCTTCTACTTCCTGGGCTTCCTGCTGTGCTCCTACGCCAACGTGCCCGTCCTGGGCGTCGCCCTGATCGCCATCATCATCGGCATCGACAAGTTCGACCTGCTCGGCCTGGGCGGAGCCCAGCCCCAGCTCTCCGTGGAAGGGGATGAGGACGATGACTTCTAGTCCCGAGAACAAGATCACGCGCTCCGACCTCGTCAAGAGCGCCGTCAACGTCGGCGCCCTGGGCATGGAGTTCTCCTGGACCTACTACAAGCAGATGAACATCGCCTTCTGCCTGATGGTCGCCAACATGCTCAAGAAGATCTACGCCGGCCGCCCCGACGACTACGCCGAGGCCCTGCACCGCCACTGCGCGTTCTTCAACATCACCGTCCAGTTCGCCCCGTTCGTCGGCGGCATCGCGATGGCCATGGAGGAGAAGGTCGCCCGCGGCGAGATCGAGCCCGAGAGCGTCAACGACGTCAAGGCCGCCCTCATGGGCCCGCTGTCCGGCATCGGCGACTCCATCTTCCTGTCGACGCTGCGCGTGGTCGCCGCCGCGGTGGGCATCAGCCTGTGCCAGGCCGGCAACCCCTTCGGCCCCATCGCCTTCCTGCTCATCTACAACGTCCCCGGCTTCGCGCTGCGCGTCTGGGGCGCCGTCAAGGGCTACGAGCTGGGCGTGGGCTTCCTGGACGAGGCCCAGAGGACCGGCCTCATGCAGAAGATCATGACCTGCGTGGGAATCGTGGGCGTCATGGTCGTGGGCGCCATGTGCAAGGACATGTTCTGTGCCAGCATCCCGGTGGCCATCGGCTCGGGTGAGGACGCCCAGACCCTCCAGGACATCCTGGACGGCATCATGCCCGGCATGCTCGGCATGATCGCCTTCTGGCTGTACTACTGGCTGCTGTCCAAGAAGATCAACCCCATGGTGCTGATCGTGGCCACCATGGCCGTGGGCATCGTCGGCGCGTTCTTCGGCGTGCTGGCGTA
>NZ_CABWIF010000026.1:0-9351 GCF_902501475.1 Collinsella aerofaciens | reverse complement strand
CGGTGTCGCGCGGGACCGACAGCGCCTTCGCCGCCGACTCGGAGCCGTGGCCTCGCTCGAAGAGCCCGATCGCCGCCTTCCTGGCCACGATGTCGTGCTTCACCCTCAAGTCGACACGCATAAAAAGCCTCCCATTTCTCATGTCCAAGAAATGGGAGGCAGTTCACGAATCACATTCCGGGGGCTCTACAATGCGTTGAGTTGCGCGGAGCCGGCTATGCTGCTTCGTGTTCAAGCGAAGTTTGCGTCAGGCGCGTTACTCGGCGTGCGCGTAATCAACCTTGGCGCGGCGAGCGGTAGCCTTCTCCCAATCGCTGGTGCCCTCAAAGACATCCTGCTTGTAGGGATTGCGGCCGAGCTTCTTGGCACGGTAGGCGATGTAGATGATCGCAGCGACGTTGGCGACCAGTGCGGCGATCGAGACCGCGGTAGCGGCGCCGGGGTCGAGCGTGGAGTGGGTCACAAAGATAGACTCCTCCTGGAAGTACGGGAACACCTGGGCAAACATGCACCAAATGGCCAGCGTAAAGGCGCGGTTCTGGATCCAGCCGCCCTTGTTCCAGATAAAGGCGGCGACGGTGGGCGCCAGCAGCAGCGCAAAGCCGCAGAACCAGGAGTGGGTGGGCAGGCAGTTGTAGGTGTAGCAGAAGTTCCAGATATCGTAGGCGATAATGTAGACCCAGGTCATATCGGGCCACAGCATGTCGGTCTGATCCTCGGAGGCGTAGACGCTCCACCAACCGGTCATGCAGAAGATGTTGATGATACCGGCGATGCCGTTGAACACGTTGTTCCAGCCGGCCAGCTGCGTGGCGCCCTCGGAGGTGACCCAGGTGGACTGGCCTAGGACAAAGAAGTGATAGGCACTCTCGAAGTCGGATACGACGGCGATCATGATGTTGATGGCGACGATCACAAACGGCCATGCGCGGAACCAATGCGCCTTGCCGATCTTGCCCCACTGGTACTTAATGGCAATGAAGCCCCAGCAACCGGCGAGCGCCGCGTATACCTTGGCGTAGTGGAACCAGCTGTTCTGGTACACATGGGTGGGGTTGGTGAGCGCCCACTCGGCACCCTGCGAGACGCCGATGGCGATGGCGACGCAATAGATGGTCATGGCCAGCGGAGCCACGCCAAAGATGATGGCCGCGCCCAGCTTGGTGCGGCGGCCGACCTCGTTGAGCACGATTAGGCCGATAAAGACCATGGCCCAGCCGGCCCAGTGGATAAGGGTATCGCTACCCCAAACATCGAACAGCATGCTGCTCTCCTTTCACACGCCCGCGGCCCCTCTTCTGATCGCGGGCAGTTTGGCCAAATGTCGTCAGTTCTGGGGCTTGCGCTCCGGATACTTGGCGGTATAGCCCTCGATGTGGAGTGTCGAGGCGATGATTTCCTTGACCGTCTCGTCGGGCACATCGGGGTGCGTGCGGATATACATCAACAACCCCATGATGAGGGTGTAGAACGTCTCGTAGACATGGTCGATGCGTAGCTCATGATGGGCGACAAAGTCCACCACGGTGGTGTCGCAGATATACTGCGCCACGCGCTGAACCACGTTGTGCAAAAAGCCGCCGTAGAGCGCGCCGCTGCTTGAGGTGAGCGTACTCGGCAGTTCGCGGCCGCTGGCGACCAGACGCTTAAAGAGCGGGGCGACGGTGTCGAGCGCGCCCTCGATATCGCCGACGGTGCGGCCGGCGTTCCACTGCTCGAGTTCGGAGATAAAGCCGTCGATCGCCTCGTCCATAACAGCGGTGACGGCGGCGTCCATATCGGCAAAGTAGTGGTAGAACAGCGAGCGCGTACAGCCGGCTCGCTTGGTCACGGCCGATACCGATAGGTGGGATACGCCCAGCTCGGAGCTTACGGTGCGCACGGCATCGAGGATCTCGCGACGGCGTTCGTCGCCCGTCAAGCGCTTTGTCGCGCTATCGGACGCAAGAGTGGCGTCGGCCACAGGGATATCTGCGTACGTGTCGCCCATGCGTTTGCCGCCTTTCATCCTCTTTTGCCTGACCGTTCGCCTAACAGTCTTGAATATTGTTGACGGTTCGTCAATACTATTTTTGACACAATGTCAACAATGGCGGGTGAACGGCATGGGGGCATGCCCGGCCTGCAAAAAAGAGGGGTGCCGCGGTCTCGCCGGGCTGTGGCAAGAGAAGGGACAACCATGATTCTCAACGGACCGGGGATTAGCTACACCGAGCCCGACATCGGTTCGGAGTTCGTGCCGCCGCTGCCGGAGCATCCGCGCGAGGCCATCGTCAAGCTGTGCGAGCACTGCACCAACCGTCTGCTGCATCGCGACGAGCTGCTGGGCTACGAGTACTGGTCGTTTGCCGAGGCCGCGACCGACGAGCAGGCCGAGGTGCTCTGCAAGATGAAGATGCGCCGTCCCTACACGCTGCCCGAGATGGTCAAGCTCACCGGCATGCCCGAGGCCCAGATCGAGAAGATGCTCGACGACATGAGCTACACGGGTCTGCTCGAGTACAACTGGGAAAATCCCGAGCGCGCCAAGCAGTGGGTGCTGCCCATGCTGGTACCGGGTTCCGCCGAGTTCCTCAACATGCGCGTGAGCCAGCTCGAAGAGCACCCGGTCTACGCCAAGTTCTTTGAGCAGGCGTCCAAGGGACCGCTGTCCAAGGCCACGCCGATGGTGCCGCCCGGTGGTGCCGGCATCGGCATGCACGTCATTCCGGTCGAGAAGGCTATCGATGCCGCGAGCACGTCGGTGCCGATCGAGCATATCGAGCATTGGCTCGACAAATACGATGGCAAATATGCCGCTAGCACCTGCAGCTGCCGCGCGAGCCGTCGCGTGATGGGTGAGGGCTGCGCCGACGACCCCGCCGACTGGTGCATTGCCGTGGGCGATATGGCCGACTATGTGGTTGAGACCGACCGCGGCCATTATGTAACGCGCGACGAGGTCTACGACATCCTGCGCCAGGCCGAGGACAACGGCTTTGTGCACCAGATCACCAACATCGACGGCGAGAACAAAATCTTCGCCATCTGCAACTGCAACGTCAACGTGTGCTATGCCCTGCGCACCTCGCAGCTGTTCAACACGCCCAACCTGTCGCGCTCGGCCTATGTCGCCAAGGTCGAGAAGGACAAGTGCGTGGCCTGCGGTCGCTGCGTTGAGGTGTGCCCGGCCGGTGCCGCCAAGCTCGGCCAGAAGCTCTGCAGCAAAAAGGCGGGCGGACAGGTGCCCGAGTATCCGCGCCAGGAGCTGCCCGATGCCACCAAGTGGGATCACACCAAGTGGTCGCCCAACTACCGCAACGACAACCGCATCGAGACGCATGAGTCCGGCACTGCGCCCTGCAAGACGGCGTGCCCTGCGCATGTCGCCGTTCAGGGCTACTTAAAGCTTGCGGCGCAGGGCCGCTACGACGAGGCTCTGGCGCTCATCAAGCGCGAGAACCCGCTGCCCGCTATCTGCGGCCGTGTGTGCAACCGCCGCTGTGAGGATGCCTGCACCCGCGGCCGTGTGGACGCCGCCGTGGCCATCGACGAGGTCAAGAAGTTCATCGCCCAGCGCGATCTGGATGCCGCGACCCGCTATGTCCCGCCTGTGGTGACCCCGACGCGTGCCGGCGGCTTCGACCAGAAGATCGCCATCATCGGTGCCGGTCCGGCCGGCCTGTCCTGCGCTTTCTACTTGGCCGAGAAGGGCTACAAACCTGTCGTGTTCGAGAAGAACGAGCGCCCGGGCGGCATGCTCACCTACGGCATTCCCAGCTTTAAGCTGCAGAAGGATGTTATCGAGGCCGAGGTCGAGATCATTCGCCTGATGGGTGCCGAGTTCCGCTATGGCGTGGAAGTCGGTCGCGACGTGACGCTCGACGAGCTGCGCGCGCAGGGCTTTAAGGCCTTCTACGTTGCCATTGGCTGCCAGGGCGGCCGCCTTGCCGGCATTCCGGGCGAGAGTGCCGAGGACGTGACCGTGGCCGTCGACTTCCTTCGCGAGGTTAACAGCGGCAAGATCGATACCCTGTCCGGCCGCACCATTGTGGTGGGCGGCGGCAACGTGGCCATCGACGTTGCCCGCAACGCCTGCCGTCTGGGCTCTGAGCACGTTGAGATGTTCTGCCTGGAGAGCGAGGCCCAGATGCCCGCCAGCGAGGAGGAACGTCGCGAGGCCGTTGAGGACGGCGCTCACATCAGCTGCGGCTGGGGCCCCAAGGAGATTCACCTGGACGAGGCCGGTCGTGTGTGCGGTATCACCTTCAAGCGCTGCACGCGTGTCTTTGACGACGAGGGCCGTTTTGCGCCCGAGTACGACGAGAACGATCTGCGCCGTGTCGATGCCGACCGTGTCGTCATGTCAATTGGCCAGTCCATTGTGTGGGGCGACCTGCTGGCTGGCTCCAAGGTGGAGCTCGGCCGCGGCCAGGGTGCCCTTGCCGATCCCCAGACCTACCAGACCGCCGAGCCAGACATCTTTGTGGGCGGCGACGTCTACACCGGCCCCAGCTTTGCCATCGACGCTATCGCCGCCGGCCACGAGGCCGCCGTGTCCATCCATCGCTTTGTGCAGCCGGGCTCCACGCTCACCATCGGCCGCAACCAGCGCCGCTACACCGCGCTCGACCGCGACGACGTTGTGCTCGAGAGCTACGACAACGCGAGCCGCGAGGTTGCGCATGTGGACCGCGAACGCGAGAAGGCTGCGCCGTTTAGCGAGTATGTTGAGACCTTTACCGAGGAGCAGGTGCGCGCCGAGACCGCCCGCTGCCTGGGCTGCGGCGCCTCGATCGTCGACCCCAACAAGTGCATCGGCTGCGGCCTGTGCACCACCAAGTGCGCGTTTGACGCTATCCATCTGGATCGCGACCGCCCCGAGTGCTCAACGATGGTCAAATACGAGCAAAAGCTCCCAAGCCTGGGCAAGTATGCTTTGAAACGCGCCATCAAGATTAAGTTCGGTCGCAAGTAAGTAGTCATAACGGGAACGGCGGAGGAAAAAGTGCACGAGCTCGGAATCGTCTATCACATCATTCGCGATGTCGAGAACGTGGCGCGCGCCAATGGCGTGCGTCGCGTTTCGAGCGTGACGTTGCTGCTGGGCGAGGTCTCGGGCGTCGTTCCCGACTTGCTGCTTGACGCTTGGCGCTGGGCGGCAGATAAAAAGCCTATCGCGCAGGGTGCGGAGCTTATCGTGGAGCCCGTCGAGGCCGTGACACGTTGCGAGGCGTGCGGCTGCGACTACGCGACGGTCGAGCACGGCAAGACCTGTCCCCATTGCGGTAGCGGCGAGACCTATTTGCTGCAGGGCCAAGAGGTCATGATCAAACAGATCGAGACCCCCGACGAGGACCCGGCAGGCGCTGCTCCTGATGGCCTCTCCGACGCCCCCGATGCCGTCGACGCCGCCAACCCTCTCCACATCGTCTAGGATCCCCTATAAGTTGCGGTGAAATAGTTCCTAAATCCAGCCTTCTGGCTCTTAAACAAGAACTATTCCACCGCAACTATTTTGAGTGGTTTCATAGACCATAAGTCACGAAAATAGTCAAGCCATGTTTGTTTAAACAAAATAGCGGCAGTACAAGCGCATTCGCGCTTGCCTAAAATCGATATTAATGAACAGCCTGCTTGTATCTGTAAAATGCTTGGCTTGATGAGCGACGCCTTGTCGTGTAATGAGTCAAAAGGCAGTAACGTAATCAACTTGTAACAAACCTAGACGTTAAACAAATAATCCAACCTTTTGCGGATTTAGCTATAATTCCACAAACCAAACAGCTATACTCCTTTCATGTCGTGTAGGAAATACGTAGACAAAAAGGAGGTTATGTGATGGTAAGTATTGTTCTTGCTAGCCACGGGGACTTGGCAGCTGGAATCAAGCAGACGGGCTCGATGGTCTTTGGCGATCAGCCGTCTGTTGCCGTGGTCTCGCTCGAGCCGAGCATGGGCCCCGACGACTTCCGTGCCAAGGTCGAGGAAGCAATCGCTTCCTTCGAGGACCAGGAGCAGGTGCTCTTCCTCGTTGATCTGTGGGGCGGCACGCCGTTCAACCAGATCAGCGGGCTCATCGAGGGCCACGATTCCTGGGCTATCGTCACCGGTGTCAACCTGCCTATGCTCATCGAGGCATATTCGCAGCGCTTTGACGCAAAGAACACTGCACATGCGATCGCAAAACATCTCGTGACTGAGGCTAAGGCTGGCGTGCGCGTCAAGCCCGAGTCTCTGGAGCCCGAGGAGAAGAAGCCGGCTACGGCCGCCGCTGCTCCTGCAGGCGCCATCCCTCCGGGAACGGTCATCGGCGATGGGCACATCAAGATCGCCCACGTCCGTATCGACACCCGTCTGCTTCATGGCCAGGTGGCCACCACGTGGACCAAGCAGATCAACCCCAACCGCATCATCGTGGTTTCCGACGGCGTTGCTCACGACGAGCTCCGCAAGACCATGATCGAGCAGGCTGCCCCTCCGGGAGTCCATGCCAACGTCGTGCCCATCAAGAAGATGGCCGAGGTCGTCAAGGACACGCGCTTTGGTGACACCAAGGCCATGCTGCTCTTTGAGAACCCGCAGGATCTGCTCAAGGCCATCGAGGCCGGCGTCGACATCAAGGAAGTCAACATCGGTTCCATGGCTCACTCCAAGGGCAAGGTCGTCGTCACCAACGCCGTCGCTATGGGCGATGACGACGTTAAGACCCTCGAGGCCCTCAAGGCCAAGGGCGTCAAGTTCGAGGTCCGCAAGGTTCCTTCGGATGCTTCCGAGGATCTCGACGCCATGTTGAAGAAAGCTAAGGCCGAACTGGCCGCTCAAGCATAGTAAAGGAGGGTCCGATACATGTCTGCAATCACTATTCTGCTTGTTGCGATTGTCGCGTTGCTTGCCGGTATGGAAGGCATTCTGGATGAGTTCCAGTTCCATCAGCCGCTCGTGGCATGCACGCTTATCGGTCTCGTAACCGGTCACCTTCAGGAGGGCATCCTCCTGGGCGGTTCGCTCCAGATGATGGCCCTTGGCTGGGCTAACGTCGGCGCCGCCGTCGCGCCTGACGCCGCTCTGGCCTCGGTCGCTTCTTCGATCATCATGGTGCTCGCCCTCAACGGCGGCGCCACTGATTCGGCCAAGGCCGTTACCGCGGCCATCGCCGTCGCCGTCCCGCTGTCGGTCGCTGGTCTGTTCCTGACCATGATCTGCCGTACCATTGCTACCGCTATCGCTCACGCCATGGACGGTTGCGCCGAGAAGGGCGACTTCTCCGGCATCGAGCGCTGGCAGTACGCTGCCATCCTCATGCAGGGCCTTCGTATCGCCATCCCGGCAGTACTTCTGTGCATCATCCCGGCCGAGGCCGTTACCAACGCGCTTAACGCTATGCCCGACTGGCTGTCCGGCGGCATGGCTGTCGGCGGCGGCATGGTCGCTTCCGTCGGTTACGCCATGGTCATCAACATGATGGCCACCAAGGAGACCTGGCCGTTCTTCATCCTCGGCTTTGTCCTTGCTGCCATCCCTCAGCTCACGCTGATCGCCCTTGGCCTCATCGGCATCTCCCTTGCCCTCATCTACCTTGGCCTTAAGGATCTGGCCAAGCAGGGTGGCGGCATGGGCGGTGGCTCCGGCGACCCGCTCGGCGACATTCTGAACGATTACGAGTAGGAGGGGAGTGATACATATGGCAGAGAACAAGATTCAGCTCACCAAGGCTGACCGCAAGAAGGTTTGCTTCCGTCATCAGTTCCTTCAGGGCTCGTGGAACTACGAGCGTATGCAGAACGGCGGCTGGTGCTTCGCAATGATCCCTGCGATCAAGAAGCTCTACACCAGCAAGGATGACCAGATTGCCGCTCTTAAGCGCCACCTGGAGTTCTATAACACCCACCCCTATGTTTCCGCCCCCGTCATTGGCGTTACCCTCGCTCTCGAGGAGGAGCGCGCCAACGGTGCCCCGATTGACGACGTCGCCATTCAGGGCGTCAAGGTCGGTATGATGGGCCCGCTCGCCGGTGTCGGCGACCCCGCCTTCTGGTTCACCCTTCGCCCGATTCTGGGTGCTCTGGGCGCTTCCCTGGCCCTGTCCGGCAGCATCGCCGGTCCGCTGCTGTTCTTCTTCGCGTGGAACATCATCCGTTACGCCTTCCTGTGGTACACGCAGGAGTTTGGCTACAAGGTCGGCTCCTCCATCGCCAAGGACCTCTCCGGCGGTCTGATGGGCAAGGTCACCGAGGGTGCTTCCATCCTGGGTATGTTCATCATCGGCGCCCTGGTCGAGCGCTGGGTGTCCATCTCCTTCACCCCGGTCGTCTCCAAGGTCACGCAGTCTGCTGGCGCCTTTATCGACTGGGCTAACCTGCCCTCCGGTTCTGAGGGTGTCAAGGAAGCACTGACGATGTATAACTCCATCGGTGCTAACGCCCTTGATCAGGTGAAGGTCACCACGCTTCAGGCCAACCTCGATCAGCTCATCCCCGGCCTTGCCGCCGTGTGCCTGAACCTGCTGGTCTGCAAGCTCCTCAAGAAGAAGGTCAGCCCGATCGTCATCATCCTGGCTCTCTTCGCCATCGGCATCATCGGTCGCGTCTGCGGCTTCATGTAAGCACGTTTCGGCTTAAGACCGAGAATTGCTAGGCAAGGGCTTTTGAGCCATTGAAACGGACCGCACCCGGTGGGTACACTGGATGCGGTCCGATTGTTTTATTTGGAGGGCGAGGCGCGCATGGCGCAATCTCAGAACAGCACGGTCGATCTGGCAACGCCGGCAACCTGCCTGATGGGGCTTACCAGCCACGGCAACGTGATGGTGGGCAATAAGGCGTTCGAGTATTACAACGAGCGCAATCCCGAGGATTATATTCAAATCCCGTGGGATGAGGTCGACTATATTGCCGCCGAGGTTTTACGCGGCACCAAGAAGATCACGCGTTTTGCCATCTTCACCAAGGACAACGGTCACTTTACGTTTTCGACGCGCGACGACAAAGAGACGCTTCGTGCTGTCCGCAAGTACGTCGACGAGGATAAGCTTGTGCGTTCGCCCGACTTTATCGATGTGACGGCCAAGGGCGCCAAGAGCATCCCCTCCGTTATCAAAAACCTCTTCCACAAAGGTAACTAGTCATTAAAGAGCGCCCCCCAAAGTGGGACGCAGTTTCCCATGGGGCTCGATTGGGAAAGTGCATCCCAGTTCGAGCGCGGGACTGCGGACGATTTCCTGGACCGCTAAATCGCGGCCATCCTGGAGTGGGAAGGATAAACTGGACTTTCTTTTAAGGATCCTCAAGCGTATTGCCGCTCGTATTCCACTGGAGACATGTAGCCCAGGGTGGAATGCATGCGCACCCTATTGTAATAGAGCTCTATGTA
>NZ_CABWIF010000025.1:0-11049 GCF_902501475.1 Collinsella aerofaciens | reverse complement strand
TACGTAAATGGCCATAATTACATGCAAGCATGAACTATGGCCATTTACGATCTTGCTTTCTCTCACACGGGAAAAGAAGACAGGCAAAGCTGAGTTCCGCTTTGTGCGCGAAGCGGTTTCGCCTCTGAGAAAAATTCGGCGGACTTTTCCAAATCTTGTTTCGGAGGCCACTCCGAAGCTGAGGGGATAAAAATGAGCCGAAGCGAGAAAGTCGAAGCGACGTTGACCGCTGAAGAAAAGGAAATTCTTCAGCGCCTCTGCGGCGAAGCTGGTTGCACGGATAAGGCAGGGGTATTTTTCTTTGGCGAATAAATTTGGATTTCATGGCAAGGGGGGGGGTGGCGTTAAGGTTTTCATCGCTATATCAGTTGCCGTGTTCGCATTCTCTGCGCTATTTCTAAAAGTGGAGCGTTGCCAAAAAGATAGCGGAGGTGACTATTCACATTTGTGGTTCGTGAGCGGATCGGTGTTGAACGTTGGCAGCTCTGGCGATTTTACCATGTCGGTCGAAAGCGAAGATCCATATAACGACGGGTCTGATCGTCTGACCATTCTGGTTGATTCAGAACATACGCGCTATGTAAGCGATAGCCCCGTGAGCGTTGGGTCTAAAGTCAAGGTAGGCTATTTTCTCGATTCCCGAAAGAGAAATACGATTCGCTGCTCTTCTGTGGATGTGTTGGAATAAATTTTGAGTAACTATCAGTAAAAAGCTGCGAGCAAAGGCCGCTCCACGTGGGGCGGCCTTTTTGGTGGATAGACGTTGCGGAGGATGATTGATTGAGGTTTTTGCTCCGCATGGAAATCGAGTGAGGATTCTGTCTCGCGAGGGGCGTGTTTTGAGGCTCTTGGCGGTACGTAATTCTCGTTCGGCGTCTTGACGGGACAAAACCCTCGGTTGACTTTTCGTTATGCACGGAACCGGGACGTCCGTCGTAACGGTGGTGCTCTTGTATCCGTTTGAAATCGAGCGAAGGAGTACCGCTATGGAGCAATCGAGCCTATTTGATGACGGTGTGGACATCGATCTCGAAGCGCCTGCGAGCTTGGACGCCGCCGTACCAACCGATGCCCGTGCCCAGGCGGCAGCGCGCGTGACTCAGCACCGATAGCGGTGCGTATGTGGCGAGCGTCGTCGAGGACGGTCCCGCCGCCAAGGCCGGCATCCAGGAGGGCGATGTCATCACCAAGCTGGACGATGACGAGATTACGAGCGCTGATGGTCTGATCATCGCGCTGCGCAGCCACGAGGTTGGCGAGAAGGTTGAGATCACGCTCATGCGCGGCAAGGACGAGAAGAAGGTCACGGTCGAGCTGGGCTCCGACGAGGAGCTGCAGAACCAGCAGCAGAACGACAGCGCGACCGACACCGGCAACGGCGGTATTACCGACGAGCAGCTGCGCCAGTATCTGGATGAGCTGCTAGGCCAGCAGGGTCAGGGCTACGGCCAGGGCTACTAACGAGCCGTATCGCACATATCGAAGGATGACGATTCCAATACGGACGACACCAAAACCGGCATCGACGGCTCCATGGACGATTCGGATTCCAAATAGGCCCTGTTAGTTGAGCTGCTTCTTTGCCGGATTCGTATGCGAAACCGCTATACCCGCGGCAATTGCCATGAGGCAGCTCGCGACGAGTCCGAACTCATACTTCAAAACGTTTGTTGCGGTCAGGGCGATAATCAACACTGTCAGAATTTGCAGAACTATCGTTATTGCGAAGAGATTTATTCCTTGTTTGGCCGAAGTCGCTGAATGAGTCTGGCTTCGTTGATTCAGGTTGAAGCAGACAACAAAAGCGACCAGTTCGCTTGATAGGGGGCCGACTACATAGAAAAAGATTGCGTCAATGAAGCCTATAGTGTTGTAAGTTGTTTCGCCGGAAAACACAGCGTATAAAGCATATCCAAATCTTGGCTGATTCATGTATGAGTCCGAAAAGACGAAGAGCGTCAATATTGCTACTACCAGAAGTGCATTCAGGGCAAATCGTTTGCTTTTCATCGATCGCTCCTTCCGGGTGAACTTTATTATGTAATTATACAGCAGTCATTTGTTATTCAAAGAATTTGACTGTCCTAAATAACATGCACTTTCGCTGGAGGGTCGCTGTTTGGCGGCCCTCTTTTTTGCATAGGCGCGGTGGGATGGTAATATCGGGCGGGAGTCAGCCGCTCTGATAGAATCGTCCTTGCTGTCGGCAGCCCTCGTGCCGGGCAGAGCCCTCCATTTGATGGGAGGTGATGCCCATGACCGATTTCACCGAGCTCGTGAAGCTCCTGACCGCTATGGTCTCGCTCCTCATGGCCCTTGTCGGCCTTTCCAAGGCACTCAAGCAGGGCTCGAAGCCCAAAAAGAAAGGCCACCGTCGCTAAGACGATGACCTAACTTTCTAACGCAACGGCTCTGCCCAGCTCACTACAACTTGGGCTGCCGTCGGCACCATTCTACCCGCTTGACATTGCTGTTGTCGATGCGCCGTATCAAGAATCCACGGCAGCGCTCGTGGTTGCAAAACGGCCCAACAAATAGCGGCTATTAGTCAGTTGGGGGTGTCTAAAAGGCCTAATAGTTGCCAATAGTGGCCAGTTGGCAACGGATTTGGGCTATTAGTTCTAACAGTGCCTATACTATGACCCCACAAACTGGACACGGTTTTCTGCCCGCACGAGGTTTTAAAGTTTTAGCTGGAACAATCCGGCAGATTGGAGCACAGAACATGAGGTTCGAACGCCTCATGTCGCTCAAAATACGTCTCCTCAATTGCGCAAAGGAGAACGGTATTTAGCGACAAGGAGACAATGGAATGATCTGGTTCACCAGCGACACGCACTTCGGGCACGAGAACGTCCTGAAGTTCACGGACCGGCCGTGGGAGACGATTTGGCAGATGAACGATGCCATCGTCGACAACATCAACGGCAGGGTCGCCGTGGATGACGAGCTCTACATCCTGGGGGATTTCTCATTCAAGATGACCGCCCAGGACGCATACGGGCTGCGTAAGCGGATCGCCTGCAGGCGCATCCACCTCGTCCCGGGAAACCATGACAAGGACTGGACCCAGCCGGCGGTCGCGGGCGCGTTCACCGTGGAACCGCCGATCTGCGTGCTCAAGATCGACGGGCAGAAGATCGTCCTGTGCCATTACCCCATGGCCGACTGGCAGGGCATGAGCCATGGATCGTGGCACCTCCACGGGCACATCCACAGCAGCGGCGGCGCGTACAACGAGTTCAACCGCAAGCAGGGGCTCCTGCGCTACGACGTGGGCTGCGACGCCAACGGGCACTCCCCGGTGAGCCTCGACGGGCTGAGGGAATGGTTCGCCGGGGTCGACGAGCCGTGCGGCCGGGTGAAATGGCCCTGGTGGGTCAACGAGACCGGCGACAGGCAGGTCGAGCGCGAGCTGGCGGCTTACAAGCGGAAAGAGGCGATCCGATGACGGTCTATGTGACGGGCGACATCCACAGTGGGCTCGACATGCAAAAGCTCCGCGACTGGGAGCTTGGGGATGGCCTTACCAGCGACGACTATCTCATCGTTGCCGGTGACTTTGGCTTTCCGTGGAACTTTTCTGCCGAGGAATGCGCTGACATCGCTTGGCTCGAGTCGCGCCCCTACACGGTTCTCTTCGTGGATGGCAACCACGAGCGCTTCGACCACTGGGAGGAGCGTCCCATGGAACCGTGGCACGGCGGGCTGACGCAACGCCTGTCGGATACTTCGTCTATTCGGCGCCTGACGCGCGGCGAGGTCTTTGAGCTCGACGGTTCGACAATCTTCACCATGGGCGGTGCCACGAGCGTGGACAGGGAATACCGCGTGCCGTATTCCAGCTGGTGGCCTCAGGAGCTCCCGGACGAGCGCGATTTCGATGCCGCACGGGCAAGGCTCGACGAGGTCGCCTGGAAGGTCGACTGCGTCATCACCCATACCTGCTCGACGCGCATGCTCTCGCCGACGCTCTACCCGGACCCAGGCTGGGAACGCCCGGATGTGGACCGGCTGACCGGATTCCTCGACGAGCTCGATGACCGCCTGGACTACAAGCGCTGGTATTACGGCCATTTCCATCGCGATGCCAATCCGGACGAACGGCACACGGTGCTGTGTGACCGGATCGTGAGGCTCGGGGACAAACTCCTGCCGTGGGGTGCGTACTGATGGCTATCTATGTGACGGGCGACGTGCACGGCAGGGCCGAGTACGGGTCCAGCCGGTTTGCCTTCAAGAATTGGCCGCTGGGCCGCACGCTGACGCGTGATGATGTGGTAATCGTGGCCGGCGACTTCGGCTTTGTCTGGGATGGGTCCAACGCCGAGAAATACTGGCTCGACTGGCTCGAGTCGAAGCCCTGGACCACGTGCTTCGTTGACGGCAACCATGAGAACCATCACGCCCTGGCTGAGCTGCCGGTGCAGGAGTGGAACGGCGGCCTCGTCCATGAGGCGCGACCGCACGTGCTGCACCTGATGCGCGGCGAGGTGTACGACATCGCGGGGACCACGGTCCTCACCATGGGAGGTGCCGCGAGCAACGACAGACAGTATCGCAGGGAGGGGAGGAACTGGTGGCCCGAGGAGATACCGAGCGTGGAAGAGATGGGGCACTGCCGCGCCTCGCTCGATCGCGTGGGCTGGAAGGTCGACTACGTTGTGACTCACGAGGCTCCTGCCGACCTGGCAGAGCAACTATGCCGGGAGCGCGAACGCGAGTATCTGGACGACCGGCTGCAACGATTCCTTGGCGAGCTCGACGGGCGACTCGGCTGCCGCGCCTGGTTCTTCGGCCACTACCACGGCGACGAGTGGCGTGACGCCAGGCATCGCCTTATCTACCGAGACATCGTGCCGGTCGAAGATGCTGCGCCCGCTTCTAGAAACCTTCTAGAAGCGCTCTAGAAGGTTTCTAGAAATTAGGCGCCATATGGACTATTCCAATTCAAAAGTCTGGTCGAGGGAGTTCGACCCAGCACCCATCCCGTCGACTTTCACTTCGATGGGAGACATGTCGTTGAGGTCAAAAATCGACACACCGTCGCATTCGCCTCCCGGCGCAAGCCCTTGCGAAGAGAAGTGATCTTCCTGCAAATCGGCGGCAAACCCGCGAGATAGCATCTGCTTATTTTGATAAGCCGTGATGTAGCTACCAACAGCGCATGAATTTGCCGATCGGTTGTTAATGGCGTGCCAGCGAACAACGGCAACCTTCCCGCCATCGCCAGTCGAGGAATCATGCACCTCGACGCCGGTGACTGAATACTTCATCTTGCCGTAAACCCCGTCTTCCTGCGCGTTATCAGAATCGGCGACCTGAACTGCCGTCTGATGATCGTCTGCCTGGCTGCACCCAGAGGTCATAACTAGGGCGGCTGCCAGAACACCCGCAGCCCCAAAGTTCCGAGCTAGGTTGATTGCCTTTTTAACAGAGAGATGCTCCATCGATTACTCCAAACTTAATTGTTTTTGAATGCCATCAGCCAAACAGCCAAGCCCCAATGAGCATGACCACTGAAACTGCCGCAAGCGAAGCCCAGACGGCATTTTGACGGGTGATGACACCGCTGATGGTGAGCGGATTTGCGCCGGCACCATCAATGACAGTCCAGACGAGTGCCGTGACCAAAAAGACGACTAGCCCTGCCGTTATCAACTCACGGCGAGACGGCCTTAGCTTGTCGGACATATCTACACGCCCCTCGTCTGGGTCATGACCTCGACCTTGGCCTCGGCCACGGCCGCCCGCTGCTCGGAGGCGGCGAGGCGGTCCTTGAGGGCGGCGACCTCGGCCATCAGGTCACGCTGGGCGAGGAGGGAGACGTTGAGATCGGCCTGAGCCTTGGCTGCGGCGTCGACCGCGCCCCTCATGCTTTCAATTCGATCGTCTTTTGCGGCTGATTCTGCCAAGAGCTGATTGTTCTCGGAATCGAGCTTCTTGAGCTGCGAGAGGTAATCGGCGACGGTGGCGTGGAGCTCATCGTTCTCAATCTCCAAGCTCGCAGTATCCAGCTCGAATTTCTCTTTGATGGCGGCGACCTGCTCGACGCAATTAGATTTGATGCTCTGAATCTGTTCCGTTGCACTTTTCTTGGCGGCGTCGGCGTCCTCGCGGGCAGCACGAGCCTCCATCGCGGCGGCTTCGGCAGCGCCCACGATGATGCGCTTGACCCGCTCGACCGCCTCATCGAGGACGGCCGATGCGTCGAGCGCAGTCTTCATGCCGGGAGTGGCGTTAGGGTGGTAGCCGTCGACCAAGCGGGCGACGGTATCGGCCTGCGAGAGGCCAAGGCTCGTGCTGATGTCCTTTATGGCGTCACGGGTCTCCGATGAGACATTCAGACTGGTCATTTTCTTTTCGGACTGGACTTGGTTTTCGGCCATGATGCGGCACTCCAATCAACAACGGGCATGGCTCCGCCACGCCGTACGGCTGGGAACAAATACGCGGCCGCTGTTGAGTTGTGTTCGTCCTGCGATCGGTGAGTTCTAAAAAGGCGTCTCAAGTCATGCGTTCACGCAGGGTTTCAGTTGGAGAAATACCGCACTCTTATATAGTAGCGCACTCGGATTTATCTTCTGACGCCCACTAACCCGCGCTCGCGGAGCACGCGGTACAAGGTCGATTTCGAGATACCTGTTGCGGCGCAGATGTCGGGAATTGGCGTCTCACGGGCGAGGTAGAGCTTCACGGCAGCGTCGGCCTTGACGTCCGCGATGCGCGGGCGGCCCCCGACGTTGCCACCGCGGCTCCGTTTGACGGCGATACCCTCGGCCTGGCGCTGCCTGATCAGGTCGCGCTCGAGCTCGGCGGTGCAGGCATGGGTGCCCAGCACGAAACGGCCGAATGCAGTATCGAGGTCAACGGGCTGCTTCAGTGATATGAGCTTCACTCCTAAGTTCCTGAACATCAGGTCATAGTTCAGCAGCTGCCTGGTCGATCTGGTCAAGCGCTCCCAGGATTCGACCACCACCTCGTCGCCCGCCCGCATCTTCTTGAACAGGCGCTTCTGCTGCGTCCGGTCGCCGTCCTGGGCACCCGTGACCTTGTCCTTGTAGATATGGCCATAGGCCACGCCAGCGTTCACCAGAGCCTCGATCTGGCGGTCCAACCTCTGGTCTTTCGTGCTCACGCGAGCATATCCGTAACGTGTCATTTCAGCCTCCTGCCTCGTATTTGATTTTCCCATGGGAATTGACGCGGAGGTTTTGACACTGGGTTTTGGCACTCGACGTTCACGGCATCGAGGGTTCGACTTTCGAGTGCCAAGAGGCATACCTTTTGAGACTGTTTAATTTGAACAATAACAGAGGTGTACCAGTTAACCGGGGTAGTAGCAGATTCGGTTAGAATTGATGTCACGGCGCATTCCGTGCGCGGGCGGCCGACGATTTGATCGGAGGTCACCATATGCTGAAATTCCTTAACGCGCTGGCCGCTCTTGCAACGGTCGGCACGTTCATCATCGCGTTTTTAAACTCGTATGAGGTTCGGATTAAGGTCCGTAGGCGTACGCGCGGTGCGGACAGTGGACGGCATTTGCGCCACAAGCGCAAATAAGAATGCCCGGGGGTCGGAGCCCGGGCATTTAACAAAGACTGAAAACTAGGCCGCCCGCGCTCCATGTTGCTTACACGGGATGCGTCGTTTTCTGTTGTCATTCTACCCTCTTTGGGCAGATAAAACCACCGTACGCTTGGGTTCTCATGCGAGTTCATCCATCGTCCATGCGGCGTGATCGCAACAGTGGGAGCCGTCCAGGACAGCTCATCTTACAATCGAATGAATTGCAGCTGCCGAATTGATCTCCATAAACATGACGCGGCTGTAGAATGAAGCAGGGTCGAAACGAAGCAGTTCCCGGACAATTGGCGTCCGGCCAGACACTTCGGTTCGGCCCTTTCTCATGCGCATTTCTAGAAACGCCTAGTACGGATACAGGTCTGGACTAGGTCCACTCATCGCCAGCGACATGTATTCCGAAATGATTGCGAATCGCTTTTGATGCGGTGCCTGACGGCACCTATGATCCGCTCGCGAAGCTCGCTGACTTATATATCTCTTATTTACATCGCCCGGGGAGCGAAGCGACGCCGGCGCTGAGGGCTGACGGCTGGCACGCCTCGCGCTGATGACTTGCTGATTGTAATAACTGGTCGCGAGGTCTAATTAGCTTGGTGGTTGAATTGTTAGGCGGTGGAGCATCCACAGAATCCGGGCACAATCGTGGACCCTCCCTAAATCTTCGAAACCAGCATTGCAGCTGGGAAAGCCTCACCCGCCCCTTGGCCTTTTGCTCGACGATCTCGCGGGACTCCGCATGGCTACGCCCATGCATCCGGACCGTTCGTTTTAACGCGCCGGCCGTCCTCACCGGCACCCCCGTACATGGCGGAACCCGGGGTTGGGCTCAGAATCCGTCACGGCTGCATGCTCATCGTGATCCTCTTTGCTTGACGTTGCGGCTTATCACCGCGACACGTGTGTCGCCACACGGCTATCCAACCAACTCCTGATCTTCGGCTGTTCGCCTACTTTCCTGCAGTTTTCCAGCAGGACAATCGCTCTGAATCCGGCACGCCGTCTCCGCCCAGAAGGGCCGAGGCGGCGCAGGGGTCACATGGAGGGCACTACCCCCGTCGAAGTCTCCGTAGAGACGGGACAATGAACCTGTACAGCTCAGTCTCCGATTATTCGAGCCCTTGGCTACCTTTTTGAACGGGTCTTAAACCCGTGCCGACCGGGAACGGCATATGTCCGCTCCCATAAAAAATGGGAGCCGTGCGAGCCGGCTCCCATTTGCGTTTTCTAACTGTCATCCATAGCGTGACCTGCGGGTCCCTGCTATCATTGGATGTGCCAGGAGTGCTGTTTGCGTTTTTAGCACAACTGGCAAGTAGAAACGCGAGTTGGTAGCTCGCCTCTACACCGTGCGGAGGTGTTGGTAGCACCCGAGCACAATCTTGATGGTATCACGCCCGCCCGTCTTTTCGGCGGGCGGGTTGCCATTTTTTTATACCTCTACCTGCGGAAACTATAGTATACCTCAGTAACTCATGCCTCACCGCTCTACCGGGGCATGAGCGCTTTACTCCGCCTCGACAGGCAGTTCGAGGCTAGCGAGGCGTGTCGCCGCGAGCGTAATCGCCGCGATCGACGACGCGATCGTCCATCTGTCGCAACACGGCGCTACCGCTGTGCGCCTGGCCGGCGGCGCGAACGCGGTCGTCGCCGGCATCGACAACGCCGCCGGCGTAACGGTTGCGAATCTCCCTTGCGTAACCGCGCCGGGCAAGAAGCTCATCACGTACGGCGGGATCTTCGAGCAGATCTTCATCGCACTTCGGTGCAATGAATTTAGGAAATGAATTGTAGGAGACGCCCTTGCTCGCTTTCGCCTGCTCGACCCACGCCGAGTATGCTTTCTTGAGACGCTTGATGTAAATCTCACAACGTTTCTCGTATGGAAGGACTCGCTCGGCTTCCAACACGTTATTTCCGAAAGCCGTCTGCAACGACTTCAACGCGAACCGCCCGTCGAGACGGGTCAAGTTGAAGGTACATTTTGGATTACCGGCCTCTTTGATATCGAGATCTGTCGCATAGACTCGATTGTTCTTGATGAAAATGTCTACGCCCCATGAGGCAAGTAGTTTTTTGAACTGCTCCATATTCTTTGGGTGACCTTCATTGATTGCAAGATGGATTAGCTCGCGCAGATTGTTTTTATAACTGTACTCACCGCGACCGATAATCTCCTTTTCTGTGTCGCGCGGCTGGCGATCACGAATCTTCGAATTTTTCTTTCCCTTTTCAAGTTGAGTAAGATTCCAAGCCTCGTCCATTTCACGGACCCACGCAGCGCGTTCGTACTTTCCGCGTCGCCCACCCGTCTCGCAACGTTTGCCGGTCAGCAAATCGGTACGGTTGATCGCCATATGGACCGCGTAGCGTTTTCCCGCCTTATCGCTTTCCTCATGCAACGCGAGAATCACTTGTTGATGCGGATAGTGCTTCGCAAGCCATTGCTCCGCGTAGGCCAAACATGCATCGGGGGTCATCTTGCCTCCGTTGCAGCTGCACTCCTCGGGCAGAAACGCGAGAATCTGATGAAGCATGATTACGTTTTTGACTCCGGCTCTCGACGGCTTGTCGTGATGGAAAACCTTTCTGGTTCTATCCATTTTCGAAAACCAGTGGTCGCTCCATTCGATGTTCCAGCCACCACGCACAATCGCATCTTTTCCGTTGATGTATTTACGAACATTCTTTGCATAGCGCTCACTCGACACTCTTTTCTGTTTGATAACAGTCACTTCACATCACCACCGACGAAATAGCGCTTTTCAAGCTCGTCGATGAAACGGTCTAGCTTACGCCCAACTTGATAAACCTTCTCAAGTGTTCGAAAAACAGCTTTCTCGTTGTACGCGGGAAGCCCTTGGGCGTTCAAAAAGTACATGAGCTGATTGAGATTCGTTCCTTCCTTCAAAAGCTCGTGATAGATTTTGTCGATCGACGCCCGATCGACATCGATTTTCTCGACTCTCCCGACAAGAGCAGTGCGACGCATGAAGGCCGACATCGACACGCCGAGTTCAGAAGCGCGATTCTCAATGGATTTTTTCTCACTTGGCGAAACCCGGATGCGAATCATCTCAGTTCGCTCTTCGTCTTCAGTCAGATCGACCCCGCGAGTCACCGCGTCATCGGGACGCAGGAAATACCTAATCAGTTCGGCCTCAGACATTTGGGCCTTTTTGGAAAACGCAACAAGCGTTTTCTTTTCTTCTTCACTCAGCGTTGCCTTGACTGTGAACGGACGTTTCGTACTCACGGACAGCTCCTCGAAAATAAACCGCACACCGGAGAGGCCTCCGGTGCAAAACCAGCTATTCGATTCGCTTTCCTTTTCGAGTGCTTAAAAATCGCCGACGCGATTTGAAAACGTCTCGCGAAAACTTTACCGCCGTGAGAGGTGGTAAAGCAAGATGTGTGGGAAAACAAATGGCCCGTATGGGCCCATTTGTTGCCACCCACACC
>NZ_CABWIF010000024.1:0-14806 GCF_902501475.1 Collinsella aerofaciens | reverse complement strand
GTAGACGGCCTGCGGTTTTCGCGAAATACGGGGTATGGTCGAGGGGTCGGGGTTAAACGTAGTAGATGGGCCGGTTTCGTGGCGGCGGCATCGCAGGCGGCCGACCGAGGGCGCCCGGAAGTGAGCAGGGCGCCCGTCTAACGACCTATTTCCAGCCAGTTGCATAGTACGTTGGCTCGCAACTCCATTTCCGTCGTCTTTTGCGCCTTAGTTTTGCACCTATAGCGCAATTCCAAGCGCGAGCAAAGACTTCGCACGATCGCATTAAGCTGCTCGGCATCGTTAAGCATGTCGTGCGTAACCAGAAAGACGTCATACCCCATACTTTGCAGTGCCGTCATACGTTTGGCATCGTGGTCGAGCACGGCGCCTGATCCGTGGATGACCTCTCCCTGAATCTCCACGATTCCCGCCTTCATTATGGTTGGATTTACGATCACGATATCCCCGTAGCAGACTTTTTGCCCTGCAATGCTCTGCGCCGATGCGGTAAGCGGCGTAAGGTCGTTAACATAAACGTTTCGAAAGCCGGCACCGCCGCACGAGCGAGGAAGCGATAGCAATAAAATTCCTGCAACTTCAAGCGGAGAAGCTGCTATACCTGTCACCAGCTGCGCGGCGTTGTAAAACTTCGTACCCCACTTTCGTTTTTCCATCTTACTGGCGTACTCATGAAGCTCGTTTAATTCGATGAGCGGCTTTCTCATCCAGAGCGAAGTGCCCTTTAGCCTTGTGACCTCATTCGTTTCCTTTTGTCCGTTGGGCCCCTTCGTATTTATCTGTTCTTTGACTTTTATGCGCGCATAAACGCGTTTCCATTGTGGTTCTTCTTGGCTTTCATCGAGGTCAAAGAGGGATTCGGTGGTTGCATTCTCGGCAGCGTCATTGGCTTTGTCTAGTTCCGCTTCTGCTGCTGCGGTGGGCTCAAAGACTGAGAACCATCTGCAAAATTCGTACATGGCAAGGACAAGATCGGTTGGAGACACAAAGCGCGCCATGGTAAATAGCGTCGCAAGTGGATTGGTAACCCTAAAGCTCATCGCGGTTTCCAGCGTGCTATCCACCCCCGAAGCATCATCACAGTGGATTGTTGTCCGTAATCCCGAATGGTAGTTAACGCCACCGGGCACTGTTGTGGTAATAATCGGGGTCTTGAGGACGTCGACTACAAAGGGCGATTGAGATAGGGCTCGCCAGCCGTCTTCGGGGTTGGGCAGGCGCGGGTAGAGGTCGCGCACCTGCGGTGGGCAGCGCCAGTAGCGGAATGCGGTGTTTGCGCAGACGATCTCGTCCATGTGGCCTCCCCTGGTTTCGACCGTAGGCCGTGCGGATTGCGGGCATGGCCGATTATCTACCGGGGCATTATGCGGGTAAGTACTGGAAGCTGACCAAATGCTGACCAAATATTGGATGGGATGTGTTGAAAGGTTGATCGAGCCATGAATGTGCTGGTACGAGCTGTGCGCCAGTGGTCTCTGTCTCCACAATTGCACAAAGATTACGCACGGAATTCAATGAATGAACGCAGACGCATTTTGCAAAACGCGCAATGACGACACCTAAGGTGAACTACGTAACATATAACGCCTTAGGTAACTTCGCTTCGATTTTGGTGTCAAAAAGAAAAAGGTCAGAGGCTTAACACCTTTGACCTGTGCTTTAGATGGTGGGCGATACAAGATTCGAACTTGTGACCCCATCCGTGTGAAGGATATGCTCTACCCCTGAGCCAATCGCCCGTCGCCTTTCGGCAAAAGAGATACTATCATAGCCGCGCGTTGTTTACCAAGAACTTTTTGCCCTCGATTGTAAATTCGTGGGCGTCGGCCGCGCCATGGCAAGCGCCGTAACCAACAAAACCGCAGCTAAACCACCATTTACCGCTTAATCCACGAAGTCTCGGGGCGGCAGATAAGTCGCGCGTTGTTGTAGGCCATGTCGAGCGTGAGGCAGGTGCGCGCGGCGTAGAAACCGTCCTCGCGCTGGATGGTCTGCGCCAGCTCGGGCTTGTCGCCGGTCAGGCACAGCGGCAAGAGCAGCTGGATCCGGCCGCCGTAGAACTGCGGCACGGCGAGCGTGTAGTTGGCGGCGGCGCGGCGGGCGGCTTCGACGACGGCGCCCTCAAAGGCGCGACGCAGCAGCAACGAGTTACCCTCCCCCATCAGACTGGCGGGAATACGCGTCAGGTTCTCCTCATCGCCCAGAATGTGGTCGATGTTGGAGCGGATAGGCAGGCGTTAGTCAAAGACTAGCTCGGAGGGGTCCTCGGCAAAGCGCACGCGGCACGGCAGGTACTCAAACGAGACCAGCATGGGGTCGCTCTCCTTAAAGAAGCCCTTAAAAACCAGCGCTGGCGCGCGTCGGGCTTGGTGTTGGGCTCAAACAGACCGTAGATGGTCTCGTAGCGGCGCGTGTACAGGCCGGTGTTGAATAGGCAGCGGTCGTCGTCGAACACCAGCGGCAGGTTGGACGGCGCGGTCTGGTCCACGTCGCGCTCGGTCAGGAACACCGCGCGGCTAAACGAAAACGACAAGTAGTTTCTGAGGATGCGGTTCCCGGGACCCCAGTCCTCGGGATCGGCGAGGTCGACAAGGCGGTCGTAGCAGGGCTCGGGGCAAAACGCGAAGTCGTACACATTACTGCACAGGGTGCTGGGAATCTCCATGTGGTGTCCAATCAATTCATTAACCGGCGTGCGGATGCTTAGATTCTATACGAGCAACAGATCGCCCGTGCCCGCAACGAATCCGCAGCGCAGCTCTTCGGCTAGCTCGCTGTTCGTGCGGCGACTGGAAACGAGGTCCTGGATCCAGGCGTAGTACTGGTTGTCTTTTGGTTCGGGGCTGTCAGATAGCACGACCGGAGTGCCTGCGAACCTTAAGACGGACAACGCAAAGACAAGGCTGGTTCGTTTGTTACCGTCTTCAAAGATGTGGTCCTTGACCATGTGCTCGGCCACGTAGGTGACCTGGTCAAAGATGTCTGCGAAGCGATCGACCGGCGATTGACCGAATATCGTACAGAATGCACCCGCAAGCACGGACTCGACGCATCCAAGCTCAAGCGCGGCCCGGTCGCCTGTGGCGTCGGTTGTATAGCAGCGTCCGACCGTCATCAGCGTGCTGTGCAGGCGCATCACGGTCGCGGCCATATCATCGAGCGAACCGGCATCATCGAGCACGAGCGGCGCGAACGGATGCGCTCCCCGCTTCGTGTCCGCCATCATGAGTTCTCCAAGAGCCTGAGCGCGTTGGGCATGTTCGAAATGGTCAGCCGAATAGCTTCGTCGATTGACGTGGTGCCGCCGAGCAAAATCGGTGATGCTGAATTTGCCACGTGCGCAGTTGAATGATCTTCTTGAGCAACGCAATCAGCGCCGTCATCTTGTTGAACATAGCTCCAAGGCATGTCTGACTCCTCTATAGCTTTACAGACGAAATAGCCTGCGAGTCGTACTCCAGAGCAATCGGTTGCCAGACGAGGTCTTCGATGGTGCAGTTTAGGGTGTCTGCAAGCGCCAATGCCGAGGAAACCGAGGCGCGGCGTAGGTCGAGCTGGTTCTGCTCGTAGAGTTGTATGGCGCGAAGCTTAACCCCCGATTGGGCGGCGAGCTGTTTTTGCGTTAGTCCGGCAGCCTTTCGTGCCGCCTTGAGGCCCTTTTTGTCTGCCTGGGCGTTGTTCCATTTTTCGATGACAATCTGGGCGAATTTATCTTCGGAGGCCTCGTGGAGCGGATGGTACGAGCCGATGATCCAATCGAGCGGAGCGACTTCGAGTAGCTTATTAAAGCCCAAGCTGCTCATCCATTGCGTATAGGCCATAACCCACCCCGCCCAATACTGAGGTGAACGGTCGAACGGATAGGTCTCCCTACATCTGACGGGGGTCAGTCCCGCATGGGCGATAATATCGCGCGCGAGCTCGTCGCCCGCCATGCCGCAGACGACGCGAGGCATACCGCGCTCAAACTGTTTCATCTCAAGAGCGTTCGACATGATCGCCGTCAACTCGGCTGGAGTCAGCCCTTGGTCACAGAGAGCAAAATCGACCGCCTCGCCCAGCGTTCTCATTGCATCCTCGAGATACATCTCACTGTAGGCGTGGGTCATCGCCCGTCATCCCCTCTCGAATGATATCGACGATACGTATTCCCTCAAACGGGTTTTCGGCAAGGAGCTCCCGATACTGCGCCCTTGCCGCTTCATCTCGTTCCTTGGCCAATGGACCATACAGAGCTTGCTGCGCACGTTCAAATCCAGCAAAACGAATGCTCTTAAACGCACGCTCGCTTTTGAGCACAATCTGCTCCCCCAGGTTACCGAGCCTCATAGATCGTCCAAGCTGATCGACGGTGATCGTATTGTTTACAAAAGCTCTGGCATAGCTAAAGTACGAGTCGTCCGCACGCCACCCCCTTATTACGTCGCAAGTGCTCGTCTGAGGTAGAAAGTGATCATGGAGATATTCGCACGCCCCCGCGGCAATGGCGGTATCTTTGCGAAAAGAACGATGCTCAACGAGCAACGCTATCCAATGCAGGACGCAATATTGCGGCGATAGCAAGTCGAGAACTTTGAGATCGGCTATATCGAGTTCATAGCGATTCGCAAAGCCATCGGCATCGCGCGAGCATGCCCATTCCCTTGCAAGGTCGAGGCTCTCTGTGCAATAGAATCCCTGTCCATAGTCGTTATGGATTTTCCCCAGGCCAAGTTGGGGAGTCTCAATGATTTTCTGAGAACCATGCCATAGTTCCACGCGAGTCTCCTAACAGGTATCGCTCTAGCGATAGTATAACATACTATCGCTAGAGCGATACCTGTATTCAAATAGCAAGAGGGTGTCTGGAACCGAGTTTGAGTTCAATACTTGCTTCTAAGGCTCGCCGAGTCCGGAAGTATGCGACAAAATTCAGACTTGCTGATCATGCCGGAGCACACTAACGCCTCGTCCTGCTTACAGAGCTTCATAGACACGCACCTCATCTTGCTCGATGCTTTTGCGGAATGCCGGGCGCATGTGCTCTGGTGGGTTGGTGACGATATCAACCTTTCGCCCAAGTTTCCTCTCGAGCTCATGGGAGAGTTCGTAAAGCGTGCCGAACGTCATGGTGTTGCCGCAGGCTAGGCGCAAGTCAATATCGCTATCGGGCGTTTGTTCGCCTCGGGCAAACGAGCCAAATAAATATGCTTCGCTGACGTCGTATTGAGCAAGCACGCGAGAGGCGGAGGTGGATATGTCGGTAGGCGAAATCATGGGTTATTTGCCGTTCAACAGTAGAACGTCAGGGGGCCAGCGTCGAAACCACCAGTCCGGTTTTTTGGCGTTCGGCGAGCTCGAAGATAAACGGGGCGTTTGATCTAACAAACTCTGTCAAGAAATTGAGGTCATCAGCAGTAAATCCTTCAACGTTAAACCATTTGACCGCAGGCAAGAAGCATTCTGCATGGTCAAAGCCAAGGTCAACCGGACGCTCGACGGCTACGCGAACGGTCCCGTCATCTCTTGTCTCTGAGTAGGCAAACTGAGCGCCGTCATCTAGCTGAATATAGCTCCAAAGCATTGCTACCTCGTTTACAACTTTTTGAGTTAATAGCCTGCCCCTAACGCGGGATGAATCGCACTAGTTACCCGACCCAAATACGTCATCTACAAGATCAGGCAAGTCAGTCCATACTTGATAGGCGACAACGTTGTCCGGATTCATTTCTCTTGCACGACGTTTATCATCCGTATTGTGCTTTGCGGCATTGGTCAAAGCCTGGCCCTTGTTGCCGTCAATCATTTCGAGATTTACCGACTTGAACTTTGACGCGGAGGACCTGTTGGGGTCAGTAGATTTTAGAACGCCAAGGTCGCGCGCTCTTTTCTCACATTGTGGCGTCGATGCAAAAGTTTCCGGGCATAGTGAGACATGATCGATAAGCCATACCTCAAAGCATGGATTGGAGATCGAGAACCTAACCCCTTTTGTCTTTGCTTCTCGTTCTGCTGCGGCTAGGTTTCTGAATTCATCTGAATCGACTACGATCCATGCGGAACTCAATGCTTCGATTTCGCCTGCTTTAACGGCCTTTTTATCTGAATCGAGCTCTCGCGAAAGCTGCTTGGCCACCTTCAAAGGGTCTCCGTCAATATGCCGATACCGCACGCTTCCGCGAACGTCCATTTCAGTAATAAGGAAGTTAAAGTATTCGGTTTCGGTCACCTTTCCATTGGACACAATTAGGTGGCGCTTTCGCTTGGCTCTTGTCTGCTTTTTGCGGCCGCGAGCAAGTCCCCTCCTTTCTGTTTTAGCCATCTATGTCAGCACCTTCCTTCATGAGTTGGGCCACAAGTTGATGAAAGCTTGGGTTGGGCAGCGGCACATAGACACCGTTTAAGTAATTGCGCCCCAGATTCTCATTTGCACGAGGCGAATACTCCATCGCAGCAATTAATTGCGAAGCACCTTCAGAGTCCTTTTCCACAAACCAGACCTGGTCACGTTCAAGCACCTCTTCCATAGGGCTGGTTCTCGTCATCAAGGTGACATCATGGGTCGAGAAGATTAGCTGCGCGCCCTTTGGATTTGTGTCGGGATCGGCGAACAGTGAGACGAAGTCGCGCAGGAGCGTGGGATGAAGGCTCGAATCAAGCTCGTCAATTACTGTTGTGGCCCCACTGCTTAAAGAACGTAAGGCTACCGAGAAAAACGCCAGCGCAGCTTTTGTGCCCTCCGATTCATGGGCGGAGCCCAGCCAAAAGCCATCTCCCGAGCCTTTATGGTGGAAGACTAGGTCATAAGCGAACGACAATTTAAAGTCTTCTGCAATTTTATTACGTGCCTCTTCCGGAATCTCATCGAGTCCAATGAGTGATTCTTTTAAACCCATGACGCCTTCCGATTGACGGACATCCATGCCGTCAATTCCGATATCAGCATATTTAATGAGCTGAGATAGCATCTGAGCTCGTGCGTCATCGTTGATAAACAGCTTTTTTATGGTGGCGAGTTCTGCTAGATAATGCGTTGCATCATAGAGATTGATGTCATTGGCAAGAGCTGCGAATGCGGGTTGAATTACATCACTTCCAGCCGCCGCGGCGGCAGATAAGAACAAAGAATTATTGCGCGTGATATCCCAAAGTTGTTTTTTGACGCCTGTAAAGGTGCTACCAAATTTAATCGACTGTTCGCCGTTTATCGAAGAGCGGTCATAGAGGAGGGACGGCTGTTTTGATCGGTATACGGTGAGGTTTTCATAAGTAACCTCATTTTTGTTTACACCAAATGAAAACTCATACTTCAAATTGCTGGCGATAAAATCTATCGAGAATTCTGTGTCATTTGATCGTGATTCCGAGTCAAGTAAAAAGGGGACGATGGGTATTTGAGAATTCGCATCGCCTGTCGCATAACCTGTACGAACAAAGTAAGAGACAAAGTAAAGAGCATTTAGGAAATTTGATTTGCCTGACGCGTTTGCGCCGTAAACCGCAGCCACTCGCACGGGCCCAAGTTCCTTTTTGCTCGAAATCGGTTCAAACGAGAACTGCTGAGTACCTCGAAAGCTCTGAAAGTTCTTAAATGAAAAATTGAGGATCATCTTTAGAATCCTTCTCAAATATATCGATTATTCACAGACATCCTTAAATAACAAGAACAATTATATAGTTTTAAAACCGATATTTGTTAGCTTTGAACAAATATCGGTTTTAAATTGAGATTTTAGGCAATGAACCTTATAAGTACGTATGACATAATGCCTGAAGCATAACTCTCTACGCTGATATTAAGAGCAATCTTCAGTGACGGTGTCTCTTAATCTCACTCACTATGCCGGCGCATCTCTTCTCAATGCTGTCGGGAAAGAGCGAAGCTTCGGTAATGCCAAGTTTACTCAACTCGTTCAGTATTGATGCTTTTCTATCAGATGGCACTATGCAACGACCGGCTATCACGGGACTGTCTTTGGGCAGTGGACTTATTAAGTCATCAAACGACAAAGAAGAATCCTTACCACGAATGTCATTTGGGAAAAGAATATATTGGCCGGACTGAGCGGCTTGTCTATCAAGATATCTAGTTCCGTAGACAAATAATGTATCTTCGCAGCACTTCTTAAACCATTTTGCCTGATCAGTTGGCTCAGGGTAAATTGAAAGCACTAGATCACGTTGATAGTCAAAGTATGGTCTTGATATTGCAAGTGAGGCAAAACGAGACAGAAGCTTTGAGTTCATAAATAGATGCCAAGAGTCCGCAATTGCCTGGCAGATGGGATATTCCCGCTTATCCCCTCCCGGTCGCCTAAAGATAAATACTTCGCCCACGTCATCAGGATTGCCGCAGGCGAAATAGAGGGCGGCAAGTGCGTTTGAAGTTACATCTAATAGCCTGGTAGGGACTCCGTAGTGCTGGAGGCAGGCTAAAAGATCAATCGGAAGCAAATCTCGCTTGAAGACATTTGGCAATATGCGGCAGGCAGTTTCAATAATATCCGCCTCGTGCGTAAGGCTGCCTGTGATAGGGGAAATGGTGTTCGATCCCGGTTTACGCCAATAGCTGTCTCTTCCGATTGACGGAACAAGATCAAACTTAGTCGATCCTTGTCCTCGGAAAACAAATGTAGATTCATATGTCTTGGCTTCACCATTTATTGTTGGTGAAAGTCCGTTGATGTATTTGATATACGAGGCTACATCTTCAACCTCAACTTTGGCTTCACTAGACATATATCAATCCTTTAGTGGAACAAGAAGCTTTATAAACGGCAGCATTTGGATTGCAATTATCTTATCGCTCTGGCGGATGGGGTGTAAGGCTCAACATCGGTAATAGATCGAGAGGCGGTCGAGCTGAACAAAATAGTGCCGTCGCAGCGATAGCTGATACGGCACCAATCTCTAATAAATTGATTTAGTAGAAGGCTAAAGACTTCTGTAATGGCTGCATTTATTTCTCCCCTGGTCTCACTTAAACAAGGCCTTAGCAGCGATATGCGGCAGCCAAGAGCGCTGTTCCCAGAATGAAAAGCGTTAAGGAAGCGGCGATCCAGTTGTTGTCGGCAGTCTTGGGGAGTACCGCAGTGGTCGCGGTGGCAACCTTGGATTTGGGGACTTTGGCGACCGTGGTCTTGGTTACTGTCGTTGTTGTCTTGGTTGTCGTGGCCGCGGGTTTCAGTGCCGGATTTGCCGTGGGCCCTGTGGCGGGCTCTCCGGCAGCGGGGTTAGCATCGGTGGGAGACTTGCCCGCGCTATCGCCAGGAACATCGCGCCACTAGCACCAAAGACCCCACCAGCAGGCGCCACAAACCGCGCAGACACAAGCGACCCACCCGTGCAAGCAACCCCGCCATCGGCACCGGTCGCATCCAGCCACGAGGCATCGACGGAAAGCCGACTGCCGGCCGCGCCATCCCCAATGCCATCGTCCTGCAGATACACGCCGTAGGCGCGCACGCCCGCTCCGGACCCGGCGCCCGCGGCAACGACGCGCCCGCCGCCGCGCACGGCCATGTCGCCGGCAATCACGCCGGCGACCGCCTCGTTTGTAATATCGGCCCCGTCTGCCCGGGCATCGACGGTGCAGCCGTCAACCACGAGCGCCTGCGACACGTGGATCCCGCACTGCGAGCCCGTCGCCGTCAGGGTCCCGGTGCCGCGAAGCGTCAGGTTGCCCCACACCTCCATGCCGCACAGCGTGATGTCCGCATCGGGCGCATGCGACTCCGTCACGGAGTTCTGCCCGGCAAGCGTCAGCACCAGGTCGCCCTCGGCGCCGATGGCCTCGCCCGCGTAGCCATTAAGCTCCAGGTGGTCGGCATCGGTCCAGGCCCAGCCAGGACCCGACACGCCCGGCTCGTAGTACGTCGCGCCCGCGATGATGAGGCTCTCCGCGCCCGCGGCATAAGAAGGCCCGCCCAGCAAAACGCATAGGCAGGCCATGGCAACAATCGCAATGTAATGACGGCTGGTGTAGGACTCGGCAGCAAACATACCCGCTCCGATCCTCGCAGGAGCCAATAGAATGTGCACCAGAAAATGCCCTGGTAGCAGCAGTTATTAGTTTAGCGAGATCAATGCGGGAGCAAAGAGAAATCGCGTGGGCAGTGTCCACAATTAGGTGTAAATCGTTTTGCCAGTCGGTGAAAGGTGGAATCGGCTTACGAATGCGCTACGAGAAGGAGGGACCCAACACGATGATTGTGACGAGCAGTACGCCGGTTCAGCAGTTCCTTACCACGGAACAGCTTCATGTCGAGGACCCTATGCCCAAAGAGGGACACGAGCCCGTCGGTCAGGATGCATTCGGAGGTCAACATGGCGCAGCCTGCACTGTTGTCGGTACCTGACGGTACCCATGTCGCGCCTTGCGGCGTCCCCGTTGACAGACATCGCAAACATCCAAGGTCGGAAAACGTTCGCAATCGTCTGGATCATACAGAGGCAAGTGTTGAGACTCGCTATCTTTGACGTTCGCTATGATTCCAGCTCCCCCGGCCCAACGTTATCCATTCCAGCCTCCTACAACAATCCACCGCCCTAATTACTAGACCGCCCCTCGTACAGCGCATCGCCGTACTCCCCGAACAATAGGTACGCTTTCTGGATTCTGCGCCTCTGCCTGTCCAGGGCCTCAAGTTCCTTGTTAAGGTCGAAAGCTCCAATATAAGTCTGCATTGTAATGCAATTGTCCACCGAGACCGTTTGCTCAAGCCCGCTCACCAGACTCTGCGACAAGTCATGCATGCTAGAGCCGTGCAACTCCCGGAAATGCGTCGCATCAGCGTCTTTGTAGAGATCGTCGTCAACGACATCGCACACCTTTATCCCAAGCGGAACATCAACACACTTCTTCCGGAATGCGTCATACCAGTCCCGTCTGCGTTCCTGTAGATACGAGTAGTCGCCCTTCGCGACCGTTGAGAGTTTGACACACCCACGGACAAGCCGGTCTTTGAACACGTTGGGTAGATCGCACGCTACCATGAACACCGGATGGACGTAATCCATGACCAATGTGTCCCTTAGAACCTTGTCGTCGACCCCCGCGACAATCTCCCCCCATGCCATCAACGACTTCTCGTAGCGAATCATCAGCCTGACCGAATCGAAGAGTGCATTGTTGTATTGCCGGAAGACCTCGAGGAATGTATCACCGAAGAAACCCCTCTTCACGGCATGGAGCGGAATATGCGAATCCTCCAGCACCATCCGATAGTAGAGCGCAGGGTGTCTCTCCACCAACCCGGCAGTCATTTTGGCAAAACTATCGTCATTCACCTCAGCCACTTCTTTCATCCAACGCCCCAAGCCTTCGCAAGATCCCTGTCGAAGCTCATAGGCTGCTTCTCAAGTTCAAGGACGTCAACCTGCACACGCACCGGGTACGTCGTCGCCGTGCCACTCACTATGCAGCACCCCTGCGGAAGCACGGGAATCATGCTCGCATTTGCGCTGTCGATGAACGAAACAGCTTTGCTAATCGCTCTCAGGTCCTCGTCGTTTACGAGTCTATGGATGAAGTAGTTGTGCATCTGCGAGAGAATCGTAGGCGATATGTCGGCCGGCCGTTGGCTGCACACGGTGAGGTACATGCCAAACTTGCGCCCCTCCTTGACGATTTCCTCGAACGTCTCAAGTCGGTAGTCGCGCCAGTTCTCGCTCTCGCGCTGCGACGAGTACGACAAGACGTTGTGTGCTTCATCGATGACCAGGTGAGCACTGCTTCCACGCTCGTTTTGCCCGCGCTCCTTCTGGAACTGATAGAGCGTCTTCGCCACGACGAGCGGAACGATCTTCTTCTGCTCAAGGTTAACGTTGAGAAGCGAGATGACGGAGACATCGGATTTGAAACCGCTGATGCAAGGCTCGTAGAGCTTTGAAGCCTCCCTCAGCTCTGCCGAGTAACGCTGTATCAAGGGCGCAATATGCTCACGAGTGATCGTATGAGAGCGAACCGCCTCAATAAACCGATATCGCGCGATGAATTCCAGCAGCGCGGGCCTGTCAGAAGCCAACGATGAGTAGTCCATGCTCTCATAGCATAAATCGGAGAAAACTTCAGGCACATCGGCGGGCGAGTAAAGTAGCTTCCCACTATCGCGTTTGTGGAGCGCATTGTTGTACTTCTGATAAACCTCAATAGAGTCAATCGCCCTTTCCAGGCTGCCTACATCTACGCCGGGGACAAGTGAAAAGAGCCTTACCAAATCCTCGCGCTGCTCATCGAAAGCAGGGCCACAGCCGCAATAGTCTTCCAGAAGCTTTCTGACCATGCCGCGCAGGTAGGCACCGGGGTCGCTCATTTCCAAAATCGCCCCGGCTTTGCGAATGCACCTTTTCAAAAACGGCCGTTGCGTCTTCTCGGTCGCCTTGGCCAACATTGCCCACATGTCCACATCAAAGAAGAAGCCAGGTGGAACGGGGATTTTGGCGCCGGCTCCCGTTCTAGTGCTTGGCCCGTAGACTTCCTTGTCATGACACAATACGGCCTTTGCAGTGTACTCGCCATTAAAGTCGATGAAAACGAACTTGCTGCTCCCGCATCCGGCACGCTGCCCGAGACAGTCAGTGAAAAGTCGACACAGCGTGTTCGACTTGCCCGAGCCGGTGTTCCCAAAGATTCCAATGTGGCTCGCGAACAGCGCATTGAACGGCAGTCTCACGTCGACCCCGTCATGCCCGACCAGCTCCCCTACCCTAAAGCCCGCGCCGGTGGCTTCGACGGGCGAATTCACGGCCGCGAGCTGCTTGGGCGAGAGAAGATACGCCTTCGAACGTACCAAGGGCAGCACCTCAATGCCGCGGTTAAATCTCCCAGAGGAGAAACTGCCGAACACCGAAACGTCGACGTAGCGTTCAAGGTACGAGCCCGGCGCCTCGCGCCCATCGGCCCCTTTTGAAGCCACAGCTCTGCTTTCCTGCTGGTAGTCCCCTTCGACTACTCCGATTACATCGTCGTAGCCGCAAGGCAAACGGAGGTACCCGCCAACGGAGACGCCGCGCACGAGCTCGCCATGGTAAAAGACGCTCGCCTCGTTCGCCTGGCTGTACACCTTCACCTTGACCTTGGTGCCGCGAACATCGGTGACCTCCCCGATCAGGAGGAGGTCACCGCTCACCTCGCCACGCATCTCAGCACCTCCGTGAGCTCACCCAATCCGATCTCCTTGTCTTCCCTGGGAACAAGGAGATAGACATTGTCAGCATTGGGGAACAGGGAGCGATACCAGGCGGCGTCGTCTCTAGTGTGGCATGAAATCAGCACTATGAGCTTCGGGTTCGACCGTATGGCCCTCTTTGTGAGCTCAAGGATATGCTCGTCGGCGAACGAAAACCCGAACACCAGAAGCAGCGCGTTGTTGCGGTCAAGTTCGTTGGCGTAGATGCGCAGCAAATCGTAGTAGCTTTGCTCGAGAACGGTCTCCTCAAACTTCCGCTTGGCAGGATTCACGATACAAAGCGTTGAGTCATAGCTCTTCCCGAATGCTTGGAGCAAATCCACATCGTCAACGGAAAGGCCGGAGACAAGTTCCTTGAACAATTGTAACGACGCGGCGTTGCACGGGTCCTTCACCAACGAGGCCAGCTCAGAAACGGCAGGAAGGTCAAGAACGCCATCGTGACCCACGACGCAATCGTCCAAAGTGCTCTCGACGTTTGAGTACACAACCTCTTTGCGATCAGATTCGCCTACCCGTCGCCATGTCAACGACCCGTGCGCCTTCAGCACATTAGCAGTCGTCACCTGCGAGGTGTACTCCATGAAAAGCGATTGCTCGCACATAAGCCGGCTGAATGCAGAGGGGTCGAACCGCGGCTTTCCCCGCCCAACAAAGCCGTCGTTGAAAGGAATGCCGAGACTTTCGAGTGAGAGCTCTATCAACGGGTCGTAGTTTGTCGTGAAGAAGTTCAGGCGTTTCGGGAGGGTTGTCGTACCTCGATTCTCGATGAGCCTACACGCCGAGGCAACAAACGCTTTCTGCGGCTCAGTGGCATGCGCCTCGCGAAGGGGGTGCATAATGGATTTGAAATACTCCGCCCGCAAGAGCGCCCGTGCCGAGAGCCACATTCCCCTCTCGTTTCCCGGACAATCGCGCATGTGTTCGTCAACCGCCTGAAACCAAGATTCCCGTCCTTGTAGGACGGGAACCACACTTCCAGAGAAGCCAGAGCCCAGCAAGACATTAATATGTGCACTAGCAAAGACCTTGCGTAAGAACTTCGCGTTTTCTTCTTCGATGCGCATGTTGTCGTTATCGTCAAAGGGAACGAGTATTTCCCTCATATGACGTTCGCTCTTATGCTCCACGCAAGACCTCCTCGCCAGCTTTTGATTCAATTATATATTGCTCCTAACGCACCATCGCCGCCGCGTCTGAGATGCCGACCAACGGCGTGATTACGAGGAAAGTGAAGCACGTGGCACAGTCCATGGGCATAGGCCGCATGAGCGTTAGCTAGGTGGCAGGATGTGCTCCTCGCCCGACGACGCAGTCGCCGGGCTGCAGGAGTGCGACCTGCCAGGCGCCCGGTTCCCCTACATCTGGCTCGACGCCATCTGCATCAAGAGCAGCGGCGAGGGCCGGGCGAAGTCGACCGCGCCCGGTGGAGTGGGTATGATGAATTGGACACCTAGTTAAGAGCGAAAGGTGTTCAAGATGACCCAAAGAAGAAAGCGATACGACAGGTAGTTCAAGGTCTCGGCGGCAAAGGTGGTCCTGTCCGGGGAAATGACGGTCAAAGGCCTATCGGAGGAACTCGGCATAAAGGATTCGACGCTGAGAAGATGGGCCCGCGAATACGAGGAGATGGGAGA
>NZ_CABWIF010000023.1:0-17226 GCF_902501475.1 Collinsella aerofaciens | reverse complement strand
TATCGAGTGGTACAGGGACGGCAAGCTCAAGAAGGACCTAGGATGGAAGACCATTAGGGAGTATCGCGAGGAGAGAGGCCATGCGGCATAGCGCCGCGACATGGTCCGGAAAAACGTCCGAGGTCCCGTTCATCCCACTCCGAGGCTAGATTCTGGGATGCTGCCTCCGCTCCAAACAAAAGGCCCCGGCTCACGATGGAGCTGGGGCCAAAGGCGCAGCGTATGTAGTTGATGCTGAGCGCGAACGGCCCGTTAGCAATGGCCGTACGCGCTCTACCCTAGCCGCGGTGACGGGCGCGGCTGTAGGGCGTATCCACCATGGGAAGATCCGGACGCAGCTTGCCGTCAAATGCGCGGTAGGCATTCTGCACGGCGGGCGCCGTGGGGATCGTTGCGATCTCGCCGATGCCCTTGCCGCCGTATGCCACGGGCAGTAGCTCGTCCTTCTCCACGTAAATGGCGTGGATATCCGGAATCTCGGGCGCGCGGAACAGCCCGAGCGTGCCGTACCTCGCCTGGGGCACGCAGTCCTTGAGCGGCCAATCCTCGGTAAGCGCATAGCCCATACCCATGAGCACGCCGCCTTCGATCTGACCCTGGATGGAGATGGGATTGACCACCTTGCCGGAATCGTGCGCGGCATAGACCTCGCTCACGCGGCCGTCATCATCCAGAATGACCACATGCGTGGCAAAGCCGTAGCAGATATGGCTCTTGGGGTTGGGAACATCCGCACCCAGTTTGTCGGTCGGCTCCAGGTACACGTAGCCAAACTCGCATCCCTCGAGCGCCTTGATGGCGGCAGCGGGATCTTGAGGATGCATACCCTGGCCGGCGACGAGCTCCTGCGTGTGCAGCTGATAGGCGCGACCGTCGTCGTACTCGATCTTGACGCCGTCGCCATGCGCGCTCACGGGAGCGGCGGGCGCAGGCTTGCCGGCCTCGATGTCAAGCATGGCATCGCGCAGCAGGAAGGCGGCGCCGCGCACGGCCTCGCCGGTCACGACCGTCTGACGCGAGCCAGACGTAGTGCCGGAGTCGGGAGCGTTCTCGGTGGAGCACTCGCCATTGGCAATGCAGCTCAGCGGCAGACCGCAGGCCTCGGCAACGTCTTGCAAAAAGACGGTGTTACAGCCCTGGCCGATGTCGGACGTGGCGGCGTAGACCACGGCGCGGCCATCCTCGATGCGAATCTTGCAGCGGCCGGCATCGGGCAGGCCCACGCCCACGCCGGCGTTCTTCATGGCGCAGGCAATGCCGGCGTGGCCGGGATGCGCGTAGTAGGCATCCTTGACCTCGAGCAGCGTCTCCTTCAGCGCCGTGGAGCAGTCGGCAATCTGGCCGTTGGGCAGAACCTCGCCCGGCTCGATGGCGTTACGGTAGCGAATCTCCCACGGATCCAGGCCGACCTTCTCGGCCAGCAGGTCGATCAGGCTCTCGAGCGCAAATTCGGACTGGCAAACGCCAAAGCCTCGGTACGCACCGGCGGGCGGGTTGTTGGTGTAGTAGCCAAAGCCGCGAATGTCGGTATTCTGGTACTTGTAGGGGCCGACGGCATGCGTACAGGCGCGCTCGAGCACCGGGCCGCACAGCGACGCGTAGGCGCCGGTGTCAAAGTTGATCTCGCAATCCAGACCGGTAAAGTTGCCCTCGGCGTCGCAACCCAGTGTAAAGGTACCGTCCATGGCGTGGCGCTTGGGATGGAATGCAAGCGACTCGGCACGAGTGAGCTTGCACTTCACAGGACGCTGGAACTTATAGGCAGCGAGCGCGGCCAGGTGCTGGATGGACACGTCCTCCTTGCCGCCAAAGCCGCCACCCACGAGCATGGTCTCGACGACCACGCGCTCGGGCTCGCTATCCCAGCCAAACATGTGAGCGCACTCTTTGCGCGTGTCGTAGGCGCCCTGGTCGGTCGACTGCACCTTGACGCCGTTCTTGTACGGGAAGGCGACGGCGCACTCGGGCTCCAAGAAGGCATGCTCGGTAAAGGGTGTGGTAAAGCGCTGTGTCACGGTAAACGCGCTCTCCGCCAGCGCCTTGGCGGCGTCGCCACGCGTCACGTGACGGCTCTGGCATACGTTGTCCTTGAGCTCCACCGTGTTGCCAAAGGCAAAGAAGCTGTCGTGCAGGCGCGGGGCGTCGGCAGCCCTGGCCTCGGCGATGTTGCGCACGGGCTCCAGAGGCTCGTAATCGATCTTTACGAGCTTCTTGGCCTTCTCGAGCGTCGCCTCGTCCTCGGCAACCACCAGCACGATGGCGTCACCCACGCAGCGGGTGATATCGCCCTGAGCAATCATGACGTCCCAGTCCTGGATAAGGTGGCCGACCTGGTTGACCGGCACGTCCTCGGCGCGCAGGATGCCCACCACGCCGGGCAGGGCCTCGGCCTTGGAGGTATCGATGGAGAGCACACGGGCGCGCGGGTACTTGGAGCGCACGGCGCTGGCATAGGTCAGACCCGGCTGATCGAGCTCGTCGATGTCGTCGGGATACTTGCCCTCGCCGAGCACCTTCTTGCGCACGTCGATACGGAAGGCGCGCTTGCCCACGCCGTAGTCGTCGCCGCGCTCCAGATCCTCGTCGATCTGCTTTTCGCCGCGGAGCACCGCAGCGGCCAGCGCAATGCCCTCGATAATCTTTTTGTAGCCGGTGCAGCGGCAGACGTTACCGCGAATGGCGTACTTGATCTGCTCCTCGGTAGGCTCGGGATCCTCGGCGATGAGCGCTGCACCCGCCATGACCATACCGGGGATACAAAAGCCGCACTGCACGGCGCCCACGGCGCCAAAGGCGTACACAAACGCCTCGCGCACGTTCTCGGGCAGGCCCTCGACAGTCACGATGTCGCGGCCGGCGGCAAGGGCGGTGGTCAGCACGCACGCCTTGACGGCCGCACCGTCCACATGGATGGTGCAGGTGCCGCAGGCGCCCTCGGAGCAGCCGTCCTTGGCGGAGTGAATGTGCAGGTCGTCGCGCAGATAGCGCAGCAGCGGTTTGTTTTGGGTCGTCGTGTGCTCGACGCCGTTAACGGTAAAAGTGAATTCCTGTGCCATG
Organism: Collinsella aerofaciens; assembly: GCF_902501475.1. Lineage (GTDB taxonomy): Bacteria > Actinomycetota > Coriobacteriia > Coriobacteriales > Coriobacteriaceae > Collinsella > Collinsella aerofaciens_AL. The sequence continues at coordinate 14,169 of NZ_CABWIF010000023.1, read as the reverse complement.
GTGATTCCCCTCTACACGCCGGCGGCGATGCCGGTGCGGTCGTGGATGGCGCCATGCGGGCAGACGACGGCGCACATGCCGCACGACAGGCAATCCGCGCCGTCGATATGGGCGCAGTTGTCCTCGATGCGGATAGCGCCGGCAGGGCACTTTTTAGCGCACATGCCGCAACCGATGCAGCTGGTGTCGCAAATCTTGCGCGCAATGGCGCCCTTATCGGTGTTGTTGCAGCGCACCAGGATGTTCTGGTAGCCGGGAACGAAGGCAATCACGCGCTGCGGGCACGCCATGCCGCACAGGCCACAGCCCGTGCACTTGGAGCGGTCCACGCGGGCGACGCCGTCGACCAGCGCGATGGCACCGTGGGGGCAGGCCGTAACGCAGGTGCCACAGCCAATGCAGCCTTCGCTGCAGCGGGCGTCGCCGCCTGCGGAGGCGCAACCACTTCCGCAGGCAACGTAGGCCACGTGATGTTGAATGGATTTGGCCATAAGAGACTCGCCTATTTCTTAAGAAGGTACGAATAGTTGTCGCGCACGGCCCTGATGGTCAGGCGGACGGCCTCGGGCAGACCGGTGTTGACGGCATCGACCGAGACGGTGCGGACCGTGCCGGCGACGCGGACCTTAAAGTGATCCTCGTCCACGGCCAGGAAGCCCTCGTTCTCGGAGTTCTCCATGTCCTCCTCGCTCCAGAACAGGGTGAGCTTGTCCTTGTAGGGACGGCCCTCCTGGTAGGGGCAGAACACGGCGCAGTTGCCGCACTCGTTGCACATACCGTCGACGTGGACGACCTGATGCTTGGCAAGGCCCGGCACCTTAATGGCAACGTTGGCGCGGTTGGGGCACACGTCGCAGCAGACCTCGCACACCGAGCCGCAGCCCAGGCAGCGGGTCTTGGTGCAGTTGCGCTTGTCACGGCACAGCGACCCCTTACGCTCGTAGCAGGTGTCCTCGCGACCGGCCTGCTCGTTGCAGTCGGCGTACTTGTTAAAGTCCACGCCGGCGATGGCGCGGGCGACTTCGGCGGCGTCGGCAATGGCCTCGACCACGGTAGCCGGACCGCGGCGACAGTCGCCCGCAGCCCAGACGCCCTCGACACCGGTGGAGGTGGCGGCAAGGCGGCCGCGACGGTCGTGCTCGACGCCCGCGGCGTCGTACAGGCTGGCGTCGATGCCCTCGCCCACGGCGCAGATCACCGTGGTGGCGGAAAGCTCGACGGTCTCGCCCGTGGCGACGGGGCTGCGACGGCCGCTTGCATCCGGCTCGCCGAGCTCCATAACATCGCAGGTCAGCACGGCGCCGTTAAGTGCCTTGGGTGCCAGTAGCTCGCAGAACTCAACGCCGTCGGCAAGAGCAAGATCGAGCTCTTCCTCGTCGGCAGGCATCTGCTTCTTGGTGCGGCGATACACCAGGCGCACGTTCTTCACACCAGCCAGGCGCTTGGCCACGCGGGCAGCATCCATGGCGGTGTTGCCGGCGCCAATGACTACGACGTCCTCGCCCAGCTCGAGCTTCTCGCCCTTCTTGGCGGCCTCGAGGAACTCCAGCACGTCGAGCTCGGCACCCTCGCCCAAACCCGCAGAGCCGGGCATCCAGGCACCGGTGGCCACGACCACGTCGGTGAAGCCCTGGGCCTTGAGCTCGTCAATGGACTCCACGCGGGCATTGAGCTGCACCTTGGCACCAAAGGCCAGGCAGAGCTCGGCATCGTGGGAGATATCGTCGCTCGCAATGCGGAACTCAGGAATCACGTGACGGACCACGCCGCCGAGCGAATCGCGAGCCTCAAAGATGGTGACGGGCACGCCGGCGCGCGTCAGGAAGAACGCCGTCGCCAGGCCGGCCGGGCCGCCGCCGATAACGGCAACGTTGTGCTCGCCGTCGTTTGCGATGGCCTGGGCGCGTAGCTTGGGCAGCACGGCGGTCATGGCCTCGCGGGCGGCCTTGAGCTTGCTGGCGCGGATCTGGGCGCCCTCGGGCTCGTAGAACGCACGCTCGCAGGCACGGCCGCAGGGATGCGGGCAGATGGTGCCGGTAATGAACGGCAGGGCGTTGCGCTCGATGATGATGTTGAGCGCGTCCTCGTAGCGGCCCTCGTCAACAGCCGCCAGATAGGCGGGAATATCCTGCTGGATGGGGCAGCTCGTGCGGCACGGCGTGGTAAAGCAGTCGGAAAGCGGGCTCTTGCCGGCGACCTTGCGATCGGGCAGCGGGCGCAGCGGCTTCTTGTAGAGCGGGTTGGTGAGCGAGTCGGTCTGGATTGCGGTCACGGCCTCGAGCGAGACGCCCGCGAACGGCTTGCCATCCAGGTCGGTAAACTCGCCGGCCATCTGGCTAAAGCGCTCGTAGCCACCGGGCTTGAGCACGTCGGTCGCCAGGGTAACGGGCCAAATGCCGGCATCGTACAGGGCGTGGATGTTGTAGACCGTGGCGCCGCCGGAGTAGCTGATGCGCAGCTTGCCATCGAACTGCTCGGTAATGCGGCGGGCAGCCTCGATGGTCAGCGAGAACAGCGAACGGCCGGACATGTACATCTCGGTGGAGGGCAGTTCGTTTCTCGTCACGTCGACGGGGAACGTGTTGGTCAGCTTGACGCCAAATTCCAGGCCGCGCTCGGCGCACAGGGCAATCAGGCGCTCGAACATGGGCACGGCGTCGGCCCACTGCAGGTCCTCGCGGAAGTGCGTATCGTCGAAGACGATGTAGTCAAAGCCCAGCTCGTTCAGACGCTGGCGGGCAAACTCATAGCCCAGCAGCGTGGGGTTGCACTTGATGTAGGTGTTGAGACCCTTCTCGGTGATCAGATAGGTCGCGATGCGCTCGATCTCCGCCGGCGGGCAGCCGTGCAGGGTGGACTCGGTGATGGAGTTGGAGACGCGTGCCGGGATGGACTCGACAAACGCGGCGTCGACATGCTCAAACTTATCCAGGTTGGCGAGCGCCCAGGCACGGCACTCGTTCCAGACGTCAGAGCCGCTGGCGTCCTTCATGCCCTCAATGTACGCATCGACCTTGGGGCTCTTGATGCCCTCCAGGTCATAGCCCACGGACATGTTAAAGACAAAGCCATCCGGGCTGCCCAGGCCGTACTCGCGAGCGATCAGGTGGCAGGCGAACCATGCCTTCACGTACTCGGCAAAAGCCTGCGGAACCTCGAGCTCGGTCGACCACTCGCAGTTGTAGCACTCGTCCTGCGCCACGATGCAGGGCTTGTTCACACACTTGGAAAGCTCCTCGCCGTCCATAACCTGAACGGTCTTGAGCTCAAAGAAGCGGGAACCGGCCACGTAGGATGCCACGATGTTCTGGGCCAGCTGCGTGTTGGGGCCGGCGGCCGGGCCAAACGGAGTCTCGATGCGCTCGTCAAAAATGGGAAGCGCGCCCTCCTGGTTGGTCGTGACCATCTTGCGCACGCCAAAGACGGCGCCCTGAGTCTTGTGCTCCTCGATGATCCAGTTCATCAGCTGCGAAAACGGGATCGGCCTCATGATGTCGCTCATAATGAGTTCCTCTCTGTAACGCCCGGCGAGACCGCGCGGCGGGCGCAAATACGGTGTAGCGCTAGCACAGCGCCGGCGACCCCGCGGAGGCCGCCTATGCGCGCGTCGGATGTGGCGAAACATCCGACGCGCGCGAATCTACTTGTGAATTAGTAGGTGCGATCGTTGAGCGTGCTCCAGAGCTTCTTGGACTCGGCCATGGTCCACGCGTTGATCTTGTCCTCATCAATGCCAACGAACTCGCGATCCTTGTACAGGACGCGGCCGTTGATGATGGTGGTGCGGCAGTTTTTGCCCATCATGCCAAAGAGCATGTGGCCGTCGATATTCTCCTCGCTCAGCGGCGTAAAGGGCTTGTAGTCCATAACGATAACGTCGGCGGCAGCGCCGGCCTCGAGCACACCGAGCTTGCGATCGAAGTACTTGCTCGCCATCTTGGCGTTGTTCTCGAACAGCATCGTCATGGCCTCGCACCAGCCCACGTTGGGCATGGCGGCGTTGTGGCGCTGAATAATCAGGAAGACCTTAAGGCTCTCGAGCATATCGTGGGTGTAGGCGTCGGTGCCCATGCACACGGGGATGCCGCGGCGGAAGAACTCGAGCACGGGGGCGCAGCCCACGGCGTTGCCCATATTGGATTCGGGGTTGTTGACCAGCCAAGTGCCGGACTCCTTGACGATATCCATCTCGGCAGGCGTCACGTGGATGCAGTGGCCCAGCATGGTGTCGGGACCCAGCAGGTTGTGCTGCAGCAGGCGCTCGACGGGGCTGATGCCACCGCGGTTGAGGCGGGAGTCCCACACGTCGTTCATGCCCTCGCACACATGGATGTGGAAGCCGGTCAGGCCGTTGTTGGCCTCGGCCATCTTATCCATGGTCTCGTCCGAAAGCGTAAAGGTAGCATGTCCGCCAAACATGGCGGCGATCATGTGGTTGTCGTTATCGCGACGCTCCTTGGCGGCCCACTGGGCAAATTCGGCGTTCTCGGCAATGGCCTGGTCGCACTTTTCCTGGCCGCGGCGATCGGAGACCTCGTAGCACAGGCACGAACGCATGCCCAGCTCCTGAGCTGCATCCTTAATGGTAAAGAGGCTTCCCGGAATCTCGCAGAAGCTCGCATGGTGATCGAAGATCGTGGTGACGCCATCACGGATGGAGTCCAAAATCGTAGCATAGGCGCTGGCCTTGGTGCCGTCGAGCGTCAGGTTGTCGTCGATCTTCCACCACTGCTGCTCGAGATTCTCCAAGAAGTTGGTGGGGTTGCAGCCCTTAATGGCAAGGCCGCGGGCCAGACCCGAGTAGATGTGGGTGTGGCAGTTGATGAGTCCGGGCATGATGAGGTTGCCCTGGGCATCGACGTACTCGGCATCCGGGTACTTGGCCTTGAGCTCGCGCTCGGGGCCCACTTCGACGATCGTATCTCCGTCAATGGCGACCGCACCGCTTGGAATAAACGGGGTCTGAGCGTTGCGGGTAAAGACGGAACCGTTAGCGACCAGAAGCATGGATGCTCCCTTCAACATCAGAGGCGGGGTTTGACACCTCTAACATGGCGGAGTGCGAAGCGCCGGCCTACACCGGAAACGGGCCCTCTCCCGTCAACGCTTCACCAAAGGGACAAACCCTTTGAAGTGCGGCTTGGTGCCGCATGGCGTCGGCGGACGAGGCGATGCGTCCGCCGACGAATAGCACCGAATTGGTTACTTCTTGCTCTCGGGCAAGACCAGATCCACGGCAGCGTCCTTGGCAGCATCGATGTGCTGAGCCACGACCGGCGTCTTCGGAAGGATCAGGTTAAGGACAATGGCCATGATGGCGGTGGGGGTTACGGCATTGGAGCCGATGACGGTGGACACCCAGGCGGGCATACCCTCGCCGGCAAGGCAACCGCTGGCCATCCAGATACCCAGGCCAAAGACGACGGAGGTGCCGACGATGGTGGTAGTGCGCTGCGTGAGGCCCTCGCGGGTGAACATGCGCACGCCGTTCATGGTGATGGTGCCAAAGACGCCGACGGTCGCGCCGCCGATGACGGGCTGCGGGATAGCGGAAAGGACGGCAGAGAGCTGCGGGAACAGACCGGCGATGGCAAAGACGGCCGCAATGATCACAAAGACCCACTTGTTGACGACCTTGTTGGAGCAGATGATGCCCACGTTCTGGCCAAGGGCGCTGGTGGGAAGACCGCCCAGCAGACCGCCGACCATAGAGGTGAGGCCCTGGGACACGATAGCGCCGGAGAGCTCGCGCTCGGTGGGCATACGGTCGATGGAGCCCAGGCAGGCGGCGGAGACGTCACCGATAACCTGGATGGCAACCATGGGGAACACGACGGCGAGGGTAATGCAGACCTCGGGATCAAACTCGAGCGCGTAGGGCATGAGCTTGGGAAGAGCGAAGACCTGAGCGGTGGCGACGCTGGAGAAGTCGATCATGCCAAAGGGGATGGAGACGATCATGCCAACGATCATGCCAAAGAACACGGATCCCAGCTTGAGCGTGCCCTTGCCAAAGTTGGCGAGCGCAAAGACCACGGCGAAGGTGATAAGAGCGACGCACCAGGCCTGCGGGGTGCCCCACAGCGGCGTACCCATACCGCCGGCCATATACTTGACGGCCGTGGGATACAGCGAAACGCCGATGGAGAAGATGACCGTACCGGTCACGACGGGCGGGAACAGCCACTTGATCTTGCTGTAGGCCAGACCAAAGAGGACCGCGACGGCGCCGCCGACGATCTCGCCACCCAGCAGCGCACCAAAGCTAAAGCCCGAGGCACCCATGGCCTGCAGGGCCGGCAGGAACGCGAACGAAACGCCCATGACGATGGGCAGGCCGCCGCCGATGCGACGGAAGGGAGCGAAGGCCTGAAGGGCCGTGTCGATCGCCGAAAGAATGAGCGCGACCTGGATGATGTCGGTACTCTGCTGGCTATTAAAGCCGTAGACGCCGGCCATGATGACCGCCGGGGTAATGATGCCGGCAAACGATGCCAGTACGTGCTGAAGGGCACACGGGATCATTTCCTTAACGGGAGGCATGCCTTCGCGAGTGAACAGGGCTTCAGTGCCGTTCGTAACCGTCTCCTGGGTCATTTGACCACCAATCCTCGAAGTAGTTGTTTTCGCATCTAACGCTCTATTGTGACGCAGTGCGGGGTTGAGGTTGTGCCTTCATTGCATATCGTATTAAAGATGATTCTCATTCTCAATAATAATTTTTTGTTATCAGACTATTCTTCAGCTGAAATAACGCATTTCCGCAGGTCAGGAAAGTGTCTGGTCAAAATAACATCTAACTTTTCTTTTGGTCAACCGTTTACCGCTAAATTCCTACCGTTCGTCTGCATTACGCAATGTACCTGCGGATATACGAGATGATGGGCAGCGTGTTACCATGAGAAAAAATTGTTATGAACATTTCCGATTTCACCCAAAGGAGTTGCCCGTGAACGAGACCGTACGTCGCTTTTTGCCGATGGTCGATTTTCTGGAGCAGATACTCGGCAAAAACAGCGAAATCGTGCTGCACGATTTCTCGGATCCCGACCACGCCATCGTCGATATTCGCAACGGCATCGTGAGCGGCCGCAAGGTCGGCGGTCCCGCCACCGATCTGGCACTCAAGATCATGCACGACGCCAAGTATCGCGACCTGCCGTTTATTACGGGCTACGAGGGCCGCGGCGCCGGAGGCAAGACGTTGGAGTCAGCGACATACTTTATCCGCGAGAATGACGAGATCGTCGGTATGCTCTGCGTCAACACCGACCTCTCGACCGTGCGCTCCATCAACGCCATGGCGCAGCAGCTCATAGCGTGCTTCGACGCGGCGCCAACGCGCACGGAGCCCGCCCCTATCGAGGTCGAAAGCCTTTCGGAGTCCACACAGGAGCTCATCGACCGCAGCATTGCCGAGTTGCTGAGCGCGCGCGGGCTGGATATAGCGTCGCTTGGTCAGAGCGACCGCGTGGACGTCATTCGCCACCTCAACGGCAACGGGGTGTTCATGCTCAAGGGCGCCGTGGCCTGCGCCGCCACCGCGCTGGGCATCTCGGAGCCCAGCGTCTACCGCTACCTGCAAAAAGTCCGCAAGGAGGGCTAACGAGCAAAATGGAGCGCGGCTCCACAAGCGATCCGTCACGTGACAAAAGACCCTGCAGCTCGCACGCGCTGCAGGGTCTTTTTGCATGTCATGTTTAGTTGTGGCCAACGCCTTAGAGAGCGGCGACGACCTCGATCTCGACCAGACCGCCAGCCGGAAGGGCGGCAACCTGGAAGGCGCTGCGCGCGGGGAACGGGGCCTCGAACTTGGAGGCGTAGATCTCGTTCACGGCGGCGAAGTCGGCGATGTCGGCCAGGTAGACCGTGGTCTTGACGACATCGGCAAAGGTAGCGCCGGCAGCGGTCAGCAGGGCCTCAACGTTGGCGAGGGACTGCTTGGCCTGGGCCTCGACGCCCTCGGGCATCTTGCCAGTCGCGGGATCGATGCCCAGCTGACCGGACAGGAACACCATGTTGCCGGCCTGGATACCGGGGGAATACGGGCCGATGGCTGCGGGTGCGTTATCGGAAGACACGACGGTCTTGCTCATGTTTTTCTCCTTACGATCAATTGAGAGAGCGTGAGCGCGGTGTTCACACCGGGAGGCACAGTTCGGTCTGAACACCGCGCTTGATTGGGATAGTACTCAAGGTTTCCGCGCGATGCAAGATTATTATCACATTGCGAGAATATTTTATCGCCCAACGGTTTCCCCGAACCGCTGAACGGTTCTCATGTGGAGCAGCCAGTCCAAGCTGCTGAAGACTTTGTCCTGCTTAGGCTGCGGGCATCGCCCACCGCAGCGACGCCACTATACTTTTGAATATCTGAGCATTTTGAAAGGCAGGATATGACCGCAACCGCCAGCCGAACCACTAACCGCAGGCCCGAGCTTTTGGCCCCCGCCGGAGGCCCGGAGCCCTTTGCCGCCGCGCTCGCCGCGGGCGCCGATGCCATCTACTGCGGCATGGGCAGCTTCAACGCCCGCCGCAAGGCCACCAACTTTACCGACGAGGCCTTTGAGCAGGCCTGCCGCGCCGCACATCTAGCCGGGTCGCGCGTCTACGTCACGGTCAACATCGTCATCAAGCAGTCCGAGATGGACGATGCGCTGCAACTCATCTATCGCTGCTCCACGCTGGGCGCCGACGCCTTCATTATCCAGGACTGGGGTCTGTTCTTTGAGGTCAAGCGCACCATGCCCGGCATCGAGACGCACATCTCAACCCAGGCGAACATCCACGACGACCGCGGAACCCTTTGGTGCCGTGAGCAGGGCGCCGACCGAGTGACCTTGTCGCGCGAGCTCTCCATTGACGAGATCGCCGCCATCCACGACGCCGCACCCGATGTGGACCTCGAGGTCTTTAGCCACGGTGCCATCTGCTTTTGTTACTCGGGCCTGTGCCTGCTGTCGAGCTTTGCCATGGCGGGCCGCTCGGCCAACCGCGGCATGTGCGCCCAGCCCTGCCGCCTGCCCTACGAGCTGATCGACGAGAACGGTCGCGCGCTCTCCCCTGCCGGTCGCGAGCGTGCGCTATGCCCGCGCGACACCAACACCTCACAGCTTGTTCGCCGTCTGTATGACGCCGGCGCCGCATCGCTCAAGCTCGAGGGCCGCATGAAGGCACCCGATTACGTGTACTCCATCGTTGATGTGTATCGTCACGAAATTGACGACATGCTATCCGGAGCCGCCGTTGCCAAGGACGAGGAAGCCGCCCGCCAGCGCCAGCTCAAGCGCTGCTTCAACCGCGACTTTACGCACGCCTATCAGGACGGCACCTCGGGCGACGAGATGATGAGCTACGAGCGCTCCAACAACCGCGGCCAAATTGTGGGCACGGTGCTCGGCAGCCGCCCGGCCAACCGCGATGTGCGCGGGCTCAAGCCGGACGACCGACGTCGCCGCGCTGCCATCGCCCGCATTGAGTTGTTTGAGCCCGTGGGCAAGGGCGACCTGCTGGAGCTTCGTCACGATAACGAGTTTGACCAGTTCCTGACCACCATTGCCGCCGATGATGCCGCCGCGGGCGACATCATCGAGTGCCGCGTGCCCCGCAGCATGCCCGAGGGCTGCCGCGTGCGCGTGATTCGAAGCCAGCGCGCCATTGACGCCGCCGGGGCTGCGCTCAAACGCGATGTGCTGCGCCGCCGCGCCGTAGACGTGTCCGTTGTGGCGCGTCTGGGCGAGCCGTTTACCGTTACGCTCACCTGCTGCGACGACCCTTCGCTTACGGCCACGGCCACGGGCTTTACCGTCGAGGCTGCCAAGACCCGCGCCGTCGAGGCATCCGATCTGGTTGAGCACGTCGGGCGCATGGGCTCCTCTCCCTTTGAGGCCGCAAGCTTTGACGTTTCGCTCGACGCCGGCTGCGGTATGGGCTTTTCCGCCGTGCACAAGGTGCGCGCCGCCGCTTGTAAGGCGCTGGAAGAGGCCATTCTGGCACCGTACGAGGAGCGCGCGAAAACGCTCGAGCTGCCGGCGATTGTAACCAGTGATTCCCGCCCCGCGCCCGAGCACTACCGCGATGAGCCGCAGATCTGCGCCACCGTCACCTCGCTCGAAGCCGCCGAGGCAGCGCGCGTGGAGGGTGCAACGCGCATCTACATGACCACCGACGCGCTCGATGCGGCCGAGCTCTCCCCCGCCGATGCATTTGGGCAGGGTATCGTGCCTGTACTCGACGAGGTCTGCCGCGCCGTCGACCACGAGCGCGTCGATCCCTGGATCAATGCTGGAGCCACCGTCGCCGTCGGCAATATCTCCGAGCTCGCCGTAGCCGCGCAGGCCGGCGCCACAGCCGAGATTCGCTCTTGCCTGCCGGTGCACAACACGCCCTGCATGGAGGCGCTTGCCGAGCGCGGCGCCGGTGCGTTTTGGCTCTCGCCCGAAATCACGCTCGACGAGATTGTCTCGCTCGGCGCCGCCGCGCCCGCTGCTCTGGGCATCACCGTCTTTGGCCGCCCGCGCGTCATGACAAGCGAGCATTGCATTCTGCAGGTTGCCAATGGCTGCATCCACGATTGTGCCAACTGCCGCCTGCGTGCCCGCAAGCTCTCGCTCAAGAATATCGACGGAAAGGTCATGCCCGTCCGCACCGACATCCATGGCCGCTCTCGCCTGTACGACGCCTACCCCATCGACCTTACGCCGCAGGTACCACAGCTGCTCGATGCCGGTGTGCGTCGTCTTATGGTGGACGGCACGCTGCTCGAGACGGATGAGGTGGGTCGTGCCGTCGCCCGCGTCCGTCGTGCCATCGAAGCAGCGCAGGCCGGCCGTAAGCCCGCCGCCCGCCTACGCGGGGCGACCTCGGGCTGCATGTTTGTGGGAATCAGCTAACCGAAAGGCTAACACGTGAACGAAGAACCTCAAGTCCTCTACTGCGACGCCTGGCTCATGGCCATCGACAAGCCCGCCGGCATGATCGTCCACGGCGACGGCACCGGCGAGCGCACGCTCACCGACTACGCCAGCGACCTGCTGCTGGCGATGGGCGACGGCTTTGCCGCGACCGACATGCAGCCGCTCAACCGCCTGGACCGCGACACCACCGGCGTAGTGCTGTTTTCGCTCGACAAGCAGACGCAGCCTGCCTTTGACCAGATGGTCATCGACCACGCTTTCGAAAAGCACTACCTGGCGCTCGCCGAGGGCAAGATCGACTGGAACGAAAAGCTCATCGACAAGCCCATCGCCCGCGACCGCCACGACAGCCGCAAGATGCGCGTCGGCGCCAGCGGCAAGCCGTCTCAAACGCGCGTGAAGGTGCTCAAGCGTCTAAAGAGCCGTCGAGGCCTGCCCACGCGCTCGTATATCGATGTCGAGCTGCTCACCGGCCGCAAACACCAAATCCGCGTGCACCTGGCAAGCGAGCGTCATCCCCTGGTTGGCGACGACCTGTACGGCACGCCGCGCCCCTACGGCCTGATGCTCCACGCCCACAGCGTGTCCTTCACGCATCCCGTAACCGGTGAGCACATCCACATCGAAGCCCCCTGCCCCTGGGAGCCCTAAACCACCACAATGGGGACAGGCACCTTTGTGGTGGTTTTGCCGCAATGGCTCAGCCGCGGTCCCATAACGTCTCGATCTGTAACAGTTAGAGCTCATTTTCCGGTCTATCTGTTACAGATCGAGACATTCGAATCCCCCTCAAGGGAAAATCTCAATCTGTAACACCTGGCCCACTTTTAACGGTCTAGTTGTTACAGACTTAGACAAACCGGCAGACAACGAAAGCGGCAACGCCCGTGATGGACGTTGCCGCTTTTCTATTGAGAAAACTAATCGGTTTTCGTTACTAACCACCACAATGGGGACAGGCACCTTTGTGGTGGTTTTGGCCTTAGCCTGACCCTGCTTGCTAGACCGTGATGACGTTATCCATCGACTGGTACTTGGCGGGCACCTCGCCCGCGGTGATGATCGTTGCGTCGCGGAAGTCCGCGAACTTGACGGGCGCCACCATGCCAAATTTGCTGGCGTCCGAGATTACGAAGCGTTTGGCGGTATGGCGCATCGAGACACGCTTGACCTGCGCTTCCTCGATATCCGGTGTGGTGAGACCTTGCTCGGCGGCGATGCCATTGGAACCCCAAAAGCCGCAGTTGAAGTTATAGCGGTCCAGGGTTGCCAAAGCATCGGGGCCAACGAGCGCCTCGGTCTCGGGCTTGAGTTCGCCGCCCAACACCACGGTGCGCATACCGCGCAGGGCGAGATGCTGAGCATGGAGCACAGAATCGGTCACATAGGTGACGCCGTCGAGATGCGGAAGATGCTCGATGAGCTTGAGGGTCGTGGAGCCCGAATCGATATACACAAAGCTATCGGGCTCCACCAGGGCCGCAGCACGGGCGCAGATGCGCTCCTTGTCATCGTTATGGAGATCACTGCGCTCGCCGATCGTCAGGTCGCGCGTCACATGCGCGCGCTCCAGACTCGTCGCGCCTCCGTGTACCTTGGCGATACGGTGTGCGCGGTCGAGCGTCTGCAGGTCGCGCCGAATGGTAGACGCCGTCACGCCCAGGGCCTCAGCAAGCTCCGGCACGGTAACCGAGCCGGCCTGCTGCACCATCGACACGATCGCGTTGAGCCTATCTTCCGCAAGCATCGCTTACTCCTCCTCGGGGTACACGACTCCCCAGTCGGCGCGGAGCTTGGTCATCAGCTCCATAACATCAGAAGCATAGCCTAGAAGCTCGCGCTTCGAATCATCGCCGGCAACGGCCTTCTCCAGGTCGGCCATCTCATAGCACAGTGCGTAGGCTTCGGTGCCAGCGTGGACCTCCTCACGGTGACCGTCCGCAGTCCACACGATGGTCGCATGGCCGGCGCGCGGATACTCGTTGACCTCGATATAGCACTTATCGAAACTGATGACCGAGCGCTTGGGCTGTTTGGAGTGGAGCGTAAGGCTCACGACGCCCAGCTGCTGCTCAGCATTACGGCAGACAATGCCACCCGCAACGTCAACGCCAGTCTCGCAGGTATTGCCCAGCGAGACGACCTCGGCGGGTTGGCTGGCCATAAACAGGCGCATGACGGACAGGGCATACACGCCAATGTCGAGCATGGCGCCGCCGGCAAGACTGCGGTTGTAGAAGCGGTTGGTCAGGTCACCGTACTCCTTATAGCTGCCAAAGTTGAGCTGGGCAAGGTTCATGCGGCCAAAGTCGCCCGCGTCCATGCGACGGCGCAGCTCCTGATATAGCGGCATGTGGAACACCGTGGTGGCGTCCATAAGGACCACGTTGTGCTCGTCGGCGATGGCACGGGCCTCGTCGAGCTCGGCAGAGTTAAGGGTAATGGCCTTCTCGCAGAGCACATGCTTGCCGGCGGCCAGCGCGGCACGCAGATAGGTGATATGCGTGTTGTGCGGCGTGGTGATATAGACAGCATCGATGTCCGGATCGGCGTAGAGGTCCTCAACCGTCTCGTACACCTTCTCGACGCCATACTGCTCGGCAAAAGCCTGGGCCTTGGACAGCGTACGGTTGGCGACACCCGCGAGCTTGCGGCCGGCCAGAGCGAGGGACTGGGCCATTTGGTTGGCGATAACGCCGCACCCGATCACGGCCCAGCGGAGCTCGGGGACCGTAAAGATATCATCGGGGAACGGCTGATCCTGGACCGAGGCAAACGCCGCCTTTGCGGCTGCCTCGGCGTCGAGTGGAACCTGCTTGGAATCTGCCATGAATGCCTCCTGCGTCGTGAAAAGTCTTTCAATTCTGACAGCTATATATTCGCACAAATACGCGTGTATGTGCGTACTTCTGCGTATATAACCGCCAAACGGTCAAAATACAACCGCAGACGGCGCATATACACGCATGGTCACGCAATCCTGCGCACGCAAATACGCACAAATGCGCACTAATCATTGCTCAGAGACAGGGAATTCTACTTAGAACTTCAAAGACAGGATGATCCGCTTCACCACGTCACTCATGGCGCGCTGCAGCTCTAAGGACCGTCCCAAACTGCCGACAGAGACGATATGAGCAGGACATAAAAACATTGAGAGCCCCTGCTGCATGAAAGACCGCGGATTAGGCCGACAATGGTGAGTGTCTAATCCAACCGTGGCGGCCACGCCGCATTCATGGAAGGGGCTCCC
>NZ_CABWIF010000022.1:0-189081 GCF_902501475.1 Collinsella aerofaciens | reverse complement strand
GGGAGCCCCTTCCATGAATGCGGCGTGGCCGCCACGGTTGGATTAGACACTCACCATTGTCGGCCTAATCCGCGGTCTTTCATGCAGCAGGGGCTCTCAATGTTTTTATGTCCTGCTCATATCGTCTGTAATCGGAACAGGTACGATTCTGCAAGCGTACCGGCATTTCAACGATTGCAGTATAAACGAAAAACCGCAGGTTGTAGACGAGTTTGGCGTGTTTCAAGGGCGCGGTAAGCATTTGCCGTTCCAAGCGATGTTGCGAACGCAGACTGGTGATTGCTTGCTGGCTTGTGGTGGTGTTTGGGTTGCTAAGCGAGGGCTGCTTGTTGCGTGGGTTGGTTTTATTGGTGTGGGTTTGGACACTGTATGGAGATGACGATGGCTGGAGCGGGGTAGGGAGTTGTGACGCGGATTGGGGATGCTGGGTGGCTGGCCGATTGCGTACAACGGCCTAACGCGTTGTTTGCGGTGCACGGCCAATAGATCTCTGTAGGGGGCCTACCCAACGTAAGGCGTCTGAAGGCATTTCCCTGGAAGCTCGGGCTTCCTGGATATCTTGGCGATTAAGATGCGCCCCATGCTCAGCCGGCATATAGAATGGACTGTGGACGTGACGATTGCCTGCTGCTGACATGTTGGTTAATCGACGATGATGGCAGCGACGGAGATTGATTGGGGCAGTCGGCATGTTCGCGAGCGAAAAGGCGGCCCTGCTCGGCGATGTGCCGACTTTTATTGTAGCGAAGGCGTTGGTGACGCCGAGAGGCGGCAAGGCCGACAAAACTATTGCGAAGGCAAGGGATCAACATGGCATTTGAAGCACGTCAGAGTACGGTTGGAAAGCTGCTTAATGACTCAATCTATAGAATCCCTCGCAATCAGCGCGCTTACGTGTGGGATGAGCATAACTGGAAAGATCTATTCGAAGACATCAAGCTTGTGACAGAGGAAGTTGCTACGTCGCATTTCATCGGTTCGATAGTGCTGATGGAGGAAGAAGAAGAAGACAGCCTCGGGGTTTTTACAATAATTGATGGTCAACAAAGAGTTATTACCCTAACGCTCTTGCTGTCTAGCCTCATGTTCGCTTTCAAGAAAAGGAATATGATTAACCACGCTAATGGCACAAAAAAATATCTAGTGGCGATAGATACTAAGGATGTTGAGCACGCGATCGTCGCTCCGGAGAATCATTTATCATTAACGAGGATCGTCGAAGGAGTAATTGCTATCTCTCCTGAAGATGCGGCTGCCATGTCTGCTGTGGCTTTCTCGAAGAGCAAACGCGCGTCCGGATCAAAAGACGAACTGATCGTTAAAGCCTTCCAATATTTCAGTGCAAGTTTCGCCAAGATGAAGGATGAGGAGTTGCTGGCCTTCAGGGATGCGGTCATTTCTGTCGCATATGTAAACATCAAATCATCGTCTGAGGAAGATTCGTACACAATATTCGAAATATTGAATGCGCGAGGTATCGAGCTTGAGGACCATGAGCTTCTGAAGAACTATATTATGCGCTATATCCATCCTATAGAAAAGCGCGATGATGCAAAACAGGTATGGTCGGAAATTGAAGCAACAGTCGGCTCGAACATGAAAGCTTTTGCGTCACTACGCAATTCAAAAATATCGCCTAGGTCAAGGCGACAAGGATGGAGCATATAAGAAAATAAGGGATTTTACGGATCCAAAGAAGGCTGCTGATCTTCTCTATGATTTAAGGCTAAAAGCCGGATATTATGCAGAGATTGTCGAGCCAACCAGCGATGACAGAAATGCGGAAATCTTGAGTTTCTTAAGAACACACAATGTCCGCGTCTTCAGGCCGCTTCTTATGAGTTTAATGCACGCTCGCGAAATAGAGCAGCTAACGAGCGAGCAGTATGATGATGCGATTGGATTTATTTACCGGTTCTATATTTGCTATAAGATAATCGGGGGAATGGAGTCGAACCACCTATCGGATTCGATCGTGAAACACTCATACGCAATCGAGTTGAACTGCACCCAGCAAGTGTTAGATGAGTGGAAAAATAGTTTTAACGAAAAACTGCCTTCAGAAGAAACATTTCGAATTAATCTCCTTTCGCTTGGATGGTCTCATTCGTGGCCGTTGTATAGCGAAACAAAGTTGAAGGATCGCTGCAAGTTGGTCCTTGCCTTGCTCGAGGAGCTTAAGTCTGGTGTTAGGGTTTCTGAGGCATTCACAATAGAGCACATTCTTCCGGATTCGCAGGCTCAGGAAAACTCGATTATTGGGAACTTGCTCATGCTAGAAGAGCGACTTAACGCGAAATGTAAAGACAAATCGCTTAAGGAAAAGCTGCCCATATACGCTGAATCGCGTTATGCCACTACAAGAGCTTTTGCTAAACGCTATGCGAATGGTTGTTTTGACGTTAAGAAGCGCGTTGATTTTATCGCGAAAGATTTGTTTGAAATGGTCATCCACTAGCTTGCACCGCGCGGCCGCGGCGCTTGAGCTCGTCAAGAAGTGCATCGACCCGGCGATAAGGCGGCAGGCCGAAGGGTTCGAATGGGATCCGAAAGCGCTGGAGTAGGCTCTCGCCTGGCCATAGGAAAGGTAAGGGTGGAAACCGATGGCGGACAAGGAGCGACCAAGGTGAACGAGGATGACATCATCGGCGTCGTGAGGGAGTACATCGAGGACAAGGAGAACTCGTACGCCCTCATGCTTACCGGGGAATGGGGATGCGGGAAAACCTACTTTGTCGAGCACGCACTGACCGAGAAGCTGGAGGAGGATGAGAGCCGGCATCCCGTCGTGGTGGCGTCCGCCTACGGCGCCAAGGACTTAGCGGAGCTCTGCGGGGCGATTGAGTCTGGTTTCATCTCGAAATACGCCATAGGGTGCGCGGCCGGCGGGGAGAGGGGCAGGTGGGATTCACTCGTCGGGTTCGCCAAGGACACGGGAATATCGTTCCTCGGGAAAAAGATCAGGGAGCTGGAGAAGAAGGCGGGCGTCGATCTCAAGATGGCGCCGCTGAATGCCGTGAACCTCATCATCGGCCCCGAGACCCTCCTCGTCATAGACGACGTGGAGAGGTGCGACATGGGCATTCGCGAGCTGCTCGGGGCGGTCGACCACCTCGTCGTTGGCTGCAGGAAGAAGGTCCTCCTCGTCTGCAACGAGGATGAGTGGAGGAAAGGGCTAGGACCGAAGGGGGAGAAGGGGACGACCAGGGAGTACGAGAGCCTCATCGAGAAGACCGTCTGGCGGAAGTGCCGGTTCAGGCCCTCGGTCGGCTCGGTTGTGGAACGCGTTCTGGGAGGCGTGCTGGGCGGCATCTACCCAGGCGCGCTCGAGGACGCCGTTTCGGCGATTGAAGGAAGCGAATCGCCGAACTTGCGATCCCTCAGCAAGATGCGCCCCGTGCTGGTCGGGATGAAGGAATCCGGGTTCTTCGCTGAACCTACCGACCCGGAGTCTGCCAGGGCAGTTTTCAAAGAGGCTTTCGGCTTTGCAGCGGGGGCGGCGAAGGGGATGCGCATCGGGCCTCCGTCAAGCCGGGAGGATTCCATCCTTAGGGGTGGCATTTTCGAGTCGCGCCGGCTCAAATACGCCGCCCTGGACTTCATCCCCCGCTTTTTCGAGAGGTGTGAGGGGGTCGATTCCAAGCATGTTCGTTCCTGCCTGGAAGATTACCTTGCGACCTTTCATCCCGACGGGCCGGCCGCGCGGAAAGCTATTGAATGTATCGAAGGCATCAGACACGCCACTTTCCGCGATGCCGATGTCCTTGGCATGGTGGAGACTTTAGTCGCCGGGATTGTCCCCGGGGACGGGAGCCGCGGCTTGTCGTTCGACGTCTATCCCGACGTCCTGCGTGCCGTCAAAGGCATTGCGGGGGAATTTGCTGACGCCTTTCCCGAAGGGGTCGCGCCGCTCGTCAAGGCGATGGAATCCTCCATTGGACGGGATCCCGAGTCTGCAGTGAGGTCAATCGGAAAGAATCGAGTCGAATGGCAGGAGATCCCTTTCGACTCGAGCTAAGCGCATGAGATTCCGGCTTTGGAGGAGGTCGACAGGCTGAGGGAGCTCGCCTTGACGACGCTACGCGAACGGGAGTCGGAGTCTCTTGGCAACGTCCTGATAAACGCCCCCGACCAATTCGCGACGAAGCTCTATCTGGCTTTCTCGAAATCAGATGACTGGTCGGAACCCATCCTGTCGCTCATTTCCCTCGACACTTCCCTCCTCGCGAGGGCGATGGAGAAGATGCCTCCCGAAGATATTCGGCTTGTGCACAGTGTCCTTTTTCCGGGCGACCACATGAGGTCGTGCACGGCCTCGCTCGAGGGCGAGGACAGGAAGGCCCTCGTAGCTTGGGCCAAGAGGCTCGGATCGGAGATCGGCAAGGTCGAGACCATGGAGTATTACCAAAGGATCTATTTCGACGCCATATCCAAGAGTCTCGAATGTCTTGCCGATATCTAGGATCCGCAGCTGTTGCCAAGTTGAAACGTGGCTTAGGATTTGCAGAAGATCTTCTAATGGCAGTCTTACGACAAGGACGAGGATGCCCTAATGCCTTGCCCAGGCTCCATCCAGCTCCGCCGCGCAGCTCTCGAACACGCACCTAACGGCGGCCATTTCCGACGGGGTCACGCGCCCTCCGCTCGCCTTATCCGAGGGCCTATGCGGCGGGGCTTGACTTCGAGGACGTCGTCGACTCGTCCCTCGAGCTTGTAAGGCTTGCTGAGGTAGGCGGACTAGAGTAAGAAAAGAGAAATCAAAAGGCGAATTTATCGCGAGGAGCAAAATGTCCCAAATAAATCAGATCCAAGAAGAGCTAAGGCAGATCGAAGGCGGGCGTTTTCAAACACTAGCAAATCAGTATCTATATAGGAGATATTCGCTTAACAACATCATTGAATTAGGATCCCAATGCGGCACGGATAAAACCACGACCGGAGTGCCAGACATGTACTCCGTAGGAGAGAATGGACACTACCTCTTCGCGGCATACACAACCTCTAAATCCGACATCCGCAATAAGCTGCTAAATGATGCTAAAGACTGCCTCGACAGGAGCAAAACCGGAATCAATCCGCAACTCATAGATCGAATCATCCTGTGCCACACATACTTTCGCCTTTCACCTCTGGTACTCGAGGAGGTCCGTGCCATCGATCCACGGATAGAAATAATCGGGCCAGAGACAATTGCGAGCGACCTTGATGGAAAATACCCTGCGCTAGCGCATACGGTATTGGGCGTTCCACTCGGAAAGGGATCATTCATCGCCCCAGACCGCTTCATCGAGCGAAGCCTGAACGACCGTTTCTCAACCGACCTGTCGAAGCTCCTCATGCACAGGGATTCCGAGTTTTCAGTCATCGTCGAATCGATAGAGCAAAACAAGGCAGTGGTGATTCAGGGGCAGTCTGGATCGGGGAAAACCAAGATCGCCCTCGACGCATGCCTCTCATTCAGCAAACGGCATCACTGGGATCTTCTTATCTTGGACTCTAGGTATTCATCGCATCTCGACGATGATATCGAGCTGATTTTGTCGGAGTCGGAAAACATTATCCTTCTAGTCGATGATGCAAACGGCAACCTGTCACTTGAGCACTTGCTGGGAATCTGTTTGGAAAACAAAAAGCTAAAGATTGTCCTCACCTGCAGGAAGATGCACCGAAGCGAGTTGACCGCAAAAATCGGCAGTTATCTAAATTTCAGAGAAATAGAGCTGGAGCCTCTAACCGCGGAAAATATAGAAGCGATACTCGAGACCGAATACAACATAAAAAACATAGCACTGAGGGAGAGAGTATCGGCAATCGCAAACGGAAACCTGCGCTTGGCTATCATGGCAGCAAGCCCCATAGCAGACGGCAATTTCGAAGCCATCCAAGAGCCATACGATCTTTTGAACATCTATATGAATTCTGCTT
This sequence comes from Collinsella aerofaciens, assembly GCF_902501475.1. GTDB lineage: Bacteria > Actinomycetota > Coriobacteriia > Coriobacteriales > Coriobacteriaceae > Collinsella > Collinsella aerofaciens_AL. The sequence continues at coordinate 183,156 of NZ_CABWIF010000022.1, read as the reverse complement.
TAGCTGGGTACTCCAGCAGGGAGCAGCGTCTCGCAGAGAACCTTGCAATCTACGACTGCTGCGATCTTATTGAAGGAGACCCTTGTTACGAGGAACTCTTGGGGCTGGGGTACGACGACGCCGAGATTCGGGATTTTGCATCCAGATTGAACGACCAGGAAATTGTCACGATCCTTACCTCCGCCGATGGCGTGCTAGCCATAAGAATGGAAGAGCAGAATCTTCGCGACTTCTTGATATGCCGCCACTTCGCAAAAGAAGGGAACGGCAGTTTTGCGGATTTCATTCTGCATACCGCAGAAATGCCGAACGCGCCGTATCTCAAAGCCGCCAAGTCAATGGCTGAAGTGTGCGGAAGTGCGAGCGTGTACGACTACCTTCGAAGGGAATGCGAGAAAGCTTGGGATGAAATAAAGAATCGGGATGCGCGAATTGCCGATCAGTTCATAGTCACATTCAATCAATTCCTCCCCATACAGGCGCTCGCCTTTGCCTCAAACCGCATCGAAAACGCTGATTGCGCTGACGTATCGGAAGAAATTCTCGGCATGAATTCGACATCCGACGGATCTATGCCCCTGCAAATTTCTGTATCCCTGATGCACTCAAGCGAGTATTCGCAAACAGCCTCCGAGTTGTTCGTGAAGTGTGTAGAAAGAGGCACCGAGCGAGCGGCCGAGTACAACTGGGCATGCGGGCCGGACGGCGCTTTCGCTTACGATCTCGATCGTACGGGATTCGATTTGGAAAACAGCAAACTCGATGCCCTCGCTCAAAAATATCAACAATCGCATTCCCGCAATGTTGCAGCATGTCTGATCGTCTTGACGAGTTCATACCTCTCTTCAAGGGCCCAGCGCGTTTGTCAAAACGGCATAACGTACACATACAACACTTTGACCTTCAATTTCACATCAGAGCTGGCCGAGCTCCACGCCCATTGCTTCCGGGCGCTCTCCGTTCTGGTCGAAACCGAATTCAGCAGGCAAGTTAAATCCACTTTTCGGCAGCACTTCTCGTTCTATGGCAAAGAACCTGAAGCGGAGTACGCAGAAAACATGTATTCGGTACTCTCGAGGATTGAAGAGCTATTCCCCAAATATATAACCGAAGACTCGACAATCGATCTCTTATGCAGCTTAAGCATCAACCAGATTTACGAAACATGCGCGCAGAATCCCCCTCTGAGCCTCGATGGGTTCCGCCAGAGCGCATTCGACGCACTTGGTCTGGAGAACTCCGAGTCTCTCGTAGAGAAAGAACCGAGGATATCCGCGGAAGAGTTACCGCTAGAACGACTGACCGAAGCCCTGGGAAAGCTAGCCGAAGATTATGAGATTTCCGATAAAGAGTGGGAGTCGGGCAGGGCTATCGGAAAAGTCCTTCTGGAAATCGCCAAAAGGACCCCAGATACTGCCTCAAGCATAATCGCACGCAATATCGCTTCGTCGCCCTCGACGATCCCTGTCCCGTACGAAGCACTTGATCATCTTGCTGAAACCATCGGCAGGAAGGTCCTTAGAAACGAGCTGGGCGCGGTGATCGACGTGAGTGACCATCCGGCCCTGTTTGACTATCTTGATTTGCTAGCAATAAAGAACGGGCCCGACAAGGAGGAGCTCGACGAAATTCTCGCAAGACTCGATGACGGCAGAACGCATCTCTGCTTGGAAGATTTGGAGATAGTCGAGCCAAAGCATCCTGGCTATATCCTCAAATATGCTTCTTGGCTTTCCGAACATATACACAATGATGGGGTTTGGCGGTTTTTCGGCAACTGCGGAGACGAAAAGCGCGTCTCCGCTCTAGATTCGTACTTCGAATCCAATCCCTCACCGGCCGTCAACCTGTATTTTCTCGCACTTGAAGGATATCCTACTTTCGACTATAACCTCGCTTTCCTACGCTGCCTTTTACGCCTTGACAGCTCAATGATTGACCGTTTTTTGGAGTACGTTGCCAACCTCGACTACCGACAAAGGCACGATCTCCTGCGAAGAATCAGCTCGTTTTGGACCGTCCAGGATGATCATGCCTGGAATCTGCTGAAAGCAATGATCGATGAAGCGCTGAGCGAACCACTCGGCAGGCTTGAAATAGCCGTTTTGTTTCCCGTTCATGACGCAAATGCGCTCTCGAGCGATATTTTTTGGGAGCGCTTGGAATATACCATCCGCGAAAGGATCGCCGACGCAAATAGCCTCGATAGAATTAGCTGGGCCTTGTCCGATTGCAATGACGAGACGAGGATTAGGGCTATCACCCTCATTCTGACGCTCGATAAAGACGGGATATCGATCAACCATTTGGATCTCCGTCGATCTTCAATGAGCGGGTCCCCTGAAAAAGGCTTTATTCCAGCAAAGCTCAAGGAGATTGAGGCGATTGACTCGATTGCTGCTCAGCTGCCCGCAGGTGTTGCATATTTAAAACACAGAGAATGGCTGTCAAAAGTGAAGTCATCAATTGAAAGAGACATCGAAGACGAAAAGTGGAGGCTATTCCACGGCAGGCAGTAATCGACTTTAACACCTAGAATTAGGAAAAGCCTCGGGGCTCCTGCCTAGCCCTTCGACCTGCACTGCGTGCAGAAGACGGTCGAGGGCGAACCGTGGTGCAGCTCCATGAGCTCGAGCTGCATCGCCCTGAACAGGTCCTCGGGCTTGTTCAGCAGCCGCTCGTCGATGTTTGTGTCAACGGCCTACTGAATACTGTTCAGTTTTACGCTACCACTGACAGCGAGGTCGAAGTGGCTCGTTGCTATTTCGAAGCCGCGCGCGCGGCGCGGAAGGGCGGCGTGGACCCCGAGGCCACTGCCTACAAGCTCGACAAGATGATTTGGTTGCTCTGCACAAGCGACTTTTACCTCGAAGGGGGTCTAAAGCTCTTTTCAACCAATGCACTTGTTGAATCGAACCTGAGCGCTTATTCGGGGGATGGCATTTAAATCGGAGCCACTTTCAGAAAAGCGGCGCTGCAAACGCATGCCAAAACTGGCAAATTATTATGAAAGGTAATCTTATGGCAAACGCAGAGGAATCAACTAAGGCCGGTCTATCGCGCTTGCAAGACGACGCAAGGCCGACTATTTGCAGCGACTCTCTCGAACTTATTTCGAATATCGCAGAGGTTGGCCTGGACGAAATTCTCCAAAACGAGTTCTTGAAGGACATCCCCGTCATCTCAAGCCTAGTGAGCATCTACAAAATCGGAAACAATATCCACAATGCGCATCTGCTGAAGAAGTATGCGTGTTTCCTCGATGAGTTCAACCGCGACTCTTTTGAAAATGGCTCATGGAACAAGTACAAGCAATACTTTGAAGAGTCAAATAGGAAGCGCGATATTGAGTACCTGCTTATCCTGCTCGAAAGATACATTGAGGAGGACAAAGCGCGGCGACTAGCAAAGATTTATGAGGCCTACCTAGATAAAGAAATTAGCTGGGACGATCTTCGTTTGTTTGCAGAGACTTTGGACAGATTTCTACCTGGAGACTACGAAATGCTTCGAGAAAAGGAAACTTTTCAGACGCTCAGAGGCAGAGATGCAGAAGTTCTTCTTCGATTAACCGGACTGGGATTGCTGATTGAGGATATCCATCGGCAGCAGTGGGACGTAGTAGATACGACGCTCATCTTCGACGATCCCGACGAAATTGAGAAAGAAGAAAGGGTTTATCGTAGGACCGAATTTGGAAACAGGATGGTATCTATACTTGGCTAGCTACTGCAGACAGCAATCTGAGCGCGCTCTTGTCGTCTTGGTTAAACTGCTCGGATCTACCAGTGATTTTTACTGCATTAGGCATTCGTAAAGGGAATCGGTTCTTCACGATTCGCATCCTTTCTAGTGCTGCCTTTATTTAATGATCGAGATATGCTCGGCGACTGCGGTGTTCTGCCCCTTAGGTTACAGACGGTTGTTTCTATTGAGCTTCCAGAGGAAATACATGGGGTTCTCTTTTGCCTTGGCTTCTCGCAAGAAATCTGCGGATTGAGATGCAACGGCCCCTATGCCGGCAGCCCCGAGGAAGGCCATGGCATCAGAAGGTGATGCGATTCCGTATTGCCCCAATGTAAAGCTCGCAATTCCGATAGCGGCTTCAATGCCTGCGGAGGTGACTAATCGGGATCGCTCGTTTTTCATCACTAAAGATATCTTGTGAAGCTCGGGCTCAATTAGGTCGTTCTTCAGGTCAGCTAATGTCGAGGTGTCGATGGGCCTTTCGCTCAGGCCTTTGGACAAGGTATCCCTAAACACAAGAAACGACTCTTCGTTTCTAATGCGGCAATCAAGGATGCTACGCAACGTTGCATTTTCAGCAATGGGGAGGGGGCAAGATAACCGGCGAATGGGTATGGTCTGATCTTTTCGAGGATAAAGGGTGGAAGTTGCGGACTCGAGGAACTCAATCTGAGCTGGACGAGTGGTTAAATACGAGCTATTCGAAAAATAGGGATTGACGAGGGCTTGAAAGCAATCGTCCAACAATGGCAGTAGGATAGTCAAGATGCCGCCTTTCTCCAGCATGTCTCTATCCAATCGCGTTTCGCCTTGGCTTGCATAGAGCGATTCGTATTCAGACGGGATTACCAGGAAATCGACATCCATCTCATCATGGGACCCATATGCATCCATTCCCTCAATCGCTACATACAGATTCCCATCTGGTGCTTGTTTTAAAGTGCACGAGGTAGAGGAACAGAATTGTCGTACGAGTTCATCCCAATAACTCGATATCAATCCTTTTGCTTTTGATTCTCTTTCGATTTGTCGCGCTAGGCAATCTTTGCAAAGAGGAATGTAATTGCTCGAAAATCCGAGTATTCCAGCTTTGACTATGTCTTCGACTCGCATGGTCAAATAGATCCCGAATGCAAGTTCATCGACTGAGACATAATCATCGTGCCCCATTTCGAATGCCGATTCTATAGGGCAATGAATCAGTGTTTTATCTGCATACAATGCTGAGAACTTTGCCAAATGGTAAATGTTTTGCTCTCGACAGGCATAGTCAGTGCAGGGGAATTTGCCTCCTTCAAGGGTGGAGTCAACAGAAAAATTGAACAGGGATTGATTTTCGATTTTTTCGATTGGGATAAGGGGTGCAAGGCCCCTAATAAAGGCATCGAACCTCCTTTGCCCCAGTTCTTCTAGGTACGCAATTATTTCGGCAAGAGAGCTGTTCTTGAATGCGGCTAGATAAGAATAAAGGTCATCGTATGCATGAGTCGCCATTTCGCTCACCTACACTTTCGGAAAGAGTTTTGCGTCGTTATTTCCGAGGCGTCGTTGGGCTCGCAATCGACTCTAGTGTGCAGCTGCTTCTCGACGTACTCCCTCATGTTCTGCCTCCACATGTAACTAATTGATTTGCTATGTGCCATTATGAATGGTATATAGCAAATCAATTAGTTACATTTAATGGAGCATTGCGAGCGTGGCGCGCGCAAAGAAGAGTCGTTGTATGGAGGCTTCCGGCAACGGCCTTTTGTACGTCCGTGACTGTTGGGTGCTATCGCGGATGACGTCATTGTTGCCTGCACTCTCGATCCAAGGATGTAATTACGGAAGTGCGGGGAAAATCGAGAACCTTCGAGCACAACGCGATTTTTAGCACCAAAACCGCAGTTCGCGGAAGCGAAAACTGGGGCCTGGTTAGCATTTCTTCGATTTTCCCCGCACTTCCGAATTTGACCCCTTGCCGCACCTTGATCACGTCTTCAAGTGGCTGGTTCATCGCTAATGGAGTTTTCTGCGGTGCTTGAATTGCGGTGTTGTGATTAGGGCAAAAGGCTCTTGGCTCCGGGGAGGCTCATCGCACGAAAATTCAAGTTGCTGCTGAAGTAGGGCTTGCTTCGGCAGCGCTAACAATAAGGGCGGCTCTGCTAGTCTCGGGAGACCGCGGCATTCGGCGGGCCTGCCGAATGCCGCGATCAGTAGCGGTCAGTAGCGGTCAGTATATTCTTCGGAGCCGTTTCTCTGGGCTTCGGCGGACTTGCCAACTCGCGCTTGGGCACTACTCAGTAGATTACTCAGCAGTGCCCAGTAGATTACTCAGTAGTGCCCAGCAGGGGGAGGGCAGCAAACGCAATGGGCCTGTTTCCCGGCTAGGACCTGCAGCCTCAAACTTCGCTTGGCATCCTGTAGAACTGGTGCGGGTCTTTCGGGCTTTTCCCTACCCATTCCAACAGGCCTCGCCCGGCAAGGTCTTTCAGAGTCTTCGAGGCCGTTTTCCTACCGACATTGGACTCCCGCGCGAGGTCGGAGGTCGTGATTTTCCCCTGAGCGGCGGCAATTGCCATCGCTGCTCGTTCGCGCTCGCTGAGGAGCGGTCGGTTGTCGGCCGCGGTTCTCCTGAAGGCCGCTTTCTGTAACCCAGGACGCTCGAAGACGACGACGGTGCTGTTGACGGTCTGCTCGAAGCGGAACCTCACGCCGGCTGCCTCGCAGGCCTCCTTGATGCGCGGTATGCCCGTGCCGTACTGCTCGATGACGCCGGCGCGGAACAGGGTGCGCGCGATCGCGGGGTTTCGGAGGCCGAACTCGCTCGCGGTACCGTCTAGGTGCTCTTGCGGCGAGTCGCCCTCGGGGAACAGGCCCGGGCTCACGATCTGGACGGTGTCCATGAACACGTTGACCTCGACGGCGGTGCCGGTGGTGTAGTCGCGGTGGCACAGCGCGTTGGCAACCGCCTCGCGGATGGCCTCGGCCGGGATCTCGGGGATCTCCTTGCGGTACATGCCCGTCTCGCCGATGACGAACTCGCGCCTGATGTTCGACGTCACGAAGTACTCGGCGAAGTCGAGCAGCTTGAGCATGGTGCCGCACTCGCGGCGCAGGTCGAGGATCTTGGCCTTGGTGTTGCCGCCCAGAAGCCCCAGCTTCATCCTGGGGTAGGTGTCGGATCCCTCGCAGAACAGCTCCACCGCGGCGTTTCTTAGGCTGCCGTCGGGCGCGACGAGGTCGAGCCTTGCCAAGGTGTCCTCCACGCCGGCGAACCCGCCGCCCACGCGTCCGGCCCTGCCGCCGCGCGCGACGAAGTCACGCACCGCTTGCTCGTCGGCGTCGGAGACGGGCCTGCCGGACGGCAGCGAGTCCCACGGGCTACGGGCGCGCTCACGCTTGACGACCATGGCGCTCAGCTCCGAGGCCGACAGCGCTTTGTTCGAAGTCCCCACGCGGGTGAAGTAGCGTCCGTCGGCGGAGTAGGGGGCGTCGGCACCTGAGAAGGCAATTTTGATGTATCGCAGCCCATCATCGGCGTCGAGGCACTCGACCGTCGGGAACACCGCGGGCTCGATCTTGTCGGACACCCACGACGTCACCTGGCGCAGCGTTGCGTCGCTGACATCCTGGCCGATGACATCGCCGTTGTCCTTCACGCCGAAGTAGAGCTCGCCGCGGCCGTGCTTGTTCAGCATGGCGCTGATGGCTTGCAGTGCTTCTTTATGCTCGCCAGTGGACTTCTTGAACTCGACGGTCTCGCTCTCGCTGCCCAGGTTCATCCGCGCTGCCTTTCCCGTTCGTTGCTTGTCTCGTTGGATTATACCGTGGTCACCATGGGCGAAAACGTGGAAGCGCGCTTGCTTGCCTCTACCATGTTCTCATGCGCCTTAATGCCCTTTGTGAAGAATCATCCCATTGGGAAACGGGTCCCTATGGAACGATTTTGGTATCAGGCATAGGGGGGCGCTATCGTGGATGTCGTCACCATTGCCTGCGCCCTCGATCCAGAGATGTAATTACAGAAGTGCGGGGAAAAATCGAAAACCTTCGAGCACAACGCGGTTTTTTTGTATCAAAACCGCAGGTCGCGGAAGCCTAAAACGGGGGTCTGGTCAGCATTCCTTTGGTTTTCCCCGCACTTCCGAATTTGGCCTCTCGCCACATCCCGATTACGTCTTAAAGTGGCGCAAAAAGCCGTGTGCTCTGCTTGATTTTGCTCAGGAATTATGCCTGAGGGGTAGTGGATTCGCCTTTCTCCGCCGTGCAGCGGCACGTGTAGGGCTCTCTGGCTCAGGCGCGAGTCGCTTCCCGTCTGAAAAAGTTCTTAAAACAGCTTTAAAGTTGCCTTTGGCCTACATTGACAGCGTACAATACGCATGTTTACCATGGCAAAAGCTAAATTTGGGGAGGGGGAGCGCACGGTGGAAGTGCTGGTTGTTGGCAATACCGCGTATGTCGATGACGACTTTTGTGCCAAGGCGTTTCCCGGTGACCATGTTCAGGTCGTGGCGGCCAACGAGGCGCGCCGCGACGGGTCGTCGCTCCATGCGTCTTGGAAAGAGCTGCTGCAGCACCTGGACCAGGCTTACGAATTCGACCGTGTGGTCTACCTCTCTACCTATCTCACGCCGCATACCGAGGCCGTTGGCGACATCGAGCTGCTGCGCTCCGTCTTTCGAGCTTGCATGGGTCGCCAGATTCAGCTGCTGTTTGTGACTGGTCCCATGGGAGCGGACGGTGCGGTGGACGTTGCGGGGCAAAACGGCAAGGGCATCATTGCCCGTGCGGCCAACGACCTGTGCCGCTACTATGCGGTCCGCGACGGCATTCAGGCCAAGATCTTGCGCGTGCCGTATCTGTACACCGCCTCGCCCACGCTGGAAGACCCGATTTTGACCCCGCTGTTCGAGGCGTGCTCGCAAGGCTCTGCTGTCATGAGGGCTGGGGCGGACTCACCGCTCGGTGCCCTCTGCGCCGAGGAGCTGGCCGTTCTGGTGCGTCGCATCTTCGACAGCTGGGATGCCACATTCGAGGAACTCGAGGTTCCGGATAGCTTTGCCCACACCGTGGGAGACCTGGGCGAGGCGCTCAAGGGCTTGTTCCCGGGGCTCGACATTACCTACGACGGGGACGCCGTCGTCTCCATTGCTCCGAGCGATACCGTCCGCACGCGCTACGGGTGGTTCCAGCGCTATGACGTGCTGCGCGATCTTTCGACCATACACGCCCGCTGGGAGCAGACCCTCGCGGGCAAGCGCCATCCGCTGCGTGCCGCCATCGACCGCATGCGCGGGCGGACACTGCCCATCAAATGCCTGGAGACCGCGCTGGCCTGGGTGCTCTTTGAGGGCCTGGAGCTGGTGTTTTCGCAGTCTGCTCAGCTTAACGTGCTCGACTACCGCCTGCTGTACGTGGTACTGATCGGCACGCTGTATGGGCTCGATTTTGGCCTGGTTGCGGCGCTGCTGGCGTCGGTGGGTTTGGCCGCGAGCTACTTTACTCAGTACGGTTATACCTTCCAGGGTCTCTTTTACGAGCCGTCCAACTGGCTGCCGTTTATTGCGTACTTTGTGGTGGGTGCCGTGTGCGGCTATGTGCAGCTGCGCAACAGCGAAGCCATTAGGGCGGAGCGCGATCAAAACGAGCTCGTGCGTAATCGCAATACGTTCCTCACACAGCTCTACCACGACGCGATCGAGGACAAGCGCGCGTACAGGCGCCAGATTGTGGGTCGCCACGACAGCTTTGGCAAGATCTTTGCCGTGACGCAGGAGCTCGACGTACTCAACCCACGCGACATCTATCGCAAGTGCTGCGAGCTTCTGGGCGAGATCCTCGAGAACGATTCGGTGGCGATCTACCATGTTTCGGGCGGGGCATTTGCACGCCTGGTGGCAGCAAGTCCCGCGATTGCCGAAAATGCCGCACGCTCGCTCACGCTTGAGCAGCTTGCACCTCTTTTGGGCGACGGGAGTCGTTCGAACCTGTGGGTGAACCGTGAGCTGACGCCGGGGTTTCCCATGTTTGGATACGCGATCGAGCGCGACGGGGCACCCGCCGTGTTGATCTTTGTGCGTAGTGCGGCCGAAAACCAAATGACCCTCTATTATCAAAACCTGTTCCGCATCTTGTGCGGGCTGGTCGAAAGCGCGCTGGGCCGTGCCTTTGACTATGAGGCGGTGGCGCAGGATAAACGCTGCGTTGACGGCACTTGCGTGCTCAAGCAGGCAGCCTTTGGCCAAGAGCTCGCGGCGGAGCAGGCGCTGGCAGATAGCAAGATGGGGAGTTTTTTGCTCCTGCGCGTGGTACCGGGCATGGAGCCTGTCGGCGAGCTGGTGGGCGCAATTGGGTCGGCAATCCGCGAGAGCGACGCGGCGGGCTTGGTCGACGGCAACGTGCTCTACCTGCTTATGCGCCAGGCAAAGGCGTGCGATCTTCCCATTATCCGTAAGCGCCTGAGCGCAAAGCATATTGCGGTGGAGCCCGTCGACGGCGAGGGCATCGTGGCGCTGCTGCAGCACATCGCTTACACCGGTGACGGTGAGGGGGGTGCCGCTTGATCTCGCTTGTCGTTGCTGCCGTCTTGCTGTTAATTCATGCGCTGGTTTGCCTGATGCTGTGGACACTCATGAAGCTGGGCCTGCTGCCAGTGCGCGGGCACATGCTGGCTGTGATAGTGCTGGTGCCGCTGTGGGGTCCGTTGCTGGTGGTTCTGCTATCGGTCCGCAGCGCGGTGTTTGGCGAGGGACTGAAAGAGTCTGCGCTGGAGTCGCTGCGCTTCAACGACGATCTGCATCGCAGCATGTCGGTACCGAGTGGTGAGGACGATGCAGGCGTAGTGCCGCTCGAGGAGGCGCTCATTGTCAACGACCCGGCATACCGGCGCCGCCTAATGCTCTCCATGCTCACCGAGGAGCCCGACGCGTACCTGGCGCAGCTGCAGGCGGCTAAGCTTAACGACGACGTTGAGGTGGCGCACTATGCCGCGACGGCGGTGGCGCAGATCTCCAAGGAGTCCGACCTTAAACTGCAGCAGCTGGAGCGCGCCTTTAAGACGGACCCGAGCGCGCAAAACCTCATCGAATACTGCGATTTTCTTGGTGAATACTTAGGCTCGGGCTTGGCTGAGGGGCGCGTGGCTCAGATTCAGCGCCAACAGTACGCGCTCCTGCTTGCGCGTCGCTGCGAGCGCGATGATACCCTTGAGCTGCGCATTCGATACGCGACGGCGCTGGCCGATGTCGGACAGATCGACGAGGCGCAGGCCGTGACCGACCAGCTGGTGCTCGACGTGCCCGACGAGCAGGAGGTTTGGATGCTTTGCCTGCGCCTGGTCGTGATGCGCCGCGACGGTGACGAAGTCCACCGTGTGATCGATGCGATTGACAAGCAACATGTGTATTTAAGCGCCGACAACCGCGAAAAGTTGGCGTTTTGGCGCGACGGGGGGGAGGCCAGATGAGCGTGGCGCAGCATATCCGCGACCGAGCAGGCCGCTTTCGTTGGATGGGACTCCTCGTGGTGTGGGCTGTTTTTATCGTCATGGCCGCCGTGCTGCTGATCGAACGCGCCGGCGTGCAGTACAGTGCGGGCCAGCATAAGCTGGGGATGCTTGCCGCCAACGATGCGGTGCCGGCCTCGTCGGCAATCTTTGGCCAAAAGCCCACGTGCCTGGTCATTACCGACTCGGACCAAGATAGCGTCGACGATGTCAAAGACCAGTTCGACCAGATTTTGCTGGACATGAAGATCGCTCATCGCGACGTTGACCTTGCCCTGGATGGCGCGGATGCCATTCCCTCGCTGACCTCCTTCGATCGCGTGATTTTGCTCATGCCGTCGCTCGATGGGCTCGGTACGCACCTGAGCGACATTATGAGTTGGGTGAGTGCCGGCGGTTCGCTTATGCTCGCCATGCCGCCGGATAACTCGAGCTATCTGCAAGCGATTGCCCCCAAGCTTGGCATTGAATCGGCCGGATATGACTATGTAAAAGCCGAAAGCATTGTGCCGAGTGAGGACTTTATGCTGGGCGGGGGAGAGCGCTACGAGCTCTCGGATCCCTTCGATTCTTCGCTCTCGGTTTCATTGCGCGAAACGGCCCACGTATGGGCAAAGACCGGTGACACGGGCACGCCTCTCATTTGGTCTAACGATTGCGGCAGCGGTCACACCGTGGTGTGCAACATTGGCATCTACGACAAGGTTATGCGTGGGTTCTATGCTTCGGCCATAAGCTTGCTGGGTGATGCCACGGCCTATCCGGTCATCAACAGCGCCGTGTTCTATTTGGACGACTTTCCCAGCCCCGTGCCCTCGGGCGATGGTACTTATATCAAGCGTGACTACGGCCTTTCCATTGCCGATTTTTACACCAAGGTCTGGTGGCCCGATCTGCAAAAGCTCGCGCAAAAATACGGCATTCGCTATGCCGGCGTGATGATCGAAAACTACGAGGACGCGGTCAACCAGACCGAGCCCGCGCGCCAAACCGATACCACGCAGTTCCGCTATTTTGGCGGCATGCTGCTGCAGATGGGCGGAGAGCTGGGCTTTCACGGCTACAACCATCAGCCTCTGGCGCTCTGGGACACTGACTACGGCACGCTGTACGTCTACAAGACCTGGAAGAATAAAGAGACGCTCGTCGCTTCGCTCAACGAACTTATCGCGTTTCAGGACGAGGTCCTGCCCAACGCTCGTGGCTCGGTTTACGTGCCGCCGTCGAATATCCTTTCGGCCCGCGCGCGCAAGCTTATCGGTACCGATGTTCCGCGCATTAAGACCATTGCCAGCACGTATTTTGAGGATGGCACCGACCTGCCGTACGTGCAGGAGTTTGGCGTGGCGAGCGATGGCATTGTGGAGCAGCCGCGCATTGTCTCGGGCGGCATGGTCGACGATTCCTATATGCGCCTGGCAGCCGTGTCCGAGCTCAACATGCACTACGTGAGCACGCACTTTATGCACCCGGACGACCTTTTGGACCCCGATCGCGGAGCCAAGGAGGGCTGGGAGGTCTACAAGGGCGGCCTGGTCGACTACCTGGAGTGGCTTACCAAATCCGCGCCCGACCTGCGGCACCAGACGGCGTCGGAGTGCTCCGGTGCCATCCAACGCTTTTCGTCGGTTACGGTGAGCGTGGATACAAGTGCAGATGCCTGGACGCTCAGCCTGGGCAATTTCCACGACGAGGCATGGCTCATGTTCCGCGCCAATAATGGCGAGCCGGGTGCGGTGACGGGTGGCGAACTGACGCACCTTACGGGTAATCTTTATCTGCTCAAGGCAAATGATAAGACCGTGACGATCGAGCGCAAGGAGGGTGGCGATAAATGAGAATCTGCTTGGTACTCGAGGGTTGCTACCCCTATGTGCACGGCGGCGTATCTACCTGGATGCATGGCTACATTACGGCCATGCCCGAGCACGAGTTTGTTCTGTGGGTGATCGGCGCGCATGCTGCCGACCGTGGCAAGTTTGTCTACGAGCTGCCCGGCAACGTGGTCGAGGTGCACGAGGTGTTCCTGGACGACGCCCTGCGGCTTTCGGGCGAGCAACATGAAGCCAGTTTTAACGACCGTGAGCGCGAGGCGCTACGCCGTCTGGTGTCGCTCTCCAATCCGGACTGGGACGTGTTATTCGATATCTTCCACCGCCGTCGCGTGCACCCGCTCTCGTTTTTGCAGAGCCGCACGTTTATGGATATCTTTCGCGACGTGTGCCTGGCCGAGTATCCCTACACGCCCTTTGCCGATGCATTGCACACCATGCGCTCCATGTTGCTGCCCGTGCTCTACCTGTTGGGCAGCGAGGTGCCGGTGGCCGATGTGTACCATGCCATCTCGACCGGCTACGGTGGCCTGCTCGCCTGCCTGGGCTCAAGCGTTCACCATGCGCCGGTGCTGCTGACCGAGCATGGCATCTATACCCGCGAGCGCGAGGAAGAGATCATTCGCGCCGATTGGGTGGTGCCGTCGTTTAAGGACCGCTGGATTCGCTTTTTCTACCTGCTTTCGGAGGAGATCTACCGCCGCGCCTTCCGTGTGACGAGTTTGTTCCATAACGCCCGCAAGACGCAGATTGATATGGGTTGCGATGCGGACAAATGCCTGGTCATCCCCAACGGCATCCAGTTCGACCGCTTTAAGGATATTCCCTTAAAGACCGATGACGGCTGGGTGGACATTGGCGCGGTGGTGCGCCTGGCGCCCATCAAGGATGTCAAGACCATGATTTATGCCTTCTTTGAGCTGCACGAGCGCCTGCCCAAGGTGCGCCTGCACATCATGGGCGGCGTGGACGACGAGGAGTACGGCGCCGAATGCCACGCGCTGGTCGAAACCCTGGGCGTGCGCGACCTGATCTTTACCGGCCGCGTCAACGTGGTCGAGTACATGGAAAAGCTCGACTTTACCATTTTGACGAGCATCTCCGAGGGCCAGCCGCTCAGCGTACTGGAGTCGCTTGCAGCGCGCCGTCCCTGCGTGACGACTGAGGTGGGCTGCTGTCGCGAGCTTCTAGAAGGCGCCCCGGGCGACGACTTTGGCGTGGCGGGTTTTGTGACGCCGCCTATGTATCGCAAGGGCTTGGCCGATGCCATGGAACGCATGTGCACAAGCCGCGCTCGTCGCATTGAGATGGGGGAGCGCGGCCAGCGTCGCGTTGCCACGTACTTTTTGCACGAGCAGATGCTCGCCAACTATCGCGCGCTGTACGACGAGACGGCGCAAGCGTTTGACCTGCCCAGAGAGGGGGAGTAGCCGGTGGCCGGAATCGGTTTTGAGCTCAAGCGCCTGTTTAGGCGCAAGGGCCTGTTTGCCACGATGCGCGCTTACGGCTACGCTGGCATTGTGTGCACGGGTCCCATGCTGTTGGGCGTTCTGCTCCAGGTGGGTATCTTGGTGCTGTGCGGTCTGTGGGGTGTGGGCCGTGCCAACCAGGATCTGCTGGTGTGCATGGTGACCTATACGCTGCTGGCCTCGCTTACGCTCACGAGCTTTTTCTCCATGTCGGTCACGCGTTTTTTGGCCGATATGCTTTATGCCGAGCGCGAGGATGAGATCCTACCTTCGTTTTGGGGCTCCAACGCCATTATGCTCGTTGCGGGCACGGTGCTCTACGGCGTCTTTTTGCTGTTCTCGGGCGCCACGCTGCTGCAGGGGCTGCTGTGCCTGTGGCTGTTCAACATTATGATCGTCAACTGGAACGGCATGAGTTACCTCACGGCCATCAAGGATTACCGCGGTATCCTGTGCAGCTTTGCGGCTGCCATTGGCGTGGCGTGCCTGTGCGCCCTGGCCGCGCTGGCGCTGGGTCTGCCGCCGGTCGAGGGCCTTTTGGCGTCAATTGCTCTGGGCTACGGCGTCATGCTCGCCTGGGACGTGGTGCTGCTGTACCGGTATTTTCCGCAGAGCGACCGCAGCCCCTGGCTCTTTTTGCGGTGGCTTGATCAGTTTATGCCGTTGGCGCTCACGGGCTTGTTCACCAACCTGGGCCTCTTTGCGCATTTGGTGATAATTTGGGCCGGTCCCATTGGCGTACAGGTCAAGGGCTTGTTTTATGGTGCGCCCTACCACGATGTGCCGGCGCTCATCGCGTTTTTGACGATCCTGGTCACGTCCGTCAACTTTGTGGTCTCGGTCGAGGTCAACTTTTATCCGCGCTACCGCGACTACTACAGCCTGTTCAACGACGGTGGCGTGGTGGGCGACATTGTGGTGGCCGAGGAGGAAATGCTTGCCACGCTCAACCGAGAACTACGGTTTTGCGCGCTCAAGCAGCTGTTTGTGACCGCGGCGGTCATTTCGCTCGAGACCACGGTGCTCTCGGCCCTACCGTTGGGCTTTAACAACCTGATGCACGGGTATTTTCGAACGTTGTGCGTGGGCTACGGCTTGTATGCCGTGGGCAATACGGTGTTGCTCATCTTGCTGTACTTTACCGACTACAAGGGGGCTGTGCTGGCCTCGGGGCTGTTTGCCGGTGTGGCCGGGCTGGCGACTGCCGTTTCTCTGCTCTTACCGCAGCAGTTTTACGGCTTTGGCTTTTTGTTGGGTGCAGCGGTGTTTTTTATCGTGGCGCTGCTGCGGCTCGATACCTATACCGCCAACTTGCCGTATCGTATCCTGAGCCAGCAGCCCATTGTGGCGACAGACAAAACGGGTCGCTTTACACAGCTGGGCCGCATGCTCGACCGTGCCGAACAGCGCTATGAGGAACGTCGCCATAAGGGCGTGCCGCACGGCGCGTTTGAGCGCGCGGTAGTTCGCGCGTATCGCAAATATTGGGGAGGTTCTGATGATCGATAAGTTGATGTCTCGCCGCTGCCTGATCGAGGCGGCTGCTGGCGCGCTGTTGCTTTCGGGCTGTTCGTTTCAGGACGAATCCTCGACTAAAAAGGTCAAAAAGCAGGACAAGATTAAAAAGGCCGAGTCCTCGGACGGTACCAAGCATCTACGCGATAAAGATGAGCTGTACGAGGTCTACGACGACTCGGCTATTGTGACCATGTATCTGACGGTCTCGCGCGGCAACAGCTCCGAGAACACCGACCACAGTTGGGCCGAGATCAACACGTACTCGGTGTATGACTATGCCGACATGGGCGTGACGCGCTATCAGGTTATGGGCCTGCTGCAGCCGGGCGACGAAGACGGCCCAGTGGCCGGCGAGGTTGGCTATGGCGAGGAAGCGCCCAATGCTACCGTGCAGGTGCGAGGTCAGACATCGAGCATGAACTCGCAAAAGAATTACAAGGTGGAGCTCAAAAAGGGCAAGGGTACCTGGCGCCAACAGCGCGCGATTGCGCTCAACAAGCACATGGGCGAGGGTATGCGTTTTCGCAACAAGATGGCCTACGACCTTATCCGTGGAATTCCCCAGATGATGGGTCTGCGCACGCAGTTTGTGCATCTGTGGGTGTGCGACCAGACCGAAAAGTCCAACGACACCTTTGAGGACTACGGCCTGTTTACGCAGGTGGAGCAGCTCAACAAGACGGCGCTTAAGGCACATGGTCTGGATAAGAATGGGCATCTGTACAAGGTGAACAACTTCGATTTCCATCGCTACGAGGACACCATTAAGCTTGCTGACGACCCCGACTACAACCAGGCAAACTTTGAGGGCATGCTCGAGATTAAGGGCGATTCGGACCACACCAAGCTCATCGAGATGCTCGATGCGCTCAACGACGAATCACAAAAGATCGATGACGTGCTCGACACTTACTTTGATTCCGAGAATCTGGTCTATTGGCTGGCGTTTCAGATCCTTACGGGCAACTGCGATACGCAGAACCGCAACTGTTATCTGTACAGCCCGCTCAACTCAAATACCTGGTACTTTTTGGATTGGGACAACGACGGCATGCTGCGTAAGCTGGAGCTTTCTCTTACCGGGTTTTCGGACTACGCGAGCTGGGAGCGCGGCGCAAGCAACTACTGGGGTAACGTGCTGTTTAACCGCGCGTTGCGCAGCAAGTCGTTCCGCAGCGAACTCGACCGTGCCGTCAAGGACCTGCGTACGTATTTGACCGAGACGCGCCTGACCAAGATGATCAAGCACTACCGCGAGGTGACTGAATCCCTGGTCTTTGCTTCGCCCGATATCGACAATCTGCCTGTCACCAAGGACCAATACGAGCAGATCGCCGCGGCGATTCCCTCCGAGATCGAGGAGAACTACAAGAGCTTTCGCGAGAGTTTTAAAAAGCCCATGCCGTTCTACATCGGCGTGCCGCAGATCGATAACGGTAAGCTGCGCATTAACTGGGATGCGTCCTACGACTTTAAGGCGCGCGACATTCGCTACACTGTAGAGCTTGCGCGCGACTATGCCATAAGCGACGTTGTCTTTAAGGCCGAGGACGTGCTGCTTCCCGAGGTGACCTGCGATGCGCCCGATGCCGGCCAGTATTTTGTGCGCGTGCGTGCCACCAACTCCGACGGCTTTACGCAAGATGCGTTTGACTACTATGTGACTGACGACGGCAAGCACTACGGCATGAAGTGTTTTTACGTGCAAGACGGCGGTGAGGTCGTGGAGGACACGTATGAGGAGGGCTAGCGCGCTGCTTGAGCGCTTGGCGGCTCCGCCTGTGCGTACCACGCAGGAGCGTTACCGCCACGAGCTCAAATATCTCATTAACGAGGGCGAGCACGCCGCGCTTGCCTGTCGCATGGCGCCGGTTTTTAAACTGGACAAGCATGCGCGGGCGGGTGGTTACACCATTCGCAGCCTGTATTTTGACGACTACTGCAACTCGGCCTACGAGGAAAAAGACGCCGGCATTCTCATGCGCAAAAAGTATCGCGTGCGCATCTATAAC
The DNA here is from genome assembly GCF_902501475.1 of Collinsella aerofaciens. GTDB lineage: Bacteria > Actinomycetota > Coriobacteriia > Coriobacteriales > Coriobacteriaceae > Collinsella > Collinsella aerofaciens_AL. The sequence goes on along the minus strand of NZ_CABWIF010000022.1, from coordinate 165,092 downwards.
GGCAGCGACAAGGTGATTAAGCTCGAGCGCAAAAAGAAGTACGGCAGCTGGATCCACAAGGAGGACGCGCCGCTTACTCGCGGCGAGTTTGAGCAGATTTTGGCTGGCGACTACGGCTTTTTGCTGAGGAGCCCCTATCCGCTCTGTCGCGAGTTCTACATCGAGTGCATCTGCAACATGATGCGCCCGCGGACCATTGTGGACTACGAGCGCGAGCCGTGGGTGATGGATGAGGGCACCGTGCGCATTACGTTTGACATGAACGTGCGTGCCGCGGTGGGAAGCTTCGATATCTTTGACGCGACGCTGCCCGCGCTGCCGGTCCTGGAGCCCGGCAAGCTGGTGATGGAGGTCAAGTTTACGGAGTTTTGCCCGCAGCTGGTGCGCGATTTGGTGCCGCCGGGCGCGGCCGAGCTTACGGCGGTCTCCAAGTACTGCCTGTGCTACGACAAGACCGCCTACCTGCGCGGATTTAATTACTGGGAATCGGATTTTGAGAACCGAGGGGATATTTAGACCATGAGCACCAGGGACTTTTTTAAGAACTCCGTCTTGGAGGCGTTTGGCCAGGTCGACCCTGCCAAGATTGGCCTTTCGCTGCTCGTGGCGCTCGCCATGGGCATCCTGATCTATTACGTGTACAAGCGCTTTTTTACCGGCGTGGTGTATTCGCGCAGCTTTGCCGTGACGCTCGTGGGCATGTGCGTGCTCACCTGCATGGTCACGCTCGCGATCTCGACCAACGTGGTCATCTCGCTCGGTATGGTCGGTGCTCTGTCCATCGTCCGCTACCGTACGGCGGTCAAGGACCCGCTCGACCTGCTGTATCTGTTTTGGGCCATTACCACGGGCATTACGGCAGGTGCCGGCATGTATGCGCTCGTGGGGCTCACGGCGGTGGTGATCGTGGTGATGATTGCCGGCTTTGCGAGCCACCAGGACAAGGCGCGCGTGTACATGATGGTCATTCACTACACGGGCCAGACCGCCGGCGACGATATCGTGCGTGCATTTGGGCGCACCAAGTTCACCGTTAAGTCCAAGACTATGCGCGGCGACAAGGTCGAAATGGCCGCCGAGGTGTTCTCGGATGGTGTGGATATGCCCTATGCTGACGCCATTCGCGCGCTCGACGGCGTTGAGGACCTCACGCTCATCCAGTACAACGGCGAGTACCACGGGTAGGACCCTAACGAGCAGATTGTACAAAGAGGGGCGCTCCTGGTCGAGCATACGTCAGCGAGCGGGTAGCTGCCGTGGCGAGGTGCCACGAAAGAGGAGCGACGCGTACTTCATGTACGCGAGCGACGGTTTGAGCGGCAGATCGCCCGGCAGATGCCCGCACAGCGTCGAGCAGTCCGGCGTTCGTTAGAACGCCGGAACGAACAGGTATCATGGTGAAAGCGATTTCAATGACAGGGGTGCTCGTGGTAAAGATGAAAGATGTGGCCGAGCTGGCCGGCGTTTCGAGCGCCGCCGTCTCTCGCTACCTCAACGGTGGATATATCTCGGCGGACAAGGCCGAGCGCATTAAGAAGGCGATCGAGCTGACCGGATACGTGCGGTCCAGCCAGGCCCGTGCGCTGCGCACCGGCTCCACCAAGCTCATCGGCGTCATCGTACCTAAGATCAACTCGGAATCTGTGAGCCGCATTACCGCCGGTATTGGCCAGGTGCTCGGTCGTCGTGGCTACCAGATGCTCCTTGCCAATACCGACAACGCGGCCGATCGCGAGCTCGAGTACCTCGATTTATTCCAAAACCACCCGGTTGATGGCATTGTGCTGGTGGCAACCATGATCACCGACGAGCACCGTCGGGCGATTGAGTCGTGCCGCGTGCCCATTGTGCTGATCGGCCAACATGTCGAGGGCGCGGCGTGCGTGTATCACGACGATTACGAGGCCGCCTTTGAGCTGGGCCATGCGCTTGCGGGTCGCGTGGATGGCAAGATTGCCTACATCGGAGTTACGGATGAGGACCGCGCGGCCGGTTTCGACCGTCGTCGCGGTTTTGAGGCCGGCTTGCGCGCCGCGGGCGCGGTGCTTGATCCGAGCCTGATTCGCCAGGGGTCATTTACGCTCGACTCGGGCTATCGCGCTGCGCGCGAACTGCTCTCCGTCGATCCCGATGTTTCGTTTATCGCGTGCGCGACCGACACTATGGCGGCCGGCGCCCTGCGCGCTTTTGACGAGGCGCGCGGCATGGGCGAGGGCGTGCGTCGCGTGAGCGGTTTCGGCGACAACGCATTTTTGCGTGCGCTGACGGGCGGCATTCCCACCGTGCATTATGGCTACCTGACCAGTGGCGTCGAGGCGACCAATATGTTGCTCAACACGCTCGATGGCGAGGAGGGGGAGAGCGGTCTCAAGACGCTCAAACTTGGGCATCAGCTCATGAATGTCTAGGCCTTGGGCACGTCTGCCTGCCTCTGAGACCCCTGTTTTTGCTTCAAAACTACCTTTCGCCGGCTTTTTCCTACCGTTCACCCTACTATGAAAACGATTACAGTCATATCAAACTGAAAACGATTACAGTGTATGTGTCAAAGATGGCCGGGTGCACATGCGCCCGTTGGAGGAAAGGGAAGTTATGGACTACCGCAAATCAGCCCAAGAGGTGCTCGACAACGTCGGTGGCGCCGACAACGTTGTTTCGGCCGCACACTGCGCCACGCGTCTACGCCTGGTGATTGCCGATAATTCCAAGGTTAACAAGGAGGCCATCGAGAATGTCGATGGCGCCAAGGGCGTCTTTGAGGCCCAGGGCCAGTTCCAGATTATTTTTGGCACTGGCACCGTCAACAAGGTCTACGAAGAGTTCATCGCGCTCAGCGGCGTCGAGGCTGCCACCAAGGCCGAGGTAAAGGAGGCCGCGGCTCAGCAGCAGAACATCTTTATGCGTGCCATTAAGGTGCTCGGCGACGTCTTTGTTCCCATCATCCCCGCCATCGTGGCTTCGGGCCTGCTGCTGGGCATTATGAGCGCCCTCAACTTCATGGCCTCCAACGGCTTTATCGCGCTCGACACCAATAACTTTATTTATAAGATCGCCGACTTGGTCTCGGGCACGTCCTTTGGCATTCTGCAGATCCTGATCGGTTACTCCGCCGCTAAGGCCTTTGGCGCCAACCCGTATCTGGGCGCTGTCGTCGGTGGTGCATTCATCAACTCCTCGCTGCAGAGCGCCTACACGGTTGCTTCCGAGGGCGTTCAGACCATGGTTACCGTCATTCCCGGTGTGTACAGCTTTGAGTGGGTCGGCTATCAGGGCCATGTGATCCCCATCGTTATCGCCTGCGCCATTCTGGCCTTCCTCGAGAAGCGCCTGCACAAGATCGTTCCCGAGATGTTCGACCTCTTTGTGACTCCGCTCGTTTCGGTGTTCGTGACCGTGCTCGTGACGCTCGTTGCCGTCGGCCCCATCTTTGTCTGGGCCGAGAACGCCATCCTCGGTCTGATCCAGGCCCTGCTGACCCTGCCCTTCGGCATCGGTTCCTTTATCGTCGGCCTGTTCTATGCCCCCACGGTCGTTACCGGTATCCACCAGATGTACACCGCCATCGACCTGGGTCAGCTTGCCCAGTACGGTGTGACCTATTGGCTGCCCATCGCCAGTGCCGCCAACATCGCCCAGGGTGGCGCCGCGCTCGCCGTTGCCTTTAAGACCCGCGATGCCAAGATCAAGGGCCTGGCGCTTCCTTCGGCCCTGTCCGCCTTCATGGGCATTACCGAGCCTGCCATCTTTGGTGTGAACCTGCGCTTCTTTAAGCCCTTCATCGCCGGCTGCATCGGCGGCGGTTGCGGTGCCCTGGTCTGCGCACTCACCTCGCTTGCTGCTTCCGGCACCGGCGTTACCGGCATCTTCGGTATCCTGCTGTGCCTGGCCCAGCCCGTGCAGTACGCGATCATGTTTGCGGTCGCCGCGCTGGTTTCCTTTGCCGTCTCGTTTGTCCTGTACAAGGACGAGCCCAAGGCTTCCGAGCAGGCCTAAGAGCTTTTGATTGAGGGGTGCCCGCGGGTTATATACTCGCGGGCGTTTCCCGTATCTGGTGCCGATCTCTGGCGCCTTGTTACTTTCGATCCGTTAGGACTTTGATATGTCTAATGCACTTGGCCGCGACCTTGCAAAGCTGGTTGCCGCTGTTGACGCCGCCGCCTCTGAGTGCGGTCATGGCGCGTATGGCCAGCGCTTCCACATTATGCCACCGGCTGGCTGGCTCAACGACCCCAACGGTCTTTGCCAGGCGGGCGGCGTGTTCCATGCCTATTTTCAGTATGCGCCGTTTGATGTCGAGGGCGGCGTTAAGGCCTGGGGTCATGCGACAAGCCGCGACCTTATGAACTGGGAATATGTTGGCGCGCCGCTGCTTCCCGACGAGCCGTTCGACTGCCATGGCGTGTACTCGGGCTCCGCGCTTGCCGAGGACGGTCGCATTCGCGTGCTCTATACGGGCAACGTTAAGCTTTCCGATGCGGACGGCACGTACGACTACGTCAATACCGGCCGCCGCGCCGATACTGTTTATGTCGAGAGCGTTGATGGCCTTGCCGGTCGGGAGTTCAGCCAAAAGCGCGTGGTGCTGGCGTCCGAGGATTATCCCGAGGATTTGACCTGCCACGTGCGTGACCCCAAGGTGTGGCGCGATGATGATGGACGTTACCACATGGTGCTGGGCGCGCGTCGTCGTGTGGACGGGCCGCATGTCGATAGTCGATTTTGCGCCATGCACGGCGAGGGTGCCGGGCGCGATGTGGGCGAGATCCTGGTGTACGGTTCGGCCGATATGCTGAGCTGGGAGCTCGAGAGCCGTGTGTCTACGCCCGAGCGCTTTGGCTTTATGTGGGAGTGCCCGGGATACCTTGAGCTTGAGTCGGATGGCGGTGTACCGGCGAAGTGGCTGTCCTTCTCGCCCCAGGGGCTCGAAGGTGGTCGTTGGGACCGCGGTAATGTGTATGCCGCTGGCTATATGCCTGTAACGGGTGACATTACGGGCGGCAATAACGCTTATGAGCTGGGCGAGTTCCGCCTGTGGGACGCCGGTTTTGACTTCTATGCTCCGCAGGAGTTCACGGCCGAGGACGGTCGCCACATTCTGATCGGCTGGATGGGCATGCCCGATGAACCGACCTATGGCAACGCGCCCACCGTGGCGTGCGGCTGGCAGCACTGTATGACGGTGCCGCGTGAGCTTACAGCCGGTGTTGGCGGCGTGGTGCTGCAACAGCCGGCGCGCGAGATTGAGCACCATTATGCCTCGGTGCGTGTGGGGGAGGGCTCGTTGGAGGTCGCCGGCGACGCCTGCTTTGACGTTGTTGTCGACGGTGTCGACGGCGCGTTCACCGCGACCGTTGACGGCGAGCTGAAGCTGGCGTTTGTGCCCGCCGGGGGCGAACTGCCCTCGCGCTTTGAGATGCGATTTGCCGATGAGGGTCGCGCTTCTGCCGGCTGCGGTCGTACCGTGCGCTGGGAGCCCGTCGATGAGGTGCGCAACGTGCGCATTGTTGGCGATGTCTCGTCGGTCGAGGTGTTTGTGAATGATGGCGCGCTCGTGTTTTCGACGCGCATCTATCCCGAGGCCTATGGCGTGACCGTTGGCGCTCCGGGTGCGAGCGTAAGCTATCACACGCTCAACATCTAGGCGCTTCGTCGCATATCGGCGCTATACTGCAGCCGTTGCCCACGATGCGGGAAACATCCGCATCGTGGGTTTTTGCTTATGAAGGGACGGTGCCGCGTGGACGTGCAACAGCTAGAAGAGGCTTGGGCTTTGAGAGCCGGCGCGCGTGAGGCGCGGTTGCTTGCGGCCTCGCATGTGCCAGCAGCGCTGTCGCAGCTGGGGATTGTGTGTCCCGGCGATCGTCTGGTTGCCTTTGCGGACGACTTTGCCGATGCGTTTGCGAGCGGATTTGACGGCTGCGATGTCGCGCTGGTGGGCTCGCCGTCCGCCGAGGCGTTTGCCGCTGCGTCCGAGGGTTTTGATGCTTCGTTTGATGCCGAGGGTCCGCACCTGTGGTGGTTCGTCAACTCCATCGGCGAGCTTGGTCTGCGTGTGCCCGACCTTCGCGCTCTTGGCCGCGCGGCTCGCGTGGCCCATGCACTGTTTGTGGTGGATAACACGGTGGCGTCGGCTTTTGGCTGCGATCCGCTGCGTTTGGGTGCCGTGCTGTCGCTCGAGGCGCTCGACCGCGTGTGCGCCGGCAAGGCTCCGCGCAAGTTGGTTGCCGTATCGGTCGCGCGCTCGCAGCTCAAGCGCCATCGCGTGGATGCCGCGGCTGAGTGCGCGCATGCCCTGCTTGAGGGCTGTGGCTTGGCCAAGCTTGATATGCCTGCTGACGAGGCCGGTGTACTGGAGCGCGGGCTGAACTCGCTCGATGTCCGCATGCAGGCGCATTTCGATCGCGCCCGTGCGCTAGCCGAGTATCTGGCCGCCAACGAGATGGTGCGCAGCGTGCGCTATCCCGGACTGAGCTCGCATCCTGATCATGCGGTTGCAACGGGAATCCTCGAGCACGGCTTTGGCCCGGCAGTTGAATTTGATCTTATCGAGCTTAGCGCAGGGGAGCTGTTCGATGCTTTGTCAGGGGAGTTCCGCACATCGCCCGCCGGCGGCGCAGCGACGCGCCTTTCGGCCCCACGCGGCAAGCAGGGGAGCACCATCCGCCTCTTCGCCGGCACCGACGACCCCTTGATCGTGGCCGCCACCCTAGATAATGCCCTCCGCAACTAGCTAAATCATCCTCGACTTCATAAGCTGCGGTGAAATAGGGATTGATTTACGGCTTTAACCGCATAAACAGTCCCTATTTCACCGCAACTTATGAGAAGGGGTTGTGTGGCTATAAGGCCCCGTCCTAAATTGGCTATTCTTTTATGCTGGCGATGAGGTCGTTGGCCTTTGCGGCAATTACTTGGTTGATGTCGGTCTGCAGCTCCTCGTAGGCCGCTATGGCTCGCTCGCCGGCGGGGGTGAGGGTGGATCCGCGGGCTCCGTCGCGCTCGATGAGCTTGCAGCCCAGCTGTCCTTCGGCCTCGTTCACAATGCGCCAGGCCTTGGAATACGCCATGCCCATGCTCTTGGCGGCGCGGTTGAGCGAGTGCTCGCGGGCGATGCCCTGCAGCAGCAAGACGCAGCCATGACCAAACACGCCCGGCAAATCCTTGTCGCACGCTTGAATGACCAACTTTGCCGTCGTCTTGTACTCCATACGCTCCACGTCTCCCCGCTAAAGTGTTTGCTGGGCAAACGCAAAGCATGCGTCAAACCCTCGTGTGCTCTTCTTAAATCATGCATTGTAGCAGTCAAAGTGCGTTAAGATACTTCCCCAGTATTGGGCGCCCAAGGTTGGGCTGGGTCCTACGAGGCCTGCAGCCGACCGGTCGCATGGAAAAAGGAGAAACATGGCTACGTTCTTTCCCGGTGAGTCCCACACGTTTTCGGAGTATCTGCTGGTTCCTGGTTACTCGTCCTCGCAGTGCATTCCCAACAACGTCTCTCTTAAGACGCCGCTAACCCGCTTTAAGCGCGGTGAGAAGCCGGCAATCACCCTGAACATCCCCATGGTTTCCGCCATCATGCAGTCCGTCTCGGGCGTCGACATGGGTGTCGCGCTCGCTACCGAGGGTGGCCTGTCCTTCATTTACGGTTCCCAGAGCGCCGAGTCCGAGGCCGCTATGGTCAAGGCCGTCAAGGATCACAAGGCCGGCTTCGTTCAGTCCGATTCCACGCTGACCCCCGACATGACCATGGAGCAGGTCATCGAGCTCAAGGAGAAGACCGGTCACTCCACCATGCCGGTCACCGACGACGGCACTCCCAAGGGTAAGCTCCTGGGCATCGTCACCAGCCGCGACTATCGCCCCAGTCGCGATGACCACCAGACGAAGGTTTCCGAGTTCATGACCCCGCGTGAGCAGCTCATCGTGGGCGACAAGAACATCAGCCTCAAGGTTGCCAATGACGTCATCTGGGACAACAAGCTCAACGCCCTGCCCATCGTCGACGACTACGATCACCTGATGGGCATCGTCTTCCGCAAGGACTACGACAGCCACAAGACCAACCCTAACGAGCTGCTCGATAACGACAAGCGCTACATGGTCGGCGCCGGTATCAACACCCGCGACTATGCCGAGCGCGTGCCGCTGCTCATCGAGGCCGGTGCCGATGTCCTGTGCATCGACTCCTCCGAGGGCTTCAGCGAGTGGCAGAAGCGCACCATCGAGTGGATTCGCGCCAACTACGGCGAGGACGTCAAGGTCGGAGCCGGTAACGTCGTCGACGCCGAGGGCTTCCGCTTCCTTGCCGATTGCGGTGCCGACTTCATCAAGGTCGGTATCGGCGGCGGTTCCATCTGCATCACCCGCGAGACCAAGGGCATCGGCCGTGGCCAGGCCACCGCGCTGATCGACGTCTGCCGCGCTCGCGACGAGTACTACGAGGAGACCGGCGTCTACGTGCCCGTGTGCTCCGACGGCGGTATCGTCTACGACTACCACATGACGCTCGCCCTTGCCATGGGTGCCGACTTTATGATGCTGGGCCGCTACTTCGCCCGCTTTGACGAGAGCCCGACCGAGCGCGTTAACGTGAACGGCCAGTACATGAAGGAGTACTGGGGCGAGGGTTCCGCGCGTGCCCGCAACTGGCAGCGCTACGATCTGGGTGGCGCCGCGAAGCTCAGCTTCGTCGAGGGCGTCGACTCCTACGTTCCCTACGCCGGTTCCCTCAAGGACGGCGTGGGCGGCACGCTCTATAAGGTCAAGTCCACGATGTGCAACTGCGGCGCCCTCTCAATTCCTGAGCTCCAGGAAAAGGCACGCCTGACCCTGGTGAGCTCGACCTCAATCGTCGAAGGCGGCGCCCACGACGTAGTGGTCAAGGACTCCCAGCAAAGCGTCAGCTACCGCTAAGCGGCTTTCCCAAGCACCGCACCTTGCCGTTCAAACCGTCGCTCGCGTACCAAAGTACGCGTCGCCCCTCTTTCACGGCAATCTGCGGCACTTGGAAAACCCGATCATGCCTGGGCGGGTAACAATTAGCGGTTGATTCACAACCACGTTATTTAGATAAAGCGAGATGCCTGCAAGTCGCAGGCATCTCGCTTGTTGTATTTGCTATCATCATGCGAGTTAACGATGTGGCGGGGCGTTCTTACCTTTGCTCGCTGCAAGTTCCGCACGAGCCGAAGAGCACTTAATGTGCTCTTCGTGCGAGCAGGACTGTCCGCAGCAGCGAGTAAAGGTAAGAACGCCCCGCCCCAACCCAGCTAACAAAGGAGCTGATATGTGCGATTGCACAGATCATAAGGACGAGATCCCTGCCTACGACGCGCAGGCCATTGAGTCCAAGTGGATGAAGGCCTGGGAGGATTCCAACCTCTTTGCCGTCGACACCGACGACAGCAAGCCCAAAAAGTATGTGCTCGAGATGTTCCCGTATCCGTCGGGCGACCTGCACATGGGCCACGCGCGCAACTATACCATCGGCGATGCCATGGCCCGTCAGGCCCGCATGCGCGGCTACGACGTGCTGCACCCCATCGGCTTTGACGCCTTTGGCCTGCCTGCCGAGAACGCCGCTATTAAGCACAATACGCAGGCTGCCGCCTGGACGTATAAGAATATGGACCAGGCGCTCGCCACGATGAAGCGCATGGGCTTCTCCTACGATCTGGATCGCATGGTCAAGACCTGCAGCCCCGACTACTACCGCTGGGGTCAGTGGATCTTTGAGAAGCTGTGGGAAAAGGGCCTGGTCTACCGCAAGAAGAACCCGGTCAACTGGTGTCCTAACTGCAAGACCGTTCTGGCCAACGAGCAGGTCACCGAGGGCAAGTGCTGGCGTTGTGGCACCGAGCCCGAGAAGCGCGACCTTGAGCAGTGGTACTTCAAGATCACCGAGTACTCCCAGGAACTGCTCGACGACCTGGAGAAGCTCCCCGGTTGGCCCGAGCGCGTCAAGCAGATGCAGGCCAACTGGATCGGTCGCTCCGAGGGCGCCGAGGTCGACTTTACCCTGTGCGACCAGGATGGCGAGCCCATCGAGGGCGATGAGGGCAAGATCACCGTCTTCACCACGCGTGCCGATACCCTTTTTGGCGTCTCCTTCTTTGTCCTGGCTCCCGAGTACGCCGGCCTGCACGAGCTCGTCGAGGGCACGGAGTACGAGGAGGCCGTCACCAAGATCGTCGAGGACTCCAAGCACATCTCTGCCGTCGAGCGTGCCCAGGGCACCCTCGAGAAGCACGGTGCCTTCACGGGCCGCTATGTGGTGAACCCCGTCAACGGCGAGAAGGTCCCCGTGTGGGTTGCCGATTATGTCGTTGCCGACTACGGCACCGGCGCCGTCATGGCCGTTCCCTGCGGCGACCAGCGTGATTTTGAGTTCGCCCGCAAGTATGATCTGCCCATCGTGCCGATCATCCTGGATGACGATGACCGTGCTGCCGTCGAGGCCAGCGGCGAGACCATCGATACCTTCCATGCCGAGACCGTCGACTGGGATTGCGCCCACGCTGCCGAGGGCACGCTCGTCCAGTCCGGCAAGTACACCGGTATGCGCGGCGGCAAGCACTCCGAGGGCGAGGCTGCCATCGTGGCCGACCTCGAGGCCATGGGCTGCGGTCGTCGCAAGGTCGAGTTCCGTCTCCGCGACTGGCTCATTTCCCGCCAGCGCTATTGGGGCAACCCCATCCCGGCCATCCACTGCGAGCATTGCGGCATCGTGCCCGTGCCCGAGGATCAGCTGCCGGTGACGCTGCCCGAGAACCTGGACCTGGGCGCCGGCGAGACCCTCGCCGAGTGCAAGGAGTTCTACGAGACCACCTGCCCGGTCTGCGGCCGCCCGGCCAAGCGCGAGACCGATACCATGGACACCTTCACCTGCTCCAGCTGGTATTACCTGCGCTATACCGATCCGCACAACACCGAGCTGCCCTTCTCCCGTGAGGCCGCCGACCGTTGGATGCCCGTCGATAACTACATCGGCGGCATCGAGCACGCCATTCTGCACCTGCTCTACAGCCGCTTCTTTACCAAGGCCCTGCGCGACCTTGGCCTGCTGAGCGTGGACGAGCCCTTCACCAACCTGCTGTGCCAGGGCATGGTCAAGGACGAGAACGGCGACACCATGTCCAAGTCCAAGGGGAACGTCGTGCCCCCGAGCTCGGTCATCGAGCCCTACGGTGCCGACACCATGCGTCTGGCGATCCTGTTTATCGCCCCGCCCGAGAAGGACTTCGACTGGGATCCCAAGGCCGTCGAGGGCGCCAACCGCTTTATCAAGCGCGCCTGGCGTATCGTTTGGCAGCTCGTCCAGTCCGGCGATGCCAACGTGGCCTTCGACAAGTCCGAGCTCGATGAGGTTGCGATGAAGCTCTATCGCGAGCGTCACCGCACCATCGCCAAGTGCACCGAGGACTTCGACCGCGGCCAGTTCAACACCGCCATCTCGGCCGTCATGGAGCTCGTCAACGCGGCGAGCGCCTACCTCAACGCCACCGAGGGCGCTTCCCGTGACAAGGCGCTGTGCTACGGCGTGGCTAAGGATATCGTGAGCGTCCTTGCCCCCATCTGCCCGTTTTGGGCCGACGAGCTGTGGCACGAGGCGCTCGGCTGCGAGGGCAACGCCTACACCGCCGCCTGGCCCGAGTTCGACCTGGCCGAGTCCGTTGAGGACACGGTGCAGATCGTGGTCCAGGTGCTCGGCAAGGTCCGCGGCCGCGTCGACGTTGCCCGCGATGCCTCCAATGAGGATATGCAGGCTGCCGCCGAGGCCGCCGTCGCCAAGTGGCTCGACGGCAAGACGGTCGTCAAGGCCATCTGCGTGCCCGGCAAGCTGGTCAACCTGGTGGTCAAGTAAGCGCTGCGCGCTTAGCTGACACATAAAAGACGAGGGGCGATCCGGTTGGGTCGTCCCTCGTTTTGCATGTACCTGCCTAGGTGCCTTCGGTCAATTGTCCTATTCTTGTGGAGAAGCTGTGCGCACGCTGACCTGCAGATTCGTACTGTGCTTGCACGTTTCCGCAGCTATTGGTATAGTTTGCTTGCAAATGAAGTTGTAATTGAAAGAAGTGGGGTTTCGGCCCCGCTTCTTTTTTGTATGGATGGAGGTGCCGCAATGGTCAAGACCAAGACCGAGCAGGCGATCATCGACGCGCTCGAGGCCGTCGCTCCCCAGCACGATATCGACATCGTCGACGTCGAGCTCGTGGGTGCCACCAAGGCCCCCTGCGTGCGCGTGCGTATCGAGGGTGCCGAGGGTCAGAGCCTGTCGCTCAACGACGTCACGGCCAACACCAAGTGGGTCGGCGATGTGATTGAGGAGCTCGACCCCATCTCTTCGAGCTATACGCTCGAGGTGTCGAGCCCGGGCATGGCGCGCCCGCTGCGCCGCCCGTGCGACTTTGCCCGCTTTGTGGGTGAGAACTGTGAGCTCACCTCCACCGCTACCGAGGGCCGTCGCAAGTACGCCGGCAAGATTGCCGCCGCCACCGAGACGAACGTGACCCTCGAGCTTGAGGACGGCGAGTCCGTTACCCTCGATTTCTCTGATGTTAAAAAGTGCAAGTTGAAGCCCACCTACGACTTCAAGCCCGCGAAGGAAGGAAAGTAAGATGGCAGCATCCGACATGATGTCCGCCCTGATGGAGCTTTGCCAGGAGAAGCACATCGACCAGCTCTACCTGATCGACCGCCTGGAGCAGTCGCTCGCCAAGAGCTATGCCGAGATCCTGCATCTTGAGTGGGGCGCCAAGGTGACCATCGACCGCACCACCGGCAAGATCTACGTCTACCGCCTGGAGCCGATCGACGATTCCATGGACGAGGAGGGCAACTTCACCGAGTTCGAGGAGATCGACGTCACCCCCAAGAATACGAGCCGCATCGCTGCCCAGCACGCCAAGGCCGAGATCAACGCCATCGTGCGCAACTCCGCCCGCGAGCAGATCTACGAGGAGTTCTCCGACCGCATCGGTGACCTCATCAGCGGTACCGTGCTGCAGTCCACGCCCGACTTCACGATCGTCAAGATTCGCGAGGGCGTCGAGGCCGAGCTGCCGCACTTCGACCAGCGCCGTTACGAGAACGAGCGCAACGAGCGTCCGATGGGCGAGCGCTACCTGCACAACCAGCACATCAAGGCCGTGATTATCGACGTTCGCGACCCCAACTCCAACCTGCAGCCGGTTCGTGGCGAGCACAGCCGTCCGCCGATTGTCATCTCCCGTACTCACCCCGAGCTCATGCGTCGTCTGTTTGAGCAGGAGGTGCCCGAGATCTATGAGGGCACCGTCCAGATCAAGTCGATCGCCCGCGAGCCCGGCCAGCGCTCTAAGGTCGCCGTCCACTCGCTCGACGACCGTCTGGATCCCGTGGGCGCCTGCGTCGGCCCCAAGGGCAGCCGTGTTCGCGCTGTCGTGGGCGAGCTCCGTGGCGAGCGCGTCGACGTCATCCTTTGGGATGCCGATCCTGCCGTCTACGTCGCCAACGCTCTTTCGCCTGCCAAGGTCACTCGCGTCCTCATCGACGAGGAGAAGGCCTACGCCGGCGTCATCGTGCCCGACGACCAGCTGTCCCTCGCCATCGGCAAGGAGGGCCAGAACGCCCGCCTCGCCGCGCGCCTGACCGGCTGGCACATCGACATCAAGTCCGAGACCCTTGCCGCCGACATCCTCAAGAACGTTCCCGTTCACGAGGAGCCCGCCGCCGACCTGATCGGTGACGAGGAGGACGAGGACGTCCGCCGCTGCGAGTACGTGTCCGAGGACGGCATCCAGTGCCGCAACCAGGCTCGTCCCGGCTCCCGTTTCTGCGGTGTCCACGACACCGACGCCTTCGATGATGCGGAGGACCTGATCTAGCGCGCGGTCGCGCCGGGCGGGTCCCGGCGCGTCTCCCACGCTCGTTCAGTCTCTAGGCACCCAAGGTGCCAGAAAGGGTAGGTGAAGTCATATGGCAAAAGTCCGTGTGTCCACCCTGGCCAAAGAGTTCGGCATGACCTCCAAGGAACTGATGGGTCATCTCGCCGATATGAAGATTCCCGCTAAGTCCGCTTCCTCCACCTTGGAGGACGCTTATGTCGCCATGGTCCGCAAGCAGCTCGCCTCGGTGATCGAGGCCCGCGCCCAGGAAGTCGAGGCCGCCAAGCAGGCCGAGGAGCAGGCAGCTGCCGCCGAGGAGGCCGCTCGCGCCGCCGAGGCCGAGCGCGAGCGCATCGCCGCCGAGAAGGCCCGCGAGGAGGAGCGTCGCCAGTTTGCCGCAGCCCAGGCTGCCGAGGAGGCTGCCCGCGCCGAGGCCGAGGCCAAGAAGAAGGCCGAGCAGGAGCGCCTTGCCCGCGAGAAGGAGGAGGCTGCCCGCGAGGCCCAGCGCCGCGCCGTTCCCGCTTCCGACTCTGGTTCGCGTTTCCGTTCGCTGCTCGACCAGATCGCCGCACAGGAGACCGTGCTCAAGGAGAAGAAGGACGCCGAGGACAAGGCCAAGGCCGAGCGCGCCGCCGAGCGCGGTAACCGTCGTGGCGGCAACAACGACCGCCGCGGTGGCCGTCGTAACGATCGCAACGCCTCCGACAACAACTCCGAGCGCAACGCCTCCGAGAGCCGTCCGCACAGCCATCGCACCAACGCCAGCAACAACGTCGCTGCCGGCATGGACTTCCCCAACCCCGATAAGCAGGGCAAGGGCAAGAAGCGCAAGGGCGGTCACAACAACGAAGAGGACCACTACAGCCGCATGGCTCGCGAGGCCGAGGAGTACAGCCGCGAAAAGGTGCTCGAGGAGGCTCGTGCTGCCGTCGAGGAGGCCTCTCGCGAGTCCACCGGTCGCCGCAAGAAGCGCAAGGAGAAGCGCGAGCGCGAGGCTGCCAAGGCTCAGGAGGAGCGCAAGATAGAGGAGGCGCTGGCCCAGGGCGTGAACCCCGAGGACCTCGACGCCATCAAGGTCTCCCAGGGCGTTACCGTCCAGGAGCTTGCCGAGGCACTCGACGTTCCGGCCAACGACATCATCAAGCGTCTGTTCCTGCTGGGCACGCCGCTCACCATGACGCAGTCCATGTCCGACGACCTCGTCGAGCTCGTTGCCGACGACCTGGGCCGTCAGATCAAGATCATCACCCCCGAGGAGGAGAACACCTTCTCGTTCTACGACGATCCCGCCGACCTTAAGCCGCGCGCCCCGGTCGTCACCGTCATGGGCCACGTCGACCACGGCAAGACGTCGCTGCTCGACGCCATCCGTCATACCGGCGTTGCTGCCGGCGAGGCAGGCGGCATTACGCAGGCCATCGGCGCTTCGCAGGTCATGATCAACGACCGCAAGATCACTTTTATCGATACCCCGGGTCACGCTACCTTTACGGCTATGCGTGCCCGTGGTGCCAAGGTGACCGACATCGTCATCCTGATCGTCGCCGCCGACGACGGCGTCATGCCCCAGACCGTCGAGTCGATCAACCACGCCAAGGCCGCCGGCGTACCCATCGTCGTCGCCGTCAACAAGATCGATAAGCCGGGCGCCAACCCCGACCGTGTGCGTCAGGAGCTCACCGAGTACGGCGTCATCCCCGAGGAGTGGGGCGGACAGAACATGTTCGTCAACATCTCGGCCAAGCAGAAGATCGGTATCGACGACCTTCTGGAGACCGTGCTGCTCCAGGCAGACGTGCTCGAGCTCAAGGCCAACCCGGACACCTTTGCCTCCGGCAACGTCCTCGAGGCCAAGCTCGACAAGGGCCGCGGCTCGGTCGCTACCGTGCTCGTGACCCGCGGTACCTTGCACGTGGGCGATACGCTGGTCGCCGGCCTCACCTACGGCCGCGTCCGCGCCATGCTCGACCCCAAGGGCCGCGCCGTCACCGAGGCCGGTCCCTCCGACGCCGTCGAGATTTTGGGCCTGCAGTCCGTGCCCAACGCCGGCGACGAGTTCCGCGTGTTCGAGGATGAGCGCGAGGCACGCGCCCTGGCCGATGAGCGTTCGCTCAAGGCCCGTATCGAGGAGCAGAGCCGCGTCAAGCACGTCACGCTCGAGAACCTCTTCGAGACCATCGCCGACGCCGAGGTCAAGGAGCTCAACCTGATCATCAAGGCCGACGTCCAGGGTTCCATTGAGGCTCTTCAGGACTCGCTCGACAAGATGGATCAGTCCGAGGTTCGCATCAACACGATCCACTCCGCCGTTGGCGCCATCAACGAGACCGACGTCGTTCTGGCCGATGCCTCCAACGCCATCATCATCGGCTTTGGCGTCCGTCCCGACGGTAAGGCCCGCTCCGCCGCCGAGCGCGAGGGCGTCGAGATCCGTTGCTACGACGTCATCTACAAGTGCCTCGAGGAGCTCGACGCCGCCCGTATCGGCATGCTCAAGCCCACCGAGGTCGAGGTCGCCACGGGTACCGCGACCGTCCTGGACACCTTCAAGGTGCCCAAAGTCGGTATCGCCGCCGGTGTCCGCGTCGAAGAGGGCGAGATCGCCGCGACCGATTCCGTGCGTCTGGTGCGCGACGGTATCGTGGTCTTCAACGGCAAGATCGCCTCGATGCGCCATTACAAGGACGAGGCCAAGAGCCTCAAGAGCGGTTCCGAGGGCGGCATTGGCCTGGAGAACTTCCAGGACATCAAGCCCGGCGACCAGATCGAGGGTTACCGCATCGACCAGGTTGCCCGTACCGAGTAGGGGGTAGCGCTATGAAGCAAACGCAGGCAACCCGCCGTCTGGGCGAGCAGCTTCGCGAGAAGCTCGGTTATATCCTGCTCTTTGAGGTTTCCGATCCGCGTCTCGACCTGGTTACTTTGACTGCGGTCGAGGTCGCGGTGGACCGTTCGTTCGCGCGCGTGTACGTGTCGTGCGATGCGAGCCGCTACGACGAGGTCATGGAGGCGCTCGCAAGCGCTAAGGGCCGTATTCGCAGCCTGTTGGCTCGCTCGCTCGATTGGCGTGTTACGCCCGAGCTCGATTTTCGCATCGATCGCTCGACCGATGAGGCCGAGCGCATCACGCGTGCGCTGGAAAACGTTCCCGCCACGCTTGCGATCGAAAAGGACGAGGACGGCTATCCGATAGCGGATGCCGCCCAGGAGGCAGCTTTAGATGACTAATTCCGCCGACCTCGCCTCGTGCGAGTCTGCAGATATTCAGCGACGCATCCTCGAGCTCATCGAGGGTGCGTCCTCCATTGCGATTTCGGGACATACTTCTCCCGATGGCGATGCCTTGGGCTCCGTATTGGGTCTGGGCCTTTCGCTCATGAAGTTTTTCCCCAACAAGGACATTGCCCTGCTGCTGGCAGACGATGACCCAGTTCCGCGCATCTACCGCTTTATGGAGGGTGCCGATCGTCTGGTGCCGGCATCTACGTACACCGGCAATCCGGACCTGTTCATCTCGGTGGACGTACCGGTCGTCGAGCGTCTCAATAATTCCGCCGAGGTGCTTCGTCGCTCCAAGCATGTGGTGTGTTTCGACCACCATCCGGCGCGTGAGGAGTTTGCCGAGCTCAGCCTGAGGCGCGTTGAAGCTGCAGCCTGCGCCATGATCATTGACCGTTTCTTGGACAATTGTGGCATTGTCGCTCGTGATGGCGTTGCGACCTGCCTGCTGTGTGGCTTGGTTACCGATACCGGCCGTTTCCAGTACCAGAATGCCGATGCTGCTGCGTTCCATGCGGCCTCGCGTCTGGTTGCCCACGGTGCCGATCCGGCGCGCGTTGCGCTCGAGGTCTACCAGAGCATGCGCGTAGAGTTTTTGCATCTCAAGTCCATCGTTATGGGCCGCATCAAGACAGTGGCGCACGGGCGCGTCGCGTATAGCTATGCCTATCAGAGCGACCTTGAGGCTTGCGGTGTCACCTCGGATGAGTGCGACGGCCTGGTTGACGTGGTGCGCTCGGTGATGGGCGTGGAGGTCTGCCTGTTCCTGAAGGGTATCGAGGGCGATACCAAGGTGCGCGGCAACCTTCGCTCCAAGGGCGACCTCAACGTGTCCGAGATCGCTGCTGCCTTTGGCGGAGGCGGACATCCCGCTGCCGCCGGTTTCTCCAATAACGGAACGATTCTCGAGACGCTTACCGTGGCACTTCCCATGCTGGCCGAGCTGGTAGGGGAGGATCCCGCTTCGGTGACCGTCGAGCTTTAACTTTTTGGATGGTACATGGCTCGTCGTACGCCTTCTCAACTGAATATGCTGCTCGCCGTCGATAAGCCGGTGGGCTGCACGTCCCACGATGTGGTCTCGCAATGCCGACGCGCCCTCCATGAGCGGCGCGTCGGCCATGCCGGCACGCTCGACCCCATGGCATCCGGCGTCATGGTGGTGGGCGTGGGCCAGGCCACCCGTCTGCTGGGCATGCTAACCCTCGATACCAAAAGCTATGTCGCCGACATTTCGTTTGGTGCCGAGACCAATACCGATGATGCGGAGGGCGAGGCGGTCCGCACCGTGGCTGTTGCCAACGAGCTGCGCGATCCTGCCTATGCCCGTGAGTGCTTGGCCGCCATGCTGGGTCCGCAGATGCAGGTGCCGCCGGCGTTTTCGGCTATCTCGGTCAATGGCGTTCGCGCCTACAAGTCTGCTCGCGCGGGTAATGCGGTGGACCTACCTCCGCGCCCCGTCGAGGTCTATGCCGCTGACCTGATCGCCGTGGGTGGCGAAGGTGATACATGTGTGTGGACGGTGGCGTTCTCGGTGAGCAAGGGCACCTACATTCGTGCGCTCGCTCGCGACCTGGGCCGTGCCTGTGAGAGCGCCGCGCACATTTCCGCGCTGCGCCGCACGGCCTCCGGTGTTGTTTCCATTGGCGCCTGTCATACGGTGGAGGAGCTTTCTCCCGAGTCCGCCGCTGGCTTTGCCCTGGATCCCATCGCGGCCCTGGGCGCCACGCGTGTTGACTTGCCGGGCAATCTTGCCGACGACCTGCTCTGCGGCCGACGCATTCCCGTTGAGCGTGCGCTTGCCGATTTCGATGTCTCGAAGGCGCCGTTTGCGTTGGTACTCGATGGGGGACTCAAGGCGCTCGCCCGTATTGAGAGCGGCCGCTTTGTCATGGAGCATGTGTTTCCGCAGGCAATCGGCGGTGTTCGATGATGCTTTCCGCTCGCGAGCTCGCGCGAATCTTTTTCGCGGGCGAGTTGGACGAGGCTCGCATCGTTGCTGCCGATGCGTTTGATGAGTGCGAGCACTTGGGTGCCGCATCGATTGCCATCGGCGTGTTCGACGGCGTTCACCGTGGACACCAGGAGCTCATCGAAGCGCTTGTCCGTGATGCCCGCGCCCATGGCTGCAAGGCGGTCGTGGTCACCTTCGATCCGGACCCGGACGTCGTGGTGAGCCCTTCGCCCGCTCAAAAATTGATGACGACGGCCGACCGTCTGCATGCCCTGGCTCAAACCGGGATCGATGCGGTGGTGGCCGTTCCCTTTACGTCTGAGGTTGCGGCGCTTGACCATGTTGATTTTCTCTCGCTGGTGTCGCGTCTGGTCGACATTCGATCGATTCGCGTTGGCAGCGACTTTAGGCTGGGTCGTGGCGGTGCTTTTGGTGTTGCCGAGATGCGCGCCTGGGGTTCCGAGCACGGCGTTGACGTGTATGGTCACGACCTGCTTTGCGAGGGCGGTGAGGCCATTTGCGCCACCCGCATTCGTCATGAGCTGGGACAGGGCCATGTGGAGCTTGCTGCTGAGTTACTCGGCCGTCCGTATATGGTGCGTGGCGGTGTTATTCGCGGCCGTCACGAGGGTTCTGGCATGGGCTTTCCCACGGCAAACCTACAAGTTCCCGGTGGTATTCAGGTGCCTGCCGATGGCGTGTATGAGGGTCTGGTGCTGGTCGATGACACCGTGTGGCCCGCTGCCGTTAATGTCGGCCTGCCGCCAACGTATGCTGACGATGCGGCTTCGGCGCATCTCGAGGCTAACTTAATTGGTTATACGGGCGACCTGTACGGCGCTTCCGTTTCGCTGGCGTTTACGCGCTGGCTGCGTCCGTCGCGCGTGTTCGATTCGCTGGATGAGTTGATCGCGACCGTCGAGGGTAATATCGAAGATATTCGTCACAACTTGGGCGATCAGGGGGTGAGCATCCGTGATTAGCGATGAGGAAAAAGACCAGGTACGCGCTGCGTCTGACCTGGTTGCCATCGTGCAGGAAACGGTCGAGCTCAAGCCCCGCGGCCATGAGTTTTGGGGATGCTGCCCCTTCCATGGCGAAAAGACGCCGTCCTTCCACATTATCCCCGCCACGCAGGTGTGGCATTGCTTTGGCTGCGGCGAGGGTGGCGACGTTTTCACGTATATCATGAAGCGCGAGAACCTGAGCTTTCCCGAGTCAATCCGTTATTTGGCCGATCGCGCGGGTATTGAGCTGCATGACACCGGAGATCGCCGCGAGCGCGGCACCAAGCGTGCCCGCATCTACGATCTGTGCGCCGAGACCGCCCAGTTCTACCACACCATGCTCATGCGCGGTAAGGACGGCCGTCCGCGCGAGTACTTTGCCAGCCGCGGCATGGGTGGCGACGTCTGCCGTCGCTACTGCCTGGGCTTTGCACCGGGCCGTAACGCGCTGGTGTCGCACCTGTCCCAGGCGGGTTTTACCCCGCAGGAGATGATCGACGCCAACGTTGCCGTGAGCCGTGGACGCGGACAACTTGCCGACCGCTTCTACGACCGCGTGATGTTTCCCATCTTTGACGAGCAGGGTCACAACATTGCCTTTGGCGGTCGCATCATGGGTGACGGCCAGCCTAAGTATCTCAACACCGCCGAGACGAGCGTGTTCCATAAAAAGCGAAACCTCTATGGCTTTAACTGGGCCAAGGAGTTTATCGTCGCGCAGGATACCGCCATTGTGGTGGAGGGCTATACCGACTGCATCGCCTGCTGGGAGGCGGGGATTAAAAACGTTGTCGCCACGCTGGGCACCGCGCTCACGGAGCATCACGTCAAGACGCTCACTCGCTTTGCCAAGCGCATCGTATATATGTTCGATGGTGACGCCGCCGGCCAAAAGGCCGCTCGCCGCGCGATTCAGTTTATCGAGCAGGATTCGATGGACCTGCGCTGCGTGGTACTGCCCGACGGCAACGACCCCATGGAGTTCATCACCGCACATGGTGGCGAGGCATTGCAGGCGCGCCTCGATGCCTCCGAGCCCCTCATGGACTTTGTGTACCGTTCGCTGCAGGAGTCGAGCGACATCACCACGCCGGGCGGTCGTGCAAAGGCGCTCGAGGATGCGCTGACGCTTATCTATCCGCTGCGCAACAGCTATATGATCGACACGTACTTTATCCAGATTGCCGACCTGTTGGGTTTGGATCTGGAGACAGTGCGTGCGAGCTCGGGTCGCGTGTTTCGCGATGTCGCCAAGCGCGAGGATGCGGAACGACGTCGTGAGCAGAACTATGAGCGCCAGCGGGCGCAGGCCGAGCGCTCTGGTAGCGCGGGCAGTCGGGCATCGGGTTCCCGCGATGCCGGTCGCGGTGCTTGGGCATCGGGCGCTACGCCGCCGGTGTCCGCGCCGGTCGAAGAAGAGCCGTACGACTACGTCCCGCTCGATGCCTACGATGCCGCGCCCGTGGAGGTCGTCGACGACCTGCCGCCGATCGACGTGCCTGATGGTATGGGCTCTGTTCCTGTGCCTGATGGTTCGGACGCACCGGCTACGGCGGCGCCGATGGTCTTGACCGATCTAGAGCGCAAGTCCTTGGCAGGGGAGCGCGAACTGTTGACCATGCTCACGAGCTACCCCGACCTGTTCCGCACGTATGCCGACCGCATCTGCTCCATCGAGTGGGTTGACCCACGTCACGAGTCCATCGCATGGGCCGTTCTGGCAACGCCGCCGGGAACCGATCCTGCAGCCTGCATGGATGCGGCGCGCTCGGTGTGTCCCGAGGCGGCAACGCTTGTGAGTGCCGGGCGCATCTCGGCGACGAGCAAGCACCCCACCGAGACGAACATCGTGTTTATGCTCGATACGCTCGAGCTCTACACCATCAAGCGCCGCATGCGTGCCGCACAGGCCAAGCTGCGCCAGGATCGTTCGCTCGATGATGAGGCCCGTCGCGCGCTGACCGTGCAGGCCGCGCAGGATTCGCAGCGTCAACGCGAGTTGCAAAAGTCGATCGGCGGCGTGGCGGACCCGTTCCGTTTAATCGGTCTGGAGGCCGCAGGCACCGAACAGGCCTAGATGTTGTGGTCAACCAGCGTATTCTCGCCTATATCCAGTCCTCTTTTTGGGTATAGACGTCAATGTGTGTGCTAAAGTATTGAGTCCTGTGGACTATGAAGGGAGAATCTGTGCCAAAAAAGACTGAGAGCACGGGTACTGGGCTGGAATCCTACGTTGCAAAGCTCATGGGCAACGGCTCAAACAGGACTTCGGTAACCGAGGACGAGATTCAGGTCGCCCTGAAGGATATCGATGTTTCTGACGAGCAGCTCACCGCGGTGTATTCCGCGCTGCGCAACAGCGGCATCCAGATTATCTCCGCGAGCGGTAACGACGACGCCCCCATGGGCGTCGACGATGACGATAACGATACCGATACCGACGATTTCGATGACGACGACGAGCACGATTCCGGCTCGCTCGACGATCATGAGCTCAAGATGGCCCGTCAGGCCGACGCCGAGATGGGTTCTTCCAAGAGCAAGAAGAAGCGCACCGTGCGCACGTCCCGTTCGCGTTCGCGCGTGCGCGGCATCGATGCCTCCACGGTGATACTGACCGGCGACCCGGTCCGTATGTACCTCAAGGAGATTGGCAAGGTCGACCTGCTGACCGCCTCGGAAGAGGTCGATCTGGCCATGAAGATCGAGGCCGGTCTCGAGGCCACCGAGAAGCTCGAGGCTGCCGATGCTGGTGAGCTCGAACTCACGCGTGCCGAGATGCGTCGCCTTACGCGCATTGAGAACGTGGGCCTCGAAGCCAAGCAGGCGCTCATCAGCGCAAACCTGCGTCTGGTCGTCTCCATCGCCAAGCGCTATGTTGGTCGCGGCATGCTGTTCCTGGACCTGATCCAGGAGGGCAACCTCGGTCTGATTCGCGCCGTCGAGAAGTTTGACTACCAGAAGGGCTTTAAGTTCTCCACGTACGCCACGTGGTGGATCCGTCAGGCCATCACGCGCGCTATCGCCGACCAGGCCCGTACCATCCGTATTCCCGTGCACATGGTCGAGACCATCAACAAACTCGTCCGCGTGCAGCGCCAGCTTCTTCAGGACCTTGGTCGCGACCCGACCCCCGAGGAGATCGGTGCCGAGATGGACATGAGCGCCGACCGCGTCCGCGAGATCCAGAAGATCTCGCAGGAGCCCGTGTCGCTCGAGACCCCCATCGGCGAGGAAGAAGATTCCCAGCTGGGCGACTTCATCGAGGACTCCCAGGCCATCGTTCCGCCCGATGCCGCCAGCTTCTCCATGCTGCAGGAGCAGCTCACCCAGGTGCTCGATTCGCTTGCTGATCGTGAGCGCAAGGTTATCGAGCTGCGCTTTGGCCTTGTCGACGGTCATCCCCGCACGCTCGAGGAAGTCGGCCGCGAGTTTGGCGTCACGCGCGAGCGCATCCGCCAGATCGAGTCCAAGACCCTGGCCAAGCTTCGCCACCCGAGCCGCAGTAGTAAGCTGAAGGACTATATCGAAAGTTAGTCAAGCAAGAAGCGCCCTCAAGCACATCCGCTTGAGGGCGCTTTCATGTAGTTGTTGGGGACGTTCTAATGTAGTCGTTGGGGACGTTCTTGAATGACTAGTCGTTTAAGAACGTCCCCAATGATTAGGTCGGAAAATTTCTTAAAAAAGTTCTTGCCCTAAGCTGATTCGTCCGTATAATAAACTTCGTTGCTTGAGAGCACGCACCTATTCCTCGGTAGCTCAATGGTAGAGCACGCGGCTGTTAACCGCGCTGTTGTAGGTTCGAGTCCTACCCGGGGAGCCAGAATTTTCCAGCCCTTTCTGTTGGGCTTTAAATTCCTCGGTAGCTCAATGGTAGAGCACGCGGCTGTTAACCGCGCTGTTGTAGGTTCGAGTCCTACCCGGGGAGCCAGGTTGTAAAACCCGTCGCTTATGCGGCGGGTTTTTTCATGCCGCGATCGCCGTTCGCGAACGTTACCGTATCAACATTTCGTGTCGAGGATGTAATCCCGAGGCCCGCCACCTCAACATGGCGCGGTCGTTGTAGAATATTGCAATGATTGCTCCCACGACATGGTGCCGCGAGCACCAAGAAAAGGAGATTCTTGTGTCTGAGACCATTAACGGCAGCCTGAGCGTCTCGAACGACGTTATTGCCGATATTGCCGGTTATGCCGCGATGACGTGCTATGGCGTTGTCGGGATGGCTGAGCAGCTCCAGGGCGCCGAGAGCGTGCGCCTGCTTGCCGGTCAGCGCCTCCGCAAGGGCGTGCTTGTCTCCGCCGACGAGAACGGCCTTACGGTCGATCTTCACGTCGTGCTCGAGAACGGCGTCAACATGAAGTCCGTCTGCCACAATCTTTCGAGCTCCGTTGCCTTCACTCTGCAGGAGATCGCCCAGATCGATCCCGCCAGCCTTAAGATCGGCATCCATATCGACGCGCTCAAGAGCCGTCTGAACTAGCATCCGAAAACGGAGATTCAAATACCCATGATTGCAAAGACCATTCGCACCTGTTTTCCGATCGCTGCGGCTGCCGTTTCCGACAAGGCCGAGGAGATCAACAAGCTCAACGTCTTCCCCGTACCCGATGGCGATACCGGCACCAACATGTCGCTCACGCTCGCCTCGGTGACCAAGGAGCTCTCTGTCCTTCCCGCCGATGCCGATATGGAGGCCATCGCCGGTGCCATCACCCACGGCTCTCTCATGGGCGCTCGCGGTAACTCCGGCGTTATTACCTCGCAGATTCTTCGCGGCGTGGCCGAGGGCCTTGTCTCTGCCGACGAGCCTATTACGTCCGCCAACATTGCCTTCGCCTTCCGTCGTGCCGTCAAGGTTGCCTTCCAGGCTGTCCGCAAGCCCATCGAGGGCACGATCCTCACGGTCCTGCGCGATGTCTCGACCAAGGCCGACGAGTGCGAGAAGAAGAAGTTCTCGGCCGAGGATGCGCTCGATGCTATCGTCGTCGAGGCGTACCAGTCCGTCGCCCGCACGCCCGACCTGCTGCCCGTTCTGAAGGAGAACGGCGTGGTCGACTCCGGCGCCTTTGGATTTGCCATCTTCCTGGAGAACTTTGTTGCCGCCGCTCTTGGTCGCAGCACCGTGGTCGAGGATTTCTCCGCTACGTTTGATTCCGCCGGCTCTGCCCGCGATGCGGCCCTCGGTCGCGTTGAGATCGAGGCCAACGACGACTGGGAGGGCTCGGAGTTCCGTTACTGCAACGAGTTCCTGTTTAAGGCCGACGCCCCGTTTGACGAGGACGAGTGCCTTAAGTTCCTAGGCTCCATGGGCGACTGCGAGCTGCTCGTGGGTGCCTACCCCGACTACAAGATCCACGTGCACTCCAACACCCCCAACCTGGTACTCGAGCACATGCTGCAGCTCGGTCAGATTTACGAGGTCTTTATCCACAACATGGAGATGGAGGCCCACGACCGTACCGCTAAGATTCACGAGGACCAGGAAAAGGCCGCCGAGCCCGCCAAGGCGCTGGGCTTTGTCGCCGTTGCCGCCGGTTCTGGCGAGGCCGACATTCTCAAGTCCCTCGGCGTCGACGTGATCGTGTCGGGTGGCCAGACCATGAACCCCTCGACTGCAGACCTGCTGGGTGCGGTGGACCAGGTCAACGCGACCTCGGTCATCATCCTGCCCAATAACGGCAACATCCGCATGGCTGCCGAGGCCGCAGCTTCTGCCTGCACGGACAAGAAGGTCGCCGTCGTTCCCACCAAGACCGTTCCGCAGGCGTTCTCCGCGCTGTTCGCGGTCCTGCCCGATTCCGAGCTCGAGGACGCCGTCGCCGCCATGGTCGACGCCATCAGCGAGGTCCGCGATGGCGAGGTCACCCGCGCCGTGCGCGATTCCAGCGCCTCTGACGGCTCTCCGATTCACTCCGGTGACGTCATGGGTATCATCGCCGGCTCCATCGACGTGGTCGGCTCTGACGTGAAGCAGGTCACGCTCGACTGCATCAACCGCATGCAGGAGGAAGAGGAGGGCGACGCGCTGACGATTCTGGCCGGCGAGGAGCTGTCCGATGAGGCCTTCCAGGAGATCGTCGACGCTATCGAGGAGGCTCAGCCCGACTTGGAGATCGACGCCCATCGTGGCGAGCAGCCGCTCTATCCCGTGATCTTCTCGATCGAGTAGGCAACTGCCCATGTCCGAGCTGTGCTCCGTGCCGCGCGTCTCGGAGCGCTTTGCCCAGAGCAATGCGCTCGACGAGGATATCGCGCGACTCAAATATGTTTCGGGTAAACGCGAGGAGGCCCTTCGCCGTCTGGGAATTCGGACGGTGGGGGACCTCCTTCTCCATATCCCTCATCGATACCTCGACTTTACCCGTTCTTGGTCTATCGAGATGGCGCCCATCGGTACCGTGTGCACCATCATCGCCACGGTCGACCGTATCGTCCAAAAGCAGCCGCGTCCGCGCATGCAGGTGACCGTGGTCTCGCTTGTTGACGAGACGGGCGTGCTGCAGGTCGCCTTTTTCCGCCAGCCCTGGATTGCCCAGCAGCTTAAGCAGGGCGACCGCCTGGCCGTGATGGGCAAGGTCGAGTTTGCCTACTGCTTTAAGCAGATGGCCTCGCCGCACTTTGAAAAGCTCGAGGACGGGCGTGCCGCAGGCACCATCCTGCCGGTCCATTACGTGAGTGATGGCGTGAGCCAGGCGTGGATGCGCCGCATCGTAAGCGGCGCGCTCGAGGTCGTCGGCAATCCGTTCGATCCGATTCCCGCGCCGCTGCGCGCAAAGCGGAAGCTCATGAGCAATGCCCGCGCGTTGCGCTCAATCCATTTTCCATCGAGTATGGCAGAGCGCGACATCGCGCGTCGTCGCCTGGCCTACGAGGAGTGCCTCTACCTGCAGCTGGCGTTGCGTCTGCGCAACGACGGCGGCCTGGTCGATGTGGTCCCCTATGCCCACACCGCGGGCGAGCACCTGGCCGCGCTCAAGCAGGCCCTGCCGTTTTCGCTGAGCGACGAGCAGGAGGCCGCGTTCCAGGATATCCTGCGCGATATGTGCGATGGCGGGCGCGTGATGAACCGCCTGCTGCTGGGCGATGTCGGTACCGGTAAGACCGCCGTTGCCGCTTGCGCGCTGGCTGTGGCTGCCGATAGCGGTACGCAGGCCTGCGTTATGGCGCCCACGGGCGTGCTGGCGCGCCAATATGTCGATAAGACCGGCCCTCTGCTCTCGCAGGCCGGCATGTCCTGGGCGCTTCTGACGGGTGCCACGCCGGCCGCAGAGCGCGAGCGCATCCATGCACAGCTGGAATCGGGCGAGCTTGACGTGCTCTTTGGCACCCACGCGGTTCTTTCGGATGACGTTATGTTCAAGCATCTGTCGCTCGTGGTCATCGATGAACAGCACCGCTTTGGTGTGGGCCAGCGCAACGCCCTGCGCGCGAAGGGCCCCGGTGCCGATCTGCTCGTTATGACGGCAACGCCCATCCCGCGTACGCTGGCGCTTTCGGTCTACGGCGATCTGGACACGAGCATCATCCGCCATCGGCCCGTCCCTGGCGCTGGCGTGACGACAAGCGTACTCACCGAGTCGAGCCGTGACCTCGCCTATGGAGCCATCCGCGAGGCGCATGAAAAGGGTCAGCAGGCCTACGTGATTTGCCCGCTCGTGGAGCCGAGTGATTCGGCCGATGAGCTGGAAGACGTGCCCGGTATTGCCCGCGACGACGAGGGCCGCGTGACGGTCCCCGTGCCGCTGCACGATACGGCAACCGAGCTCGACCGACTGCGTCTTGCGTTGCCGGGGCTTACCGTCGAGCGCCTTCACGGCCGCATGCCGGCGGGGGAGAAGGACCAGGTTATCGATGCCTTCAAGCGTGGCGAGATTGACGTGCTCGTCTCGACTACGGTGGTCGAGGTGGGCGTCGACGTGCCTAACGCCACCGTCATGGTCATCGAGAACGGCGAGCGCTTTGGTTTGGCTGCCCTGCACCAGCTGCGCGGTCGCGTGGGCCGTGGCAGCGTGTCGGGCACGTGCCTGGTCATGACGCACTCCAAGGGCAACGGCGGAGCATCGGCGGCGCAAGACCGTCTCCAGTCGCTCGAAAAGACTTCGGACGGCTTTACGCTCGCCCAGATGGACCTGCGTCTGCGCCATGAAGGCGAGATCCTGGGTTATCGCCAGCATGGTGGCGTGACCCTGCGTTTTGTCGACCTGGATGCCGACGAAGAACTGATCGAGTGGGCCCATTTGGACGCGGTCGAGCTCTTGCGGTATGCTAGCACCCTTGACTCCGTGGCGACGCGCCCCTTGCGCGATGCGGTCGCCATGCGATATCGACACATTTTTAAGGAGGTCAGCGGAGGATGAGAATCATCGGCGGCGAATGGCGCGGTCGTAAGATCGAGGAGCCCCGTGGTCGCGATGTCACCCGCCCCACGACTGATCGCGTACGTGAGGCGTGCGCATCTATGGTCATGTCGGCATTCGACTTCGATCTGGACGAGGTTCGTGTGCTGGACGCCTTTGGCGGCTCCGGTGCCTTAGGGTTAGAGATGCTCTCTCGTGGGGCCCGCTCGCTCACGACGTTTGAGATTGATCGCAACGCCGCGCGGCTCATTACCAAGAATATCGAGTCGCTCTGCCGTGACCGCGCGCGTTGGCGCGTGGTCACGGGCGACATGCTGGCGAGTGCCTCGCGCGGTCGTGTGCCGGGCGGCCCCTTTGATCTGGTCCTGCTCGACCCGCCCTATGCTTTTGGTGCCGAGCCGGTCGAGGAAATGCTGCAGAACCTGGCTCAGCAGGGTCTGCTTGCACCTGGCGCTTATGCCCTGTTTGAGCATGCCGCCGCCGATGCGGGCGCGCATCCGGCAGGCTTTGAGACTGTACGTGAGAAGCGCTACGGCATTACCTCGGTCGACCTGCTTCGTTGGGTCGGCGATAGCAAGGACGGCGGCACTGATGCTAACGAAAATGACGAGGCAGTATCCCCGGAGGACGCCCATGAATGACACCATCAATCGCGTGATCGTCCCGGGCACCTTCGATCCCATCACGTTTGGCCATATCGATGTGATCCGCCGCGCCCGACGCATCTTTCCCAGCGTGATTGTCGCCGTGGCCGAATCGCAGGGTAAAAACGGTGTGGGCACCACGTTTATGCTCGATGAGCGCGTGGCGCTGGCCCGCGAGGCGCTCGGTAATATCGACGGCGTCGAAGTCCTGCCCTTTACCGGCCTCTTGGTCGACTTCGCTCGTGAGCAGGGGGCGGGGGCCGTGGTCAAGGGCCTGCGCGCCATGACCGACTTTGAGTATGAGCTGCAGCAGGCCGACCTCAATTATCGCCTGGATAGCGAGCTGGAGTCCATCTTTGTCATGAGTGCGCCGCAGTACGGTTATATCTCGAGCTCGGTCGTTCGCCAGATCGCCTCGCTCGGCAGCGATGTATCGACGTTTGTGCCGCCCAACGTGGTCGAAGCACTCAGACATCGCTTTTCGTGACGTTTTTTATTGCCTGGTGGCATGTGGTAAACTAGCACGATGATATGTTACCTATGAAAGGAGACCGGATGCCGGGCGAGAATTTTCCTGGCGATAGGATCGTCAGCTTGGTCGATGAGCTCGAAGGGCTGATCGAGGAAGCCAAGCCGCCTTTCGGCAAGAACGCTCAGTTCAAGGTCATCGACGCCGACGTGTTCTTCAACATCCTCGACGAGATCCGCATGAGCTATCCCGAGGAGTGGCAGAAGTCCCGCCGTATCCTTAAGGAGCGCGAGGAGCTTATGGCTTCCGCCGCCGCTCAGGCCGATTCCATCATCGCCGACGCTCAGCAGCAGGCCCTCACCATTGCCGGTGAGCAGGAGATCGTCCGACTTGCGCAGCAGCAGGCCGACGACATCCGCGATCGTGCCCAGCAGTACGAGCGCGAGACGCGTTATGCTGCCGAGGACTACGCAGAGCAGGTCTTTACGCACCTGGAGGAGAACCTCAAGAGCCTGACCGGCACCGTTACCCGTTGCCGTCAGCAGCTCAACGAGGGTGCCGCCCAACAGAATGGTCAGTGGTAATGGCTGAGTTCCCGAGCGTTACCGTCGATCTTTCCGAGCAGCTCGAGTTTCCTGGAGATTCGTATCCGCTGACCGGTAAGGTCGATGTCGCCACCTACACGGTGGGCGAGAAGGAGTACCAGCTTCAGGACGGCATCGACTACGACGTTGTCTTTACCAATGCCGGTACCGGTGTCTTGCTCACGGGTATGGTCCGCGCACACGCCACTGGCGAGTGCGACCGTTGCCTGGAGCCCGCTTCGTTTGATATTGCCGGTGAGATTGAGGAGTTCTACCTCTTTGAGGAGCCCGAGGATCCCGAGGCCTACGAGGACGGCTACGAGCTCCTGGGTGAGGACCGTATCGTCGATCTGGGTGAGCCTATCAATGACGCGGTCGTTATGGACACGCCGTTTGTGGTGCTCTGCAAGCCCGATTGCCGTGGTCTGTGCCCCACATGCGGTTGCAATCTCAACGTCGAGCAATGCGATTGCGCCGCCCAGGCAGAGGCAGAATGGGCCGCTGCCACGGAAAATCCATTTGCAGCATTGAAGAATCTCAAGCTTGATGAGTAAAACTGTGGTAGTATCGCTACTTGCGCGTAATCGCCACACTGGATAGTTCATAAGGAAGGTCACTATGCCCGTACCTAAACAAAAGCAGGGTCGTATCCGCACTCACACCCGTCGTTCCGCCAACATGAAGATCTCGGCTGCGGCTCAGTCAACGTGCCCCCGTTGCGGTGCTGTCAAGCTCCCGCACCACGTGTGCCCCAGCTGCGGTTTCTACAAGGACCGCGAGGTTATCGTTACCGAGTAACGGTATACTCTGGATGCGATGCCGTTCCAAATGGAACCACAATGGCCGGCTCAATGAGTCGGCCATTTTTGTATAAGGAGCATGTATATGAGTAACGTTCGCGTTTGTGTAGACGTTGTGGGCGGAGACGAGAAACCTCAGGTTGTTCTCGATGGTATCGAGGCTGCGCTTGCCGCCGATCCCGATATCGAGGTCTTGGC
This sequence comes from Collinsella aerofaciens, assembly GCF_902501475.1. GTDB lineage: Bacteria > Actinomycetota > Coriobacteriia > Coriobacteriales > Coriobacteriaceae > Collinsella > Collinsella aerofaciens_AL. The sequence goes on along the minus strand of NZ_CABWIF010000022.1, from coordinate 133,932 downwards.
AGCTGGCCCCGCCGAAATCGTCAATCCCTTTGCAGCTTCCCATGCACGTGTTGAGGCCCTTGAGGCACCTGACGTTATCGCCATGGATGACGATCCCATTCGCGCCGTGATGACCAAGCGTAAGTCGTCGATCGTGCTTTCTTGCCGCGCCATTAAGAAGGGCAACGCGGATGCGTTCTTCTCCGCCGGCTCGACCGGTGCCATGACCGCCGCTGCCACCGCCTACGTGACGCCGTTTAGGTATCAGGCCGAAGGCAAGAAGCAGCCGGTGCGCCCCTGTCTGACCAATGCGCTGCCCAATCGCGCCGGCGGTCTGACGGTGCTGTGCGACATGGGTGCCAACCCCGATGTCGAGGTTGACGATATGGTGCGTTTTGCCCAGATGGGCAGCGCCTATGCCCGCGTCGTCCTGGGCATCGAGCATCCTCGCGTGGGCCTGCTTGCCAACGGCACCGAGGACGAGAAGGGTTCTAACTTTACCAAGGCCTGTTTCCCTGCTATGAAGGCCGCCGTTCCCGGCTTTGTTGGTAACTGCGAGGGCACCGACCTCACCTCAGGCAACTTCGATGTCGTCGTTGCCGATGGTATGTCGGGCAATATTGCGCTCAAGGCCACCGAGGGCGCTGCCAAGTTTTTGCTGCAGGAGCTCAAGGGTGTCTTTATGTCTTCGCTCGGCACCAAGATTGCCGCGCTGCTCATCAAAAAGCAGATGCGCGAGATTAAAGCCAAACTTTCGGGCGACGCCAAGGGCGGCGCGATTCTTTTGGGCCTGCGCGGCGTGGTCCTGATCGGCCATGGTGCCACCTCGGTCGAGGCTGTCAAAAACGGTACGCTCGCGGCGGCCGAAGCCGTGCGCGCCGGGCTGGTCGAGAATGTCGCCAACTCTATGGACGGTATCGTTTTATAAGAGCGAGTTAGAGCGCTGTTATGTGCTTCGCGGTGCACGTCGTGGGGTAGAATCAGAACCGTGTCTTGGTACCGCCCGGGCGGTACCATTCTTTTGGTATTCATGCACTATGAGAGGAAGCGCTATGGACCGCTCCGAAATCTTCGACAAGATCGCCGAGGTCGCTGCTGACGTTCTGGGCGTCGATGTTGCCGAAATTAGCGAGGAGACCACCTTTGACGACCTCGATGCCAACTCGCTCGAGCGCCTGCAGCTGGTTACGGCTATCGAGGACGAGTTCAACCTCGAGATCGATGACGAGACCCTGCTCTCGCTCAACTCTGTCGCCGACGCCGTCGACGCTATCGAAACTGCCAAGGAGGCCTAAGTCTTGGCTTTATCCGAACGACTTACGCGCGCCCAGGAAATCCTGGGCCACGAGTTCAACAATAAGGTGCTGCTGCGCGCGGCGCTTACGCATCCCTCGGCAGTCGAGGGCCAGCCGGTTTCTGCCAGCTATGAGCGCCTTGAGTTCTTGGGCGATTCCATTTTGGGCGCTGTGGTCGCACGCTCCCTGTTTGAGTCCTATCCGGAGTTTGACGAGGGCAAGCTCACGCGCCTGAAGGTGTCGCTTGTCTCGGGCGCTACGCTGTCCGAGGTTTCTCACGAGTTGGGCATCGACGACATCATCATCTTTGGTGCCTCCGAGACCGGTACCGGTGCGCGCGGCCTGCATTCGGCCCTCGAGAACGTTTATGAGTCGCTCGTGGGCGCGCTGTACCTGGATGCCGGCTGGGATGCCGCGGCAGAGTTCATTCACCGTACGCTTAAGCCGCATTTGGCTTCCGAGCGTGCCGAGCATCCTGCGAACCCCAAGTCGTTTTTGCAGGAGTGCGTGCAAGCCGACGGTCACGAGCCCCCGGCGTACAAGCTCGTTGGCTCCGAGGGCCCGGCGCATGCGCCCACCTTTACCGCCGTGGTGCTCATCGACGGTATTCGCCAAGGCCGCGGCTCCGGCTCCTCAAAGAAAGAAGCCGAGGGAGCCGCCGCGCTCGAAGCGCTCGACCGCATGGGCTACACCACCAACGGCGTGATTCTGAACAAGAAGCACGTGTAAGCGAGGAACCGTGTATCTCAAGTCCCTCACGCTCAAAGGGTTCAAGTCGTTTGCCGACCGCGCCCATATGACGTTTGAGCCGGGCCTGACCGTCATCGTCGGTCCCAACGGCTCGGGAAAATCGAACATCTCCGACTCCATCCTGTGGGTCCTGGGCGAGCAGAGCGCCAAGCAGCTGCGCGGCCAGGCCATGGAGGATGTCATCTTCTCGGGCTCGTCAGCGCGCAAGCCGGTGGGTGTCGCCGAGGTCACACTGGTGCTCGATAACTCGGACCATATGCTGCCCGTCGATTTTGACGAGGTCGCCATCACCCGTCGCATGTATCGCTCGGGCGAAAGCGAGTACCTCATCAACTCGAGTCCGTGCCGCCTGATGGACATTCAGGACATCCTGCACGATTCGGGCCTGGGCAAGGATACGCATTCCATCATCAGCCAGGGCAAGCTCGACGCCATTTTGCAGAGCCGCCCCGAGGAGCGCCGCGCCCTCATCGAGGAGGCCGCCGGCATCTCCAAGCACAAGCGCCGCAAGGAGCGTGCGCTCAAAAAGATTAAGTCGATGGACGATCACCTGACGCGTGCCCGCGACATCAATAAGGAAATCGCCCGTCAGCTGCGGCCGCTGGAGCGTCAGGTCGATCGCGCGCGCAAGTACAAAGAGCTGTCCTCGCGCGCGAACGAGCTTACGCAGATGCTGGCCGTCGACGAGCTGCGTTCGCTGCAATCGCAGTGGAACGACCTGGAGAGCCGCTCTAAGGAGGGCGCCGCCGAGCTGGAGCTCGCGCAGTACCGCTTGGGCGAAAAGGAGCGCGAGCTCGAGAAGCTTCAGGTCATGCTCGAGGAAAAGGGCCTGTTTGTGGGCGACTTAGGCGAGCAGCGCCGTCATATGCAAGATGTGGTCGGCCGCATTAACTCCGACATGCGCCTGCTCGAGGAAAAGGGCCACAACATGGTGTCGCGCCTGTCTGACATGCGCGGGCAGATTTCGAGCTCCGAGCATCAGCGTCGTCGCGTGGTCGAGGAGCTCGAGGACGCGCGTGCGCAGCTTGAGGAAGTGACCGGTGCGCACATGCAGGCCCAGGAGGACGTTGACGCCGCTGGTCCTGCTGCCGCTGAGCTCCACGAGCGGCGCGCGGCGCTCGACAATCAGATTTCGCAGCTTACGCGTGAGCAACGCGATGTGCAGCGCGTGGCCGACAACGCCGCGCTCGAGCTCGCCAAGGTGAAGGACTCGCTGAGCAACGCTGAGGTCGAGGACAACATGTATGTCTCGCGCCTGGAGCAGATTGACGAGCAGCTCGAGGAGGTCACGGCCTCGCTCGAGAGCCGTCGCAACCGCGCAGAGGAGCTTGAGGGTGCTCTTGAGGAAGCGCGCCAGGCCCAGGTCGATGCGCGTGAGGCCACCGAGGTCGCCCGTGCGGCGCTGAAGGACTTGCGTGCCCGCGAGAGCGAGGCGCGCAACAAGTTGTCTGAGGTGCGCTCGGAGCTTGCCAGCCAAAAGAAGCTTGATGCCCGCATGGCCGACAGCTCGCCGCTCGTGAGCCGTCTGGTGGGTGCGTTGGGCGATGATGTCTCGGGTCGTCTGGGCGACGTGCTCGAGGCCCCGCGCGAGCTTGAGGGCCTGGTGGAGCAGCTACTTGCCGGCGATATCGATGCCCTGTTGTTTGATGACGCCGCCGCGCTTGAGCGTGCCGGTCGTGCGGCTCTGGACCAAAAGAAGGCCTCAGGTGAGGCGCTGTTGGTGGCGTGCGGCGTGAGCGGCTCTGCTGCCTCCGAGGGCGCTGCCGGTTCGCGTCTGGTCGATCGCCTTTCCGTGCGTGCCGGTTATGGCCCGATTGTCGAGGCGCTGCTCGGTGGCTATTACGTGGTCGATGACTTGGCTGCCGCGCTGGCTGCGCCTGTCGTTGACGGTGTGACCTATGTGACCCCCGATGGCGCCCGCGTAAGCTGTGGCGGCCTTGTGCGCGTGGGCCTCGATGCCGGCGAGGCGTCGGGTGCCCTGGAGCGCAAGCGTCGCATTCGCGAGCTGGAGGGCTTGGAGCCCGATTTGGCTGCCGTGTTTGAGCATGTGTCGGATCAGGTCGTCGAGGCCAATGCGGCCGTCGAAGAGGCGCGTGCCGCTGAGGGCGATGCCGCCGGCGAGATCGCCCGTCTTGAGGGCGAGCGCCGCTCGTTGCTCTCCGAGATCGGCCGCTTGGAGCAAAGCGCCAACAATGCCGAGGTCGAGCGCGTGCGCATCTCCAAGCGCCGCGAGCAGGCCTCCGAAGCCGTTCGCGCTGCGCGCCCGCGCGTTGACGAGCTCACCCGTTCGCGTGACGAGGCCCGCGCGCAGACAAGCGATCTGGGCTTGCAGATTGCCGAGGCCAACGACGAACTCGATCGCGTTCGCCGTGACGATTCCGAGGCTGCCGGCAAGCTCGCCGACGCCAAGGTTCGCCTAGCCCAGACAAGCGAACGCCTGCGTTCGCTGAAGGGCCGCGTGCCCGATCTGGAGCATCGTCTTGAGGGCATCGACCGTCGTATCCGCGGAACACGCCAGGCTTCGCGCTCGCTCGAGTTGCTGCGCCTGCGCGTCGACCCCATGCACGAGCGCTATTCGGCCTTGCTGGAGCGAGCGTCGGATTGGGCAGCGCGCCTGCGTGATCAGGCCTCTCTGGAGGAGGCGGACTCCGCTTCGCTCAAGAAGACCATCGAGGATGCCAAGGCAGAGGTTGCCCGCGCTAAGGAGCGGGTTGATGCCGCCACGGCGACGCAAAATGAGTTCAAGGTTGCGCGCGGCAAGCTCGAGGTGCAGGTCGAGGCGGCCATTAAGGCCATTACCGCCGATGGCACCACGGTGCTCGAGGAAGCGCTCATGCTTCCTGCTCCCACCGACCGCGACGCCGCCGAGCGCGAGCTCAACCAGCTCGTGTGTCAGATCAACAATCTGGGCCCCGTGAACCAGGTTGCCATGGAGGAATACGAGCAGCTCAAGCGCCGCGCCGATTACATCGAGGAGCAGCTGGCCGATCTGGAGAGCGCGCGCAAGGCGCTCACCAAGATCACGGTGGCCATCGACCGTAAGATGCGCAAGGCGTTTCTGGTGACGTTTGAGAAGGTCGATGCGAACTTCCGCGAGATCTTCGCCATGCTCTTCCCGGGCGGTCAGGCTCATCTGGAGATGACCGATCCCGAGCATCCGGCCGAGACGGGCATTGAGGTCGTGGCGCAGCCGCGCGGCAAGCGCATCACCAAGATGATGCTCATGTCGGGTGGCGAGAAGAGTCTGACGGCGCTCGCCCTGCTCTTTGCTGTGTACCGTACGCGCACGGTGCCGTTCTATGTGCTGGACGAGGTTGAGGCGGCGCTTGATGACGCCAACCTGTCCAAGCTCATCGGAGCCCTCGATGTGCTGCGTTCCGATACACAGCTCTTGGTCATTTCGCATCAGCGCCGTACTATGGAGGACGCTGACGTTCTCTATGGCGTCTCGATGCAAGCCGACGGCGTCAGCCGCGTCGTCTCGCAAAAACTCGATCGCGAAACCGGAAAGGTCGTGAATGCATAATGGGATTCTTTGACGCTCTCTCGCGCGGACTTGAGCGCAGCCGCGAGGCCCTCAACGAGGTCTTCTACTTTGGCGGCGAGGTCGACGAGGATTTTTGGGAGGACCTTGAGGACACCCTCGTCATGGGTGACATGGGCGCCGAGGTCGCCATAAAGGTCTCCGATGACCTGCGTGATGCCGCGGCTAAGAAGAACCTCAAGACCGCCCCGCAACTCCGTCGCGCCCTGGCCGAGCAGCTTGAGCAGCACTTTGTGCCCATCGAGCGCGATCCGTTCTCCGATACGCCGAGCTGCGTGCTGTTTGTGGGCATTAACGGTGCCGGCAAGACCACGACGGTCGGTAAGATCGCGAGCGCCATGGCCGCCCGCGGCAAGAACGTCGTGATCGGTTCGGCCGACACCTTCCGCGCCGCCGCCATCGAGCAGCTTGATGTGTGGGGTCAGCGTGCCGGCGTACCGGTTATCAAGCGTGACCGCGGCTCCGATCCGGCAAGCGTGTGCTATGACGTGCTCGACGAGGCCGATAAGCGCGGCAGCGACCTGGTGCTCATCGATACCGCCGGTCGTCTGCACACGAGCCCCGAGCTCATGCGCGAGCTTGCCAAGGTGGTCAATGTGACCCGTAAGCGCGCCGCCAATATGGCCGCCGGCCCCATGCCCGTCTATGTCGTGCTCGTGATCGATGCCGCAACGGGCCAAAACGGTCTGAACCAGGCGCTCGAGTTTAACGAGGCGCTTGGCCTGGACGGTATTATCATGACAAAGCTCGACGGCACGGCAAAGGGCGGTATCGCCATGGCCGTGGCCGAGAAGCTCAAGCTTCCCATCCTGCGCATCGGCGTGGGCGAGCAGGTCGATGACCTGCAGGAGTTTAATGCCAAAGATTTCTGCCGCGCCCTGGTGGGCGAGTCCAACTAAGGAGTGACTAGTGTTTGATTCTCTGAGCGATCGCCTCAACGACACATTTGACCGCCTGCGCGGCAAGGGTAAACTGACCGAGGCCGATATCACCTCTGCCATGCGCGACATTCGCATGGCGTTGCTCGAGGCCGACGTCAACTTTAAGGTCGTCAAGGAGTTTGTCGCCAAGACCAAGGAGCGCTGCATGACCGCCGAGGTCATGGAGTCGCTGTCGCCGGCGCAAAACGTCGTCAAGATCGTGCTCGATGAGCTCACTGAGATGCTCGGTTCCACCGAGAGCAAGCTCGTCTTTAGCAACCGTATCCCCAACGTCATCATGCTGGTGGGTCTGCAGGGCTCCGGTAAGACCACGGCTGCCGTAAAGCTAGCCTACCTGCTCAAGAAGCAGGGCCGCTCGCCGTTGCTCGCCGCGTGCGACGTCTACCGTCCCGCAGCTGCCGACCAGCTGGCCACGCTCGGTGGAGAGATCGGCGTTCCGGTCTTCCGCGGTGACGGCGCGCACCCGGTCGATATCGCCAAGGGTGCCATCCAGGAGGCCGTCGACCACCTGCGCGATGTGGTCATCGTCGATACCGCCGGTCGTCTGCAGATCGACGAGCAGATGATGCAGGAGGCCGTGGATATCAAGAAGGCCGTCAAGCCCGATCAGGTGCTGATGGTCGTCGATGCCATGACCGGCCAGGATATCGTCAACGTCGTCTCGACCTTTGCCGAGCGCACCGACTTTGACGGCGTGATCATCTCCAAGCTCGACGGTGACGCCCGTGGCGGCGGCGCGCTTTCCGTGCGCCAGGTGACCGGCAAGCCCATCAAGTTCGTGAGCATGGGCGAGAAGCCCGATTCGCTTGAGCCGTTCTACCCCGACCGCATGGCCAAGCGCATTTTAGGCATGGGCGATGTTGTCGGCATCATCGAGAAGGCCCAGGAGTCGGCCGACGCCGAGCAGCTCGAGGCTGCCGAGCGCATGCTGCGCGAGGGCTTCACCATGAACGACATGCTCGACCAGATGAAGGCCGTCAAGAAGATGGGCGGCATGAAGGGCATCCTGGGCATGCTCCCCGGCGGCCAGCGTGCGCTCAACCAGATGGGTGGCAACCTGGACGAGGGCATCTTCGATAAGAACGAGGCCATTATCATGTCGATGACCAAGGAGGAGCGTCTGCGTCCCTCCATCATTAATGGCCAGCGCCGTGCCCGCATTGCCAAGGGCGCCGGCGTGACCCCCACCGAGGTCAATAGCCTTATGAAGCAGTGGGGCGAGATGAACAAGATGATGGGCCGCATGCGCACGATGGCCAATCAGGCACAGGCCGGCGGCAAGAAGGGCAAAAAGGGTAAGAAGGGCAAGAAGATGCGCATGCCCAATATCCCTGGCCTGGACGCTATGGGTCTGGGCGGCATGGGCGGCCTGGGTACGGGCGGTCCCAAGTCCGATATGGAGCTGCTGCGCCAGATGGAAGCGCAGATGCGTAATAAGAAATAGGGTTGTAATTCAAGCTTGATATGGCAAAGGCCACTCGGAAGCTACCGGGTGGCCTTTGTTGTTGGCTTTGATTGTGGGGTTGCGTTTAGCGTCGCGCCCCGAGCTCGCGGTGCCGTGCCGTTAGTGGCAGCCGCAGCCTTCGTGGCCCTCGTGCTCGTGATGGCCGTGGCAGCTGCAGGACTCGCCATGTTCGTGGGCGTGGTCGTGGGCGTGGTCGTGGCCGTGGCAGCCGCACGTGGCCTCGCCGTTCTGTGCGAGCGTGCCGGCGATAAGTGCCTCGACGCAAGTGTCGCAGTTGCCCTGGGCACCTGCGTATACCGTGATGCCGGCTTGTGCAAGCGCGTTGATAGCGCCACCGCCGATACCGCCGCAGATGAGCGCGTCCACGCCGCCGTTGGCGAGCAGACCCGCCAGGGCGCCGTGACCGGTGCCACCGGTGCCCACGACCTGCTCGTTGAGCACCTTGCCGTCCTCAATGTCGTAGATCTTGAACTGCTCGCTGCGGCCAAAGTGCATAAAGATGTTGCCGTTGTCGTACGTGGTTGCCACCCTCATGGTGTCGACCTCCTTTGCTGGCCATGCGGCCGTTGTCGTGGTGATGGGGGAGTACGCGATGTTTCCGCCTTCGATGACGATCGCCCGTCCATTGACCAGCGCGTTTGCCACCTTGCGATGCGCGCGGCTGCAGATTGCCGCCACCGTGGCGCGGGCAATGCCCATGCACTGGGCGACTTCCTCCTGATTGAGGCCTTCCAGGTCGCATAGGCGCAGGACCTCGAGCTCGTCGACTGTCATATCGATAGCGTCTCCGCTCGCCAGGCCATCGGGGGTAAAACCGCGATATTCGGGGATGATCCCAACACGGCGCAATTTTTCGCGTCTTCCTGCCATGCGCACTCCTTATCTGACATATGTCAACAATAGAATATCGAACGTGCGGATTTGCGCAAGGAATTTCTGTCATATGTCAGAAAATGAGGGCTTATGTTTGGGCTGTGGGGCCGCGTGCGCCTGGGCTACAATGAATCTCGCTTATAGGCGACTGACAGGAGGGTCAATGAGCAAGGCTGATCAACAGTTTGTAGCCATGTGCCGCGATATCTTGGACCATGGCACCACGACCGAGGGCCAAAAGGTCCGCCCGGTGTGGGAGGACGGCACCCCTGCCTATACCATTAAAAACTTTGGTGTCACGGCGCGCTACGACCTGCGCGAGGAGTTCCCGGCGCTCACGTTGCGCCGTACGGCGCTCAAGTCTGCCATGGACGAGATCCTGTGGATCTATCAGAAGAAGTCCAATAACGTGCATGACCTCAACAGCCATATTTGGGATGAGTGGGCCGACGAGACCGGCTCTATCGGCAAGGCCTACGGCTACCAGATTGGGCAGAAGAGCCATTATGCCGAGGGCGACTTCGATCAGATGGACCGCGTGCTGTACGACCTTAAGCACACGCCGTACAGCCGCCGCATTATGACGAACACCTATGTGTTTAGCGATCTGTCCGAGATGCACCTGTATCCGTGCGCCTACAGCGTGACGTATAACGTGACGCAGCGCCCGCAGGATGACAAACCGACGCTCAACATGATTCTCAACCAGCGTAGCCAGGACATTTTAGCCGCGAACAACTGGAATGTGTGCCAGTATGCCATTCTGCTGATGATGGTTGCGCAGTCGGTCGATATGATTCCCGGCGAGTTGCTGCACGTGATCGCCGATGCCCATATTTACGACCGTCATGTCGATATCGTCCGCGAGCTTATCGAGCGCCCGCAGTTTGCGGCTCCCAAGGTAACGCTCAACCCCGATGTGCATGATTTCTACGCGTTTACGACCGATGATCTGATTGTTGAGGGCTATGAGCACGGCCCGCAGGTCAAGAACATCCCCATTGCGGTGTAGGTGACGCGCATGACGTGTAAGCTTTCTGCCATTGTCGCTGTGTGCGATGACTGGGGCATTGGCTGCGAGGGTGACATGGTCGTGTCCAATCGCTCCGATATGCGCCATTTTGTAGCGTGCACCAAAGGTTGCCCGGTCATTATGGGACGCAAGACACTTCTGAGTTTTCCCGGCGGACGACCGCTCAAGAATCGCCGCAATATCGTGCTCACCCGCGACGAGAGCTTTGCTGCCGAGGGTGTCGACGTGGTGCATAGCGTCGACGAGGCCTTGGCCGCCGTGGCCGATGAGCCCATTGCGTGGGTGATTGGCGGCGGCGAGGTGTATCGACAGTTCTTGCCGTATTGCGTCGAGGCCGAGGTTACGCATAACCATTGCGTGCATGACGTGGATACGTACTTTCCCGATCTGGATGCCGATCCCGCGTGGGAGATTGCGAGGCGTGGCGGTGTTGCCACGATTGCCGCGGGCGAGGGTGACGAGGGTCTCGATTATGAGTTCGTGACGTATCGTCGCGTTGAGGCGTAAACCCGATTATCCCTTCGGTATTATCGGGTTGAAATGAGTGGCGGGGCAGCGCATGGCGTTGCCCCGATATTTGTATAGGTGCTGTAAAGAAGGGTGCGGGCTGGCTGCTATGACTGATGCCGTTGAGGTGCTGCGAATCGATTCGCTCGAGGACGAGCGGCTCGATGCCTACGTGCGACTGACCGAGCGTGAGCTTCGCTGCGTGCTGGAGCCGCAGAAGGGCATTTTTATCGCCGAGAGTGCCAAGGTCATCGAGCGCGCAGTGCGCGCCGGATACGAGCCGGTGAGCTTTCTTTTGGGCGAACGCTGGCTCGACCAGATGATGCCGCTGTTTGAGCGCCTGGCGGTACGCGAAGGTGCGGGCCCGGTTCCCGTGTTCGTGGCCTCGATGGAGCTTATGGAGCAGCTGACGGGCTTTAACGTGACGCGCGGTGCGCTCGCGGCGTTCCGTCGCCCGCGTCAGATTCCGGTAGCCGAGTTCTTGGGCGGCGTCGTCGAGGCGGCGGGGGAGCGCCCGGTGCGCGTGTGCGTGCTCGAGGGCATTGTCGACCACACCAACGTCGGCGCGATTTTCCGCTCGGCGGCTGCGCTGAACGTCGATGGCATTTTGGTGAGTCCTACGTGCTGTGACCCGCTGTATCGTCGCTCGGCCCGCGTGAGCATGGGTACGGTGTTCCAGGTGCCCTGGACGCGCATTGGCAGCGAGGCGCGCGTATGGCCGCATGATGGGCTGGCGGCGTTACACGATGCCGGGTTTTCGTGTGCCGCCATGGCGTTGACGGATGATTCGGTGTCGTTGGACGATCCCGCGCTGCAGGAGATTGACCGCCTGGCAATCTTTATGGGCACCGAGGGTGCTGGCTTAGGCGCCAAGACCATTGCTGGCTGCGACCGAGCCGTGCGCATTCCGATGGCGCACGGGGTTGATTCGCTCAACGTGGCCGCGGCGAGTGCCGTCGCCTTTTGGCAGCTGTGCCCGCACGTGAGCAACGAGTATCACTACCAGCCGGGGCTGTATCACTAGGCAGATATTTCGCACCGGGCTCTGGTTTGGGGCGTTTCGGCCGATATCGGTCGGTGCTAAGCTGGTATTGGCTTTGGTCTTAAATTGCCGTTTTGTTGTATGACGTACGCTAGTGGGGAGGGCGTGTGGCTAAGAAATCTACGGCTATCGATGTAACGCAGGGTGTTATTTGGCAGCAGCTGCTTTCTCTGTGCGTTCCCATCTTTTTTAGTTCGTTTTTTCAGCAGGCCTACACGCTTATCGGTACCTATATCGTCGGTCAGTTTGGCGGCAAGCTCGCGTTGGGCGGCATCCAGGCCACAATGGTGCTCACCGAGCTCTGCATTGGCTTTTGCGTTGGCGTCGGCGCCGGCTGCGCGGTCATTACGGGCCAGTTTTTTGGTCAGCACGATGACGGGCGCCTGAGCCGATCGGTCCATACGGCCATGACGCTCGCGCTGGTGGGCGGTATCGTTTTCTCGATTCTTGGCATAGTGTTCGTTGAGCCCATGCTGGTGCTTATGAACACGCCGCATGAATTATTGGCCGAGGGCGTGGCCTATGCCCGTTGCTATTTTGCCGCCATGGTTGCGGCGCTGCTGCTCAATATGGGAACGGCATTGCTGCGCGCCGTGGGCGACACGCGCGGGCCTGCTGTGATCATCGCTTCCGGTTGCCTTGTTAATGCGGTGCTGGATGTCATCTTCGTTGCCGTGCTTCATATGGAGGCTCTGGGCTGCGGCATCGCGGTGGCGCTGACCATTTGCTCCAACGCCGCGATGATCGTGATTCGTATGATGCACGCACCGGGTGCGTGGCGGCTTTCACTGTCCAAGCTCGGTATTGATCCTGACATTTGTAAGAGCATGATCTCATGTGGTCTGCCGCTTGGCTTTCAGTCTGCTGCGTATTCGATTTCCAACGTTTTGATTCAGGTGTCGGTCAACTCGTTTGGCGCCGATGTCACCACGGCTTGGGGTCTTTCGGGCCGCCTGGATGGCATTGTCTGGATGGTTACCGAGGCGCTTGGCGTGTCGATCACCACGTTCTCGGCACAGAACTTTGGCGCGCGCAACTACGAGCGCATGCGCAAGGGCTACCATACGTCGCTCGTGCTGTCGTTTATGCTCATTGGTGGCCTGTCTGCCGTGCTGCTGGTGTTCTCCGGTCCGTTGTCACGTCTGTTTGTGGACGATGCTTCGATTTCGGCGTACACCACGACCATCCTCCATTTTATCGCGCCGTTCTACGCGATTTTCTCGATTATCGAGAACGCGTCGGGATCCATTCGCGGCGCCGGCGTGAGCTTGCAGCCCATGCTGCTCACGATTTTTGGCACCGTCGTGCTCAGGGTGATCTGGGTATTTGCGATTATGCCGTTCGATCCGTCGCTTGAGCACCTGCTGCTGGTCTACCCCGTAACCTGGCTCATCACCGCCATAATGTTCACCATCTACCACCACAGCGGCAACTGGCTAGGTCGCGCCACCGCCTAGTCATTGGGGACGTTCTTGAATGACTAGTCGTTGGGGACGTTCTTAAACGACTAGTCGTTGGGGACACTCTTTGCGCCACGATTTTCTGGTTTTCATCCAGGTTGTCTTGCATGCCCTTGTAAACTGTCAGCATGGGCTTAGCAAATTGGATCGTCCGCGCCTATCAGATGTTGCCCGGTAGGTTTGTGATGGGAGGGCGATATGCCAAGAACGGGTAGAGTCGTTTCGTTAACAGGCTATAATCATATAATCGCACGCGGTAATGGCGGCATCTGCATCTTCGAAGACGATGAGGATCGCTATCGGATGCTCACGCTGTTCGAGGATAAGCTTGTTGGGAATGGTATCGGCGTTACTGCGTGGTGCCTCATGTCGAACCATTTTCATCTCATGGTTGATGACCCTAACGGAAGAATCTCATCTTGCATGAGCGGCATCCTTACCTCATATGCTAAGTATTTCAATCGCAAAACTGATCGTGTCGGGCATTTGTTTCAGGATCGGTTTAAGAACATTCCAGTTGAGAACGATATCCAGGCAATTGCGCTCGCTGATTACATCCATATGAATCCCGTTAAGGCGGGTGTTTCGACTGTCGATAATTATCGCTGGTCCAGCTATCGAGCATATGCGTATGGTTATGATGGGTTTAGGTTTTGCGATCCTGGCATTGTGCTGGACCTCGTGGGCGGATCGCTAGAATATCGGCATTATCTTGATGAGCGACTAGAGAGCGCGCCTTATGATGCCGAGCCCCGTCCTCGTGTTCTCGACGATGATGTGCTTAAAATCGCGAAGGAGATTGCTTTGCCTGTTTCTCTTTCCGACATTAAGGCGATGACTCCAGCCGAGCGTAGGCCGATTCTTTGTAAAATGCGGAAATCAGGCCTTACGGTTAATCAAATTGTGAGGGCGGTTGGTCTTGGCCGCGCAACGGTTGCGAATGGCACGTCGGGTTGGCGTGAGTTTTAGGGCCCTGATTTTGCTCTTTCCCAAGAAAGAGTGTCCCCAACGACTAGACATTCAAGAACGTCCCCAACGACTAGTCGTTTAAGAACGTCCCCAATGGCTAGTATTCGATGCCTTGGCGGGCTAGGAGTCCTTCGTCGAAGTAGTGTTTGATGGGGCGCATTTCGGTGACAAGGTCGGCGAGGTTCGCGAGGGGGCAGCAAGCCCCGGCCGGTTAGCACGAGCTCCGTGGTGGCGGGCTTTATCGCGATCAGCGCTTCGACATCCTCGCGCGTCACGAAGCCGCGGCGCATGGCCTCGCCGAGTTCATCCAAAATCAGAACGTCGACCTGTGATATCTGCTCGCGCGCCAGCTCCATGATCTGTGCGGCACAGGCTTCGGGTGTGTCTCGGTCGGCTTGTACGATGCGTAGCCCCAATCGAGATGCTGCGTCATGTTCGGCGCAGTGCAGCTTCTTGGCAAACTGAAGCATGAGCACGTTAAGTCCATAGCCCGTGGCACGCAGCGCGAGCCCCAGCGCAGCCGTCGTCTTGCCCTTGCCGTCGCCCGTATAGATTTGAACCTTGCCGACTTCCAGTGATGCCATCTCTGTCTTTTCGTGCCCGGCGTCGGTTTATCGCCGTCCGGGTTGGGTATTCTAGAAAACATTATTAACCCCAGTAGATGGAGTTCAAGCAGATGGAGATGGATGACAACAAGCGTAGACGGAATATGATCCTCTACGTGCTCATCGCCTTCGTCGTCTACCTCGTGCTCTCGACCGTTCTGTTCCCCAACATCGGTCACACGCAGCAGATTACGAAGACCGATTACTCGACGTTTGTCAAAGCGCTCGATAAGAAGAGTGTCGACAAGGTCGAGTACAACACGGACGATTACTCGATTTATTACACCAAGAAGGGCGAGGACGAGAACATCGCCTATAAGACGACCGGTGTGCCGAACGATGCGGGCTTTACCGATCGCGTGCTTGAGTCTGGCGCTTCGCTGGAGTCGGTCGTTCCCGATAAAAACTCGGGTTTGATGACCTACTACCTGCTTACGCTCATCCTTCCCATGGCGATTTTCTTCCTGATCGGCTGGTGGCTCAACCGCCGCATGAAGAAGGCCATGGGTGATGACGGTCCTTCGATGAACTTTGGCGGCGGTGGCTTTGGCGGCGGTGGACTGGGCAAGTCCGGCGCGCGCGTGATCGCCTCCAAGGACGTGGGCGTGACCTTTAAGGATGTCGCCGGCCAGGAAGAGGCCAAGGAGTCCCTCAAGGAGGTCGTCGACTTTCTGGAGAAGCCCCAGCGCTACGAGGAGATTGGCGCCAAGCTGCCGCGCGGTGCTCTCCTTGTTGGCCCTCCGGGTACCGGTAAGACCCTGCTAGCCAAGGCTGTTGCCGGCGAGGCTGGTGTTCCGTTCTTTAGCATTTCGGGTTCTGAGTTCGTCGAGATGTTCGTCGGCCGTGGCGCCGCCAAGGTGCGCGACCTGTTTAAGCAGGCCAAGGAAAAGGCCCCGTGCATTGTGTTTATCGACGAGATCGATACCATCGGCAAAAAGCGTGACGGCGGCGGCTTTAGCGGCAACGACGAGCGCGAGCAGACGCTCAATCAGTTGCTGACCGAGATGGATGGCTTCGATAACCACAAGGGTATCGTTGTCCTCGCCGCCACCAACCGTCCCGACAGCCTCGATCCGGCCCTGCTGCGCCCCGGTCGTTTTGACCGCCGCATCCCCGTTGAGCTGCCCGATCTGACCGGCCGCAAGAACATCCTCGAGCTGCATGCCAAGAGCGTGAAGACGCAGCCGCCGATCGACCTGACCGCGATTGCCCGCGCCACGCCCGGTGCCTCGGGCGCTGACCTGGCCAATATCATCAACGAGGGCGCCCTGCGTGCCGTCCGTGAGGGCCGCAAGCGCGCTACGCAGGACGATTTTGAGGAGTCGGTGGAGGTCGTCATCGCCGGCCAGCAGCGTAAGTCCACGGTGCTGTCCGACCACGAGAAGCAGGTTGTTTCTTACCACGAGATCGGCCATGCCATCGTTGCCGCCCGCCAGAAGGGCTCTGCACCGGTCACGAAGATCACCATCGTGCCGCGCACGAGCGGTGCTCTGGGCTACACCATGCAGGTCGAGGAGGATGAGCGCTTCCTGACAACGCGCCAGGAGGTCCTGGACAAGCTCGCCGTCTATTGCGGTGGACGTGCCGCCGAGGAGCTCATCTTTGGCGAGATGACGACCGGCGCCGCCAACGATATCGAGCAGGCCACCAAGCTCGCCCGTAACATGGTGACGCGCTTTGGTATGTCCGATGAGTTTGGCATGATGGCACTCGGTACCGTTCAGAATGCGTACCTTAACCAGGACACGTCGCTCACCTGCGCCCCCGGTACGGCCGAGCGCGTGGACGCGATTGTCGCCAAGCTGATCGAGGATGCGCACGACCGCGCCCTGCAGATCCTGAAGGAGAACAAGTTCAAGCTCCACGAGCTGGCTCGTTATCTGTACAAGAAGGAGACGATCACGGGCGAGGAGTTCATGAATCTCCTCACGCGCGAGAATCCGCTGATGCCAAAGCAGCAGTAATACTGGTTGCGCAGTGTCAATCGCCCCATTTGAGTGTTTATCTCAAATGGGGCGTTTTGCGTGGGGAGAGTTGTATATGAAGATCGTGGTAAGTGCCTGCTTGATGGGCGAGAGCTGCAAGTATAACGGGCTCGACAACTACCACCGCGCGTTGGTCGAGGCCTGCGAACGTACGGGGACCGAGGTTCTCTTGGTGTGCCCTGAGGTCTTTGGCGGCCTGCCCACACCGCGCAAGCCGTCCGAGATCGTGGACGGCGAGGTCCGTACCTGCGAGGGCATCTCGGTCGATCGCGAGTTTCGCCTAGGCGCTCAACGTGCGCTCGATATGTGCGAGCAAGCGGGCGGTCCGGAAGAGATCGCCGCGTGCATCCTGCAGGACCGCAGCCCCTCGTGTGGCGTAGATCGCATCTACGACGGAATGTTCAGCGGTACGCTCACCGTGGGCAACGTTGTCTTCGTTGATTTACTGCTCCGCCACGGTTATCGCGTGATCCCGGTTAGTGAGTTCGACTCCAGCATGCTGGAGCAATAAAAAAACCACCACAAGGGCACTGCTCCCTTGTGGTGGTTTTGGGCTAGGCCTAGAGCGTGTGGCCGTAGGCGTTGGCGGCCTTGATGGCGGCGGCGAACTTTTCGTCGGTGAAGGGCTCAGGGTTGCCCTGCTTCCACTCGTTGGTGGCGTGCGCGTGCTCGCACAGGGCAGGGATATCGGCCTCGGAAAGCCCGACCTGCTCAAGCGTCACGGGCAGCCCCATCTGCTTGTTAAAGGCGGCGTAGCGCTCAAGGTTCTCGGTATCGCCCGTGTAGGCGAACAGCACCAGCACGCCCAGGCTCACGACCTCACCGTGCAGGTAGGATCCCTCACGCGGAATACTGCAGGTGGCGTTGTAGAATGCGTGCGCCACGCTCGAGTTGTAGTAGTAATCGTTCTGGTTGGTCAGGTTCGAGACATAGCCCGTGTTGACCACGATGTCGAGCGCAATCTGCTTGACGGCTTCGCTCGACAGGTTCTTGCGTACGTCCTCAAGACCCTGGACGCCATAAGTAAACAGCGGCTCGGAGCAGGTGTGGGCGAGTGCCAGGCCAAGACCGGCGGTGTGCTCCAAGTTGCCGGCGCTCGTGGCGTACTCGACCTCGGGCTGCTTGGACAGGGCATCGCCCACGCCGGCCCAGAAGTACTCCGCCGGAGCCTCGGCGATGATCTTGGGATTGATGAAGATGTGCGCCGGTCGGTTGGGGTACGAATAGCCCTCGAGTGATCCATCGTCGTTGTAGACAACGGCAATGGCGGTCGCGGCGGAGCAGTTGGAGCAGATCGTCGGCACGGTAAAGACGATCTTCTTGAGCTCGATGGCCGCCGTCTTCACGGTGTCGAGCGCCTTGCCGCCGCCGCAGGCGATGAGCACGTCGGCTTCCTGGCAGGCAGGGGAGTTCACGACTTTGGCGATATTGGCACGCGTACTGTTGGTGCCATAGACGCGCGTCTCCAGAACCTCGACATCGGTACCTTCAAGAGCCGCCTCGATGCCCGGCAGCGCTGCAGCCAGGGCTCGCTTGCCGCCAATGATGGCGACCTTGGTCGCTCCGTACTCTGTCAGTGCGGCGGGCAGCTCGGTAAAACAATCCTCGCCAACGGTGTAGTCGCTCATTCCGATCGTGCGCATAGCAACCTTCTTTCGTTCGATAAAGTTCTTACAGGTATTTTGCTCCAGGAGAAGGTCCACGGCCGCAAGAAATTTCGAACGTATAAAACCAGTGTTGAGGGTTTTTCGCTGGCGCGGAACGTGCTAGCATACTCCGCATAAGCGTTGATGGGGACGAGTAGTCGGCCGTCCGCATGCTACAGAGAGCGGGGAGCGCTGAGAACCCGTGCATGCGACCGATGAAAATCACCCCGGAGCTGCGGTCCCAACGGACGTGCCGCGCAGGTTCGTCTTAGTAGACATCGCCGAGATGGTCGTCGATACAGGCCAGCCGAGTAACGGATGCGAGCGCGCGAATACGCGGGCGAGGGCATCTAAGCTGGGTGGTTAAGCGAAGAGCTTTTGCGGGCGTGCAGCCCGTTTTGTGGCGCTTCGTCCCAGCTTGCAGGGACGGGCGCTTTTTTCTGGTGCCCAACGGGCGTGCGCGCCCACGACATGAAAGGGGTACCGTGGCAAACGAGTATAAGCAGACGATGAATCTGCCCAAGACCGGTTTTCCCATGCGTGCCGGTCTTTCCAAGTCCGAGCCCAAGCGACTTAAGGACTGGCAGGACAACAAGGTCTACGAGCAGGTTCTGAAGAAGAACGAGGGTCACAAGAAGTTCGTGCTGCACGACGGTCCTCCGTACGCCAACGGCCCGATCCACATCGGCCATGCCATGAACAAGATCTCCAAGGACATGATCAACCGCTACTGGATGATGCAGGGCTATGAGGTTCCCTATGTCCCCGGTTGGGACTGCCATGGCCAGCCGATCGAGCATAAGGTCGAGGAGAAGCTCGGCACCGAGAAGTTCAACAAGACCTCCACGGCCAAGATCCGCGAGCTTTGCAACGAGTTCGCTGTCGAGAACATCGAGCTGCAGAAGGCGGGCTTCCGTCGCCTGGGCGTGCTCGGCGACTGGGACAACCCCTATCTGACGCTCTATCACCAGCATGATGCCGCCGACATCGAGGTCTTCAAGGCCATGTTCGATAAGGGCATGATCTATCGCGGCCACAAGCCCGTCCACTGGTGCAAGCACTGCCACACCGCACTCGCCGAGGCAGAGATCGAGTACTCCGACGAGACGAGCCCGTCCATCTTCGTACGCTTTGAGATGACCTCCAAGCCCGCCGGCCTCGAGAACTTCGACGGCCCGGTTGACTTTATCATCTGGACGACCACGCCGTGGACCATCCCTTCCGACCAGGCCGTTTCCCTCAAGCCCGGCGCCGCCTATGTCGCCGTTGAGCACGATGGCCGTGCCGAGGTCATGCTTGAGGACCTGGCTCCCAAGTGCTGCGAGGAGTTTGGTTGGGAGTACACCCCGGTCATGGTCGACGGTAAGCCCTATGCGGTTCCCGCCGAGATCTTCCACCACATCCACTACAAGCAGCCGATCTTTGACGGTGTTGAGGGCGTGGCGCTGCTGGCCGATTACGTCGGTGTCGATGACGGTACCGGTATCGTCCACAACTCGCCCGGCCACGGCGTCGACGACTACTTTGCCTGCCTAAAGGAGGGCATCACCGACATCTGCATGCCGGTCGATGACGACGGCAAGTTCTACACCGGCGAGGAGTTTGGTACCGGCGGCCCCTTCAGCGGCATGGATACCGACGAGGCCAACCCGCATATCATCGAGTTCCTGCGCGAGCGCGGCACCCTGGTCCTCGAGAAGAAGATCACGCACAGCTATCCGCACTGCTGGCGCTGCAAGCACCCGGTGCTCTTCCGTGCTACCGACCAGTGGTTCGTCTCGATGGACAAGACGGGTCTGCGTGAGCAGGCTGGCAAGGAGGTCCGCGAGAACGTCAAGTGGTATCCGGCCCATGCCGCCAACCGCATTGGCGCCATGGTCGAGCAACGTCCCGACTGGTGCATCAGCCGCCAGCGCAACTGGGGCGTGCCTATCCCCAGCTACACGTGCGCCGACTGCGGCGAGAAGGTCATGAACGACGTTACGCTCGACGCCGTCATCAAGCTCTTCCACGAGAAGGGCTCCGACGCTTGGTTCACCGACGCTCCCGAGAGCTACCTGGGCGAGGCCTGCGTCTGCCCCAAGTGCGGCGGCCATCACCTCAAGGCCGATAAGGACATTCTCGACGTGTGGTGGGATTCCGGCGTCTCCTGGAAGGCCGTCTGCGAGTATCGCCCTGAGCTTGAGTACCCGGCGGATGTGTACCTCGAGGGCTCCGACCAGCATCGTGGTTGGTTCCAGAGCTCGCTGCTCACCTCGGTGGGTGCCAACGGCCACGCCCCGTACAAGGCAGTCGTCTCGCAGGGCTTCACCCTCGACGGCCAGGGCCGCAAGATGTCCAAGTCGCTCGGCAACGTCATCGACCCCAACAAGGTCTGCGACGAGATGGGCGCCGACATCATCCGTCTGTGGGTTGCGTCTGTCGATACCAGCTCCGACGTTTCCATCGACCATGAGATCCTTGCCCGTACGTCCGATGCCTACCGTCGTTTCCGCAACACGCTGCGCTTTCTGCTCTCCGAGCTTGAGGGTCAGTTTGAACCCGAGACCGACGGCGTCGCCTTTGCTGACTTACTGCCGCTCGACAAGCTCATGGTTGCCCGTATGACCCAGGTCCAGGCCGAGGTCGACGACGCCTACGCCAGCTATGAGTTCCCGCGCGCCTACCGTGCGCTCTACGACTTCGTGGTGACCGAGCTTTCCAACGTGTACCTTGACGCCCTGAAGGACCGTCTGTACTGCGACAAGCCCGGCTCGCTCGAGCGCCGCAGCGCGCAGACCGTGCTGGCCGAGCTCTTCTCGATGCTCATGCGCGATCTGCAGCCGATCCTGTCCTACACGGTCGATGAGGCCATGGCCTATGCGCCCGCCGGCTGCGTCGATCACCAGAAGTACGCCGCGCTGCTCGATTGGTACAAGTCGCCCATCACGGTCGACGAGGCCAATGAGTTCGAGGGTGTGCTCGAGGCTTCCCTCGAGCTCCGTAGCGCCGTGACCAAAGCCCTTGAGGATGCCCGTTCTGCCGGCACCTTCACCAAGAGCCAGCAGGTTCGCGTCAAGGCGGTCGTTCCCGCCGAGATGTACGCGCTGCTGACCGGCGACAAGGCCGTCGACCTGGCCGAGTTCTACATCGTCTCCGATGTTGAGCTGACCCAGGGCGAGGAGCTCTCCGTTGCCATCGAGGCTGCCGAGGGCGAGTGCTGCGACCGTTGCTGGAACTACCGCACCACCGTCGGCGAGTACAACGGCCACGCGCATATTTGCAAGCGCTGCGCCGACGCTTTGTAGGTTACGGCGTTCCTAGAACGCCGTAACCTACCGACGCTGCAAACGCCCCTAAGCGGCAATCTGACGTTCAATCGTCGGTCGCGTACCAAAGTACGCTTCCCTCCTCTTTCACGTCACCTTGCTCGCTTAGAGGCGTTTTCGCTGTTGGCGACGGTAATGCGGCGTTTCTATTGTTTAGTTGTTGGGGACGTTCTTAAATGACTAGTCAAACAAGAACGTCCCCAATGACCACCTGTGTCACATTCAAGCGGCATTCTGTTTTTCGGAATGCCGCTTTCCTTTTTAGCTGGTTATTTCGATTGCGTTGGTGGATATGTCGTGCGTTCTGCGTATGGCAATATAAAATAGTTCTTCGCATTAAACGTAATTCGATGATCTTGAGGGTAGGGGATTGATTTGGGTCGTGCTGGGGATATGACGCCGCCTTTGCGTTGGCGGTTGGGTGTTGCTGGTGGGGTAGCGCTCGTTGTGCTGCTTGTTGACCAGCTGACCAAGCTTGCGGTTCGTGCCGTGGGCGAAGCTTTGCATGTGACTGTCATCCCCGGTGTCATCGACTTTATGTTTGTCCGCAATATCGGTGCTGCCTTTAGTATGGGCGAGGGGCATGGCATTGCGTTTGCCGTGCTGGCGTTGGCGGTCATTATCGCTATTGCCGTGTACCTCGTTCGTGCGCCCCAGCTCGCCCATCTTGAGGTTGTGGGCATGGCAATGGTTGCGGGCGGTGCTATCGGCAACGCTATCGATCGTTTGGTCTTTGGCTTCGTGACCGATTTTATAGCCACCACGTTCATCGACTTTCCCGTCTTTAACGTGGCCGATATCGGCATTACGGTCGGTGTGGTACTGGCACTCATCGGGTACATGTTCTTGAGTCCCGCTGCTCGCGAGGTCGATGCGACCGCCGAGCTCAACGCCCGTGACGAAGCCCGCGCCAAACGCAAAGCCAAACAGCGTGGGGAGCGTGCCCGCAAGATTCGCGAAAGGAATGAGCGTTAATGGCCGACATCCATATTCTTGTTGCCGACGATTGCTCTGGCCAGCGTCTTGACGCCTATTTGGGCGCCAACGATGGCTGTCCCACGCGCTCTGCCTGCGCGCATCTGATCGAGGGAGGCGCCGTTGCCGTCAACGGTGAGACTTGTCTCTCTAAAAAGTACGCCGTACGCGCCGGCGATCGCATCTCGGTCGACTTGCCCGAGCCGCACGACCCGACCGACGTGATTCCCGAGGCCATTCCCCTCGATATCCGCTACGAGGACGACTACCTTATCGTGCTCTCCAAGCAGCGGGGCCTGGTGTGCCATCCCGCCCATGGCCACGAGAGCGGCACCCTTGCGAACGCTCTGGTCTATCACTGCGGTATCGACCATCTGGGCACCGTGCAGGGCGAGGATCGCCCCGGTATCGTGCATCGTTTGGATCGCGATACCTCGGGTCTCATGCTTGCGGCAAAGGACGACGACACCCAGCGCGCGCTCCAAAATCTTATCCGTACGCGCACACTCGACCGCCGCTATATCACGCTTGTCCACGGGCACATCGCCATGGACGAGGGAACCATTAACACCGGTATTGCCCGATCGACGCGCGACCGTGTCAAGATGGCGGTTTCTGACGATCCTTTCGCGCGCCAGGCCATTACGACCTTTAAGGTCCTCGAGCGCTTCGATTCCATGCGTTTTGACGACGGCTATACGCTCGTCGAGTGCCACCTGTTTACGGGCCGCACACATCAGATTCGCGTGCATATGCGCCATATCAACCACGCCTGCGTGGGCGATCAACTCTACGGCAAGTGCGATGCACGCGCCGATCAGGGCCTGACCAGGCAGTTCCTGCATTCTTGGCGCGTGGCGTTCGACCATCCTGTGACGGGGGAGCGCATTGAGTGCCGCGACGAGTTGCCGTGGGATCTCGCTGCGGTTCTCGACGATCTGGCTCCGCGCTCGCTCGGTCGCACGGCCGCTGGAGATGAAATCGTTCCGCAGCTCGGTCTTCTCGAAGCCTAGCCAGTATTAGGTGGTTTCTTGAACTCGGTAAGCCTGCGGTAAGATATACGATTGTTTACGTAACGCGTTCTCGGGAGCCTACATGCTCGCCTTTTTACAAACCAACACACCCATCGTGATCTTCAATCAAATTGTCGTCACGCTGCTCACGGTCTGCTTTCTGTACCAGGTGGTCTTCTTTGTCATTGGCGCTCTTCGTGGCGAGGTCGCACCTCCCAAGGCCAAAAAACTCCATCGTTATGCCTTCTTTATCGCGGCGCATAACGAGGAGGCCGTGATCACCAACCTCGTTCGCTCCATCAAGGATCAGGATTATCCGTCCGAGCTTATCGAAGTCTTCGTGGTCGCCGATGCCTGCACCGATAATACGGCGCAGCTCGCGCGCGAGGCGGGCGCCGTCGTTTTTGAACGCAACGACCTGGCCCGCAAGGGTAAGAGCTGGGTCATGGACTTTGGTTTTGACCGCATCCTTAACGAGTATCCCGACACGTTTGAGGGTTACTTTATTTTCGACGCCGATAACGTTATCTCCCGCGATTACGTCTCCAAGATGAACGATGCCTTTGACCAGGGATTCCATGTGGTCACGAGCTATCGCAACTCTAAGAACTTCGGCAGCTCGTGGATCTCGGCAGCTAATGCCACCTGGTATCTGCGCGAGGCGCGCTTTCTCAACAACGCGCGTAACATCTGCAAGACGTCTTGCGCCGTCTCGGGTTCGGGCTACCTCATCTCCGCAAGCGTGATCGAGGGCATGCACGGTTGGCAGTTCCACACGCTGACCGAGGACATTCAGTTCACTACGTTCTGCGCTATTCACGGTATTCGCATTGGCTATGCGCCGGCGGAGTTCTTTGACGAGCAACCCGTGACGTTCAAGGCATCCTGGAAGCAGCGTATGCGCTGGACCAAGGGCTTTTACCAGGTGTTCTTTACCTACGGCAAGCATCTGGTCAAGTCGACGTTCCGCTATCATCGCTTTGCCGCCTACGACATGTTCATGACGATCGCCCCGGGTATGCTGCTATCGCTGATCTCGATGCTCGCTAATGCTACGTTCTTGATTGTGGGTGGCCTTTCGCATGGTTTCTTGGCTACCGAAGTCGAGATGCAGGCGTGTGCCGCTTCGCTCATTATGACCTTCGCCATGATGTATCAGACCTTCTTTATCCTGGCGCTGCTCACGACTATCTTTGAGTACAAGCACATTCACTGCGCGCAAAAGTGGCGTCTGGTGACTAACCTGTTTACCTTCCCGATCTTTATGTTCAGCTATATCCCCATCACGGTGGCCGCGCTGTTCCTGAAGGTCGACTGGGTTCCTACCCAGCATGCCGTAAACGTCACCCTCGACGAGGTCATGCAAGGCGCCAAATAACCACCACCAAAACCACCGCAAAGGGGACAGGCACCTTTGTGGTGGTTTTTGCTTTTGCGATGCAGCTCGAGGAGGTACTCGATGTTTTATATCCCGTTTTGGATTTGCATCTTTGCCGGCGCGGCGATTGATGCCCGTGAGCGACGCTTTCCCAATGAGCTTGCCGGCGTGTGTGCGGTGGCGGCGTTGGCAGGCGTCTGGCTCGACAAGGGTGTTACCACGGCGCTTGACCACGCCGGTCTTGCGGTCATCGTCTACCTTGCCCTTGTGCTTACTGAGTCGCTCTGGCGGCGCCTTCGCCAAGCCCCGGGGATTGGCATGGGGGACGCCAAAGCACTCTTCGCGCTTTGCACGCTTGACCCTATGGGCGGCATCGTGGCATTTGCCGTCTCGCTCCTGGTCCTGGCCCTCTCCTGCCTCTTCATAAAATCGCGTTCCCTGCCATTGCTCCCGTTTTTAGTGCCGATTTTTGCCATAATCGAGGTCGTGGGCTGCACTTTGTAACCGATTGCGCATCCTTCTTAAGGAGCATGCCATGGCATCTAATCAAGAAACGGCCGTCATTAAGGCGCGCATGGACCGTATCCCCTCGGCGTTGTCGCCCGAACTTGTCGAACGCATTGCCGCCGATCGTGCTTCGGGCTATGTCAACTCGTATCGTTGCAACGACGATCAGGCTATTCGTCGTATTGATCGCGCCGCCGACAAAGGCACGCTTATGCGTCCGGCGTTTATGCGCGATACCGAAAAGATACTTCATCTTCCGGCGTATACCCGTTATGCAGGTAAAACGCAGGTCTTTAGCTTCCGTAGCAATGACGATCTGTCACGCCGCGGTTTGCACGTGCAGCTTGTCTCGCGCATTGCGCGCGATATCGGTCGCGCCCTGGGGCTCAATTGCGATCTGATCGAGGCGATTGGCCTGGGCCACGACTTGGGACACACGCCTTTCGGCCATGCCGGCGAGCGCTTCCTCAACGATATCTATCACGAGCGTACGGGGCGTTATTTTTTCCATAACGTGCAGTCGGTCCGCGTGCTCGACGCGTTGTATGGCCGCAACGTGTCGCTCCAGACGCTCGACGGCGTGCTATGCCATAACGGCGAGTACGAGCAGCGTGTGTTTGAGCTCTCGGAGATGAGCTCCTTTGACCAGTTTGACCAGACGGTTGAGGATTGCATTGCCACGGGCTATAGCGCAATTGAGCATCTGCGTCCCATGACGCTCGAGGGCTGCATCGTTCGCATTTCGGATATTCTTGCCTACGTCGGTCGTGACCGTCAGGATGCGATCGCGGCGGGCCTGCTTTCGCCCGACGCTTTTGATGATGGCCGGGGCGGTGCCTACAACAGTTGGATCCTCACGCATGCCTCCATCGATATCGTTGAGCACAGCTATGGTAAGCCGCGCATCGAGATGAGCGAGGACCTGTTTGAGGAAATCCGCCGAGCTAAGCGCGAGAACTACGAGAAGATCTATAGCAAGGGCGGTATCGAAGGCGATTCCGAGGCGGAGCTGCGCGAGGCGTTCGTAAAGCTCTACGACCGTTGCCTGCGGGATCTAAACAGTGGCGACGAGTCCTCTTACATCTTTAAGCACCATATTTCGCGCATTGAGCAGCAGCTTTCCTACTATGATCGCACCTATGCCTGGCAGGACGACAAGGATCAAGCCGTGGTGGATTATATCGCGAGTATGACGGACGGTTATTTCTGCGAGCTGACGAGCAAGCTGTTCCCTGGTCTGAAGTTTCCGCACCGTACCTATATTAACGAACGGTAGTTCGTATTAATTCGGTATACTGTTAGTGGAAAAAGTATTTGATTGATACACGGGATGGCTATGGACGATCTTTTTTCTGCTTCGACGCGCGAGCGTTCCTTTCAGAATGCGCCGCTTGCGGTGCGCATGCGCCCCAATTCGCTCGACGAGTACGTGGGCCAGCAAAAGGCCGTCGGTAAGGGTTCATGGCTGCGTGCCGCGATCGAGCACGACGTGCTTTCGAGCGTGATTCTGTACGGGCCTGCCGGTACGGGCAAGACGACGCTGGCCCACATTATCGCCAACCATACCAAGAGCGAGTTTGTCGAGGTCAGCGCCGTCACGGGTACCGTGAAGGACCTGCGTCGCGTGATTGATGAGGCCAAGACGCGCCTGAATACGTACGACCGCCGCACCATTCTATTCATCGATGAGATTCACCGCTTCTCTAAGTCGCAGCAGGATGCCCTGCTGCATGCAGTTGAGAACCGTACCGTCATTATGATTGGCGCTACGACAGAGAACCCGTACTTCGAGGTCAACTCGGCACTGCTCTCACGTGGTCGCGTCGTGGAGCTTGAGCATCTGAAGGATGAGGATATCGCCACGCTTATTGAACGTGCGCTTGAGGCACCCCAGGGCTTGAACGGTAAGTTCTCGGCCGATGAGGATACGGTCAAGACCATTTGCACGCTGGCAGCGGGTGACGCTCGCTCGGCGCTCACGACGCTCGAGCTTGCGAGCGAGATTGCCGTCACGCGTCCCGATACCGAGGGAACGCCAGCGCCTGCGGCGGGGGAGCGCTATCCCATCACCGTGGATGACGTGAAGATCGCCAACCCGCGTCGCGGCTTTACGTATGACAAAAACGGCGACATGCACTACGACATCATCAGTGCGTTCATCAAGTCCATGCGCGGTAGCGACCCCGATGCCACGATCTATTGGCTCGCGCGCATGATCGATGCTGGGGAGGATCCTAAGTTTATCGCTCGCCGCATTATGATTCACGCTTCTGAGGATGTTGGCAACGCCGACCCGCAGGCGCTTTTGGTGGCGCATGCCGCGTTTAAGTCTGCCGAGGTCATTGGCTATCCCGAGTGCCGCATTAACCTGGCTCAGGCTGCACTCTATGTGTGCTTGGCGCCAAAATCCAACGCGTGTGAGGCTTCGATCGATGCGGCGCTGGCCGATATCCATTCTAGTGGGCTTCGCGAGGTGCCGAGTTATCTGCGCGATCGCCATCGCCCGGGCAGCGATGAATACGGTGTGTATAAGTATCCACATGATTATCCCGAAGGCTGGGTCGATCAGCGCTATTTGCCCGAGGGACTGGAGCGCGGCGCGTTCTGGCAACCTGCCGGCCGCGGTTGGGAAGAATGGCGCGTAGAGCAAAGCGAGCGCGACCGTAGCGGCAATGCGCCCAAGTAGGTCCTTGGGACCTCCCACATTCCCTTAGGGTATCTTTCCCCTTCTTTGGGGTACCATGAAAAGCGTCTGTATTTCGATTCCTTCGGGAGGCTTGTATGAGTCCCATTCAAATCGCCCTGCTGCTACTCGCCGTTGCCGGTGTGTGGGCTGTTATCGAGCTCGCGCTCACGCTGCGAAAGACCCGCACCGTCGTTGATTCGCTCGACAAGACGGTGAGCGACCTTAACAACACGATCGCCGAGGCTCAGCCCGTGGTGGCAAAGCTCGATGGCGCTGTCGATGAGCTCACCCCCGCGCTGGCGCAGGTTGAGCCGCTCCTCAAGTCGAGCAAGACGGCAGTTGATGCCCTTACCTCCAACCTCGTCGAGGTTGAGGCGGTTGTCCGCGACATTTCCGAGGTTACGGGCAGCATGGCCGAGGCCAGCAATGCTGTGTCGAGCGTGACCGACTCTGCGGCCGGTGCCGTTCAGAAGCTCTTTAACAAGGTGAAGGCTCCCGCGGCCGACGCCGAGCGCAAGCTTTCCGCTGCCGCCGAAGAAGCCGAGCAGCCGACCGAGCGCGTCCTGATTGGCGAAGCCGGGGACGATGTCGCTGCTGGTGACGATGATGCACAGAAGCCTGCTGCTAAAGCAGCCCAGTATTACACCTACACGCCCGCCGAGACCTCCGAGGAGTCCTGCGATGAGTAGCGAAGCAACTTGCCCCATCACGCTGACTGTTGCCGGGGATCCGCGTCTGGCACGCCTCGTACGTATGACGGCGGCTAATGTCGGCGCCCTGTGCTCTATGTCCGTCGATCGCATCGAGGATATTCGTATGGCCGCCGAGGAAGCCTTTATCTTTGGCTGTACGGCTGTTGATTCCGACGATATCTCGATCAAATTCGATGTCGACGAATCTCACGTAGGCATGACCTTTACCTTTGGTGATCAGGCGACTGTCGATGAGGATGACCAGGCTGCCGTATATGCCGAGCTCATTTTGGCGAGCGTGTGCGATTCCTACGAAAAGACTGTGGCGCCCCTGACGCTTTCCCTCGACCTCAAGGCGGATATCTAATATGACCGAACGTTCCCGGAGCGGTAAGACCGCTTGGGACAAGGAGAAAACCCGCGAGCTGTTTCGTCGCTACAAAGAGACCGGTGATCCGGACGCACGTGAGCAGCTCGTCATGTCCCATATGAACCTGGTAAGGTTTCTTGCCAACAAATTTAAGAACCGCGGCGAGCCGCTCGACGACCTGATGCAGGTCGGATACCTGGGTCTACTCAAGGCAATCGACCGCTTTGATCCCGAGCGCGGACTCGAGTTCACGACGTTTGCGACACCCACTATCCTGGGCGAGATCAAACGCCATTTCCGCGACAAGGGCTGGAGCGTGCGCGTACCGCGTCGTCTGCAGGAGCTCTCCGCCAAGGTCAACCAGGCTACTGACAAACTTACCAACGAGCTGCAGCGTTCGCCCAAGGTTGAGGAGATCGCTGAGTATCTAGATGTGACTGTCGATGAGGTCCTCGAGGCTATGGAATCGTCTTCGGCTTATACCTCGGTGCCCATCGAGGCTCCTGGTGCGTCCGATTCCGACGATGCCCCCTCGATTCTCGACCGTTACGCCGACGATGACAACGAGCTCGACTTTACCGATGACCGCCTAGTGATCGAGGAAGCCATCCGTGATTTCTCGCCGCGCGAGCGCGAGGTGATCGAGCTGCGCTTTGTGAAGGGCATGACCCAGATCGAGATCGCCAAGAAGCTGGGTATTTCTCAGGTGCAGGTTTCGCGTTTACTGCGCCGCACGCTTAAGAAGATTCAGGACAAGATCGATCCCGACGGAGTGATGGTTCGTTCATGAGTGAGCACCCCCAACAAACCGATCGCGTGCTGCGTGACACCCGCATTCTGACGCTGCGCATTTGGGCTGTTGTCGGCTGCATTGTTATTGCTGCTGTCATCTTTAACCTTATGGGCATCTTGGCACCGGTTATTGAGTTTCTTGCCGTCGGTTCCATCATTGCTTTTGTGATGTCCCCGATCACCAACTGGCTCGAGCACCATGGCGTGAATCGCGGCATCGGTTCGCTTATCGCGCTTATTGTTGTTGTTGCTGTGCTCGTCGGTGTCGTTTGCATCTTGTCGCCGATTCTCTTTGGTCAGATCATGGAAGTCCTGAGCCGCCTGCCCGAACAGCTTCGTGTTGCGGGTGGCGACCTCAACGAGATGATCTCGCATGCCAAGACGCTCAACAACACGCCGCTCAAGGAGTATTTGGACGATAATCTTTCGTCGCTGGTTACCGTGGCATCGAAGTATGTGTCTCAGATCGCTGCCGAGCTTGGCCGCGGTGTGTTCCCGCTCATCACCAATACGGCCTCGCAGTTGTTCGTGATCTTCCTTGGTCTGGTGCTTGCGTACTGGATGGCCTGCGACTACCCTCGCATGCACCATGAGATTTGCACCATCATCGGTCAGGAGAAGGAGACCTCGTACCGCTTTATGGTCGCCATCCTTTCTCGCTCGGTCGGCGGCTACATGCGTGGCATGGTCGTGACGTCCATCTGCGGTGGTTTCCTCGCCCTTATCGGTTTTATGATTATCGGCCATCCGTATGCGGCGCTCATGGCTATCTTTACCGGCATCATGCATTTGGTTCCGGTCGTCGGTCCCTGGGTGAGCGCAGCAATCGCCACGGTACTCGGCTTTATGTTCAGCCCCATGTTGGCGTTATGGACGCTTATCGTGACGATGGTCGCGCAAAACGTCACCGATAACGTGATTTCGCCTAAGGTCATGCAGAGCTCGGTGCAGGTGCATCCCATCATGAGCCTCACGGCGCTCGTTATTGGCTCGGCACTCATGGGCCCCATCGGCATGTTTATTGCCATCCCGCTGTGTGCGGCCCTCAAGGGTATCTTTGTGTACTACTTCGAGAATGAGACCGGCCGCCAGCTTGTGGCCTATGACGGCGCCGTGTTTAAGGGCACACCGTACCGCGATGCCGATGGCAACCCGGTCGCCGCCTACGACGCACTCGGCGACGACACCTTCATCTACGAGTCCGAGCTCATCGGCAATGAGACCGCGCCCGAGGCCCAGGCTATGCCCAAGCCCGAGCTCGATAATCCTTGGATCAAGCTTTCGGGCCTGCAGCCCGATGCGACGGGTTTCTTCAAGAACCCCTTCGCCAAGGACGATGACTCCAACTCGGACGACGACACCAAAACCGGCATCGACGGCTCCATGGACGATGACGACAACTAGCGGGGTAATTCGGGTTAACATTCATACGCGCTAACATGCAATTTCGCTGAAGGGCCGGCATTGTGCCGGCCCTCTTTTTTGCACTTGCGCGGTGGGATGGTAATATCGTTACGTTTGAACTGTTTCGATGTGAAACCGAGGAGATTCCCTCTATGAGTGCTGACTACCCGTCAATGACTACGGCCGAGATCCGCTCCAAGTTCCTCAACTTCTTTGAGGAGCGCGGTCTTAAGCTCTATCCTTCTTCGTCTCTTGTTCCTGACGATCCTTCGCTGCTGCTTGCCAACGCTGGCATGAACCAGTTTAAGGAGTACTACCAGGGCAAGAAGACCATGAAGGAGATCGGCGCGATCTCCTGCCAGAAGTGCGTCCGCACCAACGACATCGACTGCATCGGCGAGGACGGCCGTCACCTGTCCTTCTTTGAGATGCTCGGCGACTTCTCCTTTGGCGGCGTCTCCAAGCAGCAGGCCTGCGCTTGGGCCTTTGAGCTCATCACCAAGGAGTTCAAGCTGCCGCTCGACCGCCTGTACTTTACCGTCTTTACCGAGGACGACGAGACTCACGACGTGTGGCGCTCCCTGGGCGTTGCCGAGGATCACATCTCGCGTCTGGGCGAGGACGACAACTTCTGGGCCGCTGGCCCCACCGGTCCCTGCGGTCCGTGCTCCGAGATCTACTTTGACATGGGCGAGGAGGTCGGTTGCGGCAGCCCCGACTGCAAGCCCGGCTGCGACTGCGACCGCTTCCTTGAGTTCTGGAACCTCGTGTTTACCCAGTACGACCGCCAGGAGGACGGCTCCATGCCGGAGCTGCCGCACCGCAACCTCGATACGGGCATGGGTCTGGAGCGCATGGCCGCTATCATGCAGCACAAGACCGCTAACTACGACGGCGACTTGATGCAGCATCTCATCAAACTGGGCGAGGAGATCAGCGGCAAGACCTATGACGCCGACGATTACTCCGGTGCCAGCCGCTCGCTGCGCATCATCGCCGACCACTCCCGTGCCGTCGACTTTATGATTTCGGATGGCATCCTCCCCGGTAACGAGGGTCGCGAGTACGTCCTTCGCCGTCTGCTCCGTCGTGCCGTGTTCCACGGTCGCCTGCTGGGCATCGAGGGCGCTTTCCTGACCAAGTTCATCGACGAGGTTAACGCTCAGATGGGCGAGGCCTATCCCGAGCTGCTCAAGAACGTCGCGCTCGTCAAGGGTATCGTTGCCTCCGAGGAGGAGCGCTTCTCCACGACGCTCGACAACGGTCGCGTCTACCTGGATGAGGCACTGGCAGCGCTTGCCGAGGGCGCTGTGCTTCCGGGCGATGTTGCCTTTAAGCTGCACGACACCTTTGGTTTCCCCATCGACCTAACCGTCGAGATCGCCGGCACCGCTGGCCACGACGTCGACATGGACGGCTTCACTGCCTGCATGGAGGACCAGAAGGCCCGCGCCCGCGCCAATGCCAAGGGCGACGCCTGGGGCAGCTTCAACGACGTGTGGGTTGAGCTTTCCGACAAGGTCGCAGCGACCGAGTTCGACGGCTATGACAACGATGTGATCGAGGGCGCCAAGGTTGTCGCCATCGTGCGCAACGGCGAGTCCGTCGAGTCCGCTGCCGCCGGCGAGGATGTCGAGGTTGTGCTCGACTGCACCCCGTTCTATGCCGAGATGGGTGGTCAGCAGGGCGATGCCGGCAAGCTTTCCGCCGAGGGCGTTGTTCTGACCGTTGCCGACACCAAGAACCACAACGGCCTGTATGCTCACGTCGCCCACGTTGCCGAGGGCACGCTGGCCGTCGGTGCTACCGTGACCGCCGCGCTCGACGCCGAGCGCCGTGGCTTCCTGCGCCGCAACCACACCGCCACGCACCTGCTCGACGCCGCCCTTAAGCAGGTCCTGGGCGAGCACGTCTCCCAGGCCGGCTCGCTGGTGACGCCCGAGCACCTGCGCTTTGACTTTACGCACTTCGAGGCCCTGTCCTCCGAGCAGCTCAAGGCTGTCGAGGACCTGGTCAACCAGCAGATCTTCGCTTCCAAGCCGGTCGTGACCCGTGTCATGGGCATCGACGAGGCTAAGGCCGCCGGCGCTGTCGCCCTGTTTGGCGAGAAGTATGGCGACGTCGTCCGCGTTGTCTCCGTGGGCGCCGAGGACCAGCCGTTCTCCCGCGAACTCTGCGGTGGCACACACGCTGCCAACACCGCCGAGATCGGCCTGTTCAAGATCATTTCCGAGTCCTCCACGGGCTCCAATGTCCGCCGTATCGAGGCCGTGACCTCTAAGGGTGCCCTCGACTATATGGCCGACCGCCTGGCACTCGTTGACGCCGCTGCTACTGCGCTCAAGTGCCGCGTGGATGAGGTTCCCGCTCGCGTGGAGAACCTGCAGGCCGAGCTGCGCGAGACGTTCAATAAGCTCAAGAAGGCTCTGACCGGTGGCTCCTCCGACGCCATCTCCAGCGCCATCGAGGGCGCCGTCGAGCTCGACGGCTATAAGCTCGTTGTCGCTGAGCTCCAGGGCCTTGAGGCTGCCGACCTGCGCAACGTATGGGATACCGTGCATCAGAAGGTCGCCGGCCCTGTCGCTTGTGTCGTCGCCAGCGTGACTGAGAAGGGCACTCCGGCCCTGCTCGCTGCCGGCTCCGATGACGCCGTCAAGGCCGGTTTCCACGCCGGTAACGTGATCAAGCAGATCGCGGGTCTGGTCGACGGTCGCGGTGGCGGTCGTCCCAACATGGCCCAGGCCGGTGGCAAGAATGCTGCCGGCATCGCCGATGCCCTCGCGGCCGCTAAGACCGCGCTCGGTGCCTAAGAATCTAAGAAGTCACTGTGGTTGCGCTCGCGCTGGACATAGGGGAGACCAGGATTGGCATCGCCGTCTCGAGCCGTGATGGCAAGATGGCGATGCCTGTCAAGGTGCTTCCGGCTGCCGAGGTCACCGGTATGGCCAAGACGTTCCGCTACCTGGTTGAGGACTATGAGCCCGACATCCTGGTAAGCGGACGTCCCCTGACCATGGCCGGTGAACCTGGCCCTCAGGCCGAGCGCGTTGCCGCTGTGGCGCACAAGATTGCCGACGAGCTCGATCTTCCGTTGGAGTTTGAGGACGAGCGTCTGTCCTCGCAAGAGGCCAAGCGTATCCTGCGCGAGCAGGGACTCAACGAAAAGCAGATGAGGGGCAAGATCGACATGATTGCCGCCAGCCTGTTTTTGCAGACGTGGCTCGATCGTAAAAACGAGGAGGTTTCGCATGCCTAGTGCTTCCGATCCGCGCCAGCCGAATCGTACACAGCAGCCGGCGTCGCGCCCTGCCCAGCCTGGCCAGCGTCCGGCACAGCCGACGCAGCGCGCAGCTCAGTCTGCCGCGCGCCCGGCGCAGTCCTTCTCTCGTTCGGCCCAACCTGTTCAACGGACGGGTCAGCAGCCTTCTGCTCGTTCGGTTCAGCATTCGGCTTCTCACGCGGCTCAGCAGCCCACTGCTCGTACGGCCCAGCCTGCAGGCGGCACCCGCTTTAAGCAGCAGGCACCTACCCAGCGAACGCAGGCCCCCCAATCGCATTCGCATCACGCTCGTGGTTCGCATGGCGTTGCTCCGGCGACCCGCTCGAGCTACAACACGCATGCTCGTCGCGGTGCTCAAAAGAAAAGCTCCCCGGTGCCTATGATTATCGGTGGCGTTGTTGCCGTGCTTGCGCTTGTCGCGATCGTTTTCTTTGTCGTGCCAGCCGTCAAGGGTTTCTTTGGCGGTGAGGGTGCGAAAGTCGTTGCAGGCCAGCAGGTTACTATCACGATTCCCGATGGTGCCTCGGGTGACAGCATCGCTTCGATTCTCTCCGAGAACCATATCGTAGAAAATCCCAAGGATTACTATGCGGCGGTGAAAAAGCTCAACGCCGATATGTCGCTCAAGCCTGGTGATTATTCGTTCACCACACTCATGGATGCGACCGAGGTTGTTCAGCAGCTCATGGAAGGCCCCAACGCGGGCTCCAATACGCTGACTATCCCTGAGGGCCTGACGGTCGATCAAGTCGCCGACCGTGTGGCCCAGGCCTATGACAGCATCTCTAAGGAAGACTTCCTCAACCAGGCCAAGGCCTCCAACTACGTGGACGACTATAGCTTCCTTAAGGGCGCCGCCAACGACTCGCTCGAGGGTTTCTTGTTCCCCAAGACCTATTCGTTGGGTGATTCGCCGACGGCCGATGGCGTGATTCGCGCTATGCTCGATCAGTTTAAGACCGAGTACAAGTCGCTTGACTTTGCGAGCTGCGAAGCCAAGATCAAGGAACGCTACGGTGTGGAGATGTCCGACTACGACATCGTCAACTTGGCCTCTATCGTTGAGCGCGAGGGCCTCAACGCCGATCAACGTGCGCACGTGGCCTC
Source organism: Collinsella aerofaciens (assembly GCF_902501475.1). Lineage (GTDB taxonomy): Bacteria > Actinomycetota > Coriobacteriia > Coriobacteriales > Coriobacteriaceae > Collinsella > Collinsella aerofaciens_AL. The sequence continues at coordinate 98,326 of NZ_CABWIF010000022.1, read as the reverse complement.
GGTCTTCTACAACCGCCTTGCCGGCAAACTCGACGGTCTGCGCTATCTCAACAGCGATGCGACCATGATGTATGTCACCGGTGGCGAGGTTACCGCCGACGACCTGCAGAGCGATAGTCCGTATAACACCTATAAGCATGAGGGCCTGCCGCCCACGCCCATCTGCTCTCCGTCGCTCGAGGCGCTCAAGGCCACCCTTGAGCCGACCGACTCTGATGACCTGTATTTCTACATTACGCAGGACGAGGAGTACTTCTCGCAAACCTACGAAGAGCATCAACAGTCTTGGAATTAGCATGAGGATTTTTAGCCCCAAACGATACGTTGCCTCGGTCGATCGCATCGACCTTAATACCCTGTGGGCCGACGGCAAGCGCGCCATTCTGCTCGATCGCGATAACACCTTGGTGCCGCGCGACACCGAGCAGGTTCCCGCCGCGGTTTCCGCTTGGCTCGACGCCGCCCGCGCCAAAGGCTTTAAGCTGTGCATGGTGTCCAACAACTGGCATCGCGACCAGGTCATGAGCTCTGCACGCGAGCTGGGACTCGAGGCCATCAGCCACGCCATGAAGCCGGCGCCGTTTGCCCTCAAGGCGGGCCTTAAGCGCCTCGGCGCCACAGCCGGCGAGGCTGTGCTGATCGGTGATCAGCTCTACACGGACGTGTGGAGCGGCAACTTCGCCGGCGTCGATACTATTCTGGTCAAGCCGCAGGCGACGCAGGACCTGTGGTATACGCAGATCTTCCGTATCTTTGAGCGCCGGGCCCTGCGCGACCTTCCCTGCGAGGAATAGGTCTCGTCATGTCCCAGCACACCAAACACGGCTGCGACCATATCTTCTTTATCGGCTTTTTGGGCGCGGGCAAATCGACGCTCGCGCGCAACGTCGGCACCATGTTCAAGCGGCGTTTTATCGATACCGACCGTCTGGTCGTGCGCCGTTGCGGCAAGTCGGTAACCGAGATTTTTGAGACCGAGGGTGAGGATCGTTTTCGCGAGCTCGAGACCTCGGCGCTCCGTTCGCTCCAAAGCGAGCGCAGCCTGTTGGTTTCGTGCGGGGGCGGTATCGTCGAAACGCCGGTGAATATTGAACTGATGCACGAAATGGGTACGTGCGTGTACCTCGAGGGCGACTTCGAGGATTCGATTCGCCAGATTCGTCGGTCCGACACGCGCCCCGATTTCCGTTCGCCCGAGCATGCTGCGCGCCTGTTTGAGCATCGCCGTCCGCTGTATCGCCAGGCCGCCGACCTTACCCTTGATATTCGCAACAAGTCCTTCGAGGACGTTTCCTACCTTTGTGCCGAGATGCTTTTGGAGCGTGGGCTGCTATGATTCGCCGTCAACTGATCAATTTCCAAAACCGCAGTGTCGATGTCCGCGTCGGATTGGGCGCGTTCGATGAGCTGTCGCGCATGTTTTCCTCGGCTGTGGGCAAGCCTAAGCGCGCGATGGTGGTTTGGAACGACGCTACATCCGAGCGCTTTGGTGAGGTCGTCGAGCATGCGCTGGTCGACGCCGGTTTTGCCGTGTCGCAGCTTTTGCTTGAGGTTTCTCCTGATGGCGCGACGCTGGTCGACGCCGATACCATCTTTGGCGCCCTGTCGGCTAACGGCATTACCTGCGACGATCTCGTTGTCGCTGTCGGCGACACGGCGACCTGCTCGGTCGTTTGTTGGTGTGCCAATCAGTGGTGCGGTCGCACCGAGTGCGCCTTACTGCCGACGACCTTCGACGCCATGCTCACGGTCGCGACGACCATGAAGCCGCTCGTCGCCTCGTCGGCCAATGCGCTTCCCGCTATCGCGTGCCGTCCCGAACCGGGCTTGGTCGTGTGCGACCTCGACCTTGTTCGCGAGGCGGACCCCGAGGACCTCAAGCTCGGCTTTGTGGTACTTGTTGGCACCATGCTTTCGAGCAGTAAGTCCCGCTGGAATCAGTTTACTGAGACCGTCCCCGAGATTCTCGCGGGCGAGGAGGTCGCGCTCGTCAATGCCGTTCAATGGTCTCAGACTGCCCGCAAGGACGTACTGATGGCCACGAACCCGAGCGCCCGCCATGCGCTCGATTTTGGTAAGACGGGGGAGCGTACCTTGCGCGCTTGCTTGGGCGATGCCGCTTCGCAGGTCCCTGCCTATCAGCTGTTATCCGAGGGCATGCGTTTTGAGGCGCGCCTAGCACATGATGCCTGCGACTTCGATATCGATTACGTCTTTGAGGTCGATGACTGCTTGGAGGACTTTGGTATCGAGGAGCTTGCCTTCGATTTGGAGCCCGCCACGTTTATCGAGGAGTTCCGCGGGCAGCAGTTTGTCCGCTCGAACCGCAGTATGTTGCCGCTGCCCGCGGCACTCGGCGCCATTCGTCTAACGAGCGTTGAGGACGAGGTTCTTGAGCGCCATGCTCACGCCTACTTGGCTTCACGCAAAGAACTTCTCTAAGATTTATTGACATCCATTGTCTTTCGTATCATGTTGAGGGGCGGGTTTTCAATCGGTTGCGGATCGCATGCGATTCCGTCGTTCGATTGAGACCCGTCCCGTCTATATAGAGACAACAAGAAAGGAATCTGCATGTCTGAGTTTGCTGCCGGTCCTGCCGGTCGTATCGAGCGTGTCCGTGCCCTGATGGCCGAGCGTGGCTACGATGCCATCGTGGTGCGCGACGAGGCCAACCTTCGTTGGCTTACGGGCGTGAAGGGCGTCTTCGACTACACCTTCGAGTTCCCGCACGCTGCGTTTATTACGGTCGACCAGTGCCTGTTCCACACCGACTCGCGCTACCTCAACAGCTTTGAGGAGAACACGCCCGCCGGCAGCCCCTGGGTCTACGACATGGACGAAGGCACCATCCCCGGTTGGGTCGCCGGCAAGATTACGGCCAACAAGTGCCGCGTCTGCGCTGTCGAGGACGATATGCAGATTAACTTCTACCAGGGTATTCAGCGCGGCCTGGAGGACCGCTCCGTCGCCTGCATGCTGCCGCTGATGCATGACGACATCCGCAAGATGCGCGCCATCAAGGACGCCGAGGAGATCGAGCTCATGCGCCATGCGCAGTCGATCACCGATGCCGCCTTCCAGCACATGCTCGGCTTTATTAAGCCCGGTATGACCGAGAAGCAGGTACGCAACGAGCTCGAGAACTTTATGTTCGCCAACGGTGCTGACAGCCTTGCCTTCGGCTCCATCGTGGCGAGCGGCCCCAACACCGCCAACCCGCATGCCGTCCCGAGCGACCGCGTGATCGAGAAGGGCGACTTTGTCCTCATGGATTACGGCGCGGGCTACTGCGATTATCGCTCCGACATGACACGCACTGTCGTGATGGGCGAGCCTACCCAGGAGCAGCTCGACCTGTACGCGCTCGTGCGCCGTACGCACGAGGAGTGCGTCGCTGCCATCCATCCGGGCGTCGAGGGCAACGACATTTTCAAGCTTTCCAAAAAGATCATCGGCGATGCCGGTTATGGCGATTACTACAACCATGGCCTGGGCCACGGCGTTGGTATCGACATCCACGAGCTGCCCAACTTCAACCGCAGCAAGAACACCATCGAGGTCGGCTCGGTTATCACCATGGAGCCCGGCGTGTACCTGCCCGGTGTGGGTGGCGTGCGTCTGGAGGACTACGGCGTGGTCACCGAGAACGGCTACGAGCCCTTCACCAAGACCCCGCACGACCTGCACGTCATCGATTGCTAGCCCATTTCGATAGATTTTTGGGGCGGGGCGTCCGGAGCAATTCGGGCGCCCCGCGTTCTCTTTTTATGCGCTCGCTGCAGGCGCCGTCTGCAAGTGTATAATTTCGGTCGTATGTAATTTGGACGCTTGTGCGTTCTGCCCATAACAAGAAAGGTCGCTATGCCTACCATTTCTACCGCCGACTTCAAGAACGGCCTCGGTCTCCGCATTAAGGACAAGGTCTACACCATCGTCGAGTTCCAGCATGTCAAGCCGGGCAAGGGTGGCGCGTTTGTGCGCTACAAGACCCGCGACATCAAGAGCGGCCGCGTCGTCGAGAACACCTGCAACGCCGGCACCAAGTTCGAGAGCGTCATGCTCACCACCCGTGAGTTCCAGTACCTCTACAACGATGGCGCCGACTACATCTTCATGGACAACGAGACCTATGAGCAGGTTCCCGTTCCCGAGGACATGGTGGGCGAGAACTCCAAGTGGCTGCGCGAGAACGACATCTGCCAGCTGCTCTTTGCCGACGATGAGCTCATGGGCGTGACCCCGCCGATGTTCATCGAGACCACCATCGTCCAGACCGACCCGGGCTTTAAGGGCGACACCGTCCAGGGTTCCACCAAGCCGGCCACGATCGACACCGGCGCTGTCATCCAGGTCCCCATGTACCTCAACGAGGGCGAGGTCATCAAGGTTGACACCCGCGACGGCAAGTTCGTCTCCCGCGTCTAGCAACCAACTCTTCTAGGAGGACTCATGCCCCAGGAAATCAAGATTGACGGCATCGGCATTTCGCCCGATGTTCTGACCGCCATCGTCTCGCGCGCCGTGTCGGATGTCGAGGGCATCGCCTCCGTTGGCGTCAAGGACCTTGCCACCAACCTTGTCTCCATGATGCTCTCGTCCAAGGCCCCGGCTTCCGAGCCGGCGGTCGAGGCCGAGGTCGTCGGCGACAAGCTCGCACTCACCGTGCGTGTCGTGGTGTTCTTTGGCTATCCGTTCAAGAAACTCGCCGAGGCCGTTCGCGCCGCCGTGGTCGCCGCCATCGATGCCCAGGTGGGCGTCGAGGTCGAACGCGTTGACGTTTGCATCGACGGCCTCGTTTTCCCCAAGGAGTAACCTTTGAGCCTTAAGGTTTATCGCGGGCGCACGCTTGCCCGCAGTCAGGCGCTGCAGCTGCTGTTCCAGGCCGAGGCCACGGACAGCCCGCTCGAGCGCGTCCTCGAGGGCGATTTCCTGATTTCGAAGGGTCCCCTCGACCCCTATGCGTTGGAGCTTTGCCGCGGTGCCTACGAGCACATTGATCGCATCGATTGTGCCCTGCGCGCCGTCGCCAAGAACTGGGATCTTATGCGCATGCCCGGTGCCGACCGCAACCTGCTGCGTATCGCCGTTTACGAGATGCGCTTCCTCACCGACGAAGAGGTCTCGGACGCCATCGTCATCAACGAGGCTGTCGAGCTTGCCAAGGCCTATGGCACCGACCAGTCTGCGTCGTTCGTCAACGGCGTGCTGGGCAAGATCGCTCGTAGCGAGGAGCTGCCGGGTGAGGACCTGTACCAGGAGCTGCTGGCCGAAGATCGCGCTCGCGAGGAGGCCCAAGCCGTCGAGGCTGCCGCCAAGGTTGCGGTTGCTCAGGCTGAGGCTGGCGTGCTGGCCGAGGATGCGGACGCCGCCGAGGCTGTTGTCGACTCCGTCGAGGAGTAGTCATGCCAGAGGGTTCTGTCCGTAACTTTGATGAGATCTCGGACCGTCTGGATCAGATCATCGCTACCGTTCGCTCCAAGGATACCTCCTTGGAGCGTTCGCTCGATCTGTTTGACGAAGCGATTGAGCTGGGCTCCCGCGCGGTCGATATGGTCGACAAGTTTGAGTTGACGCCGCGTGAGGCCGACAAGCTCGAGCAGGAATATGATGAGGATGCGGCAAACGAATCCCAGGATAGCTAGGCCGCATCTCCGGATACGAATGGTTGATGGCATTCATGAAACGCGTGCGTCTTGATGACGAACTGATTTCACAGGGCATCTGCGCAGATCGCGCGGATGCCCTTCGCACTCTTATGGCCGGCTTGGTCTCGAGTGGCGGTGAGCGCTTGACTTCGCCGGGCCTTAAGGTGATCCCGGGGCTGCCGCTGCACGTGAAGGGGCGCATTCCCTATGTTGGCCGCGGCGGTCTTAAGCTCGAAGGCGCGCTTGATGCGTTTGACATCAATCCGACGGGCCTTGCCTGTCTGGATGTGGGCTGCTCTACCGGCGGTTTTACCGATTGCCTGCTCAAGCGCGGAGCTGCGACCGTTGTCTCGGTGGACGTGGGTCGCGCCCAGTTCGATTGGTCGTTGCGTCAGGACGATCGCGTGACGCTGCTTGAGCGCACAAATGTGACGCAGCTGCCTGAGCTTGGCTATGCCGGCGCCATCGACCTGGCTGTGTGTGATGTCTCGTTTACCAGCATCGCGAACATTATCGATGCGGTACTGGCGTGCCTGGCTCCTACGGGTGCATTCTGCACGCTCGTAAAGCCGCAGTTTGAGGCTCCGGCGGCGCTGGTGGGCGAGGGCGGCATTGTGACCGATCCCGCCGTGCGCCGCGATACACTCGTGAGGGCGGTTGAACTCTTTGCTGCCAAGGGCCTGTTCCCGGTCGATGTGTGCGTGTCACCCATTCATGGTGCCAAGGGCAACGTTGAGTTTTTCCTGTACGGCACGAGGTTTGCCCCCGGTGAACGCACCGACGATGAGCTGCAATCCCAGGTATCGGTTTTGAGCGAGAAAGCTGCAACGCTATGAAGGTCTTTCTGGTTCCCAATTACTACAAGCAAGAGGCGGTCGAGAGCGGCCTGATGCTCGAGCTTTGGCTGACGCGCCAGGGCTATGAGGTCGCATGGGCTGCCGACCAGCGATCCAAGATTCAGAGCACGCCTGATATTGACGGCTCCGATCTGGTCATTACGCTCGGCGGCGACGGTACGTTGCTACGTGCTGCCCGCATCCTCAACCATCGCGAGATTCCTATCCTCGGTCTTTCCTATGGTCACCTGGGCTTTTTAACTGCTGCGAGCCCCGAGGAGCGCGACATTCTGCAGGTCGTGAGCGACGCCCTTTCCGGAGAGCTGCACGTGAGCCGTCGCGCCACCATCGCCGCGGATATCGTGTCCGTGCGCGACGATGGCACGAAGGATGTCGTGCGCACGTTCGCCCTCAACGACATGGCGCTCACGCGCGGCCCCCTGTCCGATATGGTTGAGTTCGACATCACGGTGTCGGGCCACCATATCGATCGACTGCGTGGCGACGGCGTGGTCGTGTCCACGGCGACTGGTTCTACGGGGTACGCGCTCAGTGCAGGTGGCCCCATTGTGAGCCCCGACTATACGGGTATGGTCTGCGTACCCATTGCGCCGCACACCATTCAGGCCCGTGCCTTCTTGACTTCGCCGAGTGATGTCGTCGAAATCTTTATGTCCGATGATCGCCCGAGCGTTCCGGCGATCGCTATCGATGGACAGTTTATTACCTGCGACGGCACGGTCGAGAGCGTGGCCGTGCGCCGAGGCCCAGGCGATGTGCTGCTGCTCGACTACGGCCCCGAGAGTTTTTACAACTCGGTGAGCCGCGTATTCTACGGAGTTCGTCATGATCGATGAGCTGCAGGTTTCTAACATTGCACTCATTCGTGAGGCGACGCTGGTGCCGAGTGCCGGCCTGACTGTCCTGACAGGCGAGACCGGCGCCGGCAAGACCGCGCTGCTCTCGGCCCTTAAGCTTATTTTGGGCGAGCGTGCGGATTCGTCGACGGTGCGCGAGGGCGAGGCGCTGGCGAGCGTCGAGGCACGCCTGTTTGACGGCCCGCACGACACGGAGGGCTTCACGGTCCAGCGCAGCCTTTCTGCCGAGGGCCGCAGCCGCGTGAGGATTGACGGCCGCATCGCCAGCGTGCGCGAGCTTTCGGAGTGCGTCGGCGTGATGATGGATCTGTGCGGTCAGCACGAGCACCAGCGCCTCCTCGACCCGGCGCATCACGTTGCCATGGTCGATGCCTGGGCGGGGCGCTCTGCGCTCGAGGCACTCGAGCACTACCGTACTTGCTTTAAAGCCTCGCGCGCGGCTGCCAAGGAGGTCCGTCGCGTTGAGGAGGCCTCGCGTGCGCAGGGGAGTCGTGTCGAGGAGGCGCGCTTTGCCCTCGAGCGCATCGGCGAGGTCGACCCTAAGCCGGGCGAGTATGAGGAACTCGAGGAATTGCTGCCGCGCTCCGAACATGCCGAGGTACTGGTTGCCACAGCTAACGATGCCCATGCATCGCTTGCCGCCGAAGGGGGAGCGCTCGATGCCGTGAACAGCGCCGTGGCAGAGCTTTCCCGAATGGCTACCGTCGATCGCAAACTGGGCGACATTGCCGAGACGCTTTCGGATGCCTGCATCTCGCTTGAGGATTGTGCCAACGAGCTGCGCGCCTATCGCGATGGGGTCGCCTTCGATCCTCGCGAGCTCGCTCGCATGCGCGAGCGGTATTCCGACCTCAAGGGCCTGCTGCGTCAGTGGGGTCCGACCATGGACGATGTTTTTGCCATGCGTGATCGCTCGCAAGAGCTGCTTTCGCTGGTTGATAATGGCGATGAACAGATCAAAATGGCGCGTGAAGCGCTTGGCGCGGCGGAGCACGAACTGTTTGCTGCCGCCAAGGCGCTTAAGCGCGCTCGCAATACGGCGGCCCCGCGCTTCTGTCACGAGGTTGGCCGCCAGATGGCTCGCCTGGAGATGGGTAGTGCCGAGCTCGTCTGGGAGTCGCGCGATCTTCCCCGTGCTGAGTGGACGCCGGTTGGTCCTTCGAGTTACGAGCTGCTATACCGCAGCGGTGCCGGCTTGACGCCACGCCCCCTGCGCCGCATTGCGTCGGGCGGCGAGCTCAGCCGCGTCATGCTGGCAAGCAAGGTTGTCCTCGGTAACGCGGACGGTGTCGATACGCTGGTGTTTGACGAGGTCGATGCTGGTGTCGGTGGCTCCACGGCGCGTGCGCTCGCGGGCGTGCTGGCAGATCTCGCCGCTACGCATCAGGTGATTGTCGTAACCCACTTGGCGCAGGTCGCCGTCATGGCCGACAAGCATTATGTTGTCAGTAAGGAACCGGGCGATGTTCCCCAGACGCATTTGGACGAGGTAACCGGCGAAGCGCGTACCGCCGAGATCGCCCGCATGTTGAGCGGCGATCAGTCCGAGGCAAGCCTGGCGCACGCCAAACAGATGCTTGCGGAGGCGCGTGCCTAGGCCGAGCCGCCACATGTATGTCCAATCCGGCCGCCACGAAACGGGTCCATCTACTACGTTTGGCAGGGCATCGGCAACCACGCCAAGAATTGCAAAAAGAAAACCGCAGGTAGAACGCCTGCGGTTTTCTCTATTTTGGGTGTATGGTTGGCGCTTGAGGTTAAAACGTAGTAGATGGGCGGATTTCGTGGCGAGGGGCGTCTATCGGCTCCCCAATCTACCTACTCAACGACCTTATCCGGCTGGATGAGCTCCTCGTAGTAGCTGATATGCTCACGCGCGTCTTCAATCTCGGGCAGCAGAAAGTTGTAGATGACTTCGATGATCATCGTGGCACTGATCTTGGAGAACGCAAAGTCGCCTGTCGTCAGCAGCGCTTCGTGGTTGACGGTATTAAAAGTGTAGTCTGCCAGGCGCGCGAGTGGGGATTTGCTGTCACTGCTGATGACGACTACGGTTGCGCCGCAGTTGCGAGCCGCTTTTGCCATGCGATTCAATCGGCGCGATTTGCCGGAGTTTGAGATAAGCACGATGACGTCACCCGGGCGTAACGTGAGCGCAAAGCCGATTGATGTCTCGCTAATGGTGCTCGCCATGCAGCGCAGGCCCAGCTGCGAAAACTTAAACGTCGCATCGAGCGCGACCGCGTTCGTATTGCCCACAGCTGCAAACTCAATAACCCCTGCATGCTTAAGGGCATGCACAACAGCCGCCAGCGTATCGTGGTCGATCCCGTCGATGGTCGCATTAAGCTCGCTCACCTTGGCAGCCAGGATATTCTTGAGGCTCTGCTCCATATTGTCGAGCGAGACCTCGTCAGTCAGGCCCTCGTTACGCTGACTTTCCAAATCCCTCGCCAACGAAAACTGAAAGCTGCGGAAGCTACCAAAGCCAAGCTTGCGGCAGAAGCGCGAAACGGTCGCCTCGGACGTGGCGGCGGCGCGCGAGAGCTGAGCGGCCGTGAGGCGTGGCGCCTCGGACTGGTGCTCCAATATATAGTCGACAATGCGCTGCTCGGACTCGCTGTATCCCTGATGGGTGCTAATGAGGGAAAGTGCGCTCTTGCTACTATCGGTCATGGATGGCTCCTGGTTGGCATGAAAATCTAGCTTGATTTGCAATGCCATAGTATACGGGCATTTTCAATTACAAGATACACCTTGCCGTTTCAAGTGTTGATGGTAAACTTTCACTTACCGTTTACGGTTATGAAAGAACCTTTCACCGGAGATTTGCACCTTAGCTCTTCTCACGCGGACGGTAGGTTGGTATCTTTCAGTTGTGGAAAAACGCGCATCGAAGCGCGTGTAGGGGAGCGCCCGCGGGCGCTGTACTCAAGAAGGAGGGACACATGGCTAAGTTTGACATCATCGCCGCGACCGGTTGCCCGACCGGCATTGCGCACACCTTCATGGCGAAGGAGGCGCTGGAGAAGGCAGCTGCCGAGCGCGGTCTGACCATTAAGGTCGAGACTCATGGCCAGGTCGGTGTCGAGAACGAGCTCACCAAGAGTGAGATCGCTGGTGCCAAGGCCGTCGTCGTCGCAGCCGACAAGGATGTCCAGGCTGAGCGTTTCGCCGGTAAGCCCATGGTTTCCGTTGGTGTTTCCAAGGCCCTGTCCGTTGAGGCCGCCGGTAAGCTGATTGACCGCGCGCTCGCCGCCAAGGGCGACAGCACGGTTGCAGCCGCTGCCGATGTCGAGGATGAGGTCGAGGAGAAGGAGTCCATCGGCCACGTCATCTACAAGCACCTCATGAACGGCGTCAGCCACATGCTGGTCTTCGTTGTTGCTGGTGGTGTTCTGACCGCTGTCTCGTTCCTGTGGGGCATTACGTCCTTCGATTCGACGGCGTCTGACTACAACAGTTTTGCTGCGATGCTCAAGATCATCGGCGGCATCGCCATGAACCTTATGGTTCCGGTGCTTTCCGCCTACATCGCCGAATCCATCGGCAAGCGCCCGGCGCTCGTCCCCGGCTTTGTTGCCGGTATGATCGCCATCCAGGGCCTGCCTGTTAACGCCGAGACCGGCATGATCGATGCCGGTGGCGCCGGCGTGGGCTTCGGCTTCCTGGGCGGCATCGTCGGCGGCTTCCTTGCCGGCTATGTCATCTTGCTGCTCGAGAAGGTCTTTGCCGGTCTGCCCAAGAATCTGGACGGCCTCAAGGCTATCTTCCTGTACCCGCTGTTCTCGACGGCTATCGTCGGCCTGGTCATGCTCGGCATTTCCGGCCCCATGGCTGCCATCAACACCGCCATGATGGACTTCCTCAAGGGCCTGTCCGCCTCTGGCGCCGTTGTCCTGGGTCTTGCCATCGGCTGCATGTGCGCCTTTGACATGGGCGGCCCGGTCAACAAGGCTGCTTACGTCACCGGTACCGCTATGCTCACCGAGGCTCTGGCCGCCGGTGTTGGCACCGATACCTATAACTTCGGCACCAACTTCATGGCTGCCGTCTCCGCCGCCTGCATCGTTCCGCCGCTGATCACCACCTTTGCCGTCGTTGTCGGCAAGAAGTACTTCAGCCAGGAGGATCACGACGCCGGTGTCGTCAACCTCATCCTTGGTTGCACCCACATCACCGAGGGCGCCATTCCGTTCATGACCAAGAACATCTGGCCCGTCATGCCCATCATGATGCTCGGTTCCTCTATCGCTTCGATCCTGACCATTATGTTCAACGTTCACGATCCGGCGCCTCACGGTGGCTTCCTGGTCCTGCCCGTTGTCGAGAACGGTCCGCTTTGGGTCCTCGCGATCCTCATCGGCGCTGTGGTCGGTGGCATCCTTTTCGTGGCCTTCAAGAAGTACGACTTTGAGAAGAACCAGAAGGCCACTCCTGCAGCCAAGCCGGTTGAGGCTCCCAAGGCCGCTGCCGTCGAGGCCCCCAAGGCCGAGGCTGCCGACTTCGTGAAGGTCGAGAATGTCTTTGTCGCCGAGGACTTCGCTTCTCGTGACGAGGCTCTGAGCTTCGTTTCCAACCAGGCCGTCAAGGCCGGTATCGCCAGCGACGCCGACGCCGTGATGAACGCCTTCCTGGCCCGCGAGGCCGAGGGCACCACGGGCATGATGGAGGGCTTCGCCATCCCGCATGCCAAGTCCGACGCCATTACCGAGGCTGCCGTCATCGTCGTCAAGGACGAGTCCGGCGTGACCGGTTGGGACACCATGGACGGCGCTCCCGTCAACGTGGCTATCGCCCTGCTCATCCCCGGTGCCCAGGCCGGCACTACGCACCTCAAGATCCTGTCCAAGGTCGCCGAGGCGCTCATGGACGAGGACTTCCGTGCCACCGTCAAGGGTTCCACCGACGCCGCCGAGATCGCCAAGACGATCAACGCCCGCCTGGTCTAATTCCACGGTACGCGAATAACATCGCCCCCTGTAATAAAGGCGAGGACTTTACCCGGAGCCCCCGCCTTTTTTCATTCCCTTCTGTAAGTTGCGGTGAAATAGGGACTGTTTAAACGTTTCAACCGCAAAATCAGTCCCTATTTCACCGCAACTTACAGAAGGACATAGAGGGAACTGCCCATTGAGTCTTTGTCGCGAACAGATCCTCAGCCAGAATTCCGTTCCGCCGATATTGCTCTGGACCGACCGAGTTTCCGCAGCTCGCCCGCCGGGCGGGGCGGTTAAGTTTGTCGCGAGTTCCGCACGCAAAGGAAAGCACTTAATGTGCTTTCCGTCTTGCGCAGGACTGTAGAGCAGCAAACTTAACCGCCCCGCCCGGCGGGCGAGCGCAGGGATACGACATCTGTCCAACAATTCGTGTGAAACACAATGAAAAACCGTTTGATGTGAGTTAATATAAACAACGTCGTGAATCTGACTCCTGCCACATGCATGACAGGGGTTAAACACAAAAAGGAGTCAATTATGGTTTCTGAGAAGGCTACCCTCGTTAATCCTCAGGGTCTGCACATGCGTCCGGCTGGTCTGTTCGCCTCCACCATGGGCAAGTACGCCTGTGACGTGACGGTCGTCACCCCCGAGAAGGAGGTCAACGGCAAGTCCCCGATGGCACTTATGGCTGCTGGTATCCCCTGCGGTACCGAGGTCGAGGTCAAGTGCGACGGCGCTGACGAGGCCGAGGCTCTGGCTGCTGCCATCGAGCTCATCAAGAGCGGTCTTGGCGAGTAGAACTCAAACGGGTCGCATGTTGAACAACTAAGTTCATATTTGGGGGCGCAGTGACCTGTTGTAAGGTAGCTGCGCTCTTTTGTCATGGATATGGCAAAACGCTTTATCACATGACACGGAGAGAGGAATGGGAATGTATCAGGGAGTCAACGCTTCCGAGGGCATCGGTATCGGCACCGTCATGGTCGCCGTCGATCCCGACTTGACGTTTGAGCCGCACGAGGTTGCCGATTCGGCAGCAGAGAAGGAGCGCTATCAGTCCGCTCTTTCGGTCTTCTGCGAGAAGACCCAGGCTCAGGCCGACCACATGAAGGAGACGGTGGGCGAGGCCGAGGCCGAGATCATGAGCGGACACATTGTCCTGGCTCAGGACCCGGGCATGACCGACGCCATCAACGCCGCCATTGACGGCGGTACCTGCGCCGAGCAGGCGCTCATGGACACCTCGACCATGTTCGAGAACATGTTCCTGTCCATGGACGACGAGATGTTTCGTCTGCGCGCGGCCGACATCGCCGACATCCGCACCGGTATTCTGGCCGAGCTGCTGGGCAAGGAGGTCGTCGACCTTTCCGTCCTGCCCGAGAATACTGTCGTTGTCGTTCACGACCTCACGCCGTCCATGACCGCCACGATCGATAAGGCCCACGTTGCCGGTATCGTCACCGAGACCGGTGGCCGCACGTCGCACTCCGCGATTATTGCGCGCGCCCTCGAGATCCCGGCTGTCCTTTCGGTTTCCAATAGCTGCACCGCGCTGCGCAACGGTATGACCGTTGTCGTCGACGGTGGCAAGGGTATCGTTGAGGCCGATCCCGACGAGGAGACGCTCGCCGCCTACACCGCCAAGGCCGAGGCCTTCGCTGCCGAGAAGGCAGCCCTCGAGGCCTTCCGCGGCAAGCCGTCCGTGACTGCCGATGGCATCAAGAAGATCATCGCCTGCAACATCGGTAACCCCGATGACGTGCCCAACGCGCTCGATCACGACGCCGAGGCCATCGGTCTGTTCCGCTCCGAGTTCCTGTTCATGGACTCTGCTGAGCTTCCTTCCGAGGAGGAGCAGTTCAACGCCTACCGTAAGGTCGCCAGCGCGCTCAAGGGTACTCCGGTCATCATCCGCACGCTCGATGTGGGTGGCGACAAGGAGATTCCGTATCTGCATATGGTCAAGGAAGACAACCCCTTCATGGGCTTCCGCGCCGTGCGTTACTGCCTGGCCAATCCCGACCAGTACAAGGTCCAGCTCCGCGCTCTGCTGCGCGCTAGCGCCTTCGGTGACGTCAAGATCATGATCCCGCTCGTCACCTGCGTCGAGGAGGTCTTGGCTGTCAAGGAGCTCGTCGAGCAGTGCAAGGCCGAGCTGACCGAAGAGGGTCGCAAGTTCAACGAGAACATCGAGGTCGGCATCATGGTCGAGACGCCCGCCGCTTCGCTGCTCGCAGACCGTCTTGCCGAGGTCGCCGACTTCTTCTCCATCGGCACCAACGACCTGATCGGCTACACCATGTGCGCCGACCGTGGTAACGACACCATCTCCAACCTGTACCAGGTTTACTATCCCGCCGTGCTCCGCTCGCTCAAGAACATCATCGAGAGCGGCGTGAAGGCCGGCATCATGGTCGGTATGTGCGGCGAGGCCGCTGCCGATCCGCTGCTCGAGCCGCTGCTGATCAGCTGGGGCCTGGAGGAGTTCTCGATGAGCGCTCCGTCGATCCTGCGCGCCCGCAAGACCATCAGCCAGTGGACCAAGGCCGAGTGCGACGAGCTCGCCGAGAAGGCACTCGCCTGCAACACCGCCGCCGAGGTCAAGGCACTGCTCGAGTCCGCAGCTCGCTAATTTGGTATCAGAGGTAACCGCGTGGTTGGAATGGGCCGGCCACGCGGCCCTCACATATACAGGGGGTACTGTAAATGTTCTACACGCTAACCGCTAACCCGGCTGTCGACATGACGGTTTCGAGCTCTCCGCTCGAGCCCGACGAGAACGTCCGCACCGGCTCGGCCAGCTACACGGCTAACGGCAAGGGCCTCGACGTGTCCTTCGCCTTTAAGAAGATGGGCGTCGACACCGTTGCGCTCGGCTTCTTCGCTGGCTTTACGGGCAAGTTCATCGTCGAGGAGGTCATGAACCTGGGTTGCCTCTGCCGCCCGGTCTGGACCGACGGTATCACGCGCATTAACACCTACGTCAACGATGGCCAGCACGAGTACGGCATCCTGAACCCGGGTGCTCCGATCACGCCGCAGCACCAGGAGGAGCTCTACAACATCCTGGACACCGCGGGCGATCTCGAGTGCCTGATCGTTTCCGGCTCCGTGCCTCCCAAAGCTACGCCTGACTTCCTGGCTCAGGTCATGGAGCACGCTCAGGCTCGTGGCGCCGACGTCGTCTTGGACCTGTCCTCCGACAAGCTCAAGGAGCTCGCTCACAAGAAGCCGCTGCTCATCAAGCCGAACCATCACGAGATGAAGGCCATCTTCGGCGTGCCGGTCGATACCGACGACGAGGTTCGCGTTGCCATGAAGATGGCTCACGACGCTGGCGTTCAGAACGTGCTGCTCACCCGCGGTAGCCGCGGCGACGCTTACTTCTCCAACGGCGAGGACATCTGGTACGCCAAGCGTGAGTTCAACATCAAGCTGGTTTCTTCCGTCTGCGCCGGCGATTGCACCCTCGCTGCGTTCCTGCACAAGTGGTACAGGGATCGCGACAACGTCGAGGAGGCCATGAAGCTCGCTATGGCCACCGGCGCCAACGTCGCCGAGTCCGTCGGTATTGGCGACTTTGGTCACGTCGACGAGTACAGCAAGCGCGTTGCTGTCCGCAAGCTCGATCGTCAGTAATCGAAACGCGACATATTCGTGCGCATGCGGCGCCCCGGTTTCGGCCAGGGCGCCTTTTTGTTCCGTCATAGGGGAGAGATGTCCTGCCGTACTTCATCGCTTCCACACCGTTCACCGAGTTGTCCTAGCCTTTTACCGATGCGTGGAATATACTTTCATTAACACGTTGCTTCGTGAAAGGAACATTCATGATTTACACGCTCACTGCAAATCCCGCCATTGACTACAACATCGCCTGCGACGGCCTTGCTGCCAACACCGTCACGCGTACTCGCAACGCCGTCTATACGCCCAACGGCAAGGGCCTCAACGTCTCGTTTACGCTTGACCACTACGGTGTCGACACCACGATCCTGGGCTTCTTCGCTGGCTTCTCGGGCGAGTTTATCGTCAAGGGCGCCGAGGCCCTGGGCGTGCCCGTCAAGCCCGTGTGGACCGACGGCATCACGCGCGTCAACGTGTTCCTCAATGCCGGCCCCGACACCGAGTACAACATGGTCAACGCCGGTGCCGCCATCAACGAGGCCAACGAGCAAGAGATGTTTGAGCTCATCGATTCGCTCGATGACATGACCTGCCTGGTCATCAGCGGCTCGCTGCCTCCCAACACTTCCGAGGGCTTCCTGGCCGAGGTCCTGCGCCGTGTCAAGGCCAAGGGGGCCGAGTTTGTCCTCGACATCTCGAGCCATCAGCTGGCAGACCTCATTGCCATGGAGCCGCTGCTGATCAAGCCCAATGATGACGAGCTGCTCGACATCTTTGGCATCAAGGTGAGCGGTGGCGACGACGAGTCCGTCAAGGGCGCGATGGCCGAGCTGCACGCCAAGGGCGCCAAGAACGTGCTGCTGACCCTCGGTGGCGACGGCGCGTACTTCTCCAACGGCGAGCATATCTGGTTTGCCAACCGCACCTTCGACGTCAAGCTGCTTTCGACGGTGTGCGCCGGCGATTCCTCGCTCGCTGCCTTCTTGTCCGTGTGGCACGACGCCCCCGAGCGCGTCGAGGACGCCCTGCGCCTGTCGATGGCCACCGGCGCCAACGTGGTCGAGTGCCCCGGTTTGGGCGATTTTGCCAAGGTGGACGAATATAAGAAGCACATCGAGGTTCGCCAGGTCTGCTAGCCGCATCGATACATCGTTGTCGAACACCCGCTTTGGATTACCAAGGCGGGTGTTTTTTGCGCGCTGAACATATGTGGTGTCTGCTGTCTCGTTTTATCTAATCAACGACGCGATTGCGTGCGCGCGCTTTCTCGTTTCTTGTTAGACTTCTTGAGAACCATCGATTAACGCTCACAAGTGCAGGAGGCCATAGGCATGTGCAATGTTTCGCTCAACGGTACGCAACCGTCCGATGCGTCCCTACGCGTCCTGCGCGCGCTTGAGGCGGCTGGTCTTGAGGCTTGGTACGTGGGCGGTTGGGTGCGCGACGCCCTGATGGGGTGCCCCAGCCACGATGTTGATATGTGCTGTAGTGGCCTGTGGCAGGAGTCCAAGGCGGCGCTCGAGGCCGCTGATATCGCGGTCGTGGAGTCGGGCATTAAATTTGGCGGAATCACGGCTATTTCCGATGGCGAGCGTATCGAGGTCACCACGTACCGTCTGGATGGCTTCTATACCGATGGGCGCCATCCCCAGAGTGTGGAGCGTGCCGCCTCGCTCGAGGACGATCTGGCGCGCCGCGACTTTACCGTCAACGCCATGGCCTGGCATCCCGAGCGCGGGCTTGTCGACCGCTACGACGGCCAGGGTGACTTGGGGCGCAAGCTGATTCGCGCTGTCGGCGATCCCAAGCGTCGCTTTAACGAGGACGCCCTGCGCATGCTGCGCGCGGTGCGCTTTGCCTGCCGCCTGGACTTTATGATTGAGCCCGAGACTAAGCGTGCGCTTGCCGAGTGCGCGCCGCTGCTCGATGCCGTGGCGCGCGAGCGTGTGGGTATTGAGCTCGAGGGCATTCTTTCGACCGGTCATGGGGGAGACGCGATGCTTCGCTATCCCGAGCTCATCTGTGCCGCTGTGCCCGAGTTGGCAGCGGGTCGCGGGTTTGATCAGCGAAGTGTCTACCATGCGTTTAACGTCTACGAGCATATCGCCCGTGTGCTGACAGTGGCAGGGGAGCTGGCGCTGTGCGACGGCGTCGCGCCATCGTCGAGCCTTATGTGGGCGGCGTTTTTGCACGATGTCTCCAAGCCCGAGTGCTTTACGGTCGATCACGCCGGCAGCGGACACTTCTACGGTCATCCCGAGCTCGGCGCCAAGAAAGCGCGCGTCATTATGGATCGCCTGGCTCTCTCGCACGACCTGGTGCGCGACGTGTGCCTGCTCATCAAATATCACGACAAACCGCTGCGTCCCGAGCGATCCTGCCTGCTCAATATGATGTGTGCGCTTTCTGGCGAGGGCGTCGACACGGCCCGTCTGATTGACGAGCTCATGGACCTTAAGCGTGCTGACACGCTCGGCAAGGCCCCGTCGTGCTTCTATTACGTTGAGACGATTGAGGAGATGCGCGCGATGGCGCACGAGCTGCTGAAGGCAGGGGAGCCCTATATGCTCAAGATGCTCGCCATCAACGGCGGCGACCTGATCCGTGCCGGAGTCAAGCCCGGGCCGGAACTGGGTCAGCTTCTCAACGCCGCCCTCGACGCCGTGATCGAAGACAACATTCCCAACGATCGCGAAGCTCTTTTGGTCCATCTCAACTTGAATTAGCTACCCAGTTTACCTGCGTGTTCCATAACCTGCCGACAATTTTTCGGCAATTTGGAATTTCTTCTTGCGCTGACGTTTTTTGTCCCGTAATATATTTCCTCGCAGCACGGCAGTGCAGATGTCATGTGGCCCGTTCGTCTAGCGGTTTAGGACGCCGCCCTCTCAAGGCGGAGATCACCAGTTCGAATCTGGTACGGGCTACCATTTCTTTTCTGCTGAGGCTTATGGCCCGTTCGTCTAGCGGTTTAGGACGCCGCCCTCTCAAGGCGGAGATCACCAGTTCGAATCTGGTACGGGCTACCACGCATCTGATACCCGGACTTCCCATGGAAGGCCGGGTTTTTTATTATCAAACAACCGTCTGCAATTCCCGTTTGAACCAGAGCTTTTCGTTCTGCCTATGGCCCTTACGGGTACAATATGCAAGATATTTTGACTGTTAGAAGGAGTCTCATGACGGAGTCCTCTCAGCATACGTCTAAGCCCCAGGTCGAGGTTGAGGCCTCGGGCGGAGATGACAATAAGAGTGCACGCCGTGGCGCCATCTTTATCGGCGTCGTGCTGGTGGGTTATATCGTCTATCTGGTGGTTACCGGGCAGATGGGGCAGTTCTGGGCCGCTATGTCGAGCGTCCAGGCGCCATGGCTCGTTGTCGCGTGTCTTTGCATGTTCATGTATCTGTTCTTTGGCATTGTGGCCTATGCGATCGCCGTCTGGCTCGACCCATATTCGCCCGTCGGTATTCGCGACCTCATTTCGGTCGAGGCGAGTGGCATCTTCTTTGGCAACTTGACGCCTATGATGATGGGCTCGACTCCCGCCCAGATCTACCGCCTGACCAAAGCGGGCCAAAATGTCGGCGAGGCCGGAGCCACGCAGTTCACGCGCTTTATCGTGTACCAGTTTGGCCTCGTTGCCTGGGGCGCTATCCTCCTGCTTGCTCGCATGCCGTTTTTTGCCGAGCGCTATGGCGACATGACGCTGCTGTGCGTCTTTAGCTTTGGTGGGCACTGCTGCATCTTGCTTGGCATCTTCGCCGTCGCGCTCATGCCTAAGACCGTCACGCGCGTCGCCCATTGCATCATTAATTGGCTCGAGCGCATAGGCGTCTCGTCCACTAAGATCGAGGGATGGCGCACGTTTGTCGATGGCGAGATCTACTCGTTCTCCGAGAAGTTCAAGCTTTCGGCTGGCCACTTTTCGTCCATGCTGCTCACGGTGGTCATCACCATGCTACAGCTCGCGTTTTTCTACCTCGTGCCGTATTTCCTGATGCTTGCCTTTGGCCACCACGAGGTCGACTTTTTCTCGGTCATGGCCGCGAGCGCCTTTGTCCAGCTGTTGAGCTCTGCGGTCCCCCTGCCCGGTGGAACTGGTGGCGCTGAGGGCGGCTTTGCATTGTTCTTGGGTCATTTCTTTGGGTCGGCTTCGACCGCCGGCTATCTGCTGTGGCGCCTCATTACGTTTATTGCGCCGACCATTTTGGCTGCGCCCCTGCTGGGCCTTAAGAGTGCCCACAACGAGAGCATCCATGCGCGCTGGGATCGCGTGATGCGCAAGCTCGGTCGCACGCCTCAAACGCCCTCTGCGCCCACAAAGCCCCACCCCACGAATGCTGTTACCGTTGATCCCAAGAAGCGCGCTCAGAAGGCTTCTGGGACCGCTAAGCCGGCTCATAAAGCCTATGTGCGCCAGACAGGCGATGGTATTCGCGTATCTCCGTCGGCACTCAATAAGAAGAAGCATCCCAAGTCGCAGTAGGGCAGTCGTGCGTTCTTCATGATGCGAGGCATATTTGTGCTGTATGGGGGATAATCCTCTTACGTAGATTATCTCTCATCTGTTGATGAATGCTTGCATATCGAAGGGACACGCCCATGGCAACCAGCAAACCGCGTCTTGATCGTCGCATCATTCGCAGCCGTAATGCCATCCTTTCGGCTTTCGAGCGCCTGCTCATGGAAAAGCCGCTGGCAGACATTACGGTGAGTGCCATCGCGCGCGAGGCCAATGTCGACCGCAAGACCTTTTACGTTCACTTTGGTACGGTTGACGGCCTGCTCGATGCCATTGCCGTCGATGTGGTGGAGATGATTGTCGACTCGGTCGAGAAAACGCTTGCTTCTATGGACGGTGACACCAGCGAGCGCGCTCTTGGCGCGGCGGCGACCTTCTTTAAAACCGTTAACGAGGCACTGTGCAACAACTTGGTGCTCAATCGTCAGCTGATCGAGAACATTCCGCTCGATGATTTTATGGCTCGTCTTCGTGCGCCACTCGAGCACGAGATTGCCGAGCGCGATCTGCTGCCCCAAGGTCTCAAGGACGAGATGTTCGACTACTATCTGGCGTTTTTGCTGTCGGGTATTATCGGTATCTATCGCACATGGGCGCTGTCTGACGGCTCGGTTCCTATCGAGCGCGTCTCTGAGGTCGCCAACGATCTGACTCTCAATGGTCTGTCGAGTCTGGAATCTCGCTTGGATTAGGCCTAGTTGGGCTCGTCGGCGTGGAAATTTCTGTTCACGAGGTTCTCCGGCGTCTTGTAGACCTCGCCGGCGTAGGAGCTGTAGTCTGAGGATCCTTAAAAGAAAGTCCAGTTTATCCTTCCCATTCCAAATGGGAATCCTCCGATGCGCCTTCGCGCGCTCGCATGACCTCGATACCATGTGAGCGTGCGAACTCGACGAGCTCTGCGTTGCGGGCGTTTATGGTGCCGAAGGCAGCGGGGCACACGATAAGGCGCGCGCAGTGGACGAGGAGCTCTTTGGCGCGGGCTATGGTTTTATCCCCGATCGGCTCGAAGGCGCGCTCGGCCACGCATTCCGCCGCCAGGTCGCGCGCGAGCTCGCAGTCGATGTCCCCTTCGTGCAGAACGCCCGCGTAGAACGCCTTGCCTTGCCGGATGAGCTGGCGAAACACAGCCGACCCCGTACCTGCGCCGGCGATGACGAACGTGTGCGCATCGCCGTGCGGGCGCCCAATTTCCACGCTTCCGAAGCGCTCGTTGAAGGTGCCATGTTGAAGGCCGTAGAGCTCGCCAATCGTCTCGCGCATGAATATGTCCTCGGGTGCGCCGGCGCGGAAGACCCGGCCGTCCTTCATGCAAATCACCTTGTCGGCGCTTTTCTGCGCGAGCTCGAGTTCGTGGATGGACATGATGACAGCAACATTCCGCGATTTCGCAAGGTGGCGAAGTATTCGCAACAGGTCGATCTGGTAGCGGATATCGAGATACGACGTGGGCTCGTCGAGCACGAGCACACGCGGATCCTGCGCGATGGCGCGTGCGAGCATGACGCGCTGGCGTTGCCCGTCGCTTATCTGCATGAAGTCGCGCTCGGCGAGCTCTTCCACATGTGCGGTTTTCATGGCCTCATCGACCCGACTATGGTCGTCGGGCGAGAGTGTGCCCATTCGCCCGGTGTAGGGATGCCTTCCCGCCTCTACGATATCACGGCAGGTGAGGAGCTCGGTCCGGGGGCGATCTGTCAGCATAACGGCAAGGTTCCTTGCGAACTCCGCCGTCTTCCATCGGGAAATCTCCCGTCCATCGAGCTCGACCGCGCCGGCAAGCGGTGCCAGATGGCGTGTGATGGTTTTCAAGATGGTCGACTTGCCCGAGCCGTTCGGCCCGATGAGTGCCACGACGTCGCCCGCTCGAACCTCCAGATCGACGCCTTCGACTACGACCTTCTTGTCGTAGCCCGCCGACAGGTCGCTTATGCGGAAAAGCGGCGCTCCGTCAGCCTGCGTTTCGACCGGGGTTTCGAGGTTCGACTCCGCTCGAAGGAGGCGTTCCGCGCGCAGTTCCGCACGAGCCGAAAGTGCCTTCTGGCGCTTTCGTGCGAGCTCAGGACTGGCCAAGCATGGAATGTTCCCTCCGAGCGTTTTGGTCCGCGGCACGAATTCCCCCATCTACCTCACCCGCTTCTTCAACATGAGTGCAATAACCACCGGCGCGCCGAAGATGGCGGTGACGGCGCTGATGGAAAGCTCGACGGGGGAGAACAGCGTGCGCGCGATCAAATCGCAGCCCGCGCAGAAGATGGCGCCTCCCAAGAAGCACGCAGGAATCACGCGGATGGGCTTCGACGACTTCAACGCCGACTTCACGAGATGCGGAACCGCGATGCCTACGAACGACACCGGACCAGCGAACGCGGTCACGCAGGCAGAGAGCATGCTCGCTAGAAGGACGAGCACCACGCGGAAGCGTGCGACGTTCACGCCGACGCTTTTCGCGTAGGCTTCTCCCAGCTGGAAGGCGGAAAGGGGCTTCGATATCGCGAATACGCATGCGCTCACGGTGATCACCACGACCGCGATGACCGCGATGTCGTTCCAGCTCGAACCCGAGAAGCTACCCAAAGACCAGTTGTGCAGGTTCACGATGGACTGGTCGTCGGCGAAGGCGATGAGGAAGTTCGTCGCCGCCGAGCAGATGTATCCCACCATGACGCCCGCCACGATGAGCATGGCCATGGAACTTATGCGCCGTGCGATGAGGAGCACGAAGCCGATGGTGATAAGCGAGCCCAGAAACGCTGCGGCCACCATGGCCGGCGAGGACATGGCCTGGTTCGCGTCCAGAAGTGCGATCATCGTAAGCGCGACGACGAACTTTGCGCCCGAGGAGACGCCCAAGATGAACGGGTCGGCGATGGGGTTGTTGAAAAACGTCTGCAGTAGGAACCCGGAAAGCGAAAGTGCCCCGCCGAGAAGCACGGCTGAAAGCACGCGCGGCAGGCGAATCTCCCAGATGACCTGGCTTTCCATGGAATTGGCCGCGCCGCCCGAAAGGATGCCGGGGATGTGGTCTGCTGGCACGAGCACGCTCCCGATGCACAGGTTGGCCCCGACGAGCACGATGAGGGCAACAGCGAGCAGCGCCGTCACGACGCGACACCGCGCGGCGCGCCCCGATTCGTCGTATGTCATGGAAAGTCGGCTTTTCATGGTGCTAGCCGAGCTTCCTCAGATAATGGAAGTCGCTCGCGTCATCGCCGGTGAACGCCCCGTGCAGCTCGTCGATAATGTCGGCGGTAGAAGTCATCTGCTGGTACATGTCGGCGCTTGTGACCCAGACGTTGCCGTTCTTCACGGCTTTGAACTGCGACAATAGCGCGTTTTTGCCTACGAAGTCGTTCAAGGTGGCAACCGATTCGTCGATGGTGCCGTTGTAGACGATGATGTCGGCATTCTTCGTTGTCGCGTAGAAGCGCTCCATTTCGAGCGTTACTGACGAACCTGACGTCGACGCCGTCTGCGCGTCATCGAGCGCGTAGTTGCCGCCTGCAAGCTCGATCATCTGCGCCACGTAGTCGCCCGCCCGCCGCGTGACGGCGGCCCCGTTCGAGTTAATGTAGAAATACGCCACGGTTTTACCTGACGACGCGAGCCCCGACGTTTGCTCGACGCGGGCCTTCTGCTCGTTGAACAGGTGCGCGGCCTCGTCTTCCTTGTCGAACAGGACGCCGAAAAGCTTAATCCACTCGACGCGCCCGAGTGCTTCGGGCTCGCTCGACGACTGTTCGGTGAGCACGACGAGCCCGAGTTTCTGCAGCTTTTCCTTCACATCGGGTGTGTGGTTGATCATGGTGTTCTCGATGGCGAGCGTGCAGCCCGAGGCCGATATTCGCTCGTAGTCGGGCGCGCTGTACTTGCCGCCGTAGGCGATCGCCCCGCTTTCGAGTGCGCTTTTGAAGCCCGCGACCGAGCAATCGTCGGCCTTCGTGCCCGACATGATGATATTGTCGTTCGCATCGAGCGCGTCGACCAGGCACATCGTCGCCGACGACACGAGGTACACCTTGTCGGCGGGGCGCCTTATGACCGCGATGTCGGAGCTCAACCCATCAGGTACCTTCGCATCTTGCGGTACCACGAGGAAGCGCTCCCCGTTCGAAATGCAGATAAGCCGCAGGCCGCCTTCGAACTCGTCGACAGTGAAGTGCTCGGCGTATTCAAGCTGAAGCGTCCCCGTCGGCTCCCATCCGCAGCCCAAATCGGCGTTGTGGAAGTCGGCCGCGGCGCTTGAAGCCGTTCCCGCAGGGGAGCCGCCGCTTGCTTCGTCGCCCGATTTCTCCTTCATGGTGGATGAGTCGAAGTAGAGCGTGTAGTCGATGGTGTGCGGCGTCGACATGGCGACGGTCTCGGCCGATACGGCGATGTCCTCGTCGAGCGTGACGGGTATCTCGAACGTGGAGTTGCCGCCGTCGTTTACGGGCGCGTAGTCCACGCCGTCGACGGTCATCTTGTCGTAGTTCGAACTCGACCAGGTGATGGTCGCGGTGTAGGTGTTGCCATCCTTCACAATTGTGGTGGGCGAGGCGATGCTTGCACGCCCTGACCCACCGGAAAGCGAGACGCTCACAGTGTATTCCTGAGAGCCCGCCGTGCCACCGGTCGCGTTTGGGTTTGCACTGCACCCCGCGAAGGGAAGCGCGAGCAGAGCGACGAGAACGCAGGCGATCGTGCGCGCCGCGATGCTGTGGCGCTTCCTGTTTTCCCCCTTGGGAAGAATCGACCGCATGGCGTTACTTCAGTGCGTCGGCGCGCAGATCGACGCCGGCGGATTCGAACACGAGCGTGCGGTCGTACCACTGCTCTTTTCTAATACTCCACGCGGCGCAGGCGGTGTCCTCGTCGAGCGCTTCAACGGGCACGTCGTAGGTGTACTTGCCTTCCGCGTTTTCCACATAGGGGATGAAGTCGGCCTCGCTCGCGGCGGCAGCCTCGTCACCCGTGCCCATGAAGAGCTTGCCGTAGCCCGTGCCGGAAAGTGTCATCACGCAGTGCATGGAGCCGTTTTCCACGATGAGCTGGGCGTCCACAATCCTGAACATGTTCGAGCTGGAATCTACGGTGATCGGATAGGTGCCGTCGGCCACCTTGTCGGCGGTGATGGGGGCAGCGCTTGCGCCCTCGGGTGCATCGGCCGCCTGTTCGGTCTTTTCCTGGGAATCGGCATCGCTTGCCTTTGCGCTGTCGATTGAATTTCCGCCGCAGCCGGCGAGCGAGAACGCGAAAAGCGCCGCCGACAGGGCGAAGGCAAGGGTTTTCTTCAACATGGAGGGGTTCCTTTCAATCGCTTCGACCGCCCGCGCCGTGCGGTGGGCGGGCGGGATGCGAATGCAACGGGCATGCACCGTCAGTCGGGGAAGGCGCATGCCCGTTGCACGGGGACGCGACCGGCGCCCCCGTGCGCGGCGAGTTTACAGCTTGGCGATGGCGTCGTCCACGTGCGAGACGTAGATGTCGTCGACCGCGACGTTCTGTCCCAGACCCTGGAGCAGGCACGTCACTTCGAAGCCGGCGGCCACGAACTTCGCAGCCCAGCTGTCGGGGTCGGTCTCGTCTGCCATGTCGTTGTTCGCGTGGTCGCCCGCGACCACCATGAACGGCGCGAGCACGGCCTTCTTGTAGCCTGCGGCGCTCGCGGCGGCGATAACATCCTCGCAGGTCGGTTCAGCCTCGACGGTGCCGACGAAGAACTGCGTCAAGCCCTCGTTCTTGAACACTTCCTGCATCTTGGCATAGTCGGCGTTGGAATCGGCTTCGGTGCCGTGGCCCATGAGGCACAGCGCCGTCTTGCCGTCGTCGAAGGATGCCATGTTCTCCTTAATGGCTGCGGCCACCTTCTTGTAGTCGTCGTCGGAGGTGAGCAGCGGGTCGCCGAGCGAGATCTTGTCGAACTTGTCGGCGTACTTGTCGAGCTCGTCTTTCACGTCGGTGTATTCCAGGCCACCCATGAGATGCGTCGGCTGCACGACGATTTCCTTCACGCCGTCTTCCACGCAGCGGTCGAGCGCCTCAGTCATGTTGTCGATCGTGATGCCGTCGCGCTTCTTCAGCTTGTCGATGATGATCTGCGCGGTGAAGGCGCGGCGGATGTCGTAGTCCTGCCAGTACTTCTCGCGGATAGCGTCTTCGATGGCGCCGATGGTGATGTGGCGCGAGTCGTTGTAGCTCGTGCCGAAGCTCGTGACGAGGATGACCGGCTTCACGGCCTTCTCCTTTTCACTCGATTTCTCGGAACTCGCGGAGGTGTTGGAGCAGCCCGCGAGCGCGAATCCGGCGAGCGCGACGGCTCCGGTTGCTGCGGCGCCCATGAAGCCGCGGCGTGACATCTGGTCGGACATGGTTTTTCCTTTCCTCGGTTTGCCGGTCCCCCGGCGACAGTTGCTTGTCGGCACAAGCGAAAGAAAAGCGCACCCCTCGGGGTTCACAAGGAGCTAACGCCACGGCGATGCCGTGAGGAAAAGGCGAAGCAGTCTGGCTTGGGGCGCGAGGCGGTTCGCCCGCGCGTCCTATACAGTAATGTCCCTTGCCCAGGATTCCCACCTGGTTCCCTCCGCAAGCCAGCGCGGGCTGTGCAGGCGCCGCGCCGGTCATTTCCTTTTATCCGATTGTCATATGCTCGTTGCCGAAACTTTTACTATGATAATGGGCACTTGTGAACGTGTCAAAGCCAGGGCGGGCGGCATTGCGCCTCCTGCCTGCGTATTTGCGCCGATTGCCGCCGCAGGCGCCGTGTTTTGCCCGCTGCGCGAATGGCGGCGTAAACGGTTGCGATGAGAAACGGGAAGGGAAGGCTCGGATGATTCATATCGTTGGCGCAGGCTCGGGCGCCGCCGACCTTATCACGCTGCGCGGGGCGCGCCTTCTGCGCGCAGCCGACGTGGTCGTTTGGGCGGGAAGCCTTGTGAACCCCGAGCTGCTCGCTGAGTGCAAGGAATCCTGCATCGTCTACGACAGCGCGCACATGACCTTGGAGGAAGTGCTCGACGTGATGTGCGCGGCAGATGCGCGGGGCGAGGAAGTGGTGCGCCTGCACACGGGCGACCCGTGCCTGTACGGCGCCATCCAGGAGCAGATGGACGCGCTCGACGCGCGCGGCGTGGACTACGAGGTGGTGCCCGGCGTGTCGAGCTTTTGCGGTGCCGCGGCGGCGCTTCGCCAGGAATACACGCTGCCGGGAATCAGCCAGTCGGTCGTGATCACGCGGCTTTCCGGACGTACCCCCATGCCCGCGGGCGAGGGCATGCGCACCATGGCGGAAAGTGGCTCGACTATGGTCATCTTCCTGAGCTCGGGTATGCTCGCCGAGCTTTCCGCCGAGCTTTTGGCCGCGGGCCGCAGCTCCGACGAGCCGGCCGCGCTCGTGTACAAGGCGACCTGGCCTGAGGAGCGCGTGGTGCGATGCACAGTGGGCACGCTCGCCGACGCGGGCGCGCGAGAGGGCATCGACCGCACGGCGCTCGTGGTGGTGGGCCGCGTGCTCGGAGCTCGCGGCGGGCTTTCGCACAACGGCGCGCAAACGGAGTCGTACGAGCGCAGCAAGCTTTACGACCCTTCGTTTGCCACGGGGTATCGGAAGGCGAGCAGCTAGCGTGGCCTTCGAGCATTACATATATACCGGGACGACCCGCCTGCGCTGCGGCTACACCACGGGGAGCTGCGCCGCGCTCGCGGCGAAGGCAGCCTGCGAGATGCTCTTGTCACGAAAGCCCGTCGGCCTCGTGTCGATCGTCACCCCCGGCGGGCTGCCCGTCGAGGCGAACGTGATCGACGCATGCATCGGCGAGGGGTGCGCCCAGTGCGCCGTGCGAAAGGACGCAGGCGACGATGCCGATGTGACCGACGGCGTGCTTGTGTACGCGCGCGTGGAACATGCGGGGTCGGGCACGGGTGCTGCGGGCGGCAAGGACGTGCCCGCGCGCGAATCGGAAGTTTCCGTCGATGGCGGCGTGGGCGTGGGGCGCGTGACGTTGCCCGGGCTCGAGCAGCCGGTTGGGGCGGCCGCCATCAACGCGACGCCGCGCGCGATGATCACTTCGGCGGTGCGCGAGGTGTGCGCCGCGCACGGCTTTTCTGGAAATATTGCTGTGACGATTTCGGTACCCGAGGGTGTTGCCCTTGCCGAAAAGACCTTTAACCCGCACCTGGGGATTAAGGACGGCATCTCCATCCTGGGCACGACGGGCATCGTCGAGCCGCGCAGCCTCGCTGCCTTGCGCGACAGCATCGAGCTCGAGATCCGGCAGCATGCGGCTATGGGGCGGCGCGGAGTCGTGCTCACGCCCGGCAACTACGGCGCGCAGTTCATCTCGGGGCATTTTCATCTAAACGGTGCGCCGGTGGTCTTCATCTCCAACTTTGTGGGCGATGCGATTGATTGCTGCGTTCGCGAGGGATTTACCAATGTCCTTCTTGTGGGACACATCGGCAAGTTGGTGAAGGTCGCGGGCGGCATCATGGACACCCATTCGCGTACCGCCGACTGCCGCGCGGAGATTCTGGCCGCCCACGCGGCCATGGCCGGCGCGGGCGCGAAGACCGTGCGCGAGATCATGTCGTCCGTCACGACCACGGCGGCGCTCGAGGTAATCGAGGCCGCCGGCGCGGGGGACGCTGCGCGCGCCTCGCTCGCTGCGGCAATCGAGGACAGGTTGCGCCGCCGCGCGGCGGGCGCATGCGACATCGCCGCGGTCGTGTTCGACGCCGAGCGCCGCGAGCTTTTTCGCACGTCGGGCGCCGATGCAGTTATCGGGGAATTGGGGGCGACGTATGAATAAAGGCGTTCTGTACGGGGTGCGCCGCGCAATCGGCTGGCCTGGGACGAAGGTGTTCATGAAGGCGCGCCGCTCGCTTGCGGACACGAAGCGCATCCTTCGCGAGGAGGGTGCCTTCGACGGTGCCGAGCTCGTAGAGGACTGTGGGCTTCCGAGCGAGCGCGTGTACCGCTCGCTCGACGATGTGCCCGATCGGGGCAGCTACTTCTCGACGATGGTGGTGCGCTAGATGAGGGTTTCCTGCATAGCGTTCACTGAGAGGGGGTATGCGTTGGCGGAGCGCACCGCACGCGCGCTTTCCGATTGCGCGCAGACAGGTGAAGATGACCCTGGCTGGGACGTTTCTGTTTCGCGCGGGTTCGGTGAGGGGAAGGCCGACCTGCGCGCATGGACGGCGCTCGCGTGGGAAACGTCGGACGCGCTTCTGTTCGTGGGCGCGGCGGGCATCGCCGTGCGGGCGATCGCGCCGCATGTCGCCTCGAAGGCAACCGATCCCGCGGTTGTGGTGATTGACGAGGCGGGGCGCTTTGCCATCCCGCTTTTGTCGGGGCATTTGGGCGGTGCGATCGAGCTTGCGCAAACTGTGGCACGCGCGGTAGGGGCCATCCCCGTCATCACCACGGCGACCGACGTCCGCGGCGTGTGGGCGGTGGATACGTGGGCGCGCTGTGCGGGGCTCGCTGTTTCGAATCCCGAGGCTATCAAGCGAGTGTCGGCGCGGCTGCTTTCGGGCGGGCGCGTGACGCTCTATTCCGACATGCCGATTTCGGGACAGCCGCCTGAGGGGGTTGACATTGCGTCCGACCGCGCTCGGGTCGATATCGTCGTATCGCCGTTCGCTGACGCGAATGCAGGTGCGCCCGTTCGTGCGGCGGAGACAACGGGCGAGGTCGTGCCCGACGGTGAGACGTGGAAGCCGGCGGGCGTGCGGGCGCAGGCGCCTGCGCCCGAGCCGCTTCGCCTTGTCGTGCCCTGCATCGTTGCGGGCATAGGGTGTCGTCGCGGTGCGTGCGCCGAAGCCATCGGGGAGGCGTTTCTTCTCGCGTGCGGGCAGGCGGGCATCTCGCCTTCGGCCGTGCGCGAGGCGGCGACGATCGACGTGAAGGCGCACGAGGAGGGTCTGCTCGCCTTCTGCCGCGCGCGCAATATCCCGCTTGCGACGTATTCCGCAGAGGAGTTGTCGCAGGTCGAAGGCAGCGTTTCGCCATCTGATTTCGTGCGTGCGACGGTGGGGGTCGACAACGTGTGCGAGCGCGCGGCGCTCGCGGACGGGGGCAAACTTATCTTCCCGAAGCTCGCTCACGGCGGCGTGACCGTCGCGTTTTCCAAGGTAACTATCAAACTTTCGTTTAAGGAGCGGTGATGGGAAAGCTCTTCGTGGTGGGGATCGGCCCGGGCGGCCCCGACGGCATGACGATTGCGGCTCGGCGCGCGCTCGAGGCGGCCGACATCGTTGTGGGGTACACGAAATACGTGGAGCTCGCGCTCGCCGCCGTGCCCGACGCGGCGCATCTCGCGACGCCGATGATGCACGAGGTCGAACGGTGCCGCCTGGCGCTTTCGCGCGCGCAGAGCGGAGAAGCCGTGGCACTCGTGTGCAGCGGTGACGCGGGCGTGTACGGCATGGCGAGCCCCGTGCTGGAGCTTGCGGAGGACTACCCCGATGTAGACGTGGAAGTTATCGCCGGGGCCACCGCGGCTCAGAGCGGGTCGGCGGTGCTCGGCGCCCCGCTTGCCCACGACTTCGCGGTCGTGTCGCTCTCCGACCTGCTCACGCCATGGGAGGTCATCGAGCGCAGGCTCGCCGCCGTGGCGAGCGCCGACTTCTGCATCTGTTTGTACAACCCGCGCAGCAGAAAGCGCGCCGACAGGCTCTCACGCGCGGCGAAGATTATGCTCGAATGGAAGGCCCCCGACACGCTCTGCGGCTGGGTACGCAACATCGGGCGCGAGGGGCAGCAGTCGGGCATGTGCAGGCTCTCTGAGCTGGGGGAGATCGACGCCGACATGTTCACCACCGTGTTCGTCGGCAACGCTGACACGAAGCGCGTAGACGGCCGTATGGTCACGCCGCGCGGGTATCGGGAGATTCCATGCGAAAGGTAACGATCATCGGGGCGGGGCCCGGAAACCCCGACTTGCTCTCGCGCTCGGCGCTCGACGCGATCGACATCGCCGACGTGGTCATCGGCGCTCATCGCGCGCTTGCCGGCATCGACGTGCCGCCCGACGTGGTGAGATGCGAGCTCGTGAAGACGGCGGACATCGTCGCCGCGCTCACCGATGCGGCGTCGTGGCGGCGCGCCGTGGTCGTGATGACGGGCGATGTGGGGCTGTTCAGCGGCGCGCGCCGCCTGGTGGAGGCGCTCTCCGGTGACGCGCAGGTGGACGTGCGCGTCGTTCCTGGCATAAGCTCAGCGTCGTATCTCGCCGCGCGTCTCGCGCGTCCATGGCAGGATTGGCGCTTCGCGAGCGCTCACGGCGCGGCGTGCGACATCGTGGCCGAGGCCGAGCGCGCAGGTGAGCTCTTCCTCGCCACGTCGGGCGGGGAAGACCCCTCGCGGCTTTCGGGCGAGCTTGTGCAGGCGGGCTTCGGGGACGCGCGCGTGACGGTGGCCGAGCGCCTGTCGTACCCCGACGAGCGCATCACCTGCGCGACCGCAAGTGAAATCGCAGGTCAGACGTTCGACGATTTGAACGTGATGCTTATCGAGTTCGCAGGCGGCGCCGGGTCGCCTGTGGGCTCTAGCGCATCCCGCGCCGCGAGCTCCCGCTGGCCGTACGCTTCCTCGGGCATTCCCGACGAGCTCTTCATCCGCGGCGACGTTCCCATGACCAAGCAGGAGGTGCGCGCCGTCGCGCTCGCGAAGCTGCGCCTTGCCGTGACCGACACCGTGTGGGACATCGGCGCCGGCACGGGGAGCGTGTCGATCGAGGCGGCGCTCGTCGCGCGAGCGGGGTCGGTATGGGCGGTCGAGCGCAACGCGACCGGCGTGCGGCTCATCCGAGAGAACGCGGATGCATTCGGGTGCGGCAACGTGCATGCGGTCCCCGGTGTCGCCCCCGAAGCGCTCGCGAAACTGCCCGTCCCCGACGCCGTGTTCGTCGGCGGGAGCGCGGGCGAGCTTCCCTCCATCGTGGAGGCGGCGCTCGAGAAGAACTCGCAGGTTCGCCTGTGCGTGCCATGCGTCACCGTTGAGACGCTCACCGAGGCGTGCGCGCTCCTCTCGGGTTCACGCTTTAAGGGGTTCGAGGCGTGCCAGGTGTCGGCCGCCCGCGCCGAGGCTGTAGGCTCGCACCATCTTATGAAGGCGCAAAACCCCGTGTTCCTCGTCAGCGCGCGTGGTGCAGGTGGGGAAGGCGGTGCCCGGTGAGCACGTCCATTCCGCGCTTCATGGTCGCTGCGCCCTCGAGCGGGAGCGGCAAGACGGTCGTAACGTGCACGCTCCTGCGTGCGCTCGCGCGCCGCGGCCTTGCATGTGCGGCTTTTAAATGCGGCCCCGACTACATTGACCCGCTCTTTCATCGCCGCGTCGTGGGTGCGCGCTCGGGCAACTTAGACGGCTTCTTCACCGAGGCCCCGACGCTGCGCGCCCTGCTCGCACGCGGCGCTGCGGGCGCGGATGTCGCGGTGCTCGAGGGGGTCATGGGCTTCTACGACGGCATGGCGCCCGGCGTGGCCGACGCGAGCAGCTACCAGGTTGCGCGCGACACGGAAACGCCAGTCTTTTTAGTGGTGAACGGGCGCGGGGCGTCTTTATCGCTCGCCGCCGTAATCCGCGGCATCGCCGAGTTCCTGCCTTGTGCGAACGTGCGCGGCGTCGTGCTGAACAAGACGAGCGCCGCTGCCTGCGCCTACGCGGCGACTGCGATCGAGAAGCACACGGGCGTCGCGGTTTTGGGTAATATTCCCGCCGACGAGGCGTTCTCGCTCGAAAGCCGGCATCTGGGGCTTGTGACCGCCGACGAGGTCGAGCAGCTCTCCGCGCGCATCGACAAGATGGCCGAGCTGGTGGAAAAGAGCGTCGACGTCGACCGCTTGCTCGAAATAGCGGCGACGGCACCCGATATCCGCGAGGATCCTTACCGGTTGGAGCCGATCGCGGGAGCGCGGCCCATCATCGCCGTCGCGCGTGACGAGGCGTTCTCGTTCTACTACGAGGAGAACCTGCGCGCGCTCGAGGACCTGGGTTGCGAGCTGGCCTTTTTCAGCCCCCTGTGTGATAGCGAGTTGCCCCGGGGGACAAGCGCCCTCTATCTGGGGGGCGGCTACCCGGAGCTCCATGCGCGGCAGCTCTCCGAGAACGCGCCGATGCGCGAGGCGATGCGGCGCGCGGTTGAATCCGGCATGCCGACGGTCGCCGAATGCGGTGGGTTTCTGTACCTGCAGCGCGAAATCTCCGATAGCGAGGGGCGGCGCTGGCCTGTTGCGGGCGCCCTTAAGGGCGCAAGCGAGAACGGGGGAAGGCTGTCCCATTTCGGGTACGTGGAGCTCACTTCCCAACGCGACGGGCTCTACGGGCCGTGCGGCACACGCATCCGCGCGCACGAGTTCCACTACTGGCAGTCCACCTGCCCGGGCGGCGACTTCTGGGCGCAGAAGCCCCGGCGCGACAAGGGCTGGCCGTGCATGACGACCACCCCGTCCCTGGTTGCGGGCTTCCCGCATGTGTACTATCCTGCGAACCCCGACGTTGCGCGCGCGTTCGCGTCTGCCGCAGCGTCATTCGCAGAGAGGAGACGGCATGGCTGAAGCAACCGAAACCGCGCTTGCCAGCATCCGCGAGGAAGTCGAGCGCGCGTTCTCGTCGGCGCCGGGCGCCGTGCTCGAAGCCGCGCTCTCCCGCATCGCGCCCGCAGACGAGTGCGCCCGCGCCGCCGCGTACGCCGCGTGGGACTCCATCGCGCACCCCTTGGGGGGATTGGGCGACTTTGAAGACGCCGTCGCGTGTATCGCTGCAGCTCAGGGGAGCGCCGAGGTGGCCGAGTTCCCCCGTGCGCTCGCGGTATTCTTCTCCGACAACGGGGTCGTTGCCGAGGGCGTGTCGCAAAGCGGGCAAGACGTGACGCGAGCCGTCGCGCGCAACATGTGCGAGGGGGCCACGAGCGCCTGCCGCATGGCGGCGTTCGCGGGTGCCGAGGTCGTGCCCGTCGACGTGGGTATGGCCCGGGGCATAGAAGACGCGCGCATGGTGCGCGCGAACGTGCGGCGGGGGAGCGGCAACATCGCGCACGGCTCCGCCATGTCTCGCGATGGGGCCGTGCGCGCGATCGAGGTCGGAATCGCCGTCGCGTGCGGGCTTGCCCGCGCCGGCGTGCGCCTTCTCGCCGCGGGCGAGATGGGCATCGGCAACACGACCACCTCGGCGGCGGTGGCCGCAGTGCTCATCCGGGCGGACGCGCGGAGCCTCGTCGGGCGCGGCGCGGGGCTCTCGGACGCCTCGCTCGCGCGCAAGCGCGACGTGGTCGAGTGCGCTATCGATGCGAACTCGCCCGATCCCGCCGACCCTATCGACGTGCTCTCGAAGGTGGGCGGCTTCGACATCGCGGCGATGTGCGGCTTCTACCTGGGGGCCGCGGCCTCGAAGGCGCCGGCGCTCCTCGACGGGGTCATATCCTGCACGGCGGCCCTGTGCGCGGTGCGCCTTTGCCCCAACGCCTTGGGCTACCTCGTGGGCACCCACGCATCAAGCGAACCCGCAAGCCAGGAGCTCCTTCGCGAGCTCGGCATAAAGGCACCCCTCGTCGCAGGCATGCACTTGGGCGAGGGCGCGGGCGCCATGGCGTATCTGCCCCTTCTGGATTCGGCGCTGCGCGTGTACCGGGATGGTAAGACGTTCACGGCGACTGGCATGGCTGCTTACGAACATTTCGAGGCCGGGAAATGACGGTGACGCTCGTCATCGGCGCCGCCGCGAGCGGCAAGAGCGCCTACGCCGAGTCCCTGTGCCTCGGGCACGACGGCCCTCGCGTGTACCTGGCAACGATGGAGCCCTTCGGGGAAGAGGGCGCCCGCCGCATCGCGCGCCATCGGGCGCTGCGCGAGGGCAAGGGGTTTTCCACCCTCGAGCGCACGCGTGACGTGGGCGCCGCAGCGCCCGGGCTTCCGCGCGGCTGCACGCTTCTTTTGGAGGACGTGGGCAACCTTGTTGCGAACGAGCTCTTCGCGGAAGGCGGCTTGTCCCCACGTGACCCCGACGCTGCGGCGCGCGAGGTGCTCGGAGGCATCGAACGGCTCGCCCAGGCCGCTGAGTATACGGTGGTGGTCACCGTTGACGTGTTCGTCGATGGGATGCGCTACGATGAAGGGACCGAGGCATGGAGGCGCGCGCTCGCGCGCGTGAACGCGGGCGTGGCGGCGCTGGCAGACCGCGCAGTCGAAGTGGTATGCGGGATTCCCGTGTGGATGAAAGGCGAAGGACCTACAAGGTGAAGATAGTAGAGGCAATCTGCGCGGCGTTCGGAACGTTCTCGCGCATCCCCGTCCCGAAATCGGCCTGGACCGATTTCGGGTCAACCCATGCGCTTGCCGCGTTTCCCCTGGTGGGCCTTGCAGAAGGCTTCCTCATGACGGCGTGGGGACACGTTGCGAACCTGCTCGGCGTGCCTGCGACCATCGTCGCGGCCGTGCTCGTGGCGCTGCCTGTGGCGGTGACGGGAGGCATCCACCTAGACGGGCTCTGCGACACCTCCGATGCGCTTGCAAGTTGGGCCCCGCGCGAGCGAAAGCTCGAGATCATGCACGACCCGCGGGCGGGCGCCTTTGGGGTCATTGGTGTTGTTGTGTACCTTATTCTGCAGTTTTCCCTGTTCACCGCGCTGCCGCTTACGGCGGGGGAGTTCCTCGCGCTTCTGTGCTCGCTCGTGTTCTCCCGCTCGCTTTCGGGGCTCGCCGTTGAATGCTGGCCTGCCGCGCGGGCGGATGGCATGGCCGCGGGGCTCTCGCCTGCGAAGAAGCGCGCGGCGATCGTCGTGCCGCTTTGCGCTTTCGCTGCGGCTTCGGCTGCAGGGATGGTCGCGTGCGCTCAGGCCGTCGGCGCCCTTATGGCGGTGGCGGGGCTTTTGGCGCTCGCGTGGTACCGCCATGTTGCCCTGTCCCGCTTCGGCGGGGTGACGGGTGATTTGGCCGGATGGTTTCTGCAATGGGCCGAGCTCGCGATGCTTGCCATGCTGGTGGCGGGGGGCATGCTCCTATGATTCTCGTGGTAGGTGGCGCGCATTCGGGGAAGAGGACCTTCGTGCGCGAAAAGCTCGGGTTCGCGGCGAACGATTTCGTCGACGCGGCGCAGCTTGCGGAGGGCGGCGTGCCCGCGGCTTTTGCCGGCCGTGTCGCGTACCGTGCTGAGGAACTCGTACGCGCGCTCGACGCTGACCGGGCGCTCGAGCGGCTGATTGGCTTCGACGCAGTAATTCTGCCCTTGGTCGGCTCGGGGGTCGTCCCCATGCGTGCGGAAGACGCCCAATGGCGCGAGCGCGCGGGGCGCCTGGGATGCGCGCTCGCTGCGCGCGCCGACGTCGTCGTACGCATGACGTGCGGGATTCCCCAGGTGATCAAAGGAAACCTTGCCGATGCGCCTCGAGGGACGCAGGGCGCGGGCGCGCCTTTGGAAGTCGTCTTCGTGCGCCATGGTGCCACGGCGGGCACGGAAGACCATCGCTACAGCGGGGCGGGCACCGACGAGCCCCTGTCGAGCGCGGGCGAGCGCGCTTTGCGCGAGCTCGCGTGCGATCGTGACGTGTTCCGTGTTATCACGAGCGGCATGGCCCGCACCGACCAGACGGCACGCATCCTCTTCCCGAATGCGGAGCTTATGGCATGCCCCGGTCTGCGCGAGATGGATTTCGGTGACTTCGAGGGGCGAAGCGCCGCCGAGCTTAAAGAGGATGCGCGCTACCGCGCCTGGGTAGACTCCTGGTGCGAGACGCGCTGCCCGCATGGCGAGGGCAAGAGCGATTTCACCCGCCGCGTCGTCGCGGCGTTTCGGGAGGCGTGCGAATCGGAGCGCGCCCAGGGGAGTGGGCGCGCCGTCTTTGTCGTTCACGCGGGTACCGTGAAAGCGCTGCTTTCCGAGCTTGCTGTCCCGAAAATGGAATACTTCGACGTGCATACCGAGCCGGGCGGCGCATGGGCCGCCACCTGGGATGGGCGCTGCCTTCGCGACGTTCGCCCCGCTTCGGGGGGCGATGCCCGGTGATGACGATTCTTGCCGTCGCCGCCGGGTTCGCGGCCGACCTTGCCTTCGGCGACCCGCGCTGGCTTCCCCATCCCGTCGTCGCCATGGGGCGCGCGATCACGTGGGCCGAAGGCCGCCTGCGGGGCGCGTGCCCGCAAACGTCCGCGGGCACGCGCGCCGCAGGGCTTGTGCTCGCCGTGGCGCTTCCGCTTGCGTGTGGGCTTTTGACCTGGGGAATCCTGTATCTTTGCGGCATGGTTCACCCCGGCTTGCGCTTCGTGGCCGAGGCATGGGCGAGCTATCAGATTCTTGCGGCATGCGAGCTGCGCCGCCAGAGCCTGGCCGTGGCCCGCGCGTTCTCGAAGGGCGGCCTTGTCGCGGCGCGCGAAACCGTCGGGCTCATCGTGGGACGCGACACGTCTGTTCTCGACGAGCAGGGCGTCGTGCGCGCCGCTGTGGAAACGGTGGCGGAGAACGCGAGCGACGGCGTCATCGCGCCGCTGTTCTACCTTATGATCGGGGGTGCGCCCTTGGGCATGGCGTACAAGGCGGTGAACACGCTCGACAGCATGGTGGGCTACAAAAACGAGCGCTACATCGACTTCGGCTGTGCCTCGGCGC
Organism: Collinsella aerofaciens; assembly: GCF_902501475.1. Lineage (GTDB taxonomy): Bacteria > Actinomycetota > Coriobacteriia > Coriobacteriales > Coriobacteriaceae > Collinsella > Collinsella aerofaciens_AL. The sequence continues at coordinate 60,296 of NZ_CABWIF010000022.1, read as the reverse complement.
GCCTCGACGATGCGGTGAACTGGATTCCCTCGCGCTTATCGGCCCTGTTCATGATCGCCGTGTGCCCGATCGTCGGGCTCGACGCGTGCGGGGCGGCGCGCATCTGGCGCCGCGACAGGCGTCGCCATGCGAGCCCCAACTCGGCGCAGACCGAGTCAGCGTGCGCGGGCGCGCTCGAGCTGCGCCTGGCAGGACCCGCGGTGTATTTCGGCAAGCTCGTTGAGAAACCGACGATAGGCGACGCGTCCCGTGAAATCGAGTGGGGCGACATCGCCCGGGCGACGAGGCTCATGCTCGCCGCGTCCGTATGCGCGCTCGTCGTCTTCGGCGCCGCGCGCGCGGCGGTCGTGCTCGCCGTGGGGGCGATGGCATGAGGGAAGACCACGCCGCGTCCCGGGCTGCCGGGGGAATCCTGCGCGCCCGTGCGCATGGGGGCAGCTCGCAATCGCTCGGCATCGCTTGCGAAGGAGGCGCCTCCGACCTCATCGACTTCTCGGTGAACGTGAATCCGGCAGGCCCCTCGCCGCGCGCCGTCGCCGCAGCTTGCAAGGCGCTTTCTCGAATCGACGTCTACCCCGATAGGGAAAGCCTCGCCCTTGTTCGCGCCCTATCGCGCGCCCAGGGCATTTCCGAAGATACTATCGTCTGCGGCGCGGGCGCGTCCGACATCATCTGGCGGCTCGCCGCGGCGGTGCGCCCGAAACGCATCGTCGTGTGCGCGCCGACGTTCTCTGAATATGCGGAGGCGGCATCGTACTACGGCGCATGCGTACAGGAGTTTCCGCTCTCCGAAGCGGACGATTTCGACGTGCCCGCCTCCTTCGCCCGCGCGATTGAGGGGCCGGGAGACGTGGCGTACCTCTGCAATCCGAACAACCCGACGGGGCGCCTCGTCGACCCCAGCGTGATCGATGCCGCGGCTCGCCGCTGCGAGCAGGTGGGCGCGCTGCTCGTCGTGGACGAGTGCTTCCTCGGATTTGCGCCCGACGCCCGCGAAAGGAGCGTGGCCGCACGCGCCGCGTGTTCGCGCCATGTGGCCGTGCTCTCCGCGTTTACCAAGCTCTACGGAATGGCGGGGTTGCGGTTGGGATATCTGATCAGCGGAAACGCCCAACTCATCGAGGGGATTCGCCGGGCGGGGCAGGCGTGGCCCGTCTCCTCGGTCGCCGAGGCCGCGGGCATCGCCGCCCTGGAAGACGTTGAATACGTCTCGCGCACGCGCGATGTATTGGCGGGCGAGCGAGCGTGGCTTTCCCACGAGCTCTCCTCGCTCGGGCTTTCCGTCGTGCCGTCGGATGCGAACTTCCTTTTAGTCCGCACGCCGGCGAAAGACATCCCCGAGCGCCTGTATAAACAGGGGGTTTTGGTCCGCACGTGCGACTCGTTTTCGGTACTGTCCCGTTTCTGGTGCCGCGTCGCGGTGCGCACGCGCAAGGAGAATGCCCGGCTTGCGATGGCGTTCAGCCGCGTGCTTCGGGCGGAAGGCGCATCGGGCGAAGGCGAACCCGACGAACGGGGCGGTGCTTCTTGCGGCGGCGCTATGGCGGGCGCGGATGGCCGAGGCTCGGCGAAGGAGGTCGATACCCGTGGGTAGGGCGAAGCCCATCATGATCCAGGGCACCATGTCGAACGCGGGGAAGAGCCTGCTTGCGGCGGGACTGTGCCGTGTGCTTTCGCAGGACGGCCTGCGCGTGGCTCCCTTCAAGAGCCAGAACATGGCGCTCAACAGCGGTGTCACGGCCGACGGGCTAGAGATGGGGCGCGCCCAGATCATGCAGGCCGAGGCGTGCGGCATCGCGCCCGACGTGCGCATGAACCCCATCCTGCTCAAGCCCGAAAGCGACCACCGAAGCCAGCTCATCGTGGCCGGCAAGGCGCAGGGAGCCTTCGCTGCGAGGGACTACTTCGCGCGAAAGAAGGCGCTCATGCCGCAGATTTTGGAGGCGTTCGATTCGCTCGTGGAGGATAACGACGTCATCGTCATCGAGGGCGCCGGCAGCCCCGCCGAAATCAACCTTTCCGAAAACGACATCGTCAACATGGGGCTCGCGCGCGCCGTGTCCTCCCCCGTGCTGCTCGTGGGCGACATCGACCCAGGCGGGGTGTTTGCCCAGCTCTACGGTACGGTCGCGCTCTTTGCGCCCGAGGATCGCGCGCTTTTGCGGGGACTTGTGGTGAACAAGTTCCGCGGCGATGTGGAAATCCTGCGCCCGGGTTTGGCCCCGCTCGAGAAGATGTGCGGGGTTCCCGTCGTGGGGGTCGTGCCGTATCTTACGCTCGACCTGGACGACGAGGACTCGCTCGCGCCGCGCCTATCTGCCCGCGAGGCGCGCGGCGTCATCGACGTCGCCGTCGTGCGCCTTCCGCATCTGTCGAACTTCACCGACTTCGACCCGCTTTCGCGCGTGCCCGGCATGGGCGTGCGCTACGTTTCCTCGACGACCGATCTGGGCCGACCCGACCTGGTGGTGCTTCCCGGCTCGAAGACCACGCTCGACGACGCGCGCTGGCTTGCCGCTAGCGGCATCGGAGCCTGTGTACGCGCGCTTTCGGGCGCGGGCACGCCGGTGCTCGGCATATGCGGAGGCTACCAGCTTTTGGGAGACGAGCTTTCCGACCCGCACGGCAGGGAAGGCGCTGGCACCGCGCGCGGGCTCGGGCTCATCCCTGCAAGTACGGTGTTCAAGGAGGAAAAGCGCCTCGCCCAGTCGGAGCTGCGCATCACGGGCGCCCAAGGCGCGTTCTCGGTGTGGAACGGCATGACGGCGCGCGGGTACGAGATTCACGACGGCGAAACGACCGTCTCCTGCGCCCCTGCGGGCACGATTGGCGGCAAACCAGAAGGCGCGGCCTGCGGAAACGTGTTCGGAACCTATCTCCACGGCCTGTTCGACGAACCGGGGGTGGCGCTCGCCCTCGCGCGCTCGCTCGCGCGCATGCGCGGCCTGCCCGAGAGCGTCGTGGGTGCTGCGGGTGCGGCGTCCGCGGCCGATCACCGTGTACGCGAGTTCGACCGCCTGGCCGACGCCGTGCGCGGGGCGCTCGACATGGAGTATGTTTACCGCATTATCGAGGAGGGCGTATGATCCACGTGTATCATGGCGACGGCAAAGGCAAGACCACGGCGGCGATGGGCCTTGCCCTTCGCATGATCGCCGCAGGCCGCCGCGTTGTCGTCGTGCAGTTCCTGAAAGACGGCGAAAGCGGGGAGGCGCGCCTGCTCGCCGAGCATTTTGGCGTGCCCGTGTTCGCGGGGAAGGTGTCGGACAAGTTTACTTGGTCAATGACGTCGGAAGAACTTGCCGCGACGTGCGAGCTGCACGATGGGAACCTCGCTTCCGCGCTAGCCGAGCTCGAGGGCGCTCAGGAGGGGCTGCTCGTGCTCGACGAGGCGCTCGACGCGCTTTCGAAGGGGCTTGTCGACGAGGCGCTCGTGGACCGCGCGCTCGATATGTCCGCGCGCGGCGTCGAAGTAGCGCTCACCGGGCGCGCTCCTTCCCGCAAGATCGTGGAGAGGGCCGACTACATAACCGAGATGCGGTGCGAGAAACACCCCTACGCTCAGGGGATATGTGCAAGGGAAGGAGTGGAGTACTAGATGGATTCCAAGGAGATGGCGCCCGGCGACATCGAGCGGCGCAGCTTCGAGATCATCACCGAAGAGCTCGGCGGCCGCACGTTCCCGCCGCTCGAAGAGCCCGTCGTGAAGCGCGTCATCCACACCACTGCCGACTTCTCGTACGCCGATTCCCTCGTGTTCACCCATGACGCCGCGCGCTGTGCGCTCGACGCACTGCGCGCAGGGGCCACGGTGCTCACCGACACGAACATGGCGCTCGCAGGCATAAGCAAGCCAGCGCTCGCGAAGCTCGGCTGCAAGGCTGTGTGCTACATGGCCGACCCTGATGTCGCCGCGGCTGCGCGCGCTGCGGGCACGACTCGCGCCGTTGCGAGCGTGGACAAAGCTTGCGGCATCGAGGGTCCGCTCATCGTGGCCGTCGGCAACGCTCCCACAGCACTTCTGCGCCTCGCCGAGCTTATGGACGCGGGGAAGATCGCGCCCGCACTCGTCGTTGGGGTGCCGGTCGGGTTTGTGAACGTGGTCGAGGCGAAAGAGGAGCTACTCGCGCGACGCGTGCCGGCCATCGTCGCGAGGGGTCGCAAGGGCGGCTCGACCGTGGCGGCCGCCATTATGAATGCGCTGCTCTACCAGATCACGCGCCCAGGCGGCCCGAAGTGACGGCGCCCGCATCCGCGCCGGCGCTGCGCATCTTCGCCGGCACCACCGAGGGCCGCCTTCTGTGCGAATGGGCGAGCGAGGCGGGCATCCCCGCCCGTGCCTACGCGGCAACCGAGTACGGAGGCGAGCTTTTGGGCGAGCTTCCGGGCATCGAGGTGCATGCGGGCAGGCTCGACGAGGCCGACATGGAGCGCGAGCTTTCCGGCGCGTGCATCGTCGTCGACGCCACGCACCCCTTCGCTACGCTCGCAAGCGGCAACATCCGGGCCGCTTCGCTCGCCGTGGGTGCACGATGCCTGCGCCTTGCGCGCCCGGCCGAGGCGCTGCCCAAAGGCGTCGTGCCGGTCGCGTCGATCGCCTGCGCGGCGCGCTTTCTCTCCGAGAACCCGGGTCGCGCGCTTCTCACGACGGGGAGCAAGGAGCTTGCTCCCTACACGCGCGTCGCCGATTTTGCGGAGCGCTTTTTCGTACGTGTGCTCCCGCTGCCCGGTGCTATAACGAAGTGCATCGACGCGGGGTTTTCGCCGTCGCACGTCATCGGCATGCAGGGGCCCTTCACCCGCGAGCTCAACGAGGCGATGCTTCGGCAGGTGGGCGCCCAGTGGCTTGTGACCAAGGACTCGGGAACCGTAGGCGGCACGGCCGAGAAGATCGCCTCCGCGCGCGGCGTGGGAGCGCACTGTATCGTGGTTGCCCGTCCCGCCGAGGGAGGCGGAGCCCTTTCGCTTCGGGAAGTGGAAGACGCGCTCTTACGGGAGCTCGCGCGCTAGGCGCTCGCCACGCCTGCGCGCCCTCTCGCCCGCGAGGAGGAGCGCCCCGAGCAAGCTCGACCCGTACAAGCCCGTCATCCGCCAAAAGCTCGAGGACGACGCCCGGAACCGGCGCAAGCAGCCCTTCAATAAGTTGCGGTGAAATAGTGTCTGTTTTTGCTGCTAGATAGCATATTCAGTCCCTAATTCATCGCAACTTGTTGGTGGTGACTTACTGGTAGCGTAGGCACTCCACCGGGTTGAGCTTTGCCGCGCGTCGAGCGGGGTAGAAGCCAAAGATTACGCCGATGCCGACGGAGACGGCGAAGGCCAGCAGCACCGTGGCGATTGAAAAACTCGGTGTGATTTGCCCGCTGGCACCGAGCTCGCCAAGAATCCCGGATCCGGAGGCAAACATCGCAAGAGCCCAGGCCAGCAGATAGCCAATCAGGACACCCAACAGTCCGCCGGTGACGCACAGCGCCGAGGACTCGGCCAAAAACTGCGCGGTGATATCGCGACGACTTGCGCCCAGGGCACGGCGAATGCCGATCTCACGGATGCGCTCAGTCACGTTGGTGAGCATCATATTCATAATGCCGATACCGCCGACAAGCAGCGAGATGCTGGCGACAGCGCCCATGATGAGCGAGAACGCGCCCATAAAGGAGTTGAGTGCATCGATGGCGCTTTTCATGGAGGTCGCCGATACACTGTCGTACTCATCATCCTCCGCGATGCCCTTCATTGCGCGCACCTTGGACTCGATGGTCTTACAAAGCTCATCCATGTCCGTGCCCTCGGCGGCAAGTGCCGTCACGCTGGGGAATGAAGGATTCTCGTCGCCAAACAGTCCGGAGATAGTTTCGCGTGGCATATACAGCGTGAGCGAGCCCATGGAGTCGCTGCCGCCATCAATCACGCCTACAATCTGCACCTCGCCGTTGGACACCTTGATGGTTTTCCCCAGCGCATCCTGTTCGTTGCCGTAAAGCTGATCGGCGCCGTTGCGGCTGATGAGCGCCACGCGCGAGCCTGATTGGGACTCGGCCTGGGAATAGGTGCGCCCCGCAACGAGCTTGCTGGCCCCCACGGCGTCGAGCATGTCGCTATCGACACCCTGTGCCATGACGGTATAGCTTTTATCGCCGGTCTTATACTCGGTATACGCGCTGTCGACAATGCCGATCTGCTCTATCTGCGGCACCAGTTTTTGAAGCTTCTCGATTTCCGACTCGGTGAGTTCTTGCGACGAATAGATTTGCACCATGCGTGCCGCATTGAGGCCCAGACTGTTGACCAGGCTGTTTTGGATGCCGCCGATGAGCGAAGTCATGGCGATAACCGAGGCGATGCCGATGACAATGCCCAGAATGGTGAGCAGGCTGCGCCCCTTGTTGGCCTCGAGCGAGTGAAGGGCTTCCTGGATGAGATCGCGGGCGCTCATGCCACCACTCCTTTCGGCGGGTTGGCGGAGGCGGAAATCATGGGCAGGCTATCTACGGCGCTGCGCAGGGTCTGCGGTGCATGTGGAATATACGCGCCGTCGTGAATGCGACCATCGCGGATGGTCACGGCACGGTCGGCTTCGGCGGCGATGCCGGGGTCGTGTGTGATAAGAACGATGGTTTTGCCGCGCTCCTGGAGCTTATGGAAGGTCTCCATCACAAGCGCTCCAGTCGCGGAGTCCAGGTTTCCCGTCGGCTCGTCGGCCAGAATGATGGGCGGGTCATTGACGAGGGCGCGCGCGATGGCGACGCGCTGCATCTGTCCGCCTGAGAGCTCTGATATGCGGTGGTCCCAGTGGTCGACCGGCAGCGTGACGGCTTGCAGGGCGTGGACGGCGCGCATTTCGCGCTGGCTACGGGGCACATTGGTGTAGGCCAGCGGCAGCATGACGTTTTCGATAACCGACAGGCGCGGCAGCAGGTTGAAGCTCTGAAAGACAAAGCCAATGCTCAGGGCGCGAACTTCGGTGAGCTCGTCATCATCGAGCTCGGCCACGTTGAGCCCTTGCAGGTAATAGTCGCCCGCCGTCGGCTTATCCAGGCAGCCCAGGATGTTCATGAGCGTTGATTTGCCTGAGCCCGAGGGGCCAGTGATAGCGACGAATTCGCCGCTCATTACCGCAAGGCTCACGTTGTGCAGGATGTGGGCGCAACCTGCCTCGCTCTCAAAGATGCGGTGCACGTTGCGAATGTCGATAACGGGACGCATTACATGTCCTCATCGGCAGTCATACTGCCCGAATCCGCGCTGTAGCCGCCGTCAGCCGTTGCGTCCGCTCCGGTGTCCATGACGAGGGTGTCGCCATCGCGCAGCTTGGTAACCGGCATGTCAGGGTTGATCTCGTTGCCCTGGTCGTCGCGCTTGACCTGTGTCTTGCCGACTACGGCTTCGTTGTCGTTTTGTGTCACGACGGCCACCTTCACGCGATGGGTTTGCTTGCCCTCGTCATCGGTTGCCACGTTGACGTAATAGTGTTCGCCGTCTTCGGTCATGAGCGCCATCGTCGGCACCATCACCACGTCGTCGAGCTGCTCGGTCACCACCGATACCTCGGCCGTCATGCCCGGCTTCAGGCGCGCGTCGGGCGCCTCGATGAGGATGTCGACGTTAAAGGTTACGTTGCCGCCGCCACCGTTTGCGGCGTCGGAGTTTGCCACCGACGCGATGGCCGTGACGGTTCCCTGGCTCACGATATCGGGAAACGCGGGATACGTGACGTTGGCTCTCTGCCCAACGGCGATCTTGGCGATGTCCTTTTCGCCCACCTGCACGGTCACCTTCATCTTGGATAGGTCGGCGATCTGCATGCATTGCTTGCCGCCGCTCGTATCGCTTTCGCCCATGATCATGCCGCCTGTTACCGTGGCGCCCACCTTGGCGTTGAGCTCCACGATGCTACCCGAGCTCGGGGCCGTGACCGTGCGACTGGCGGCCTTGGCGTTCGCCTGGTCGAGGTTTGCCTGGGCCGATGCGAGGCTGCGCTGCGCGGCCGATACGGCGTTCGTGTCCGCTGATGCGGCGGAGACGTCAGCCGCTGCGGAAGCTCCATCGACGTCCGTCGTTGGGGTGGCCTGCGCGGCGGCTGCGGCTTTCTGTGCGTTGGCGAGGTCTTCCTGAGCGGCAGCAACTGCACGCTGCGCCTCGGCAACGTTACGATCGAGCTCGTCGTTTTTAATGGTCATAAGCACGTCGCCCTCGTTGACGGATTGGCCTGCCTGCACGTTGATAGAATCGACCGTGCCGTCGACAGAAGGGGAGACCACTGAGGACGAAATGGGTTTGAGCTGGCCTTTAGCCTCGACCGTTGTGGTAAACGTGCCCTCGGTCACCATGTCGGTCACAGGCTCGTTAGCGCCCTGTGGCTGCGCATTGATAACCAGGGTTGCGACAATGGCAATGAGCGCGATGGCACCCACGACGCCGGCGGCAATACCGCGTCGAATCAGCTTTTTGCGTCGACGTTCGGCACGTTTTGCTTTGAGCTTGGCGTAGGCCTCTTCGTCAGAAATCTCGGTTGTATCGCTTGTGCTGCCATTTTGCTGTGTGGCGTGCACGTCTGTTATGAGGGGAATCGTTTCGGTGGCACCCTCGGGCGCTCGCTCGGTATCATTTGGTCCCGAGCTGTTGGTGGGGACATTCGACATGGCGTCTCCTTTATAGAAAGTTCCTCAATAAGTATATGCGCCCGTCGCGTGAGGCGGGCGCATATGGCGGATTCTTTCGGAACTGTTAGATTGGAGCGTCAGTTTCCCGTTGTGTGAAGGCGTGTTTTCCTACGAGTGGACAACCACGCACAGGCCGACTTTGATGCAATCGTGCAGTGCCTTTGCATCGGCCAGGCGCAGGTTGATGCAACCGTGGCTGCCGCACCACTTGTACGACTCGGCATTATCGAAGCTCTTGTCGTTTTGCCATGTGGCGTCGTGGAAGCCGATCATATTGCCCTCAAAAGGCATCCAGTAGCTCACCGGGCTCTCGTATTTGGGCTTACCGGTCTCGGGGTCCTTGGCTCCGATCAGGGTGCTGCCGCCGTCGTTGCTGTTGATCTGCCACACGCCCTCGGGGGTGGCGTCTTCGCCCGGTTTGCCGGAAATAAAGTTGGCCTCCCACACGATATTGCCGTTCTCGTCGTAGTAGCGCGCGTGCTGCTCGGACAGATCGACATCGATGTATGCCTTCCAGTCGGGCTCTCCCTTTGCGGTAAAGGTGTCGGCCTTCTGGGAGTACTTGATCTCGATTTCGCCGGTCTGCTTGTTGTTAATGGCGTCCTCGACCTGCTTGGCGAGCGAGCTGCTGTCGATGGACCAACCAAAGTCGCCGCCTTCGACGGCGCACTGCTTGCCATCGGCGCGCGTCCACCAGCGAGTGGAGCCCACGGTATTAAAGCCGTTGGCGAGCTCGGCTGCCCAGCTGCTGATCTGCGACGTATCGAGCGTGGGACTGGCCGGATCGGCAAAGCTGATCCACTGCAATACGGAGCTGCCATCAACTTTGCCGGCATCCTCGCCGTTGAGCTTGAGGGTCACGTTGACGCCCAGGAAGTTGTTGGCGGCATCGCATGCGGCCTGAATCTGATCATCTGTCAGCGTTCCATTGAGCGGCTCATAGGCATCGTTGCCGAGCTTCGAAAGATCTACGGTCTCGGCCAGCGAGGCAAGCTCGAGCTCGGCATACTTAATGACATGCTCGCGGTTGAGTTTTTCGTTGGAGCGCGCCTTCTCGACGGTAAACTTGCCGGCCTGCTCGTCATAGGAGCTATTGGCCTCGAACGTGCCCGAACGGCCCTCGTTAAACTCGTCGATGGCGGTACCCAGATCCTTCTCAAACTTCTTTTGGTCAAAGGTGTCGGAGAGCATGGACAGGTCGACGTCTTGATCAAGATCGACTTCGTTAGGGGTAGCGGTAGTTTTGGTCTTGCCGCTTAAGGATTCCACAAGGCGGACCGGCCATACAAAGGCCTCGTTGTGGCTGATGATCTCTTTTGCGGCAGCTTCACCGTCGACGATGGGCTCATCGGACTCGGGCTGATAGGTCCAGCTAAAGTCATCGCCTGTCACGGTGAGCTTATAGTGCTTCCATGCCGAGTTGACCTTGGTGGCGGCAGACGAAGCGTTGGAGAACGAGACGTCGACGCCGGCGATGGTGGTGTTGGGGTAGGCTACCTGCGAAAACGCTACGACGCCTACGATATAGACAATGACGATTAGACCCAGGACGACAAAGAGCGTCGTCTTTTTGCACGACTTATTGTTGCCGGCGGACTTGCGCGCGGGGCCGCGATCGCCTCGAGCGTGCGTGGGGGGTTGCTTGGGCGCATTGCCGTTTGCCTGGCGCTGCTGACGTTGTTGACGCTGCTGTCGCTGTTGGTTCGGGCGTTGGGAAGCGTTTGCTGCACTACGCTGCTGACCGTGGCTCGGCGCGATAGGACGCGGTGACTGAACGCCGCCGGTGTGCCTGCTCGGCTGCTGCGGATCGGGAATCAGTTGAGTTCGATCGTTTTGCGACATCGTATGCATATCCTTCGATTTTCGCCTTGCGGTTCATCGTGTTTTTACTGGGCTTGCATTATAGCGATTGCCCTGCTGTTTGTGGTACGGAAACGGTGGCATTCAAAAGAGGTGGGACATTTGTCCCACCTTTGAGTCGTTCTTTGCCGTTATCCACACACACCGCATGTTGCACAGGCCGAAAGTGCGGCCGGAGCCTGCGCGATGCCACCCTTTGCCGTCTCGCGCAGCGTGGCCGGTAAAGCGTGGCCCACCGAGAGCATGACATGTGCCATCTGGTCAAACGGCACCAGGCTCTTAATGCCTGCGAGGGCGAGTTGTGCCGAGCTAAAGGCCGCTGCCACGCCGATGGCGTTGCGGTTTTGGCAGGGCACCTCCACGAGGCCACCGACGGGGTCACAAACGAGGCCCAGCAGGTTACTTAGCGCGATGGAACTGGCGTCAAGCGCCTGCTCGGGCGTGCCGCCGAGCATCTGCACCAGCGCGGCGGCTGCCATGGCGGCGGCGCTTCCGACCTCGGCTTGGCAGCCGCCCTCGGCGCCGGCAACGCAGGCGCTTGTGGTGAGGTTGAGGCCGATGGCGGCTGCGCAGTATAGCGCGTCCATGACCTGCTCGTCGTCGAGCTGCAGGCGATCGGCGAGCGCCAGCACGCAGCCGGGCACAACACCCGCGGAGCCGGCCGTGGGGGCGGCGACGATCACACCCATCGTGGCGGAGCGCTCGAGCACGGCCATCGCGCGGGCCACGGCGTCGGTCTGGACGACGCCCATCAGGCTTGCACTCAAATCGTTGCGGCTGGTGGCATCGACGAGTTTGGCCTCGCCGCCGATTAGCCCACCGAGCGAGCGCTGCGGATTGGCGAGGGGGGCCGTGGTCTCCTCGCGCATGACGTCGAGCACGCGGCGCATGGCGGCGACGGCGTGGGCCTCGCCGGTCAGACGCGCCTCGCGAACGGCCATGACGGCGCCGATGCTGAGCCCCAGTTCCTCGCACGCATCGAGCAGCTGCTCACCGTCGTCGAAGATCTCCTTGGCCGAGACGCCGGGGGAGAGCGACGAGGCAGAACCGGGGAGCTCGATAAACGTTGCGTAATCGACATTGTCGAGCTTGCGCAGCATGGGGACGACGGTGTCGTCGGGAGCGCCGTCGGTCTCAAAGACGGAATAAGCCTGGCCGCCCACTTCGGTGCGGTAGGTGCGGCAGAAGGCGATGTTCACGTGTGCGTAGGCGAGCAGGTTGGTGAGCGCGGCGAGTACACCGGGGACGTCCTTGTGCGCCACGAAGAGCGTGGAATACATGCCCGAGATGTCGACGCCGACGCCGTTAATGCGGCTGATGCGCATCTTGCCGCCGCCCAGGCTCTCGCCGCGGACCTGTGCCGTGGCGCCCGTGTCGTCGACCATGTCGATGTCGACGGTGTTGGGGTGGATGGAGGCGTCGTCGCCTTTGATGTCAAAGTGATATTCGAGGCCCTGCTCGCGCGCGAGGTCGAAGGCCTGCTTGATGTTCTCGTCATCGGTGTCGAGGCCCAGGATGCCCGCGACGAGCGCACGGTCGGTGCCGTGGCCGCGGTAGGTGTGGGCGAAGGAGTTCCACAGGCCAAAGGTGACTTTGGTGATGCGGCCTTCCAGCAGGCTGGCGGCAACTTGGGCGCAGCGCAGGGCGCCGGCGGTGTGCGATGAGCTTGGGCCGACCATGACGGGGCCCAAGATCTCGAATGCCGAGGTCGTAGCTAGTGTTTGCGGCTTGCCTGCCATATGCGCTCCTGTTCTATCCCGTCGTCCCGAGGGACGGGGCATACTCTGTCCCGCCGTTCCGAGGGCTTTAGTATTTGGTCGCCTGCTCGGACAGTCCTGCTCGCACGGAGGCCACATTAAGTGGCCTCCGGCTCGTGCGGAACTCGCGACCGACCAAATACTAAAGCCCTCGGAACTTAGGATACATGGTTGGAGTCGCTCTGCTGCGAAATTTATCGGCCTGTGACCTATTCCATGTCCCAGGTCGGCTCATCTTCACCACCTTTAAATAAAAAAAGAAGTACCGGTTGGGGCCGGTACTTCTTTTGGCGCATCGATATGTGGCTGCAGCTTTTGCCGTTAGCTTACAGTCCGCAGGCTGCTTTGAGTTCTTCGACTCGGTCGGTTTTCTCCCAGGTGAAGTCGGCGTCTTCTCGGCCGAAGTGACCGTAGGCTGCTGTCTTTTCGTAGATGGGGCGGCGCAGGTCCAAGTCGCGGATGATTGCGCCCGGGCGCAGGTCGAAGGTCTTCTCTACGGCCTCGACGATCTTGTCCTCGGCAACATGTGCGGTACCGAAGGTGTCGACCATGATTGAGAGGGGCTTGGAAACGCCGATGGCATAGGCAAGCTCGACCTCGCAACGGTCGGCCAGGCCGGCGGCGACCACGTTCTTGGCGACCCAGCGCGCGGCATACGCGGCGGAGCGGTCGACCTTGGTGCAGTCCTTGCCGCTAAAGGCACCGCCGCCGTGACGGCCGTAGCCGCCGTAGGTGTCAACGATGATCTTGCGGCCGGTGAGGCCCGTGTCTCCCATGGGGCCGCCCACGACAAAGCGACCGGTGGGGTTCACGTAGATGTCGGCGTTGTCCCACGGCATGTTCTCGGCGGCCATGACCGGGGTGATGACGTGCTCTATGAGGTCGGCCTTGATCTTGCCCATGTCCTCGATCTCGGCGGCGTGCTGCGTGGAGATGACGATGGTCGTGACCTCGACGGGCTTGCCTTCCTCGTAGCGCACGGTGACCTGGGTCTTGCCGTCGGGGCGTAGGTAGGCGAGGGTGCCGTCGTGGCGCACGGCTGCCAGGCGCTCGGCCAAGCGGCTGGCAAGGTAGTGCGGCATGGGCATTAAAGTCTTGGTCTCGTTGGAGGCATAACCGAACATCATGCCCTGGTCGCCGGCGCCGATCAGGTCGATCGGGTCGGTGGTAGCGCCGGTCTGGGTCTCGAAGGACTCGTCGACGCCCTGGGCGATATCGGGCGACTGCTCGTGGATGAGGCTCATAACGCCGCAGGTGTCGCAGTCAAAACCGAACTTTGCACGGTTGTAGCCAATGCGGCGGATAACGCCGCGGGCAATCTCCTGTACGTCGACGTAGGCCTGGGTGCGGATCTCGCCGGCGACGATGACGGTGCCGGTGGTCACGAGGGTCTCGCAGGCGCAGCGGACGTTCTCCACGTTCGCAGGCACGCCGTTGGGGGCGATGTAGCCCTGTTCCTGAAGCTCTATTTCTTTGGCGAGGATTGCGTCGAGGACGGCGTCGCTGATCTGGTCAGCAATCTTATCGGGATGACCTTCGGTCACCGACTCCGACGTAAAAACAAAGGACCCGTGTTGGGGCGGGATGGAACGAAGTTCTTCTGACATGATTGTCCTTTCAAAAAACGTGTCCCAGCGACCGTTACCATTCCGCCGGGCTCTCTATGCAAGGGCACATCATAGCGCGTAAATCAAACATTCACACCCTTTCCGCACCTACTCATTGGGGACAGACTTAAATTACTCATTGGGGACAGACTTAAATGATCAGCCTTGCCCAAGTGCCGACAGGTTGCCCAAAGACTGGTCATTTAAGTCTGTCCCCAATGAGTAGGTCGGTGCCCTTTGTGCGGAGGTTGCTTTGATGCTTTATACTGATGCGGTTAGACATCCATCCTGCAATCGAGGAGATTTCCATGGCATCAGACGTTCGCGTCCGCTTTGCACCCTCACCGACGGGCAAGCTGCACATCGGCGGCGCCCGCACCGCTATCTATAACTGGGCTTTCGCCCGTGCAAACGGCGGCACGTTCATCCTGCGCATCGACGACACCGACCCCACCCGCTCTACCGACGAGAACACGCAGATCATCCTGCGCGCCATGCGTTGGCTGGGCCTGGACTGGGACGAGGGTCCCGAGGTGGGCGGCGATTTTGGCCCCTACGCCCAGACCGAGCGCCTGGACCTGTACAAGCAGGCCGCCCAGAAGCTTTGGGACGAGGGCAAGGCCTATCCCTGCTTCTGCACCAAGGAGCAGCTCGACGCCGACCGCAAGGCCGCGCAGGAGCGCAAGGACCCCTTCCAGGGCTATCAGCGCCGTTGCCGCAATCTTGATCCCGAGGAGGCCCGCCGTCGCATCGAGGCCGGCGAGTCCTACGTCCTTCGCATCAAGGTGCCCGAGGACCGCGGCGACGTCGTTATCCACGATGCCGTCCACGGCGAGGTGACCTTCGATGCCAAGGAGCTCGACGACTTTGTCATCTTCCGCTCTGACGGCACGCCCACGTATAACTTTGCGACCGTCGTCGACGACGCCATGATGAAGATCACCCATGTCATCCGTGGCGACGACCACCTGTCCAACACCCCGCGTCAGGTCATGGTGTACGAGGCCCTCGGCGCTCCCGTGCCTACGTTCGCCCACATCTCCATGATCCTGGGCGCCGACGGCAAGAAGCTCTCCAAGCGCCACGGCGCCACCTCGGTGGAGGAGTACCGCGACGCCGGCTACCTGTCCGACGCCTTCGTCAACTACCTGGCGTTGCTCGGCTGGTCGCTCGACGGCGAGACCACGATCATTCCGCGTGATGTCCTGGCCAGAAAGTTTTCGCTCGACCGCATCTCCAAGAACCCGGCGACCTTCGACCCCAAGAAGCTCGACTGGGTCAATGCCGAGTACATCAACGGCATGTCCGACGCCCAGTTTGCCGACGAGATCATGGTCCCCGAGCTGCACGAGGCGGGCCTCATCGAGGGCAACGTCGAGTACGGCGAGGACTGGATCGACGCGCTTGCCGCTATCGTCAAGCCGCGCACTAAGATGCCGGCCGACGCCGTGACCGTCGCCGCTCCCATCTTTGCCACGGCCGAGACGCTCGAGTATGACGAGAAGTCCGTTAACAAAGGCCTAGCCAAGGAAGGCATGGGTGCCATCCTGGACGCCGCCAAGGCCGCGCTCGAGGGTGTCACCGAGTGGACCGCCGCGAACATCGACGCCGCGCTTGAGCCGCTGCCCAAGCAGATGGACCTTAAGAAGCGCGTGGTGTTCCAGGCCGTGCGCGTCGCCGTCTGCGGCAACATGGTGAGCCCTCCACTGGGCGAGACCATGGCGCTCGTCGGCCGCGACGACTGCCTGGCGCGCATCGACCGCGCCCGCACGATGGCGCTGTAGCAGCCGTGTAAACGCATGTATCCGAGCCCCGTTCACCCGAGCGGGGCTCTTGTTTCTGTAGACGTATGGGATAGGAGGTGCTGGAGCCGTGGCCGAGCAACTGTCGCTGTTTGGTTCGTCGGAACCGGAGGAGGTTCCGGTGAAGCCAGTGTCTGCCGCTGCCTCGGCTCAGCCTAAGCCTGCACCTGAGCCCATCGCCGCCTATGCGAGCGTGGTTCTCGACATCCCGACGCGTGCGCTGTCCGAGCCGTTTGCCTATGGCATTCCTCAACCCCTTGCTAGCGACGCGCAGATCGGATCCACGGTCCTGGTCCATTTTGGCAACCGTGCTGCCGCAGGCTACATCGTCGACATTGCGCCCGAGCTGGGCGATCTGCAGGGCAACAGCGCGCTCGACCCCGCGCGCATTAAAGCCGTCGAAGCCATCCTCAGCAAACCGCTCTTTACCGCCGAGGCTGCCCGTATCGCGCGCTGGATGAGCCGCGAGTATGTCGCGACGCTTTCCGAGTGCCAGCGCCTGTTTTTGCCCCCGGGTGGAAGCCCGCGCGTGGTCAAGGGCGACGACGGCGTGTGGACGGTTGAACGTCCCGCCGTCAAGCCTATCCAAAACCGCTGGGTCATGCTCACGCCCGAGGGCTTTGACTATACGCCGCCCAAGACCGCGGTCCGCCAGCGCCAGCTCATCGAGGCACTGCGGTGCGGCCCGGTCACGACGCGTGACCTCAACCTGCTCTATAACAGCATGTCGGCTACCATCAAGGCGCTCGAAAAACGCGGCGTCGTGGTGGTGGAGGAGCGCCGTGCGTGGCGTGGCTGCAATGAACAGACCACGCTCTCCTCGGCAAGCGGCAAGGCACCGGTCGCACTCACCAACGGTCAGCAGCAGGCGCTCGCGCAGATTGAGCGCGCCCGTCTGGACGCTCATGGCGACGTGGTGCTGGTCGACGGCGTCACCGGCTCCGGCAAAACCGAGGTTTATCTCTCCGCCATCGAGCGCGTGCTCGCGGCCGGTCGCTCGGCGTGCGTGCTTGTGCCTGAAATCTCGCTGACGGCCCAGACCGTCGGCCGCTTCCGCTCGCGCTTTGGCGAGACGGTCGCCGTGTTCCATTCCCGCCTTTCGGCTGGCGAGCGCCTGGACCAGTGGGATATGGTCGCCAGCGGTGCGGCCCGCGTGGTCGTGGGCGCCCGCTCGGCGCTCTTTTGCCCGCTCAGCGACTTGGGCCTCATCATCATCGACGAGGAGCATGAGACCAGTTACAAGCAGGGTTCCAGTCCGCGCTACCACGCGCGCGAGGTGGCGGCAGAGATGGCGCGGCGTTACCGCTGCCCGCTTGTGTTGGGCTCCGCCACGCCCTCGGCCGAGGCTCTCGACCGCTGCCGCCGTGGCATGTATAACGGTGCTACCTGGACGCGCGTCGAGATGCCCGAGCGCCCGGGACACGCCGTGCTGCCGACTGTCCGCATTGCCGACCTGCGCCGCGAGTTCTCGCATGGCAGCCGCTGCATGTTCTCAAAACCCTTGATGGAGGGCTTGGAGCGTGTGGTCGAGCGCCGCGAGAAGGCCGTGCTGTTGCACAACCGCCGTGGCTTTGCGCCGTTCTTGATGTGCCGCGAGTGCGGATGCGTCCCCACCTGCAATCACTGCTCCACCGCGCTTACATATCACGAGCGCACGCACACGCTGCAATGTCACACCTGCGGTTCGTCTTGGCGCGTGCAGCCGTATCCCGCGCCCACGAGCCGATGCCCCAAATGTGGCAGTCGCTACCTGGCAAAAATGGGTCTGGGAACGCAGCAGATCGAGGACGCACTGCATCAGATGCTTCCCGAGGATGTCGCCATTATTCGCATGGATGCCGATTCCACGCGCGGCAAGGATGCGCACAAAAAGCTGCTCGAGCAGTTCGATGCGGCGGATTGTGCCGTGTTGCTGGGCACGCAAATGATCGCAAAGGGTCTCGATTTTCCCGAGGTCACGCTCGTAGGCGTGGTCAATGCCGACTTCGCCCTCAAGCTGCCCGACTTTCGCGCAGGGGAGCGCGCCTACGATCTGCTGGAGCAGGTTGCGGGCCGCGCCGGCCGCGGCGATCGCCCCGGTGAGGTTATCATCCAGACCTACCTGCCCGAGGACCCGGTCATCCGCGCCGTCGCCGAGCACGACCGCTCGATTTTTACCGACTACGACCTGGACCAGCGCCGCGACGCGCTGTACCCGCCGTTTGTTCGCCTGGTCAACATCTTGGTATGGTCGGCGAACCGAGACGACGCGCAGGACTACATCGGCCGCATCGCGAAGCTCCTCAAGCGCCGCTGGCATGCCGCCGCGCCCGACTTTTTGCGGGCGGGGAGCGCCGTGCCTCAGGTGCTGGGCCCGGCTTCATGTGTAATCGAGAGAGCCAAGGACCGTTACCGCTTCCATCTGCTTGTAAAGTCGCCGGTAGGGTACCATGTCTCTGATGATATCGACGCCTGCCTCAAAGAGGTGGGCTCTGTGCGCGGCGTGAGCGTGAGCGTTGACGTCGACGCCTATGATTTGATGTAACAACCCGAAAGGATGGCCATGGAAGCCAACGGAATCGTACTATCGCCCGACCCTCGTCTGCGCCAGGAGTGCGCCGTCATCGAGGAGATCACTCCGGCGATCGAGGCGCTTGCCGAGAAGATGAAGAAGATGATGTTCGATAACGGCGGTTGCGGCCTGGCTGCCCCGCAGATCGGCGAGCTTATTCAGCTCGTCACCATCGACTGCGACTACAGCGACAAGAACGACTATGACCCCTACGTGCTCATCAATCCCGTGATCGTGGAGCAGAGCGACCATCTGGTGCCGTTTAGCGAGGGCTGCCTGTCCATCCCCGGCATTAGCTGCGAGATCGAGCGTCCCGACCATGTCGTCGTCGAGGCGTATGACTTGGATGCCAACCTTATTCGCTATGAGGCCACGGGCGATCTGTTCTGCGTGTGCCTGCAGCACGAGATCGATCACCTGCACGGTAACACCATGTTCGAGCGACTGAAGCCGATGCAGCGCATCAAGGCAGTCAAGGAGTACCAGGACGCCCTGGCCCGCGGCGCTCGACCGGGCGAGACGGAATAGGTTAATTGTCCGTCCCTGGGATGGGGCCCACACATATCATCCCGTGCTCAAACATTCTCGCTGCGCTGCGAAACTGCGTGCGGGACGATATGTGTGGGCCCCATCCCAGGGACTACGTTGTCGCTCTTCGTTTCGCCCGGGTGCCGTCGGGCCAGGGAGGGGCGTCTTCGCTGATAGTCTTTGTTGAGAGGGAGCTGCTTTTATGGCGGCTCTTTCTTTGGTTTTGGGTATATTTGTTCTTGTTGAATTGTTATTGCGGATGGGCTGGGTACTTGGCTTTCCGCTGCTCTTTGTAGCCGTCTCGGCTTTGGTTGAGGGGAGACGTTCTCTATGCGTATTGTGTTTATGGGTACGCCTGATTTTGCTGTGCCTTCGCTGACTTCGCTTGTTGCGGCTGGGAATGAGATTGCGCTTGTTGTTACTCGTCCTGATGCTGTTCGTGGGCGTGGTAAGAAGCTTGAGCCGTCTCCTGTTAAGGCTAAGGCGCTTGAACTGGGGTTGCCGGTTGTTGAGGCAAATCGTATGACGCCTGAGGTTGTTGAGGCACTCCAAGCTGCTCAGGCTGACATTTTCTGTGTGGCTGCTTATGGTTGCATTTTGCCTGATGACGTGCTGCATATGGCGCCGCTTGGTATTGTGAATGTTCATGCGTCCTTGCTGCCTCGTTGGCGTGGGGCTGCTCCTATTCAGCGTGCCATTCTTGCTGGTGATGAGGTTGCTGGCGTTTCCATTATGCGCATTGGGCATGGCGTGGATACTGGTGCTTATTGTGCTCAGGCTTCCACGTCGGTTGCCGGTAAGCATGCTGAGGCGCTGACCATGGAGCTTGGTGAGCTTGGCGGCAAACTGCTTGCCGATACGCTTCCCTCGCTTGCCGATGGCTCGGCTGTTTGGACTGAGCAGGATGAGTCGCTCGTTACCCATGCTGCCAAGATTTCCAAGCTGGAGATGCGTCTGGATCCGCAGATGGCTGCGCTTGATTGCGTGCGCCATGTGCTGGCCTCGTCCGATACCGCGCCTGCCCGATGCGTGATTGCCGGCAAGACCGTGCGCGTGCTCGATGCTGCACCGGCCGATGTCTCGCTTGGCGAGGGCGCTGTTGACGTTAAGAACAAGCGTGTTTACCTGGGTCTTTCCGATGGCTCGGTTGAGTTGCTCGAGGTTAAGCCCGATGGTAAGCGTGCTATGGCCGCTTCTGCTTGGGCTGCTGGCCTGCAGGGCGCCGATCTTATCTGGGGTGTTTTGTCATGAGCAAGTTGTCTCCCGCGCGCAAGCTTGCGCTCGATGTGTTGATGGAGGCCGATCGCCGCGGCATGTACGCGCGCGACGTGCTGTCTTCCCGTGCTTCGGCCAAGGCTATTGACCAGCGCGATTCCGCTTTTGCCGCCCGCTTAGCGCTTGGTGTGGCCGCCACGCAGGGTATTTTGGACGAGCTGCTCGATCGGTTTCTCGATAAGCCCAAAAAGGTTGCGCCGCGTGTTCGCATGGCGCTTCGTATCTCGGCCTTCGAGATGCTCTATCTGCATACGCCTGGCCGCGTTGCCGTAAGTCAGGGTGTTGAGCTGGTGCGCAGCGGAGCTAAGTCTGCCACCGGTCTGGCGAACGCTGTGCTGCATAAGGTCGCGGACAACGTTGAGGACTTTGCTACTGCGTCCGATGTGGATGAGTCTGAGCGACGCTTGGTTCGTCTGTCGCGCCTGATGGGTCTACCGCGTTGGCTGTGCGCTCGCATTATGGCATCGTTCGACACGCCTGAGGGTGCGCTTAACTTTGCCGGCAATCTGGCCCCCGCGCCGCTGGCCCTGCATGAGAACGCCTTTGCGACCAAGCTCGATCCGTTTATCTCCCAGCTTGTGGCACCTGTGTTCCCGGGCTGCCATGCCCCGGTTGATGCCCAGGTTACCGTTGCTTCGGGTGTGTTTGAGCGTGCTGCCGCGGTGGCATCTGATCTCAACGCCCAGCTCATCGCCACGGCAGCCACGCGCCCCGGAAGCTGCCTTGAGATTGGTGCCGGTCGTGGCACCAAGACCTATGTGATGATGTGCCAGGCCAAGCGTGCCGGCTACGACCGCCAGCACACTGCTCTCGATTTGCACGACCGCAAGTGTGACCTGAATCTCGCGCGCCTTCACAAGGCGGGTATTCAGGGCGTTCGTACGGTTTCGGGTGATGCCTGCGAGCTTGATGAGGTGCTCACATCGTTTGATGCTATGCGCGGTGAGCGGGTCAAGTTCGATACCGTGTTTATCGATGCGCCGTGCTCTGGCACCGGAACCATGCGTCGTCATCCCGAGATCCCGTGGCGCCTAACCGAGAATGATGTGACGGCCGAGTTACCCAAGCTTCAGCTGACGATGCTTAAGGAGGCTTCTGCGCGCGTGGCCGCCGGCGGAGAGCTCATCTATGCCACCTGCTCGGTTTTTGATGAAGAGAACACGCAGGTCGTGGATGCCTTCCTAGCCTCTCCCGAGGGTGCCTGCTTTAGCGTGGCACTGCTCTCCGAGGCGCAGATTTTGCAACTCCCGGAGTTCGATCAGGCTAAGAAGCTCGTATCCGTACGCCAGAACGAACGAGGCCTCTTCCAAAGCGTGCCGGTAAACGCCGACTCCTACGACGGCCACTTCTGCGCCAGGCTGGTCCGCAAGTAACGACTAAGTTGCGGTGAAATAGGGATTGAATAGCGGCTTCTGCCCGCCAAACAGTCCTTATTTCACCGCAACTCATTAGGAAACTTGGGTAGCTAAAGAAGCAGCCCCGCGATCGGTGTCGGTCGCGGGGCTGTTTGGTTCCTAGTGGTTATGCGGGCAGTTGGCGCAGCAGCCGCTGGTGGCGCTGGTGCTGGCGCCACCGCTTCGCTGGTCGGTGTTGTAGAAACCGCTACCCTCAAATTTAATGCCGCTGGCCGAGAACGTCTTGGCCGCCGGGGCACCGCAGCTGGGGCACACGACCTCGGGAGTCTCGGACATGGGATGCTCAACCTCAAACACGTTGCCGCAGCTCGAGCACTTGTAATCGTAGCGCGCCATAATACTTCCTTTTCAGCACAAAGCGGGCAGATTACTCTGCCCGCAAAAATTCAAACGTCTGTAACTGTACCCTATATCGGGGGTTTTATCACGCTTCGCCCCAGAATCTATGGTTGTTGCGCAGGAGCTGTGCGGTTTTGCCCTCGGCGGCCGCAACGTCGGCCTCGTCAGCCTGCCAAGTCCAGTTGCCCGTGGCAACGCCCGGAACGTTCATGCGCGCGTCGTCGCCAAGCCTCAGGATATCCTGTAGTGGCATCATCACTAGGGGAGCGTCGCTTGCCAGCGCGTCGCTCATCAGCTTGGCCGCCACCTCAACACCGCTCGGCTCGTCGCCGCCCGCAAAGGAACGCGTGCACCAACCGGCCAGCGTCGACGTATCGTGCGTTGAGGTGTACAGGATCTTTCCTGGCGTGGGGTGCACGCCGCAACGGACGTCGTAATCGCTAAACTCCAGCACGTCCATGCCGGGGAAACCGCAGGTCGAAGCCATGGCGCGAACACCGGGCGTCAAATAGCCCAAGTCCTCGGCGATAAAGTTGAGCGGACCCAGCTCATCGTAGGCAGTCTGGAACAGGTCCTTGCCCGGGCCCGCCAGCCAGCGGCCGTCGGCGCAAGCCTTGCCCGCGGGGATACTAAAGTAGCTGTGGAAGCCCAGGAAGTGATCCAGGCGCACGCGGTCGTAGAGCGAAAACGCGCGACGCAGGCGATCCATCCACCAGCTATAGCCGTTCTGCTTCATGTGGTCCCAGCGGAACGTCGGGTTGCCCCACACCTGGCCTTCGGGCGCAAAGTTGTCGGGCGGCGCGCCAGAAATTTCGATTGCTTTGCCGGTATCGGACAGCCAGAAGTTCTCAGGTTCGCTCCACGCGTCTGCCGAATCGTCGGACACGTACATAGGAATATCGCCGATGACCTCGATGCCTTTCTTGTGCGCATAGTTCATGAGCTCGCACCAAGCCAGGTCAAAGCGGTACTGCATGTAAGCCTGCAGCTCTGCCTCGTCGTGGAAACGCTTGTCGTCAATCAGATGCTCGTTGTAGCGCGCGACATCTGCCGGCCAATCGTGGCGCGACTCGCCCTCAAAGTTCTTTTTGACGGCCATATAGACGCAGTATTTCTCGAGCCAATCGGCATTGCGATGTTTAAAGGCGGTGTACAGCGGATCGGCATCCTCGCCTCCGCGGGCCTTCCAGGTCTCAAAGTCGGCTGCCAGCTCCTCGTGGCTCTCGGGTAGCAGGTCGATATTGCCTGCAAAGGCCGAAGGACCGGCGTAAGGGGAGCGGAAGAAGTCCGTGGGGTTGACGGGGAGAACCTGCCAGTAGCGCATACCCATGGCGGCCAGATGGTCGATAAAGCGACGCGTGGGTGCGCCGATCGTACCGGGCTTGCCGTCGTCGGTCGGCACCGATGTGATATGGCACACAACACCCGCACCGTGATCGAGCGGCTCCTGCAGGCGCTGCTCGGCATGGTGATAGATGATGGACGACCCCAGCGGATACAGATCGAGCGTGACGGTACCGTTGTGGATCTCGCACTCGTGGCCGCTAATCACGTCGCTCGCACATTCGCCGAGCGCCGGGATCGTCACTCGGTGTGAATTGCGCAGGCTGCGGTTGATGATAACCGTCGCGGCCTCACCGTCTTTACCGGTGCGCGTATAGGCCAGTACCTCGTCGTTGAGCGCGAAGGCCTTGATCTCGCCGTCAACCATAAACGGCAGTGCGCGGCGCACGGCAGATGCGTTCTTGACGATTGCGAACGTATCGAAGTCGTGCAGGTTTTCCTTGGTCGGCATGGTGCGACGATTGCCCGGATCGGTGAGACCCTCCAAGCCATACTCGTCACCGTAATAGATTGAGGGAACGCCCGGGAACGTCATTTGCATGAGCGTTGCAAGCCAAAAGCGGCTCTTGGCCAGGCCCATCGAGTTCTCGTCCAGGCGCCACTTGCTGCGCTCGCACTCGGGTAGCTGTGACTCGTCGGGGCCGCCGCCGAGCACCGAGATAATGCGCGGACGGTCGTGGCTCGAAAGCAGATTAAGTGCGCAAGACAGGGCCTCACGCGGATAGTTCTCGCGTAGGGTCTCGATATCCTCGGCTGCCTGGTAGGCGTTCTTGTAGCCCATCAAAAAGCCGATGACCATGTCGCGGAAGGGGTAATCCATGGCCGAGTCGAGCTCGGAGCCTTGCAGATAGCGACGCAGATGGCCGTAGCTGATCTTGTTGGAGGCGTCTTCCCAGACCTCGCCGAGCAGCAGTGCATCGGGCTTCTCGGCGAGCACGGCCTTTTTGATCTCGGCTAGGAAATCGTCGGAAAGCTCGTCGGCCACATCCAGGCGCCAGCCGTGAGCGCCGGCGCGCAGCCATTTTCGAATGACGCCGTCCTTGCCCAGGAGCCGCTCGCGTACCAGTTCGGAGCTCTCATTAATGGCGGGCATATTGCCCACGCCCCACCAGCAGTCGTATGAGCCGTCCTCGTGGAAATAAAACGCATCGCGCCACGGCGAATCCTCGCTCTGCCACGCGCCCACGCCGGGGTAGTTGCCGTAGCGGTTGAAGTAGATCGAATCGTCGCCCGTGTGGTTGAACACACCGTCCAGAATGATGGAAATGCCCAGCTTCTCGGCCGCCTCGCACAGCTCAGTAAAGTCCTGCTCAGTGCCCAGAATCGGATCGATCTTGGTGTAATCGGCTGTGTCGTAGCGGTGGTTGCTCGCGGCTTCAAAAATGGGGTTGAGGTAGATGGCTGTAAAGCCCAGCTCGGCGATGCGAGGCAGGTCTTCCTGGATACCCTTGAGCGATCCGCCGTAGAAGTCCCAGGTCTTGATGGAGCCGTCCTCGGCGCGCTCGTAAACGGGCGGCTCGTTCCAGTCCTCGACCATCCGGCGCTGGATTCCGTTGCGCGGTTTTTCGACCTCGGCCAGCGTGCGCTCGCGCCAGTGCTCGTCGCGGGCATAGCGATCGGGGAAGATCTGGTAGACCATTCCGCGCTCGTACCACTCGGGTCGAACTTCGCGGTGCTTGTAGACGGTGACCTGGAATGACGGCACCTCGGCGTAGTCGTAGGTTACACCCTCGCCGCCGGTGCGTCCCTGCGGTGCGCCCAAGCGGACCTCGGGCTGGCCTTCGATATTGCAGATAAAGCTGTACCAGATAAGACAGGGCTCGGTGCACTCAAGCTCTACGCTAAATATGCCGTCACCTTCGTGCGTCATGGGATACAGAGACTCACCGATCTCATCGACCCAGGTGCGCAGCGTAAGCGTTGCCTGCGCGGGATCGGCATCCTCTAGAATCACGGAGAGCGAAAGGGTAGTTCCTGTGGTCACAGCGCCAAACGGAGTGCGAAACTGCGGCAGACGGCTGTTGTGTATCAATCTCATAGTACGGTCCAGTTCAATAGAATCATGGCCAGCTGGCCATGGGCTTTACGCACAGGATGTAAGTATATCTGTTGTACACAGGCTGTATAAACAACATCCGTTTACCATCGGCGAACGGTTGTCCTAGAAAATCGTTTTACCACCCAAATTATCGCGATATTTAAAAACGTCTATACCGATACTATTTGTAGCCAACCAAAAGTACTTCGGTTTACTACGATGAATTGGATGATCTCAACCACGGTCATTTTGGTGATATTAAAACCGCAGGTAGAGGCGTTGCCAATTTCGTAGATTACCCGCCGTGGTCGGCTGGAGCCATTTTGTCGTAGTAAACTGGCCCTCTTTTTAATACAGAAGTTCAACCAAGAAGAGGGCGCCTGGTAGGGGCGCCCTCTTTTGCGTTAGATTAAGTTTTAATCGTCCTGACTAGTGGCGCTTGCGGGTGGCCGTTGCCTTACGGACGGAGGTCTTCTTGGTCGGAGTCTTTTCCTCGGCCGGAACAGCGGGGGAGACCGGGGTCTCCTTGGCAGGCTCGGGCTTAGTCTCTGCCTTCGGGGCGGCCTTGACCTCAGCGGTCTTCGGCGCCGGCTTGGCCTTTACCTCAGCCTTGGGCTCCACTTTGGCAGCAGCGGACTTAGCCTCTGCCTTGGTAACTGCGGCCTTGGTCGTGGTCTTTTTGGTCGTCGTCGGGGTGCGCTTGCGCGTGGTGGTCTTGGCGGCCGGCTTGGCCTCGACGGTTGCCTCGGCCTTGGACTCGGCGGGCGTCTCCTCGACGTTGACGGCCGGCTTTGCGGCTGCCTTGGTCGTAGCTGCCTTAGCGGCCGGCTTGGTCTCAGCGACCTCAGCCATTACCTCGGGAGCAGCCTCGGCCTCGGCGTCCGTCTTGGCAGCGGCGGTCGTGCGCTTGCGCGTGGTCGTTCCCTTGGTAGCCGTCGTTTTAGTCGCGGTAGCCTTGGTCGTCGTAGCCTTCTTGGCGGTCGTCTTGCGGGTTGTGGTCTTCTTGGCGGCAGGCTTCGCGGCAGGCTTGACCTCTGCCTTTGCCGCAGGAGCAGTCTCAGCATTCACCTCAGGCTCGGCCTTTGCGGGCTCAGCCTCAACCGGCTTCTCCTCGGCCTTGGCTTTGGGCTCCGGCTCAGCGGCCACCGGCTCAGCAACAGCCTCAGGCTCGTCGACAACAGCCGCCGGCCTCTCAATCTCCGGATGCATAAAGAAGTACAGGTCCAGATATTTATCGGCCGAGCGCGTCCAGCTAAAGTCCTGGCTCATGGCCTGCGTGACCAGCTGGTTCCAGGCGTCGCGGTTATCCCAGAACAGGCGCGCCGCACGGAATACCGCGTCGCCCATCTCGTCGCCGTTAAAGTTGCTAAACGAGAAGCCCGTGCCCTCGCCGGTAAACTCGTTGTACGGGATCACAGTGTCCTTCAGACCACCGGTCTCGCGAACAATCGGCAGGGTGCCGTAGCGCATGGCGATAATCTGCGACAGGCCGCAGGGCTCAAACTTCGAAGGCATCAGGAACATATCGGCGGCGGCATACATACGCTGCGACAGCGCAGGATCGAACTCGATGCGTGCGGCCATGGTGCCGGGGTACTTGTCCTGGAAGTAACGCAGTCCGTCCTCGTAGTCGCGGTCGCCGGTGCCCAGCACCGCCACCTGCACGCCGCCGGCCAGGATGCGGTCGAGCGCGTACATGACCAGGTCCAAGCCCTTCTGGCGCGTCAGACGCGTGACCATGACCATAAGCGGACGGTCGTCGCGAACCTCGAGCCCCAGCTCTTCCTGCAGCTTGGCCTTGCACACAGCCTTGCCGGAACGGTCCTCAACCGTGTAGTTGGCGGCAATGCGCTTGTCGGTCGCCGGGTCAAAGCCCGCCACGTCAATGCCGTTCAAAATGCCCTGCAGCGCGTACGAACGTTCGCGCAGAACGCCGTCCAGGCCCTCGCCAAATTCGGGCGTCTGGATCTCGTTGGCATAGGTGGGGCTCACCGTGGTGATGGCGTCGGCATAGCGCAGGGCGCCCAGCATGTAGTTGATGCTGCAAGCGTCGCAACGCAGCTGCGAGGCGGCTGCCGGAATGTGCGCCACACCCAGGATGTCCTCCATCACGGTGTCGCTAAACTGGCCCTGGAACGCCACGTTGTGGATCGAGAACACGGTCTTAACGCGGTCATACAGCGGCAGGCCCTGATAGAATTCGCGCAAAAACACGGGCGCCAGCGCCGTCTGCCAGTCGTTGCAGTGCAGGATGTCGCACTCAAAGCCGGCCGGCAGGTGCTGCAGGCTCTCGGTGATAGCCTTGGAAAAGAACGCAAAACGCTCGCCGTCGTCAAAGAAGCCGTACGGATAGTCGCGCGCAAAGTAGCGCTCGTTGTCTATGAACATATAGGTGACGCCGTCGTGCTCGAGCTTCTCGAGACCGCAGTACTCATTGCGCCAGCCTAGGCTCACGTAAAAATCGGAGAAGTGCTCCATCTGCGCCTTGTACTCGTCCTTGATGGTGGCGTACTTGGGCACCATCACGATGACTTCGGCGCCGGCGCGCACAAGCGCCGCAGGCAGCGAGCCTGCCACGTCGCCCAGGCCACCGGTCTTCACAAACGGTGCGCACTCGGCCGAGGCAAACACGATCTGCATCTTTTTGCTGGAATCAGCCATATTGTCTCCCATGTTGCAATTCGAGAATAGCCGCCTGGCGCTAACCGGGCGGCTATTCTACATGTTACGAGCGATGTTGCAGTGCCAACGTTAACGTACGATGGTGTTATCGGAAGTTAACGGAGCCTTGCCCAGCACCAGGATGTTCTCGGGCGTGCCGCGAAGCTCGGTGTTGGTGGGAACCACGTTGTTCTTGTCCAGGATGGCGTTCTCAACGCGGGCGCCACTCTTGATGATGCAACTCTGGTTGATGATCGAGTTGGTCACCGAAGCGCCTTCCTCGACCACGACGCCGCGCGACAGGATCGAGTTGCGCACGGTGCCCTTGATGATGCAGCCGGCCGAGATGATCGAGTTGCACGCGTGGCTACCGGTCGCATAGCGCGAAGGCGGCACGTCGTGAGCCTTGGTCAGGATCGGGCGCTCGGGGTCAAAGAGCTGGTCGGCCACGGTCTGGTCGAGCAGGTCCATGCTGCGGCGATACAGCGACTTCTCGCTAAACACGCCCACGACCTCGCCCTTGTATTCGTAGCTGCAAACGTCGATGTTGCCAAAGTCGCCCTGGAGTGCCTCGAGCAGGTCCAGATAGTCAGCGGCCTGGTAGTGGTCGATGATCTCGAGCAGTGTCTCGCGGTTGACGATGCAGCAGTCCATAGACGCGTTGTCGCCGTACACGACGCCGGCGCTCACGCCCGTCAGGCGGCCGTTCTCGTTGATCTGCAACTTGGTCTCGTCATCGACGTTGCGCGTGGCCTTGCAGTACACCACGGTCATCTGGGCGCCGGAGTTCTCGTGCGCCTCGATGATGGTGTTGAGGTCCATGTTAAAGATGATGTTGGTGCCCATCATCACAACGTAGGGCTTGTCCGAGCGTTGGAACAGCGTCTTGTTGGAGATGATGTCGCGCAGCAGGAAGCGCATACCGCCCTTGGTGGTGCCATAGGCGTTGCCGGGCACCATGAACAGGCCGCCCTTCTTGCGGTCCAGGCCCCAGTCCTTGCCCGAGCCCACGTGGTCGATCAGCGAGCGGTAGTTACCCGGCATGACGACGCCGACGGTCTTGATGCCGGCATTCATCATGTTGGACAGCGGAAAGTCGATCAGGCGGTAGCGGCCCAAAAACGGAACGGACGCGATGGGGCGGTCCTTGAGCAGCACGCTGCCGTAGGTCGAAGAGTAGTTAGCGGTGATATAACCGATGGCCTTGCGATTGATCATCGGATCATTCCCCCTTCCCGATAACGACGTCATTTCCAACGACGGCCGTATCCTTGGTGGTATCGACAGAGCCGAGCTTCACGCCCTCTTCGACCGTGGAGTTCTCGCCCAAAATAGCGCGGCAGATGTGCGCGCCGCTCTTAACGTGCGCACCCGGCAGCAGCACGGAGTCCTCGACCACGGCGCGCTCCTCGATGATGACATCGGTCGAAAGGATCGAGTGGCGAGCGGTGCCGTAGATCTTGCAGCCGTTGGAGACCAGGCAGTCGTCCAGACGACCGTCCGGTCCAATGTAGTGCGGCGGACGCGTGGTGATGTTGGACATGATGGGGAAGTGCTTGTCAAACAGATCGAACTCGGGGTTGTTGCCCAGCAGGTCCATCGAGGTCTCGTGGAAGCTGGCGATGGTGCCGACGTCCTTCCAAAAGCCGTGGAACTCGTAGCTGTACAGGCGCTTGTTCTCGCCGAGCAGCTTGGGGATGATGTCCTTGCCAAAGTCGTGGCTCGAGCGCTGGTCCAGAGCGTCCTCCTCGAGCGCCTCGATCAGCACGTCGGCCGAGAAAATGTAGATGCCCATGGAAGCGAGGTTCGAATCGGGCTTATCGGGCTTCTCGGTGAACTTGGTGATGCGGCCGTCCTCGGGGTCGGTGGTCAGGATGCCAAAACGGCTGGCCTCCTCCCACGGCACGGGCATAACGCTCACCGTGAGGTCGGCGTTGTTCTCAATGTGCGTCTTGAGCATCTTGCGGTAGTCCATGCGATACAGGTGATCGCCAGACAGAATTAGGACGTACTTGGGGTCGTTGGCCTTGATGTAGTCGAGGTTCTGCGTAATGGCGTCGGCCGTGCCCGCATACCAGGCGCCGCCGGTCTGCGTCTCGTACGGCGGCAGGATCGACACGCCGCCGTCACGGCTGTCCAGATCCCAAGCCTCGCCGGAGCCCACATACGCATGCAGCAGGTAGGGGCGGTACTGCGTCAGAACGCCCACCGTGTCGATGCCCGAGTTGGAGCAGTTGGAAAGCGAGAAGTCGATAATGCGGAACTTACCACCAAAGCTAACCGCCGGCTTGGCGATCTTTTGGGTGAGTGCCCCCAATCGGCTGCCCTGTCCTCCTGCGAGGAGCATCGCGATGCATTCTTTCTTACTCATCGATTTCTCCTTCTGTCATCGATGTTTCTAACCCATTAGCGACGGGCGCGGCGCTCGGGCGCGCCCGTCGAGTAATGCCGTGCTGGCATAAGGGAACTCGCGCGCCTTTACGCGTGCCAGATCTCGTCGCGGTACTCGCGAATGGTGCGGTCGCTCGAGAACCAGCCGCTCGAGGCGGTGTTGAGCAGCGCCTTACGGTTCCAGGTCTCCTGGTCGCCGTAGCTGCCCGTAAGCTTCTCCCATGCGTCGACGTAGCTGCGGAAATCGGCCATGACCAGGTCGGGGTCGTTGTTGTTCATGAGCTCGTTGTAAATGCTCTCGAAGTTGCCCGAAAGGCCCGCAAAGGTGTTGTCCTTGAGCTCGTCCATCACGCGGCCCAGACGCTCGCGGTCGCCGTTGAGGGTATCCCACGCAAAGTAGCTGTTGGATGCCCAGAGCTGCTCGACCTCGGGGGCGGTCAGGCCAAAGATGGCCTCGTTCTCGCGTCCAGCCAGGTCGGCAATCTCGATGTTGGCGCCGTCGAGGGTGCCCAGCGTAATGGCGCCGTTCATCATGAGCTTCATGTTGGACGTGCCCGAAGCCTCCTTGCCGGCCGTGGAGATCTGCTCCGAGATCTCGGCGGCAGGGTAGATAAGCTGGGCGTTGCTCACGCGGAAGTTGGGGATAAAGCAGACCTTCATGACCTCGTTGACGCGCGGGTCGTTGTTGATGACGTCGGCCACGGAGTTAATGAGGCGGATGGTCTCCTTGGCAAAGGTGTAGCTCGACGCAGCCTTGCCGCTAAAGATGAAGGTCGTCGGCGTCACGTGGAAGTTGGGATCCGCGATGCGACGGTTGTAGATGTCCATCACCTTCATGATGTTCATGAGCTGGCGCTTGTAGGCGTGGAAGCGCTTTACCTGAACGTCGAAGACGGTGTTGGGGTCAATGACCAGACCGGTTTCGGCCTTAACGTAGGCGGCCAGACGCTCCTTGTTGGCTCGCTTGGAGGCACCCACGGCCTTCAGGAACTCGGTGTCGTTCTGGAACTCCTTGAGCTTTTCCAGCTCAAAGGCGTCCTTGAGCCAGCCGTCGCCAATGGCCTCGGTCACGAGCTTGGCATAGGTGGGGTTGGCCTCGGCAAAGAAACGACGGTGCGAGATGCCGTTGGTCTTGTTGTTGAACTTTTCGGGCGTCAGGGCATAGAAGTCCTTGAGCACGATGTTCTTGATGATGTCGGAGTGAATCTTTGCCACGCCGTTGACGCTGTGGCTGCAGATCACAGACAGGTTGGCCATGCGAATCTCGCCGTCCCACAGAATGGCGGTCTGGCGCAGACGCTCCTGCCAGCCCTCCTGCGTGGTGTCGAACGACTCGTGCCAACGACGGCTGATCTCGTCGATGATCTGGTACACGCGGGGGAGGAGCTTGGAGAACGTGCCGATGGGCCACTTCTCCAGAGCCTCGGGCAGGATGGTGTGGTTGGTGTAGCTCACGACCTGCGTCACGATGTTCCAGGCGTCGTCCCACTCGAGCTTCTTCTCGTCGATGAGGATGCGCATGAGCTCGGGGCCACACATGGCGGGGTGGGTATCGTTAGTATGGATGGCCACAAACTGCGGCAGCAGCTCCCAGTTCGCGCCGTGCTCCTTCTCAAAGGTGTCGAGCAGGCTGTAGATACCGGCCGAGACAAACAGGTACTCCTGCTTCAGGCGCAGCAGACGGCCGTGCTCACCGGCGTCGTTGGGATAGAGGATGGCGCTGATGGCCTCGGCCTCGGCTCGCTCGGCATCGGCCAGGGCGTAGTCGCCGCGGTTGAAGGCCTCCAGATCGAAGTGCTCCTCGACCGGCTCGGCAGCCCAGACGCGCAGCTTGTTGACGGTCTCGCCGGCATAGCCCACCACGGGGATGTCATAGGGGACGGCCAGGATGTCCTGCGTGTCCACTGTGCGGTAGAACGTACGGCCGTTCTCCTCAAAGCCCTCGACGCGGCCGCCGAACTTAATGGTCACGGCCTTGTCCTGACGACGGACCTCCCAGGGATAGCCATGGGTGAGCCACTCGTCTGTGGCCTCGACCTGGCTGCCGTTGACGATCTCCTGCTTAAACAGGCCGTAGCGGTAGCGCATGCCGTTGCCGTAGCCGGCAATGCCCTCGGCTGCCATGGAATCCAGGAAGCATGCGGCCAGACGGCCCAGGCCACCGTTGCCCAGTGCCGGATCGGGCTCCTGATTCTCGATGACAGACAGGTCAAAGCCCATGTCGTCGAGTGCCTCGGCGACCATGTCGCGAACGCCAAAGTTGAGCAGGTAGTTGTCGAGCAGGCGACCGATCAAAAACTCGATCGAGAAGTAGTACACGCGCTTTTTGCCCTCGGCGGCTGCACGGGCGTCACTCTTGGTGGCAACGGTGCGTGCCTTCTCGGCCACGAGCTTGGCCAGGGCGTTAAAGCGATCGAGGTCGCTGGCGGCCTCGATGCTCTTGCCACTGATGCTCATGACGGCATCGCGATAGAGCTCGGTAAACTCCTGCTTGTTGTCGAAGATCTTATTCATACGTTCCTTTCCCCCGGGGATGTTTCTCCCGGAACGGTTATGACTTGTATCCTACGCCCCCGCGGGGCGGGTAATTACAGTGGTAACACCTTTGTTACGCTTTCTTGGCAGGAGCCTTAACAGCAGCTGCCTTGGCCTTGGGAGCAGCCTTTTTGGTGGCTGCCTTCTTGGCCGTGGTGGACTTGGCCGAAGCCTTGGCAGCGGGCTTGGCAGCCTTCGTTTTAGCCGGAGCCTTCTTAGCAGCCGCGACCTTGGGCTTCACCGAAGACGCACGCTTACGTGTCGCCTTCTTGGGCTCCTCGACCACGGGCGGCTTGTAGCTGCTGGGACCGCGGCGCTTAAGCACCACGCCTGCCAGACCGGGCACCTTGATCTCGATGGAGTCCATCTGCCCGTTCCAGGGATAGGGCTCGCTCGAGCAGGTGTAGGGCTCCTCGCCGGCATAGCCGCTGCCGCCAAACTCGGGACGGTCGGAATCGAAGATGACCTCCCAGTCACCCTCGCGCGGCACGCCCACGCGGAAGCTCTCGTAGCTCGCCGGGTCAAAGTTAATCAGGATCACCAGGTCGTCATCGACGTCCTCACCCTGGCGCACAAAGCTCACGATGGACTGCTTGGAATTATCCGCATCAATCCAGGTAAAGCCGTCGTCGGTGTAGCCGCGCTCGTACAGGGCGGGCTCGGCGGTGTACAGGTGGTTGAGCGCCTTGATAAACGCCTGATGATGACGGTGGGTCTCGTACTCCTCGGTCAGGAACCACTGGATGGACTCGTAGTAGCGCCACTCAATAAACTGGCCGATCTCGTTGCCCATAAAGTTGAGCTTGGCACCGGGGTGCGTCATCTGGTAGAAGGCTAGCGTGCGCAGACCGGCAAACTGGCGCCACCAGTCGCCCGGCATGCGGCCGATCAGCGAGCACTTGCCGTGCACGACCTCATCGTGGCTGAGTGGGCAAATAAAGTTCTCGGTAAAGGCGTACATGATGGAGAACGTAAGCAGGCCGTGGTTGCCGGGGCGCCACGGAAAATCGGTTTGCATGTAGTGCAGGGTGTCGTTCATCCAGCCCATATCCCACTTGTAGTGGAAGCCCAGGCCGCCGTCCTGCGGCGGGTAGGTCACGAGCGGCCACGCGGTGGACTCCTCGGCCATCATCATCACGTCAGGGAAGTGAGCCTCCACGGCGCAGTTGACCTGGCGGATAAACGCGCTGGCGTCCAGGTCCTCCTCGGTTCCGTACTTGTTGAACTTCTTTTGGCCGGGATCGTCGATGCCAAAGTTGAGGTACAGCATGCTGGACACGCCGTCCATGCGAATGCCGTCAACGTGGAAGTTCTCGAGCCAATACAGCACGTTAGAAACCAGGAAGGAGCGGACCTCGCCGCGGGCGAAGTCGAACTTGTGCGTGCCCCAGTTGGGGTGAATCTCGTGCTCAAACAGCATGTGCCCGTTAAAGGTGGCAAGGCCGTGGGAGTCGGCGCAAAAACCGCCGGGTACCCAGTCCATGATCACGCCGATGCCCGCCTCGTGGCACGCATCGATAAAGTGCATGAGCTGCTGCGGGTTGCCGTAGCGCGACGTGGCGGCATAGTAGCCGGTCGTCTGGTAGCCCCAGGAGCCATCGAAGGGATGCTCCATAAGCGGCATGACCTCGATATGCGTGTAGCCCATATCGCGCACGTAGTCCACGAGCTCCACCGACAGGTCGTCGTAGGTGTAGAACTCGCCGCGCTGCGCGGGGAAGGGATCCATGGGACCAGGGTAGTTGCCGTACTCGTCCGGCTCGCCCTGCGGCGCGTCGCCGTGTCGCTTCCACGAGCCAATATGCACCTCGTAGATGTTGAGCGGCTGCGACATGTGGT
Organism: Collinsella aerofaciens; assembly: GCF_902501475.1. Lineage (GTDB taxonomy): Bacteria > Actinomycetota > Coriobacteriia > Coriobacteriales > Coriobacteriaceae > Collinsella > Collinsella aerofaciens_AL. The sequence continues at coordinate 25,691 of NZ_CABWIF010000022.1, read as the reverse complement.
TGTGGCCGGCGCGGCGCTTGAGCCATGCGGCGTCGTTCCACTTATAGCCATCGAGGGTCCACAGCACGCTGGCGGTACCCGGAGGGCACTCGGCCTTAAAGGCATACGGATCGGCCTTGTAGAGCTTTTCGCCCTCGTTGGTCTCGATAAGGTACTTATAGAGCTGGCCCTGCTCGGCACCGGGAATAAAGCCTTCCCAAATAGCGCTCGTATGTACGGGCACCAGCGGGTTGGCTTGTTCATCCCAGTCGTTAAATTCGCCAATGACATGGACGCTCTTTACGTCGGGCGCCCAAACGCAAAAGCGCCAACCGCGCGTGCGCTGCTGCGTGTCGGGATGCGCGCCCATCTTTTCCCAGCTGCGCTCCCACGTGCCGATGCCAAACAGATAGACATCGTCCTTGGTGAGCTCCGGTGCGTGCGGAGCCGGTTTGCGGGTTGCGGGCTTTTTAGCCGTTGGCTTTAGCTTTGTATCGCTCACGTTTGATCCCATCATGACGCGGCAGCGTGTTGCCTTGGTGACTAGATGCGAAAGGTCCAAGGCTGCACGAATCGAAGGGACGGCGAAGTTTCTGTGATTCGTTCCACCTCGCGTGCTCGGTGGAACTTTCGGCAGAAACTACGATAACACCTGTGCGTTAGTTTTATGGACGAAAGCGGATTTGCGCGGGCGTTTAATCGGTAAGCGACATGTTTATACCACTGGCAGATTTGACGTGGTAAAACTCTTGACAGTTTTACCAATTTGGGTTTCAAAATTGTTTGGCTGACGTTTGGTAAAACGTTTTTAGCAGGATGTTTACCATTTGATATCGAAAGGTTCGTTTATGTCCCGTACCGCCGCTCCCAAGGTTGCTTTTATTTTTGATTGCGATGGCACGCTGGTAAATAGCACCCCCGTATGGGCCTATGCCCAGCCTGAGTTATTGCACCGTCACGGGATTGACGTGACGGTCGACGATTTTGCCCAGTTTGAGCATTTGTCGTTGGAGGATGAGTGCCAGGCCTACCACGACACCTGGGGCATTGGCGCAAATGGTGAGGAGCTCTACCGTGAGCTGAGCGACATCCTGATCGATGGCTACTCCAAGGTGCCGCCGCGCGACGGGCTCCTGGCATTTTTGGAGCAGGCGAAGGCGGCGGGTATTGCCATGTGCGTGGCTACGTCCACTCCGGCCGAGCTGGTGCAGTCTGCGCTCGCAGGTGCGGGGCTCGACGCTTACATGGAGTTTGTTACCACGACGGGTGAGGCAGGACGCTCCAAGCAGTTCCCCGATGTGTACGAGCTGGCGCTGCGCCGCCTGGAGGAGCGCCATGGGTGCAAGTTTGAGCGCGCGTGGGTGTTTGAGGACGCGGTCTTTGGCCTTAAGAGCTCTGGCGCTGCAGGCTTTAAGCGCGTGGGCGTCTATGACCCACACGGACGCATGGAGCGCGACGAGGTGCGTACCAACTGCGACATTTTTATCGACAGCTATGGGGACCTTGAACTGGCCCGCGTGCTTTCGTTTGAGGGCTAGGCGAGTGCCGTGGCTTGCAAAGTATTAGTGGTTTGCGGCTCGCCGGTGGTGGCGAGCGCGGATCTGCTTCGCCAGCTGGCGGGAGAGTGCGACCACGTTGCCGCCGTGGACCGTGGGCTCGACGCGCTGCTGGGCGCCGGACTGTGCTGCGACGTCTACGTGGGCGATGCCGATACCGTTAGCGATGAGGGACGCGCTCTGGTCGATGCCGCCGAAGCCTTTGAGGTAGAGCGCCACGACCCCTACAAGGACTATACAGACCTGGCGCTGGCGCTCGATTCCGTCCGCCGTCGCTGGCCGGGTGCCGAAGTGGTTGCGACCTGCGCCACCGGTGGTCGCCCGGAAATGGCCCTGTCTGTGTTAGGGCTACTGGCAGGCTATGCGGACGCCCCCGTCTGGATCGAAGAAGACGAAGTCACGGCCAGAATCCTGCACCAGGACGAGACCTGGACCATCGAGGGCGCCGAGGGCAAAACTTTCTCCATCATCGCCATCGCTCCCAACACAGAGATAAGTGAACAATGCCTAGAATGGGAACTAGACCACAGCCCCTTAGCCCTGCTAGCCGACACGGGCATCAGCAACGTCGTCAAGTCAACAGCCACAATCCAAGTCCACACCGGCACCGCCATCGCCTACCTCTACAAGTAAGGTCTATCGCATCAGGGTTTTATCGGGACGGTGGATAGAAATAAGCGCTCGAAGAGTGATTATTTCTGCCCCGTCCCAGGAAAACCCGTAAGTAAGAGATTCAACCCCAAAAAAGTCCTTGCATCAAAGAAAGTCTTCCCCTATAGTACTACCGTGTCACGGGGGCGTAGCTCAGCTGGGAGAGCGCTTGACTGGCAGTCAAGAGGTCAGGGGTTCGATCCCCCTCGTCTCCACCATCGTGAATGTAAAGGCTTTCGGAATCCCGAAGGCCTTTTTTATGCCAAAACACCACACGCCACAAATACCAACCACGCCAACAAAAAGTTGCACAATTTATTCCCCTTGTCTGTACATAGTTTGTTAGTCAAACGCAATTACCAGTGCAGCTTGCTGCTCCATTTGGGCTTCAGGAACGCTCCCAATAAACGCCAGCACCCCAATAACCTGCGCCAACGTGAACAACATCCCAAAACAGCCCCCTTAAGCACGTCAAATGAACGATATGCTGTCCAACGCAGCCCAAATCAGTTTCGCTAACAGTTTGTGCTAGGATACCTAACGTTACATGAGTTCAACTGTGCTCACGGCTTCAGCAAGTCACAAAGCGCAGGGTCGATCAGCATCCGGCCGTAACGGCGGTGTCCGAAACACCACGAGCTCCAATAAAGAAGTCATGCGACGTTATTTATTTGCTTTGGGTAATTCCATGGTGCAATTAATAGCTTGTATGCCAATGCGAAACAGTTTTGCAGCTGTTTGCGTGCGGTCCAGTTTTGTCCCCGCTTCACTGGTTCGCACGCAGCCAGCTGGAGTCGCGGTCATTTTTGCGATACACGTCCGCGTCTCTAGCAACTGCACTCATACATACCGTTCACGGTGGGGCAGAGCCACGTGCTTGTCTGACTGGGCTCAGGGTTTGAATATGGAGCGCCTTCGCGCACAAGCGCCCTGGCGAAGCCATACCCAAACCCCGTGAGCCACACGTAAGACAGCAAGGGGGTGGTGCTCGTGTGGTATGTGATCCAGGTCATTAACGGCCGCGAAGACGTAATGCGCGAGCGCATCGAGCGTATGGTGCCGGCTGGTGCCATGCAGGAGCTCTTTTATCCCCAATTTCAGACCGAGATCAAGATGCGCGGCGAATGGGTCGATACGACCAAGCCGCTCTTTCCCGGTTACCTTATCTGCGATACGGCAGATCCCCGCACCGTGCAACAGTATCTGCTGCGTATGGACGACTTTGCCCGGGTGCTTGCCCAGGACGGTCAGTTTGTGCCGTTGGCAAAAGAAGAGGTCCAGCTTATTGGCGGCTTTACGCATAAGGGAGACCGCGTAGTGCCCATGAGCGAGGCACTAAAAGACGGCGACCAGGTTGTAGTGACGGCAGGTCCGTTGCTGGGCCACGAGGGCCTCATCAAAAACATTAACAGACGCAAGAGCACTGCTTATTTGGAGCTCGATCTGTGCGGCCGACGCGTAACTACGCGCGTTGGCCTTGCCGTGCTTTCGGCTGAGCAGCGCGTAATGCGAAACCTTAAAAAGGCGATTGCCTAGCTGCTGGCGGCTGTTTAACGGAGCAAGGGGGATCCCCGAGGCGGGGATAACGGGATCAATAGGGAAGAGAAGAACTTATTTTGAACACCAAATCTAAGAGCGCAAAGCAAAAAGGGAAGCTGAGTGCGTTTGAACCGTATGCGTTGATGGCATATGACATTGTGGCAACTTTTATTGCCGTGTTTGTCGCATCATGGGGAACGCAGCATTGGGCGACGCTCAGCGGGGCAGCCGGTGCATGTCCGGCTATTCTTGTTCTTGCGCTTGTTAACGTTGTCGTCTTTTGGTTCTTCCATATGTATAGCAGCTTGTGGCGCTATGCAAGCATTTCCGAGGCTGGACGTATTGTTGCTGCTGTAACGGTAAGCTCAGTTATTGGCGATGTTATCTTTAACGTGTTATTTGGCAAGGGCATGACCCTTCGTGAGGACGTTATGGCATGGGCTGTCGTCCTCATTATTTGCGGTGGCGGCCGTTTTGCCATACGTGCAATATATGGTAGCCAGCTCTGGCGCTTTAAAAGCAATTCCGATGCGCATCTCCCGCGTACGCTCATCGTAGGAGCAGGGGAGACCGGCTCTCTCTCCATCAAACGTATGCTCAACGGAGACCCTGATATGATCGGTGATCCGGTTGCCGTTGTTGACGATGACCCCAATAAGCAAAACCAGCGTATTCATGACGTAAAGGTCTGCGGTACTTGCGCCGATATCCCTACTATTGCGCACGATTGTGAAGCGGAGCAGATTGTCGTGGCAATTCCGAGCGCCACGCATGAAGAGCGTCAGCGTATCTATGACCTGTGCATGAAGACGGGTCTTAGGGTCCTTACGCTCCCCAATGTCCGCGATATTCCGCAGGATGGTGTAGGCAGGGTTGCCCTTCGTGAGGTCGAGATCAGCGACTTGCTTTCTCGCGAGGAGAAGTCGCTTGATCTTAACCAGATGGGTTACGTTACCGGTAAGCGCATTTTAGTCACGGGCGGCGGCGGATCTATTGGCTCAGAGCTTGTACGCCAGCTGCTTCCGGCTAAGCCTGCGCAAATCGTGTTGTTCGACATTTACGAGAACACTACCTACGAGCTGTATCACGACATCATCAAGACCGCTCATGATCAAGGCACTGATATTCAAGTCTATATCGGCTCCATTACGCATCTCCCAGCGATTACCAAGGTTTTTGAGAAGTACCATCCTCAAGTTGTTTTCCACGCGGCAGCCCACAAGCACGTTCCCCTTATGGAACACAACGCCCGCGAGGCAATCGAGAATAACGTTTTTGGCACGCTCAACGTCGTACGTCTTGCCGACAAGTTCCAGTGCAGCCACTACGTGCAGATTTCTACCGATAAGGCCGTTAATCCAACAAATGTAATGGGCGCCACCAAGCGTATGGACGAGATGATCGTTCAGTATTACGCGGCAAACAGCAAGACCATCTTTACGGCTGTTCGCTTTGGCAATGTTCTGGGTAGTCACGGATCGGTCATCCCGCTGTTTAAGCGCCAGCTTCGTGAGGGTGGCCCTATCACCATTACGCACAAGGACATCACTCGTTACTTCATGACCATCCCGGAGGCCAGCAAGCTTGTCATAACTGCAGGCGCTTTGGCGCATGGTGGCGAGATTTTTGTACTGGACATGGGTGAGCCGGTCAAGATTTATGACCTTGCCATCAACCTTATTACGCTGAGCGGTCTTAAGCCTGGCAAAGATATCCAGATCAAAGAAGTCGGCCTACGTCCTGGCGAAAAGATGTATGAGGAGCTCCTTATGGACAACGAGCAGCTCCTGCCTACCGAGCATTCCGAGATTCGCATTTCCACAGCCGAGGCCGACAAGATGGAAGAGATCAAAGACAAGCTCGAGAAGCTTCAAGACTGCCTCGACAAGGAAAACGACACGGTTAAGTCTGTGCTCGCTGAGGTTGTACCTACATATCATCCACAGTTTAACGATTAGGGATAAGGAGTCACGATGGATATCAAGCCCTTTGAGAAAAAGGTATGGCTAAGCTCGCCGACCATGCACGGCGAAGAGCTCAAATACATTACCGAGGCATATGAGACCAACTGGATGTCGACGGTAGGGGAGAATATCAACGAAGTCGAACGCCAGATGGCCGAAAAGATTGGTTGCGGCTATGCCGTTGCCCTTTCTTGCGGTACTTCTGCGCTGCATCTTGCCATGAAGCTCGCTGGAATTAAGCCCGGTGATGAGGTCCTTTGCAGCGATATGACGTTCGACGCTACGGTGAACCCAGTTGTTTACGAGGGCGGTGTTCCTGTATTTATCGATACCGAGCGTGACACTTGGAATATGGATCCCGTCGCTCTTGAAAAGGCCTTCGAACTGCATCCGACTGCAAAGGTCGTTGTGGCGGCGCATCTTTACGGAACGCCTGGCAAAGTCGAAGAGCTTCGTTCAATTTGCGATGCGCACGGGGCTGTCCTTGTTGAGGATGCTGCTGAGTCACTTGGCGCCACGTATAAGGGTCGTCAGACTGGTACGTTTGGTGACATCAGCGCCATTAGCTTTAACGGCAATAAGATCATTACCGGTTCCGCTGGTGGCATGCTTTTAACTGATAGCAAAGAGGCAGCTAATAAAACTCGCAAATGGTCGACCCAGTCACGCGAAGCCGCTCCCTGGTACCAGCATGAGGAGCTTGGCTATAACTATCGCATGAGCAATGTAATTGCCGGTGTCGTGCGTGGCCAGATTCCGTATCTGGAGGAGCATATTGCCCAAAAGAAGGCTATTTACATGCGTTACAAAGAGGGCTTCAAGGGTCTGCCGGTAAGCATGAACCCCTATAATCCCAGCGTTTGCGAGCCGAATTTTTGGCTTTCCTGCATGCTGATTGATGCCAACGCGATGTGTAAGCAGGTTCGTGGCGAAAGTGAGGCTCTTTACGTAAGCGAGCCCGGAAAAAGCTGCCCCACCGAAATTCTTGAGGCCATTGCCGCCATCAATGCCGAGGGCCGCCCCATTTGGAAGCCCATGCACATGCAGCCTATTTATCGCATGAATGCTTTCGTGACTCGCGAGGGCAATGGCCGAGCTAAGACCAATGCGTATATTTCCGGCGGTGCAACGGGTGCAGATGGCTTGCCTTTGGATGTTGGCGCCGACATCTTCCATCGTGGTCTCTGCCTACCCTCCGACAACAAGATGACTCCCGAGCAGCAGGACGTAATCATCGAAGTGATTAGGCGTTGTTTTGAGTAGACTTGGTAACGAGACGTTCTATCAGCGATATGGTAAGCGAGCAATAGATCTTTGCCTTTCACTCATACTTTTGATTTTATTCTGGTGGGTACTGGCTATTGTCGCTCTGCTGGTGCGATTCAAGCTCGGTAGTCCAGTGCTGTTCAGGCAACCACGTCCGGGTAAGGACGAGAAAATCTTTAACCTTTATAAGTTTCGTTCGATGACCGACGAGCGTGATGAAAACGGCAATCTTTTGCCTGACGAGATGCGTCTGACAAAGTTTGGCAAGGCATTGCGTGCGACAAGTCTAGACGAGCTGCCAGAGGTGTTCAATATCGTACTTGGAGAGATGGCCATCATCGGACCGAGGCCTCAGCTGGTTCGCGATATGGTATTTATGACACCAGAACAGCGCCGGCGCCATTGTGTGCGCCCCGGCCTTTCTGGTCTTGCTCAGGTGAACGGGCGCAATGCAATTGCCTGGGATGACAAGCTAGCCTACGACCTGGACTATATCGAGCACATCACGTTCGCGGGTGATGTCGCCATTTTCTTCAAGACCCTTGCCAAAGCCTTCGTGAAACAGGAGGGCATTACCGAGGACGGAATGGCTACCGCCGCCGATTACGGCGATTACTTGCTCGCTATGAAGCACGTGACGCGTGAGAAGTACGACGACCTGCAAGCGCAGGCAAAGAAATTATTGGACGAAACGGTCGTGATCCTGTGAGCGAAGGCGTCAATGCGTTCGGCCTTGTATCCATCGTGATGCCATCGTACAACTCTGAACGCTTTATCGCGGAGAGTATAAAAAGCGTGCAGTTGCAGACATATGGCGATTGGGAGTTGCTAGTCGTTGACGACTGCTCTAAGGACGGTACCGTCGCCATCGCCGAGGCTATAGCCAAGGATGACCCGCGAATCCACGTTTTCTCAAATGAGCTCAATTCGGGCGCAGCGTGCTCGCGTAACCGCGCGCTTCGAGAGGCTAAGGGCGATTGGATTGCCTTTCTGGACAGCGATGACCTTTGGAAGCCGGAGAAGCTCAAGAAGCAACTGGCGTTCATGAGCAAAAACGGCTGCAGCTTCTCGTACACGGAGTATGAGACGATTGACGAGGGCGGAAGATCTCTGGGGCGTCGCTACTCGGGTCCGAAGCGCATAACGCGCGCTGGCATGCGCCGCTTCTGCTGGCCGGGTTGCCTGACCGTGATGTACGACAGGCGGAAGATTGGCGTGGTGCAGATTGCGGACCTGAAGAAGCACAACGACTACGCCATGTGGCTGAAGGTTTCTGCCAATGCGGACTGTCTGCTGCTGCCCGAGGTTCTCGGGCGATATCGGGTGAGAACCTCATCCGTTTCGCACGGCGTTGGATTTAGGGGCCAGGTCGCTCATCTCTACGTACTTTGGCACGAGGGCGAGGGCATGTGCGCTTCGCTCGCTTGCTGGAGAACATTCATAAATCTGGTTTTTGGTGCGTACAAGAAGATGAAGTACGTTAACAACTGTGACTGAACATGCGAGGCAAGGCTTTCTATAGATGGAAATGATTAGACACATAAAAAGGGTGGGCATTATCGGTCACTTCGCCGAGGGGCTTGACATGGCGGACGGCCAGATCGTGAAGACTCGTACGGTCCGTGAGCTGCTACGCGATGTCTGCGGGAATGAGAATGTCCGCTTTGTCGACACACGTGGATGGCAGAAGCATCCCTTTGCCCTTCTGCGCGAATGTATCGAGCTCGCGAAGTTCGCGGACGTCCTCGTTATGCTCCCGGCGCACAACGGGGTGAAGGTCTTCGCACCGTTGCTCGTTTTCCTGCGAAATCGATATGGCTGCAAAGCCGTGTACTCGGTTGTCGGTGGGTGGCTCGCCGAGTTTATCGCTGGACAGTCTTTCCTCACTAAGAACCTCAAATCATTCGATGCGATACTCGTTGAGTCCGACCGAGTTAAAGATCTGCTCATCGAGCAAGGCTTCGACAACGTGCTTGTTGTATATAACTACAAGCGTCTGCCTTTGCTGGAGTCCTCCGAGCTTGAGCGGCCGTCCAGTGAGCCATGGCCTTTAGCAATTTTCTCCCGTATCTATGAGGACAAGGGTATCGATGATGTCGTGTGGGCCGTTCGCGAGGCGAACGGCCGTCTTGGTCGTATCGCCTTCAAACTCGATATTTACGGAAATGTGCTGCCCGAGTACAAGGAGCACTTCGATTCACTGATGGCCGGCTGTGACATCTCTGAAGTTGCCTACAAGGGCGTAGCGCCTGCAGGAGAGAGCACGTCTGTCCTTAACGGGTACCTCGCATTGGCCTTTCCAACGAGGTACCCGGGCGAAGGCGTCCCAGGCACCGTGGTCGATGCTTACTGTGCCGGTATCCCCGTAATTGCGTCGCAATGGCCAAGTTATGCCGAGATGGTCAAAGAAGGCGAAACGGGCTTGACGTATGAATTCTGCAATCGTGAGGCGTTGCTGGATATCCTACTTAATCCCAGGCTGCCCAAGCAGCTGCTTGAAATGAAAAAATCTTGCCTTCACAAGGGGCACGACTACTCGTACGAAACGGGCTTGAGGACATTCAAGCTTCTTGTTGAAAGCAATTTCGATGTGCACAAACAATAAACCTCAGCGACTGCTCTGCATTGTGTCGAATATGGACACAGGTGGTGCTGAAACATTCTTAATGAAGATGTATCGACAGCTAGATCGAACGCGTTATCAGATGGACTTTGTTGTTTCCGGCGATAAGCGAGGCTATTACGAAGACGAAATCGAACGCCTTGGAGGCAGAGTTTTTAGAATCACTCGTAAAACGAAAGATTTTTCTGCCTACCGACGCGAGCTCACACTTGCAGTTCGTGATGATGGATGCCCCAACGTGCTTCGTATTGGATCGGATGCACTTTCAGCAATAGATCTCTGGGTTGCCAAGAAAGCGGGTGCATCTCGACTTTTTATGCGTTCAAGTAACGCCAGTGACGGCAAGGGCGTTATTGGTCAGTTTATTCAGAAAGCTATTCGCCGACCTTTGACCTCAATTGCAGATGTAAAGATTGCACCTTCTGAACTTGCTGCCGAATATGCTTTTGGTCCTAAAGCCATTAGGCGAGGTGAAGTTCGATATCTTCACAATGCTCTTGATCTTAATCAATATCAGTTTTCTCTTGAAATGCGTAGGTCAATTCGCAATGAACTCGGTTTAAACGACAATTCTCTTGTTGTTGGACATGTTGGGCGCTTTACTGCTCAGAAGAACCATGAATTCCTCCTTAAAGTATTTGCTGAATTACTAAAACAAAGATCTGACGCCCGTCTCGTGTTGGTGGGCATGGGTGAGCTTGAGCACAATATTCGTGAGAAAGCAAAAGTTTTGGGAGTACTTTCTAATATCATTTTTACTGGCCTGCGCTCTGATATCCCGGCTTTATTGTCTGCATTCGATGTTTTCGTTCTGCCATCATTATATGAGGGCATGCCAAATGTCGTAATTGAAGCTCAGGCCGCAGGCCTTCATTGCGTCGTTTCTGACACGGTAACGAGAGAAGTAAATGTCACAGGCGATGTTGCGTTCCTGCCCTTTACTGATACTGATCTTTGGGTTAATTCGGTGTTGTGTGCTGGCGAAGCAGCAAGGGTTGATAAACGAAATCAGATGGCAGATGCCGGTTATGACATCAATGAAGAAGTCAAGCGATTCGTTACCCTGGTCTATGGAACCGACGATAACGCTCGGGAGTTACAGTAAATGATTCCATATTTAACCTTTATCATCATTGCTGGAATCGTTGCCCTTATCTATAGGGGGGTTTGCGAGGGCGGAGATATCCGAAAGAGCGATGGGCTAAAGGATGTTAACTGGACGCCGTACGCCGTCTGCCTTTGCGTCGCCCTTATCTGTTTCGTGGCTGTCCGCGATATTACAGTCGGAGCGGATAATCCAAATTACCTCGGATCCTTACATTACTATGCGGGCATCTCGTGGGGTGAGGTGTTTACCGCTAAGCTCGTATGGCCATACGATTATGAACCGCTTTACTTCCTGCTTACGAAAATTTGCGCTCATTTCTATTTATCTGACCATGCATTCTTTTTTATTATCGGTATTTTGATTTATCCACTGGTATTTGATTTTTTTATACGCTATAGCGAATCTCCCTATGTCAGCTTTCTCATCTACTGCGCTTTAAGCCTCTTTGCATATAGCCTAGGCGTTTACCGCCAGATGATTGCTCTTTCGATTTGTTTATTTTCAACTCGTTGGATCGACTCTAATAAACCAATTCCATTTGTTCTCACCATAGTTCTTGCCATGGCCTTCCATTCATCATCAATATGCTTCGCTCTTCTCTGGTTTTACAAAAAAATAGATGTAATGCACTTACTTAAGATTGCGATTCCTGTCTCCTTTCTCTTCCTTGCTCTTGGGCGCGCTTTGGCAATGGTGGCTGTAAAGATTTTTCCGCAGTATGCTCATTTTGTTGGTTCAAAATATGATGTTGAAGGCGGAAGCTTTAGCATGCTTGTCATTCTCTTATTTGTGGCGGTTGTTGTTCTTTTCGCGCTTCGGGATACGAATGATTTCGAAAAAAGTCCTCAAATGGTGAAAGTCTCTATTTTTGCGCTGAGTCTAGCGCTGTGTCTCCAGGCTGCATCATATTCAATGGTCATCATGGGACGAGTTCTCTCTTATTATTCTATTTTCTTAGCCATTCTTATTCCTTATTTGATGATGCATTGTTTTGGCAGACATGGACGAGTGCTGAGTTTTTATTTCGTAGTACCTATCTCAATCGCTTTATTTGCCAACAGTATGGCAACTTTAATTTAGTCATCCACTGTAATTCAGGAGTTTCAAGTGAACAAGCTTTCAAAGTTTATTAATAACCCTTGGATAGCATACGTTTTTGCTGCTGGATATGGGCTCACCAATTGGGTCCCCGATGAGCCCCATCTAAAGGCAATGTTTAGGGGGACGGTTGGTGAAAAGCTCGATCTTAAAAATCCAAAGACATTCAATGAAAAGCTTCAGTGGCTTAAATTGCATGATAAGAACCCCCTTTACAACACTCTAGTGGATAAGTATCGAGTGAAACCTTGGGTCGCGGAGCGTATCGGCGTGGAGCATGTCACCAAGACCTACGCGATGTGGGAGGAAGTTGAGGATATCGATATCACGGATCTTCCTGACCGGTTCGTCCTCAAGACAAATCACGATTGCGGAGGCGTTGCCATCTGCAGCGACCGAAGCACATTTGATCTCGATGCTGCGAAGAAGAAATTGGCGAAGCACCTTAAGACCAATTACTTCTGGCGTACCCGAGAGTGGCCGTATAAGGATGTCAAACCATGTGTTTTCGCCGAGGAGTATCTTGATCCTTCTGAGGGCAAAAGCGATCTGACTGATTACAAGATTATGTGTTTTGATGGAAAGGCCTGCTGCGAGTTCACTTGCACCGATCGATCCGAGGGCGACTTGCGCGTTGATTTCTTCGACCCCGAATGGAACCATCTGCCGTTTACCAGGCATTATCCCAACGCGGACATTCCTCCGAAAGCACCTGCAAGCTTGAAACAAATGGTTTCTGACGCTGAGCTGCTATCAAAGGAGATTCCGTTCGTTCGGGCCGACTTTTATGAGGTTGCCGGTCAGTATTACTTTGGAGAACTGACATTCTTCCCAGGCGGTGGTTTTGAGGAGTTCGACCCTTCCTTGTGGGATGAAAAGCTCGGCTCCTGGATACAACTCCCCGATAGTATCGGGGGGGGGGTTCTTCCAAAATGAAACAACGATATTGTGGGTCCATGGCATTGTGAAACGTGATAACTCTCCTGCAGACTATAAGGTCAGCTGTTTTAATGGCGTACCAAAGCTCATCGAAGTTCATCGCGGGCGTTTTTCCAACCATACGTGCGACTATTTCACTCCAAGTTGGGATTCCCTGCCTGATCTCGAATGGGGCGACATACCCAAGTCCAATTATAAGATCCCTGCTCCTTCGAGACTCAACGAGATGCTCAATTACAGCTCAGTTCTTACCGAAGGGTTCCCAGAAATGCGCGCTGATTGGTATTTAGCGGGGGATAGGCTCATCTTCGGCGAGCTTACGCTTTTCAACGATGGCGGGTTCGGCGCTATAGATGATGCGGACGACTCTCTTCTTGGTTCCTTTATTGATCTTGACTTAGCTTTTGGGAAAAAATGATTGAAGGAAGATGACTGACGAATTAACTCAAAAGGCTTCTTCGGCTACCAAATGGTCCCTTGTGACCGAGGTGGTCGTTAAGCTAATATCACCGCTTACCCAGATCGCCCTTGCGCATATTCTTGCACCAGAGGCTTTCGGTGTTGTGGCTACCGTTACCATGGTAACGAGCTTCGCGGACATGCTTTCGGATGCGGGTTTTCAGAAGTACCTCATCCAGCACGAGTTCAGGGACAAGTCTCATCTCTTCCGAAGTGCTAACGTCGCCTTTGTGACGAACTTGTTCGTCTCCTTAGCACTCTGGTCTCTCGTAGCTTTATTCAACGAGCCTCTTGCTGCCCTTGTGGGCAACGATGGCCTTGGAATCGTCCTCATCGTCGCTTGTGCTTCTCTTCCCCTTACCGCCTTGAGCAGCATCCAGCTTGCGCTGTTTCACAGGGCCTTCTCCTTTAAGGAGTTATTTGTCGTCAGGGTCGCAGTGGCCCTCGTCCCTTTGTTTGTTACTGTACCCTTAGCGCTTCTCGGTTTCGACTTCTGGTCGCTTGTGATCGGCACTATTATCGGCAACTTGGTGAATTCTCTAGTCTTGACCCTTAAGTCGGATTGGAAGCCTTCCTTTTTTTACTCATTTGCCGAATTGAAGGAGATGCTGTCATTCAGTTCATGGACGCTTCTCGAGCAGTTTTCCATTTGGCTTACGTCTTGGATGGGAACTTTCATCGTAGGCTCCCTGTTAACTCCGTACTACCTTGGTCTTTACAAGACATCAATCTCGATGGTCAATACCGGCATGGGCATCATCACGAGTGCGACTACTCCCGTGCTATTTGCCGAACTTTCTCGAAGGCAGAGTGACGATGAATCGTTTCAGCTCGCCTTTTTCCATATGCAGGAAAAGGTCGCCTTGTTCGTCGTGCCCCTGGGTTTCGGGATTTTTCTTTACCGTAACTTCGTGACTACCTTCGTGCTTGGACCGCAGTGGTCTGAGGGCTCTTTGATGTTTGGTCTATGGGCCTTAAGCAGTGCCGTAGTGATTCCGGTCGGCTATTATGCAAGCGAGGTCTTCAGAGCTAAGGGCAGACCAAAGCTATCCTTTGCCTCGCAGGTCTCCTATCTCCTAGTCATGGTTCCAGTAACTTACTATGCCGCATCCCTCGACTTTAATGAGTTTGCGCTCTATAGCTCACTTTTACGTCTGGTAGCCATCGGAATCGACGTCTTCATCCTCAAAGTCTTTATCAAATTCCCTGTTGGCAAAATGATTGCTCGCTTGCTTCCGATTTTTGCTTGCTCCGTCGTGATGTTCACCTCTGGCTGGGTTCTTGATAGCATCTGTCTCCCGACCATCGCTGGGATAATCATGTGTGTGATTGTTTACGCACTGTGCTGCGAGATTTTCCCGTCGACTCGCAAACAACTTAATTCGCTTTATTCGAGATTTCTCTAATAGATTGGCTATGTAACTTGTGTTTGGTAAACAAAAACGGGGGGGGTGCCCCGATTGGCAGCGTTATGGAGAAGACACTTCACTTATGACTGACCACGCCCTCAGATTTCTATGGGTGCTCCGAAAGGCCCAGCGCTCCTCCAATCCTATCTGGAGGTTGATGCTGCAGCATATGCGCGAAAGGTATGGACTCGAGATATCCCGCTCAACCGATATCGGACCGGGCCTTTACCTGGGCCACGCATACAACATCACGGTGAACCCGGCTGCCATCATCGGCTCGAATTGCAACCTGCATAAGGGCGTGACCATCGGCCAGGAGAACCGAGGGAAACGCAAGGGCGCCCCGGTAATAGGGAACTGCGTCTGGATAGGCGTCAACGCGACCCTGGTCGGCAGGATCTCGGTGGGAAACGATGTCCTTATCGCCCCTGGGGCGTACGTGAACTGCGACATTCCTAGCCACTCGATTGTGCTAGGTAATCCCTGTCGCGTGATTCCTCGAGATAACGCAACGGGTGGATATATTAACCGCAAGGTGCAAATTTAGAACTCTAACCTACCTAATGAAAGAGAGTATATATGACAACCAGAAAAGTGCTCGTCACCGGGGCCGCCGGCTTCATCGGCGCGTTCCTCGTCAAGAAGCTGCTCGAGGAATCTGACGACGTTATCGTGGGCCTCGACAACCTCAACAGCTACTACGACCCCGGCATCAAGGACGCGCGCCTGCGAATGCTGGCCGAGACTGATACCGACGGCCGCTTCACCTTCGTGCGCGGCGACCTGTGCGACGCCGCCCTCATCGAGCGACTGTTCGCCGAGAACGGCTTCGACGTCGTTGTGAACCTCGCCGCCCAGGCGGGCGTCCGCTACTCCATCGAGAACCCGCGCGCATACCTGGAGAGCAACCTCGTCGGCTTCTTCAACGTGCTCGAGGCCTGCCGCCACCACCCGGTCAAGCACCTGGTCTACGCCAGCTCAAGCTCGGTCTACGGCGGCAACAAGAAGGTGCCGTTCTCCGAGGAGGACCGCGTCGACTCCCCGGTTTCGCTTTACGCCGCCACCAAGAAGTCCAACGAACTCATGGCCGCCGCCTACTCCAAGCTCTACTCCATCCCCGCGACAGGCCTGCGCTTCTTCACCGTGTACGGCCCCATGGGCAGGCCCGACATGGCCTACTTCGGCTTCACAGAGAAACTGCGCCGAGGCGACACCATCAAGATCTTCAACATAGGCGACTGCCGCCGCGACTTCACCTACGTCGACGACATCGTCGAGGGCGTCAGGCGCGTCATGGACGCCGCCCCCGAGGTGAAGATGGGCGGGGACGGGCTGCCGCTCGCCGCTCATCGCGTATACAACATCGGCAACTCGCACCCCGAGAACCTGCTCGACTTCGTCGACACACTGCAGCGCGTGCTTGTGGAGGAAGGAGTGCTCCCGGCCGATTATGACTTTGACGCCCACAAGCAGCTCGTGCCCATGCAGCCCGGCGACGTGCCCGTCACCTACGCCGACACCACGGCGCTCCAGCGCGACCTGGGCTACAAGCCCGCGACGCCGCTCGAGGACGGCCTGAGGGCCTTTGCCAAGTGGTATAAGCGCTACTACAACATTTAGGAAATCATGGCCCTGTAACAGGGGCCATTTTTCATGCGAATTATTGTTCTTTGACAATTGGAGAATGACATGAAGATCGCTGTCGCCGGTACCGGCTACGTCGGCCTGTCCCTCGCCGTCTTGCTCTCGCAGCACAACGTAGTTCATGCGCTGGACATCGTGCCCGAGAAGGTCGCGAAGATCAACAACTACGAGTCGCCCATCCAGGACGACGAGATTGAGCGATTCCTGGCGGAAGCAAAGGCGGGGGAGCGCGAGCTCGACCTGCACGCCACCGTCGACGTGGCCGAGGCCTACACGGGTGCCGACTACGCCGTCATCGCCACGCCCACCAACTATGACAGCGATAGGAACTTCTTCGACACGAGCTCCGTCGAGGCCGCCATCGCCGCCGTGCGCTCGGTGAACCCGGACGCCTGGATCGTCATCAAGTCCACGATCCCGGTGGGCTACACCGCCGGCCTGCGCGAGAGGCTGGGCGACAGCAAGATCTTCTTCAGCCCCGAGTTCCTGCGTGAGAGCAAGGCTCTCTACGACAACCTGCACCCCAGCCGCATCGTGGTGGGCGCGCCGAAAGAGGACGCTGACGCCGTCGCGGCTGCCGAGCGCTTCGCACGCCTGCTTGCCCAAGGGGCGGACCATGCGGAGCTCGAGCGCGTGAACGCTGACGGTACCGTGGGTATCCCGGAGCTCGTCCTGGGAACCACCGAGGCCGAGGCCGTCAAGCTCTTCGCCAACACCTACCTGGCGCTGCGCGTGGCATACTTCAACGAGCTCGACACCTACTGCGAGGTCCGCGGCCTCAACACCCGCGACGTCATCGACGGCGTCTGCCTGGAGCCGCGCATCGGCAGTCACTACAACAACCCCAGCTTCGGCTACGGCGGCTACTGCCTTCCCAAGGACACCAAGCAGCTGCTGGCCAACTACAAGGACGTGCCCCAGAACCTGATCGAGGCCATCGTGGAGGCCAACCGCACCCGCAAGGACTTCGTGGCCGACGAGGTGCTCCAGATGGTGTGGGACCGCGTGTACGCCGGCAAGGAAAAGCCGGTCGTGGGCGTCTACCGCCTGACGATGAAGTCCAACTCCGACAACTTCCGCGCGAGCTCCATCCAGGGCGTCATGAAGCGCGTGAAGGCCAAGGGCGTGCCCGTGGTGGTCTACGAGCCCACGCTGGACGCGCCGGAGTTCTTCGGCTCCGAGGTCACCCACGACTTGAAGGCCTTCAAGGCCGGCTGCGACGTTATCGTCGCCAACCGCTGGAGCGACGAGCTCGCGGACGTGGCCGACAAGGTGTACACGAGGGATTTGTTTAAGCGGGATTAGGGAAGAGGGCGGAACCAGGCTGATCCGCTTCAATCATTCGCTATTTTAACCGCGTCGAGGGCGGGGGTGTTCGGCATTAGCCGATACACCCCCGCCCTTCATTGTTCTTCGCAGGTAAAATTCGCCTAATTCGAGCGATCGCTCAACGTGATTCGTGCCTTGAAACCGGCTCCATATTCTCCCGCCCGTGCCTGGTCATCCAACTTGAAGCCGATGTTATACAGCTTCCCCGACTTCGTCTTCCGAACCAGGCCATGCTCCAACATGAATGCGACAACGCGGCGATGTGCTTCGACGTCGTCCAAGTTCAGGTAGAAGCAGGCGACGCCTCTGCCGTTCTCGATAACGGACTCGAATGAGCTGTGCATGCATTCCGCGACGACCATTCCGAGGGCCGCCTTGCGGCAGACTTCCTCCGCGAACTCGATATCGTTGAAGTAGAACATCCATTTCCCGCACCTGCTCTCGTCTAGCGCAGGTGCCAGCTCGGTGTCGATGTAGAACGAACACCATGGGTTGTCCACCCTGACGATTCGGCCGTCTTCGCTCAGCATCGTCTTCTCTTCCATCCATGCCTCATATGGTTTGAGGGTGCTTTCGTAGTACGCGATTGTTCTCGGAGAGCACCCCTCGACTTCCTTGTCGGTAAGGAAGAGACCGAGTAGACTCGAGTTGCTGGGCACGCTGCTTTCGGCATGGCTACACATAGTGCTTTCGAGCACTGCTTTTAAGATTGCTTTATCTGCAGATAGTCTAGAACCGGCTACATCTGTGTTAGAACCATATTGATCATCGCTTCCACCGGGGGCTCCTTTCCCCTTGGTTCGATGGAAACAATTCTGAAGTGCAGGCCTATGTTCCGGTAAATGATTATTTAGCTGAACTCGGAGAAGCCCTTTTTGCTCAAACAATTGAAGAGAACAAGCGAGAAAATCATTACCGTTCAGTCGAGTCATTCTGCGAAGTCAAGGGCGGTTAGAGGCTCCCTAAAGGTTCAGAGCTAATTGCAGAGGCAAACTCTCATCCATATATTCGAGTCCGCGACTTAAACAACGCTTCTGTTCTCTTACTCACTTCGGAAATGCTATATATCGACGATGAAACACGATCTAATATTTCGCGCTACGTTGTCAACACTGGCGATCTAATTGTTTCCGTTGTCGGAACGATTGGCCTTACGGCGTATATCGGAAAAACGCTCGATGAGGCAAACCTCACAGAGAATTGCAACAAACTTACTTCGTTTAAAGGCGACTTTGCGGCGTGGTCGTATTTCTTTCTTCGTAGCTCAATGGGCATGGAAGCTATTAGGCTTGGAACTGTTGGTGCCGTTCAGACCAAGCTTGCATTAAAAAACATTAAGTCGATGAACGTCCCGTTTGCTCCAGCTTGTGCAATAGAAAGAACGACTTCGACGCTCAATGGTATTCTTGAGCTCATATAGGCTAATATACTCAAGTCGTAGGCTCTTGGCGAACTGCGTGACGCATTGCTTCCCAAACTCATGTAGGGCGAAATCGACGTCTCTCAGTTTGGCGCTGTTCGGATGGATTAGGTATAGAGCGCTATGGCAGGGGGGCGAAGATGATGATTGTTGTAAATGAATCGGCTGCTGCTTCATATCTATACCTAATGGGATTAACCATAGACGAAGAGCTGCCGCTTACGCAACACCTCTCTCTATTGCCGGCCACGTGCAAGGCCTCGCCGGACGACATGATAAATTCTGTGATGAAATATGGCAGCGGAGATGAGACCGATTTAGGTGTCTTGATTGCCGTCCTTAGGAAAACTACAGCTCAGTTGCGCGTTGTTGGAGAGGGCAAAGAGCTTGCAGTTCGAGTTTGGAATGCCCAATCTGCAATAGTTCTATTGTCCGCGCTTTTGAATTGCGAATTGTATTGGCATGTTCAGAGCGATTCGCGGACAGAAGATTTTTCGCCATGCTCGGCAATCAATGTTGTTCTTTCTACAAGGTTGTTCATTCCAAGAAAATTGAAAGTGATCAACGATTCAGAGAAGCAGTGGATAAGACAGCATTATCGGGACGCATGGGAACTGTTTGATAAAAACACGCGATTTGAGACCGCGGTGAATTCCTTGTGGAGCTACAAACAATCGCTTCGACCTTCAGTTCAAATGGCGATTATATGGGCTGGGATTGAGTCATTGTTTGGAGTCCGGAGCGAACTTGTTTTTCGTGTCAGTACTCTCGCAGCTTTGTTTCTTGGAGGAGGCAAGCAAAAACAGCAAGAAATAAAGAAACTATATAGAGCAAGGTCAGAAGCCGTTCATGAGGGAAAACAACCTTCTGAGTCTTGTGTTTCCGATTCTGCAAAATTATTGCAAGCGCTAATCTTGGAATGCGTCGAACGGGGCTGTTTACCAAATGAGGACGGTTTGCTTTTCGGATTCGAAGAAGGATCGGCTAAATAATCATTTATCGCCCTACGAGTATTTGCAGATGAGACACCGATGCGTTTCAGTTGCATTGCATAGACAAGATAACGAAAAAGCAGCAAATCAAGAATGGCGATTCGCAAACATGGTTTATCCGGAGTTTTCACCAACCGCATCTTTGCGCGCCGCCTCAAATGAAACCCATAATGGAGTTTGGGCCATTCCAGAGTCACTTGCGCAAAGGTATTGCGAGTTTTTGGATCCAGTGATTTTGAGACGTAGCGTCGCCACTCAGACCGCGAACGCTTCATCGATCTGCAACTTCGGCAAAGCAAAAGGCCGAACATATGACCATGTTTTGATTTATCCAGTTGCCGATATGGCCTCTTGGTTGCAAGATGCCTCGACGGATCTGAAGCCGCAGACACGCTCCAAGCTCTATGTTGCAATTACTAGGGCGAGGTTCAGCGCTGGCTTCGTGGTTGCTGACAATAAAATAAATGAGCTTCCAGACACGCTAAGCGTCTGGAAGCCATAAATCAATCACGTGTTTGTTTGTCAGCAAAAGCGGATCCCTACGTGAACCTAAAGACGGCCTTGATCAGCCATCCGTTGAACCTGGAGATGCACTTACCAGTCAACTTCATCCATATCACCCCAATCCTCTGAAACAACTCTCATGTCACCCTTCTCTGGCTGCGTCTCGGTTGCGCCCAGCGCCTATTTGGCTACTTCCGCTTGTATCCTGAGTAATAACCTCCGCTGCTGCAACCAAGGTGGCGAATTGCTGCCTTTGCCATATGGATCTGTATGTAAGTGCTTCGAGGTGATGATGCCGATCTCACTTCAATTCATGGACGCATCGAAATAATAGGGCGGAGTCGCTCTCTCGATCCCGCCTCGCAAACCCGAATAGTTCTGACTTTCCCGTTATCCGGAACATCTGGGGAAGTTCGCGTCCCAGTCCGGAAAACCCAATGCCTGAAACGACGATGCCAAGGGGTTACTCGGTCAGCTTCTTGCATCCGTGCCAGGTCAAGGGAAGGGGCAGCCTGTAGAACGAGGTTGGCTCCATAGGGATCTCCTCGAGCCTTCCGTTGCCCCGCCGAACCCATGAAGTTCCGCTTGCGTCGGTGAAAGCCGTTTCGGGTGCCGTGCGTACTCCCATTCCGTGCCCTTCCGTCGGGAGCCATATGCACCATGCTCCAGGAGGAAGCGTGCCGACGCAGACGCGGTTGGGATAAGCGGGGCGGTTATCCTCACCTTTGAAAGAGGGGCCGGCCCCGCTAATCCCGACGCAGGTGACGATTGCGTCGTAGACGGGGGACTCGCTTTCGTTTCGAAGCACGACGAATTGCCAGACGAACCGATTGTCCTCGGGCTGATCAGTTCGGTTTCGATCCCCTTCGTACCATGCCGATATGCGGGATGGCTGATGCCGCTTGATGTCGTCCTCCCTGTTCTTTTTGCTCTGGTTACTTTGCCAGAGTGCGGCAATCAAGGCCCCCAAGGTAACGAGTCCGATGAATGCTTGGACAATCAGATTGGCGATGTCTATATCGATATCAAAAGGCACTGGATGGTCACCAGCTTAGCGTCGTGGGGCGATAAATCTAACTCCGAATAATATAGGATGATCGATGGTTGCCCTTTCGTAAGACTCAAAGACCTAAAGAGCCAAAATACGTTACTCGTCGGTTCTGGCGTGGAATCTTTGGAGAGATGCATGGCGGCCCAAACGAGACCCGCTATCGCTATGACATAGAGGATGTGAATGCCAGCTTGAAGATGCGAAATTCGAGATGCGAACCGTGAACACTGCTCATTTTCAGTCAACCCGACCCCTGCGACTCCAGTCGAGGCAATCGGCAGCCTATAAGAGAATCATGGCTCTCCTCTATAAGGGGAAGGGGCTCGATTTAATGCGTGGCGTCTCTATCGATATCGTGAACAGCATGGAAACCGCCCCAGATATCCAGCTTCCCGCAAAAGCCACTGCGAAAAAACGGGATACGAAAGGCATAAGTGGAGCTCGGTCATCAACAAGATGCCTCTGCTGCCTGAATCGGACAGAGAAATTGGAGGCTTGACCCCCAGCGTCTGCTCAGCGGAATACGTTAAGAAAGTTGTCATCGAACAGGGTGAACTCCGTCATCGAATCGAATCTCATTGACTGGAATGCGTTCATTAATGATGACTTTGATGCCTATTTCAAAGCTTGTGCCATGGCTTTGCTGGACGCTATTGAGTTCGCAATGGGCAAGTCCATCTCCGATAGGGGCACCGAGGAAACGGTAAAGAGATTTGGCTGCTCATTGGAATAAGATGATTCTTAGCTCTGTGATTGGTTGTAGAAAGAAGGCTTAATGTCTGATTTTGAAATTTTGCTGCAGTTGTGCGAAACAGCAGACGAACTTTCAAAGAAATACATCAGCTCTAGTTCGCCTGATTTTAAAGCGTGGAAGACAAAGGCGGACAGGCTTTTAATTAGGCGATTTGGAGAAGACAGCTACGAATTTAATAGCTTTAACAAAATCCGCTACTCGTTGTCTATTTTCGCCTCCAGCACGCCCGAATCGGCTTTCGTTGATGCCTGTGCGGACGGCCTGCGCAAAGCAAAAGCTGTGCTGGAGACATACCTTGATGAGTTTTCAGCCGAAGGGGAAACCGGATCGACTGCAAATGTCGGAGATTATTCGAAGGTATTTATCGTTCATGGCCACAACGGAGAGCTTAGAGAAAGGGTCGCGAGAATCATCGAAAGGCAGGGCCTGACGGCGGTAATCCTGAACGAGCAGTCAAATCAGGGCAAGACAATCATCGAAAAGCTGGAAATTGAAGGCGATGCAGCAGGAGCGGTATGCCTTTTTACGGCGGACGACGAAGGAAGGGCCCAGGCAGAACAGTCGGCAAAGCCCAGGGCTAGACAGAATGTTGTATTTGAAGCCGGATACTTTATTGGTCGGCTTGGTAGAGAAAACGTTGCAATTCTCGTTGACAAAGGTATAGAGATTCCCTCCGATCTACAGGGTGTCGTATATACCGGATCAGACAATTGGGAGTTCGGCCTCTTGAAAGAACTCAAGTCCATGGGATATTCCATCGACTTTAATAAGATAGTTTTCTAACGGATACGGCAGCAGACGACGAGATGTGTTTTGTGGGAGCTGGCTTCGGAACAAAGAACAGACGAAGTTGCCAGGAGCTGGGAATGACGCAGCTCAACCTGACAGAGAAAATGCGGCTTTCTGAGGCCGCCGTGCGCAGCTACGAACTGGGGAGGTAGTGGCCTTGGATAACCTCAACCTATCTCTTGCCACCGATACACCAATCAAGGCGAGGGAGCAAGATCTTATCGGAAGGATCCCTTTCACTGAGAGACTGGCTGATATTCTGAAATCCGCAGCTGGCCCCGAGTCGCTCGTCATTGGTTTGTATGGACCTTGGGGATCAGGCAAGACTTCGGTTATAAACCTCGTTGAAAATGCGCTCTCCCGAAAAGACGATGACGGCAAGGCGGACGTCTCTGTCGTCCGTTTTGAACCCTGGAATTACCTAACGGCCGAGCAGCTGCTCGCCCAGTTCCTTAAGGAAGTCGGGAGTGCGCTTGATAAAGATGTACAAGGGCGGCGCAAGCTATTCGGCAAGCTGCGCGCTAAGCGCCCTGAGGTCCTCAATGCCTTCGCGGCATATTCTGAAGCCTTGTTGATGACCGCCGGCGCCGCTGTCAGTTTGGCGGGCATGCCGCTTGCGGGCGTTGCTGTGCCCGCCTTCGGCAATCGTTTGACGAGCAGGTTGAGGAAATCCGCAGATAGGGCGGGAAGCGTCTCCTCAAAGAAACAGAGACTTGAGGAGGAGCTCCTTAAGTTCGATGGGCGGGTCGTAGTGATCATCGACGACATCGATCGGCTGCCGAATGATCAGGTGCGTATGGTGTTTCAGCTCGTCGCCTCTCTGGCGAAGCTTCCCAAGATCAACTACCTTCTTTCATTCGATGAGGAGGTGGTTACGCGGGCTTTGAGTGAGGTCCAGAAGTGCGATGGCGCCGAATACCTAGAGAAAGTGGTCCAGGTCCCTGTGCGCCTGCCATCCATTTCATCGGGCGATTTGGAGCGGATACTTCTCAAGGACATCAACGCGATTTTCAACGCGTTTGCCTACAGGCGGGAGGACCTCGATGACAAGAGGTGGAACGGCGTCCGCCTGACGTTTCTGAACAATCGATTCTTCACCATAAGGGAGGTTCGGCGGTTCACGAACGCGTTAAAGGCGAAGTTGAGCATACTGCCGCGATTCTGCTGCTTCGAAGACGTCGTCGCCTTGACAGTGCTGGAGCTCAAGGTGCCACAACTCGTTGATTGGATTCGCGTGCACAAGGACCTCCTTTGCGGCACAATCGGAACGTCGTTGTATATGAATGGCATGGATCAGAAAGACAACCTCGCTAATTTGGAGAGGCTGTTTTCTGGGATAGTCCCGAGCTCTGAGGCCAAGTGGGCGGTTGAGGCCATCTGCAGGCTTTTCCCGCGGATGGCAAATGAAACTGGCATGAGCCATTGCGTCTCTTACCCGAGGGAGAGCTTGAACGCTATCTGGCGGGCCGATTCCTTTGATCTTTACTTCGATTCGAACATGCCGGACGGAATCGATGTTCACGAGGTTCAGGATGCGCTGAATGTGAGCGACGGCGGAGTGTTGCTCGAAGACCTGCACAGGCACGCCGAAGCGGGGAGCATGATCGACTTTGTGTCGGCTATGAGGGCCCGTGTATCGACCTTGGAGGAAGGACGTGCCGAAGTCGTCGCCAAGGCATGCCTTTTGGCCTTGGGCCTGAGCAAGGAAAAGAGCTACGCCCCATTTGCCTCGACGAGTGCCGACCTGGAACTCCTCAGACTCACCGAGTTACTGTTCAAACAGTTGGGGCCTGCTAAGTCTGGCGAAATTCTGCGAGCGTCGGTGGACGAGAGCAAGGGGAGAGCGATCTATCCGCTCGCGCCTTTCTTGATATCGCAGCTGAACAGCCTGAATGACAGGGGAGACGGTGGCCGCAAGGCGCTTTTGCCCGAAGGCGACATTTTCGAGCTTTCCGATGCCGTTTGCGCCAAGGTGGGCGAGGACGCCGTCGAGAGGAACCTGTTCCTAAACGATGAGTGTCGTTATGCGTTGATCTTGCTCAAGAAGCGTAAGCCCAATGAATTCATGGCTTATGCGAAAAGAATTGCCAATGCTGACGGGACGAGGTGCGCGTCCTTTCTCTCGTTCGGGTCGGGGCGCTACACCTCGCTGGACAGCGGCGAAGTAACGAGCTTCTCATTCGACAAGGCTGGTGTCGCAAAGGTGGTCGAGCTCGCAAAGGTCGACGGTCTTCTTGCTGAGGCGCGCGCAGACGGCAGCTTTTTCGACTTGCCGGAAGACTGCCAGCTAGTTGCGGCAGCTTTCTGCTTTGTGAATAGAGACGATTATGATGGGGACGAGGTCTCTGCCGAAGAGGCTGGTACGCTCCTTGCGAGTTGGAGGCGAAATAACAGGAGGGCGTGATGGAGATGCGGACGTTTCTTTGGACTGGCTATGTGACCGTGCCGTGGAGTGGGAAGGATAAACTGGACTTTCTTTTAAGGATCCTCTGGAGTGGGAAGGATAAACTGGACTTTCTTTTAAGGATCCTCAAGCGTATTGCCGCTCGTATTCCACTGGAGACATGTAGCCCAGGGTGGAATGCATGCGCACCCTATTGTAATAGAGCTCTATGTA
>NZ_CABWIF010000021.1:0-19202 GCF_902501475.1 Collinsella aerofaciens | reverse complement strand
TCCTGTTCTCGATGTGCATCCTCGAGGAGATGCAGTGGAAGCGCACCCGCTACATCACCTCGGCCGACTTCTTCCACGGCACCCTCGAGCTCGTGGAGCCCGGCGTCCCCGTGTTCCTGTTCATGGGTGAGGACGAGAACCGCAAGCTCGACGAGCGTGTCCGCGCCTTCCTCAACCGCGGCGTGACCGGCGACACCGACATCAACATCATCGACACCGCCGAGTTCGCGATCCCCGGCCTTGACGACGAGTTCCGCGTCATCGTGTCTCCGTGGATTCTCTCCTCGCTGATCACCGATCGCCTTGCCGCTTACTACGAGACGGTCACCAAGCACAACCTCAACTATCGCCGTTACTATCACCAGTTCGACTACTAATCGGTGATAAATAAGCCACTGATCAAGAAGCACCCTGCCCGGGCGCATGCGTCCGGGCATTTTTATGCCGAAATTCGCAAGAAAGGGGAATCGAATGAGGCAGTTTATCGTTGCATCCCATGCCCATTTTGCGTCTGGAATCGTCGAGAGCATTGGGCTGCTTTCCGGCGAGCGCGAAAACGTCCATGCGCTCTCTATGTATGTCGACGGAAACGAGGACCTGACCAAGGAGGCCGCAGCGATTCTGGACGGCTTTGCCGCGGACGATGAGGTCGTTGTTTGCACCGACCTCTTTGGCGGCAGTGTCAACAACGAGTTCACCAAGATCGTCCAGACGCGTCCCAACACGCACCTCGTGACCAATATGAACCTGCCGCTCCTTATTCAGCTGCTGTTCGTGCCCGAATCCACCCCGATCGATGAGGCCATCCGCCAGATCGTCGAGGCGGACGACACCAAGGTCAAGTACGTCAACGACCTGCTGGGGCAGGCCGAACTCGATGAGTTTTAACCACTAGGGAGCACATCATGATTCAGATGATTCGTGTAGATTATCGACTGCTTCACGGCCAGGTTGCCGTTAGCTGGACCTCGGCTCTGGGTGCCGACTGCATCCTGCTGGTGAGCGACACGGTCCTCAATGACAAGCTTCGTCTGCAGGCCCTGTCCCTTGCAAAGCCGGAGGGCTGCAAGGTCGTTGTCAAAAACACCGAGGACGCCGTCAAGGCGCTCCAGAGCGGTGTGACCGACAAGTACAAGCTCTTCGTGGTTTGCGAGACGATCCAGCAGGCCGGTGCCGTCGCCAAGGCGATGGGAGTCAAGAAAATCAATCTCGGCAACGTTGCCTTTAGCGAAAATGCCCGCCAGGTCTCGACGAGCGTGTTCCTTACGCCCGAAAACGAGGCATACGTGAAGGAGCTGCTCGGCGAGGGCTATGAACTGTTCATTCAGATGATTCCGGCAGATGCGAAGACTGATGCCGCGAAGGTCATCGGTTAGGGGCTGTCATGGTTATCAAGACAATCCTGATTTTCCTGATTGCCCTTTTGGGCTATTCCGAGTGGCTGACGGGCACGAGCTACCTCCAGCGCCCGATTGTGCTCGGACCTCTGGTTGGCCTTGTCATGGGCGACATGGTGACCGGCACGATCATGGGCGCCACGATGGAGCTTGCCATGGTCGGCGCCATCTCGGTCGGTGCGTATAACCCGCCCGATACGATTTCCGGAA
This sequence comes from Collinsella aerofaciens, assembly GCF_902501475.1. Lineage (GTDB taxonomy): Bacteria > Actinomycetota > Coriobacteriia > Coriobacteriales > Coriobacteriaceae > Collinsella > Collinsella aerofaciens_AL. Next base: position 17,595 of record NZ_CABWIF010000021.1, on the reverse strand, counting down.
CCATTCTGGGTGTGTCGCTTGCCATGCAGGCCGGCGCGGACGCTTCGGCGGCCCTGACCCTGGGCATTCCCATTGCACGATCGTCCTGGCGCTCGATACCGCCCTGGGCCAGCCGGTGATGCTGCTGCTGGTGCACCGTATCGACAAGAACGTCGAGGACGGAGACACCAAGGCCATCACGCGCAACATGCTCATCGCCGGTTACGCGCAGAGCTGGTGCGGCCTGCTGATTATTCCCCTGGCATTCTTCTTTGGCGCCGATGCTGTTGCCAGCCTGCTCAACATCATCCCCGATTTCGTTCAGACCGGCATGGATGTCGCCGCCGCCTTCTTGCCCGCACTCGGCTTTGCGATGCTGGCTCAGATGATTATGAACAAGACTGTGGCGCCGTTCTTCTTCGCTGGCTTCTTCCTCGTCGCCTACTTTGGCATTAGCACGACGGGCGTGGCGATCTTTGCCGCGATCATCGTCGTCGCGATGACGGTTTTGGGTGATAAGAAAAAAGCGGAGCAGCCCGCAGTGGCAACCGAGGATCCTGCGATTGGGAGTGGATTCGATGAGTTTTAAGTTTGAGTCTTCTTACGACGGGCTGATTTCCCGCGCAGATCTTAAGAAGCTGTTCTGGCGCTCGATTCCCTATGAGCATTCCTGGAACTACGAGCGTATGGGCCATATCGGTTTTATGTGGGCCCTTATGCCGATCCTTCGCAAGCTGTATCCGCAGGATGCGGACTTTAAGGCCGCCCTTAAGCGCCATATGGAGCTCTATAACGTCACGCCGTACATCTCGACGCTCCCCATGTCCATCGCCGCTGCAATGGAGGAGGTCAACGCTACTGACGATAGCTTTGACACAAGCGCGATCTCTAATGTCAAGCTTGCTTTGATGGGACCGCTGTCCGGCGTGGGCGATGCCTTCTACTGGGGCACGCTGCGAATTTTGGCAACGGGTGTCGGCACGTCGCTGGCTCTGCAGGGCTCTATTCTTGGCCCGATTTTGTTCCTGCTCGTGTTCAACGTCCCTCACTACATCATCCGTTACCTGCTGACGTTTGTGGGATATCGCTTTGGCTCGGACATGATCAGCAAGGTCCAGGAATCGGGCATTATGGACACGATCGTCAAGATGGCCTCTATCATGGGCGCCATGGTGATCGGTGCTATGACCATGGAGATGGTCACCGTGGACATTCCGCTCATGGTCGGTGTGGGCGATGGTGCTCAGACACTCGCCGAGCTGCTCAACGGAATCTTCCCGGGCTTTGTCACGATGGGGCTGTTTGGAATCGTCTATCTCATGCTCAAGAAGAAGATGAATCCGCTGCTCATCATGCTCGTGATCCTGCTCGTGAGTATCGCTGGCGCGTTCTTTGGAGTGCTTGGTGTCCAGTAGAGTATCTGTCATAATGAGAACAATGTAAGAGGGGGCGTCGCGCACACTGTGCTGCGGCGCCCTTTTGCCGAAAGGTGGACAAGATGGAGTATCCGCAGCTTGCCGTCATGAATATCAGCCATCGTTATTTTGACCTTGAGGAATTCTTTTCTTCGGCAGCGGCCTCGGGCTACACGTGTTGCGAGCTTTGGACTGGGGCGATGCATCTGTATGTCGATTGCCATGGATACGATTCGCTCGAGCAGGTGCGGGAGCTGTCGCAGCGGTATGGGGTTCGGATTGTGGGGCTTTGTCCCGAACAGAACAACCCCAAGCCGTGGAATATCGCGGCGCGCGGGAATGAGGCGCGTGCCCGCACGCTCGCGTACTTTAAGAACGTTGTGGATATTGCGGCGGAACTTGGAGCCGAGCAGGTCATGGTCTCGAGTGGCTGGGCATTTTTGAACGAGCCGATCGAGGACGCGTGGGGTCGCAGCGCCTCGATGCTGCGTGCGATTGCCGAGCATGCGGGAGAGCGCGGCGTGCGACTGGTGCTCGAGGCCCTACAGCCGGTTGAGTCGATGATCGTGAACTCGGCAGCCGATACGAAGCGCATGATCGAGGCGGTTGATCATCCGGCACTTAAGGCGTGTCTGGATTTGGGCGCTATGGCGGTGGCGGGGGATACCATCGACGATTATTTCGATCTGCTTGGCGAAGATGTCGCCCATGTGCATTTTGTCGATGTTGCGGCAAACGGCACGACGCATCTTGCCTGGGGTGACGGCGACCGCGATATGCGCGCCGACCTGGATAGGCTGGTGGCGCGCGGCTATCGCGGAGTTGTTTCGGCCGAGACCTATGACTGGCGCTATTTTGCCGACCCCGCAGCTGCCGATGCGCAGGTAATGGCAGAGTATCGTCGTGCGATTGGCGCCTAGGTGGGGTTGGGTTGCGGCAACCTACCCTATGTTTCCAAATGAATACGGTGTGAGCGGCTGCGACGGATTTTCCCCGCAAGCACTCTAGTATGCTAAAGTACCCAGAAGACCGGCGGAGCTATGCCGGTCTTCTGTTCTATACGAAACACAGCATGAGGAGGCTCACCAGATGACGGCCACACCGTGGGGATTCCGGGACATATTGCCCGAGGAGGCTCAGGCACGCGAGGAGATCGCGTATACGGTGAAGGGCTGCTTTAGGGAGCATCATTACCTTCCGGTCGAGACGCCGCTGCTCGAGGACAAGGGTTCGCTCGAGGAGGGCGGCCGCATTGCGGACACGCCGTTTAAGCTCTTTGATGACGACGGCCGCCTGCTGGTGGTCCGTCCCGACAACACGCTGCCGATCGTGCGCCTGGTTTCGACCCGCATGCGTGCGGCCGATCTGCCCCTGCGCCTTCGCTACGAGGCGCCGGTGGTTCGCGAGTGCCAGCGCAATGCCGGTGGCTCGCGTCAGTTTACGCAGCTGGGCTTTGAGCTTATCGGTGCGGGCGATACCGCGGGCGATGTAGAGATTGTTTCGCTGGTGGCCGAGGCCGTGCGTAAGCTGGCGCTTCCCGATGCTCGTATAATCGCAGGTAGCGTGCGTCCTTTTAAGGAGCTGCTCGCGGCGTGCGAGGATCGCGAGCTGGCAGCCGAGGCCCTGCGCTGCGTGCATGCCAACGACTTTGTGGGCCTCGATGCCCGCGTGGCTGCCAGCACCGAGTCTGATGCCGTCAAGGCCGCCATTAGCGAACTGCCGCGCCTGCACGGTGGTGCCGAGGTGCTCGACCGCGTGGACGCGCTGCTGGAGGCCGCCGGTATCGCCGCGCCGCCGACACGCGAGCTGCGTGCCCTGGTCGAGGGTTTGGCTCCCGAGGACGCCCAGGTGCTGTCGTTCGATTTCTCCATTATGAACTCTTTCGATTACTACACGGGCCTGGTCTTTAAGGCCTATGCCGGTGGCTTGCCCGATCCGGTGGGTTCGGGCGGACGCTACGACTCCATCTTTACCGGCGCATTTGGCGACGGCATCGAGGTGCCGGCGGCGGGCTTCGCCTTTTCGCTCGAGCGTTTGGAGGCCGCGCGTACCTCGGCAGAGGACACCGCTTCCGACGGCGATCACGCCGCGGGCCGTGGCGCCGAGGGTCCGCTGCGCATTGCCGTGCCCAAGGGCTCGCTTAAGGCAGACACGCTCGACGTGCTCGAGGCCGCGGGCCTGGATGTCTCTGAGTTGCGTGACCCCGGCCGTCACCTGATTGTGCGCGGTCGCGACACGCGTGCCGGTGAGGGCACGGTCGGGGATATCGAGTTTGTTATCGTGCGACCCAGCGATGCGCCCGCCTTTGTGGGCTGCGGTGGCGCCGATTGCGGCATCTGCGGCTGGGATTCGCTCATCGAGGCCGACCTCAACCTGCTGCAGCTGGTCGACTTGGGCTACGGCCTGTGCACCTTTATCGAGGCGGAGCCCGCGTGGCGCGCCGGTCAGGCCGAGCGCAACTATGCCCGCCGCGGGTCGCTTCGCGTGGCTACCAAATATCCGCGCATCGCGAGTGCCTGGTATGCCGAGCGCGGTGTGAACGCCGATATCGTTTCGCTGCACGGCAACATCGAGCTGGGCCCCATCGTCGGCATGACCGATCGCATCGTGGATATTACCGCTACGGGTGCCACGCTGCGCGACAACGATTTGGTCATCACTGGCCGCATTATGGACTGCACGGCGCGCTTTTTTGTCAACCCGGGCGCCGCTCGCTTAGATCCGCGCGTACGCAATCTGGCAGATCGCTTGGCGGCGGCCGTTAAGGACAAGCATTTTGAGCCCGTTGCGGGCTCGGCACAATAGCGCGAGCACGCACGGGCGCCCCAACGTCTGGGCTGCGGGCCGATGGGCGCCGCCGCCCGGCCTCTCGTTTTTCGAACACAACCTCGACCGATAGGGGATACCGATATGAAGACTATCAAGCTTGCTCCCGGTGAGCGTCTCGTTACCAACCAGCTCAACCGTAAGGGCGTGCTGCCGCAAAACATCGTCGACGCCGCCCGCGATATCGTGGCCAACGTGCGCGCCAACGGCGATGCCGCGGTGCGCGACTATTGTCAGCGCTTTGACGGTGTAGAGCTGCAGAGCTTCCGTCTGCCGCAAGAGCAGATCGATGCCGCGCTCGAAGGCCTCGATCCCGCTTTTGTCGCGGCGCTCGAGAAGGCTGCGCGCCAGATTCGCGAGTTCCACCAGCGCGAGGTCGAGCAGAGCTGGTTTACCACGCGTGCAGACGGCACCATGCTCGGCGTTAAGGTGACCCCGCTTGCGGCGGCCGGCATCTACGTGCCGGGCGGTCGCGCGCAGTATCCCTCCACGGTGCTCATGAATGCCATTCCCGCCAAGGTGGCCGGCGTTGAGCGCGTGGTCATGGTGACCCCGCCGCAAAAGGACGGCCTGATCAGTCCCTACACGCTCGCGGCGGCAAAGCTCGGCGGCGTGGACGAGATCTATATGGTGGGCGGCGCCCAGGCCGTGGCCGCGCTGGCGTACGGTACCGAGACCATTCCACGCGTCGACAAAATCACCGGTCCGGGCAACGCCTTTGTTGCCGCGGCCAAGCAGATTGTCTCGGGCGACGTGGGCATCGACATGGTCGCCGGCCCCTCCGAAGTCTGTGTGCTGGCAGATGCCACGGCCAAGCCCATGGTGGTCGCGGCCGACCTGATGGCCCAGGCCGAGCACGATCCGCTAGCAGCCTGCTATCTGGTGACCTGCGACGAGCAGTTTGCGCGCGAGGTCGAGGCGGGTATCGACATTTTGGTGGCACAGTCCCCGCGTGCCGAGATCACGCGCGCCTCGCTCGACAACGAGGGCACCATCGTGGTTGCCGCCGATATGGCTGCTGCCGTCGAGGCGGTGAACACCGTGGCGCCCGAGCACCTGGAGCTGCACTGCAAGGATGCGATGGGCCTGCTCGGCGGCATTCGCAACGCCGGCGCCATCTTTGTGGGCGCTTGGAGCTCCGAGCCGCTTGGCGATTATGTTGCCGGCCCCAACCACACGCTGCCGACCGGCGGCACGGCCATGTTCTCCAACCCGCTTTCGGTCGAAGAATTCGTCAAGCGCTCGAGCGTCATCTGCTATACACCCGAGGGCCTGCTCTCGGACGCTCCCGCGACGCAGCGCCTGGCCGAGGCCGAGGGCCTGTGGGCACACGCGCTTTCCGCCGCACTGCGTCGCCGTGTGCTGGAGCAGGGCGAGGGTGCCGTGAGTGCTGAGTCTCTGGCCGCGGCCGACCTGACCAAGGTCGCCTGGCCGGGCGACGCCGTGGCGACGGTCGCCGAGGGTGTGGACCTAGCGGCTGCAAGCGCGGATGGCGCTGGCGCGACCGGCGAGGAGGCCTAATATGGCCGAGCTGACGTCTCGCATGAAGGAGCTCGTCCAGCCCTACTTGGCTGGCATTGAGCCCTACAATCCCAACTTTATGCCCACGCGCATCAACCTTTCGGCCAATGAGAACACCTATCCCGTGCCGGCTGGCGTGCGCGAGGCGGTCGACGCCGCCCTGGCTGCCACGCCGCTCAACCGCTACCCCGATCCCATGTCCTGTGACCTGCGCGACGAGCTTGCCGCTTGGCATGGTGTGGCGCGCGAGAATATCTGCGTGGGCAACGGCGGCGACGAGCTGCTCTATAACTACCTGCTGGCGTTTGGCGGCGCGGGGAGGACCCTGCTCAACTGCCCGCCGTGTTTTAGCGAGTACGCGTTCTTTGCGTCGCTCTGTCAGACCGAGGTGCGCGACGTGTGGCGCGACCCGGCAACTTTTGAGCTCGACCAGGCGGCTGTGTTCGCGGCCGCACCCGAGTGCAACCTGGCGATCGTGACCTCACCCAACAATCCCACGGGCGACGTGGCGCCGCTCGACTTTGTCGCGGCGCTGTGCGATGCGTGCCCCGGCATGGTCATGGTCGACGAGGCCTACGTGGAGTTTGCCGACGATTCGTTTGGCGCGGCAACTACGGCGCAAGGCCTTATTGCCGAGCATCCTAACCTGGTGATTCTGCATACACTGTCCAAGGCGTTCGGCGCCGCCGGCACGCGCCTGGGCTATGTGATCGCGGCGCCCGAGGTCATCGACGTGTTCGCGGCGATTCGCCAGATCTATTCGGTCAACGTGCTGAGCCAGGCGGCAGCACTTGCCTGCGTGCGTGCCCGCGATGCCTACGCACCTGTGGTGGCGCAGGTCGCATCCGAGCGTGAGCGCGAGCTGGCCGCTCTGCGCGTGATGGCTGCCGAGGGCTTGCCCGTGGAGGCGTGGCCGAGCGCGGCGAACTTTGTGCTCGTGCGCACGCCGCATGCCACGCGCGTGCGCGAGCGCCTGCGCGACGAGTATTCAATTTTGGTGCGCGACTTTAGCTACGCGCCGGGGCTCGCGGACTGCCTGCGCATTACCGTGGGCACCCCGCAGGAAAACGACGAGGTGCTGGCAGCGTTTGCCGCGCTGGTGAAGGAGGAGATGTAGATGGACCGCTATGCCGAGGTAACCCGCAAGACGGGCGAGACCGACATTGTCGTAAAGCTCGACCTGGACGGATCTGGCGTGTGCGATATCTCGACCGGCGTGCCGTATTTCGACCACATGCTCAACGCTTTTGGCCGCCATGGTCTGTTCGATCTGACGGTGCACGCGGTGGGCGACGTCGAGGTCGATGCACATCACACCGTCGAGGACACGGGTATTGTGCTGGGCGAGGCGTTTTGCCAGGCGCTGGGCGACAAGGCGGGCATTACGCGCTTTGCCGACGCGGCGATCGCCATGGACGAGACGCTTGTGATGGCTGCTGTTGATATTTCGGGCCGCGGGCAGGCCTACTGCGAGCTGCCCGTGCCGACCGAGCGCGTGGGCAGCTTCGATACCGAGCTGGCCGTCGAGTTCTTCTACGCCTTTGCGCGCGATGCCAAGCTCACGCTGCACGTGCGCGAGCTGGCGGGCGGTAACTCGCATCACATTATCGAGGCCGCCTTTAAGGCCGTGGGCCGCACGATGCGCCACGCCTGCGAGCTCGATCCCCGCGTGCAGGGCATCCCCAGCACCAAGGGCTCGCTGTAACCGCAACAAAGGCAAAAACCACTACGAAGGTGCCTGTCCCCTTTGTGGTGGTTTTGGACGATGAGATAAGGGAGGGGTCGCGTGGGCGAACCGAAGATCGTGGTGGTCGACTACCACAAGGGCAACTTGTCGAGCGTTGCGCGCGGGCTTGCGCGCGCCGGTGCCGCCGCCTGCACGTCGGACGATCCGGAGCAGATCCGCAACGCCGACGGCCTGGTCATCCCGGGCGTGGGCGCGTTTTACGACGCGGTCGCCTTTATGCGCGAGGGCGGCGAGGCGGACGCGGTGCTCGACGCCGTTGCCGCCGGAACTCCGTTGCTCGGCATCTGCCTGGGCCTTCAGTTGTTTTTTGAGCGCGGCAACGAGGGCGTTCCTGCGAGCGAGAGCGCGGTCGCCGACGGCAACGCCTCCGAGCGGGCCGGTGCCCTCTGGGTCGATGGCCTGGGTATTATGCGCGGTTCGTGCACGCGCCTGGAGTCGAGCCGCCTGAAGGTGCCGCACGTGGGCTGGGACCAGGTGCACATGACGCCCGCCGGTGCGACCGATCTGCTGCTTGCCGGTTTTGCCGAGGGCGCCAACATGTACTTTACCCACAGCTACGCGGTGGCTGACGACGTCGATGCCGCCGATGTGTTGGCGCGCACGCACTATACACGGAGTTTCCCGTGCATCGTGCGCCATGGCAACGTGTGGGGTTGCCAGTTCCATCCCGAGAAATCCTCCGCGCTGGGTCAGCGCATCCTTAAGAACTTCGTCAACATCGTCGAGGAGGCCGGCCGATGATCCTGTTTCCTGCAATCGATCTGATCGGCGGCAAGGTCGTGCGCCTGGAGCGCGGCGACCGCAGCCGCTGCAAGGTATATTCCGACGACCCCGTGGCCGTTGCTCGCTCGTTTGCCGAGCAGGGCGCAAGCTGGGTGCACGTCGTCGACCTGTCCGCTGCCTTTGGCGAGGACGAGGACACATGCGCTGCCAACTCGGCGGCGATTAAGGCCATCTGCGGCGTCGACGGTCTGTCCGTGGACGTGGGCGGCGGCGTCCGCTCGCTCGCGCGCATCGACGAGTTGGCCGGCTACGGTGCGCGCCGCATCGCGCTGGGCACGGTGCTGGTGACCGAGCCGGGTTTTGCCGAGGTGGCGGCCGAAGGCTTTGGCGAGCTGCTCGTGGCCGACATCGCCGCACGCGACGGCCAGGTTAAGGTGAACGGCTGGCGCGACGGCGCGGGCGTGGTGCTCGACGATGCCGTGGCGCAGCTTACCGAGCTGGGCTTTAAGCATCTGGTGTATACCGACATCGCGCGCGATGGCATGCAGACGGGCATCGATGTGGCGGCGTATCGCCATGTGGCCGAGGTCGCGGGCTTTCCCGTCGTGGCTTCGGGCGGTATCTCGACGCTCGACGACATCCGCGCACTGGCCGCGGTGGGCGAGGTCGCGATTGAAGGCGCCATTACCGGCCGTGCGCTCTACGAAGGCAACTTTACGCTGGCACAGGCGCTGGCCGCCGCCCGAGGGGAGGAGTAGCCCATGCTTACCAAGCGCGTGATTCCCTGCCTGGACGTCAAGGACGGTCGTGTGGTCAAGGGCGTCAACTTTGTGAGCTTACGCGATGCGGGCGATCCGGTGGAGCTGGCGCGTGCCTATGACCGCGAGGGTGCGGACGAGGTCGTCTTCTTGGACATTACCGCCACGAGCGACAACCGTGCGACGACTATCGAGATGGCGGCGCATGCGGCCGAGGAGCTCGCTATTCCCTATACCGTGGGTGGCGGTTTTCGCGACCTGGCGGGCATGCGGACCATGGTTGCCGCCGGTGCCGATAAGGTGTCGCTCAACTCTGCCGCCGTGCGCGACCCGTCGCTGATTAGCCAGGCTGCCGCGGCGTTTGGTAGCCAGGCCGTGGTCGTGGCGATCGATGCCAAGCGCGTCGGTTTGCCCGGCGCGTCTGGTGCCGACAAGTGGGAGGTCTTCACGGCGGGCGGCCGCAACGCCACGGGCATCGACGCGGTGGCGTGGGCCGAGGAGGCGGCTCGTCGCGGCGCCGGCGAGATCCTGCTCACCAGTATGGACCGCGACGGCACCAAGGCCGGATTTGACCTGGCGCTCACCCGCGCCGTGGCGCGCGCGGTGCCGATTCCGGTGATTGCGAGCGGCGGTGTGGGCGCGCTCGAGCATTTTGCCGAGGGCGTGATCGAGGGCGAGGCCGATGCCGTGCTGGCGGCGAGCGTCTTTCACTTTGGGACGTTCAGCATTCGCCAGGTGAAGGAGTATATGGCGTCGCAGGGCATCCCTGTGAGGCTGGACTTTTAGCGCTGCGGCTTGCCCAGGCACCCGACCTTCCGGCTCCAACCCTCCTCGCGTACTTAAGTACGCGTCGTCGGGCTTGTCGCTCGGAATCTCGGGCACCTGGACAACCCTCGCCGACCTGCGAAGTTTGAATTTGGGGAGAGAAATGGAAGAGATAACCGATCCTTCAAAGCTTACATACGACGCCAAGGGGCTGATTCCTTGTGTGGTTCAGCAGTATGACACCGGCGAGGTGCTTATGGTTGCTTGGATGAACGAGGAGTCGGTGGGGCTGACGCTCAAGACCGGTACCACGTGGTTTTGGAGCCGCAGCCGTCAGGAGCTCTGGAACAAGGGCGCGACGAGCGGCAATATGCAAGAGGTCAAGGAGCTCTGGGCCGACTGCGATAACGATACACTGCTGGTCAAGGTCGACTCGCCGGGTCCGGCCTGCCATACCGGCAACCGTACCTGCTTCTTTAAGAAACTCGCGTAGGGCGGGCGCTCGATTAGACGCTCGGCCAACCAGAAAGGATTGAACTATGGGTGTGCGCACCGCAAACGTTCAGGATGGAAATATCGGTGAGACGCTGACGGGGCTCGCCGAGGTGATTCACGGCCGTCGCGACGCATCGCCGCAGGAGAGCTATACCGCTCGCCTGCTGACCGACGTCGAGGACGAGCTGCTCAAGAAGCTTGCCGAGGAGGCGAGCGAGGTGATCATGGCCTGCAAGGATAACGATCACGATCACATCCGCTACGAGGCTGGCGACCTGGTCTACCACTTGCTCGTGACGCTTGAGCGCTACGGCATTACCCTCGACGAGCTGGCCGGCGAACTCAACGCCCGCCGCCACTAGTCGTTTGGGACAGTCTTTGTTGGTGTAACGGGGTCATGGAAGTTGCGGTGAAATAGGGACTGTTTAAGCGCTTCATCAGGCAAAACAATCCCTATTCCACCGCAACTTATGAAGGGATGGTTAGGCGAGGGGCGTGGACTCCCATTCTCCGGTGAGGTGGGGGATGCCGAAGGTTCGGTAGCCGCAGTCGTAGGCGTGTGCCTGGGCCTCACGGATGTTCCAGCAGATGTCGCAGGCGCGGTGTGCGTCCGAGCCAAAAGTTATCGGCACCTCGGCGTGGGCAAAGCAATGCAGCAATCCGGTCGTGGGATAGTAGTCGTCGAGGCCCTTGCGCGGTGCGGCGGTCGAGACCTCAATGCGGCGGCCCGTATCGTGGGCGCATTCGGCCATCTGCTGCCAAAACGGTGCGGGGTCAAAGTCGGGCGTAAAGCCTTCCTTCGAAAAGCGCATGACCAGGTCAGGGTGAGCCATCACATCAAAGCTGAGCGAGCTTTCGCAGGCGCGGCACCAGTCGTCGACATAGCGCTCCCACACGCCGCGCACGCCCAGGTTTTCCCAAACGTGCAGGTCGGTGTCGTCGTCGATCCAACCGCAAAGGGAATCGGGCGTATCGGGGCGAGCGACGTTTTCCGTTCCCGCCGTACCCGCGGCACCGGCCATGATATCGCCCGGGTTGCCAATCCAATGCACGCTGCCCAAGCGCACTATGGCACCCGCGGACCAGCGCTCAACCAAAGGCTCGCAACCTTCGTACCAGTCGCATTCAAAGCCATAGATAAGCTCGAGCTCCGGCGTGATCTGCGCGGCGAGCTTGCGGGCGTCCTCAAAAGCCAGACGATGCGCCGGCAGGTCGCCCTCAGTAACCTGCACTTCGCAGTTGGCGTCCATGCTGGCGGGCAGGGCGAGATGATCGGTTGAGACCATGACGCGGCAGCTGGCCGCAGCAGCGGCGCGAACGTTGTCCTCAAACGAGGCATGACCGTCCGAGAACGAGGTGTGGGTATGGCAATCGATCAGCGGGCAAGCAGACATGGCGGCTCCTTTGCGTCAAGCGAATCCGCTCCATTGTAATGGCGCAGCTCTCAACACGCCGGGCACGCCGGGGGTCGAAATCGATTGGAAAGGCTGCGCGGCGCGCGGTGCGGCCTCGCTTGCGCTCTCAAAACATGTGCATCAGCCTCCAAAAGCTGCAAAAAATGACATGTTTGGAGGCTGACGTACACGTTTGAATGGAGCGGGCCGGCGTTGGAGCGCGCCAGCACTTGCGCCCAGCAAAAGTCGCACCTATCCCATGACGCCGCCCCTGCGCCGCCCGCGATGTGCTAGCGTTTGGATGAACAAAACGAGCCCGCGCGGAAAGGATCCGGACCGTATGCAATGCGATAGCACATCCCCACTGTCCCGCGAGACCGATGCACCCGAAACCATCGTCAAGCTGGAATGCGACATCGACGACGCGTCGCCCGAGGTGCTCGCCTACGCTGCCGACCGCCTGCGCGAGGCGGGTGCGCGCGAGGTGCATTGGCTGCCCCTCTATTGCAAGAAAGGCCGCCCCAGCTGGCAGCTACAGGTAATCTGTGCTCACGAGGATATCGAGCGTCTGCAGACGATCATCTTTTTGGAAACCACGACCAATGGTATCCGTCGCCAGGTTATGGAGCGCGTTTGCCTGCCACGCCGCTTTGAGCGCGTAACGACGCCATGGGGCGAGGTGTCCGTCAAGGTGGCCACCCTGCCCGACGGCAGTGAGCGTGCGGCACCCGAGTACGAGGACTGCGCCCGCCTTGCCCGTGAGCACAACGTGCCGCTCCAGCGCGTGATGCAGGCGGCGCAAGCCGTGGCACTGCGATTTGAATAACGCGGCTGGTGGCGACATCCTGCGCCCAGCCATATCAACCCCATTCGAAAGGATCTCCCCATGAAATACCTCATCGCCTCCGACATCCACGGCTCGGCATACTGGGCCGAGCGCCTGGTCGCCGACATCGAATCCGAGCAGCCCGACCGCATCGTGCTGCTGGGCGACCTGCTCTACCACGGTCCGCGCAACGACTTGCCGCGCGATTACGCCCCCAAGCGCGTAATCCCGCTGCTCAACGCCCTGGCCGACCGCATCATCGCGGTGCGCGGCAACTGCGATGCCGAGGTCGACCAGATGGTGCTCGACTTCCCCGTCATGGCCGACTACGCCACGCTGTTCGACGAGACCGGCCGCGAGCTGTTCCTGACGCACGGCCATGTCTTTGGCGCCGGCATGCACAACAGCGTCGACCACGCGCCCGCGTTGCCCGAGGGCTCCGCGCTCGTCTACGGTCATACGCACATCAAGGTCAACGAGGAAAGCGCCGCGCACCCGGGCCTGTGGCTCTTCAACCCCGGTAGCGTGAGCATCCCCAAGGACGGCTCGCACAGCTACGGCATCTACGAGGGCGGCGCGTTCCGCCACGTGATCCTGGAGGAGGACTAACCATGGCGCAGCACATGGCTCAGCAAAATGCCGAGGGCTCGCGCAATCTGTCCACGCTGGTCGACGCGTCGGCCGAGCTGCAGCATCTGGTGCAGACCGTCTGGCGCTTGCGTCAGCCCGACGGCTGCCCGTGGGACCGCGAGCAGACGCACCGCAGCATTGGCAAGAACATGATCGAGGAGGCCTACGAGGCGCTCGACTGCATCGAGGCGGACGACGCGGTTCACCTGCGCGAGGAGCTGGGTGACGTGCTCATGCAGGTCGTGCTGCATGCGCAGATTGCTGCTGACGCCGGCGAGTTTACGCTGGCCGACGTGGCGCACGATATCGACGCCAAGCTCATCCGCCGTCATCCGCACGTGTTTGGCGATGTAGATGCCGACAGTTCCGACGAGGTACTCAAGATTTGGGACGAGGTTAAGCTTGCCGAGAAAGCCGCCAAGGACAAGGCCGTGGCGGCAGGCGAGGCTGCGCCCGAGGGCCTGCTCGACGGCGTGCCCACGCATCTACCGGCGCTGATGCAGGCGCAGAAGGTGTCGCGCAAGGCGGCTGCCGTGGGCTTTGAGTGGGAGACGGTCCAGGACGTGTGGGACGAGGTCGCCGAGGAGCGTGCCGAGTTTGAGGCCGAGGCCCCTGGCTCGCCCGAGCGCGAAATGGAGTTTGGCGATCTGCTCTTTGCCCTGGTCAACGTTGCACGCAAAGAGGGCATTGACGCCGAGAGTGCCCTTCGTGCCAGCACGGCAAAGTTCCGCCGCCGCTGGGCCGCGATGGAGCGGATGGCGGCCGATGCTCACGTGGATCTTGCCGAGCTTTCGACCCACGGCCTCAACGACCTGTGGGATGCCGCAAAGGCGGAGGAGTAAGACTGCGGGAACGACGGGCTGACACGCTTCATCGTTCCCGCTAAATTTTTCGAAAATCAAGTGTATCCCTCGGCTAACTTAGGGCATAATGCAAAAAGTGCGACATGGCTAACTTATGAACCTGCGCGCCTCTACAGCGTGCAAGCCGCGTCGCCAAGCATTCAACCCGTTTCCAAGTGAGAGGGAGACAACATGAGCGATATTTTGGACGTCTACGGTCGCGAGGTGCTCGACAGCCGCGGCAATCCCACCGTCGAGGTCGAGGTTGTGCTCGAGGACGGCAGCTTTGGCCGCGCAATGGTGCCTTCGGGTGCTTCGACCGGCGCCTTTGAAGCCTGCGAGCTGCGCGATGGCGACAAGGGCCGCTACCTGGGCAAGGGCGTTTCGCAGGCCGTCGAGCATGTCAACAACGAGTGCGCTAACGCCGTCGTGGGCCTCGATGCCTTCGACCAGCGCGCCGTCGATGCCGCGCTGATTGCCGCGGACGGTACCCCTAACAAGACCAAGCTCGGTGCCAACGCCATCCTGGGCGTGTCGCTGGCCGTTGCCCGCGCCGCTGCCGAGTCGGCGGGCCTGTCGCTGTACCAGTACCTGGGCGGCGTCAACGCCCACCTGTTGCCCACACCTATGATGAATATCCTCAACGGCGGCGTGCATGCCGACAATAACGTTGACTTCCAGGAGTTCATGATCATGCCGGTGGGCGCCCCGAGCTTTGCCGAGGGCCTGCGTTGGTGCGCCGAGGTCTACCACACCCTCAAGGGCGTGCTGCACGAGGCCGGCCTGGGCGGCGGCGTGGGCGACGAGGGCGGCTTTGCCCCCAACCTTAAGACCAATGCCGAGCCGTTCGAGTACATCACCAAGGCCGTCGAGAAGGCTGGCTTTAAGCCCGGCGTCGACTTCATGTACGCCATGGACCCGGCCTCGACCGAGTTCTACAACGCCGAGACCGGCATGTATGAGCTCAAGGGCGAGGGCGTTGAGTACACGAGCGCCCAGATGGTCGATTACTGGGAGAAGCTCGTCGACACCTATCCCATCATCTCCATCGAGGACGGCATGGCCGAGGAGGACTGGGACGGCTGGGTCGAGCTTACCCGTCGCATTGGCAACAAGGTGCAGCTGGTGGGCGACGACCTGTTCGTCACCAACACCGAGCGCCTCAAGAAGGGTATCGAGCTGGGCGCCGCCAACGCGATCCTGGTCAAGGTCAACCAGATCGGCACACTCACCGAGTCGCTCGAGGCCATCGAGACCGCCAAGGAGGCTGGTTACGCCTGCATCGTGAGCCACCGTTCCGGCGAGACCGAGGACTCCACGATCGCCGACCTGATCGTGGGCGTCAACGCCGGCCAGATCAAGTCGGGCGCCCCGTGCCGCAGCGACCGTATCGCCAAGTACAACCAGCTCATTCGCATCGAGGACGAGCTCGAGGGCAGTGCGCGCTACGCCGGCAAGGCAGCGTTTTACAACATTCGCTAGGCAAGCGGCGTGCGCGGGGCGGGGCTGACTCGGATTCGCTTCGCTCCCGCCGGGCGCTGTTGAGCACCATTGGGCGCTGGGCCATATGGCTCAGCGCCTTTTTTATGTCGAGCGAGGGCCGTCGAAGGCGTTCCGCGCGCTCGTGCTATAACTAAAAGACTTAGCGCAAACAAACCTCAACCGCACAAGGCGCACATGGATCAGATTTACGACAACAGGTACTATTCCGCCGGTTCGCGTGAGCCGTCGCCTCGCCGTGCGCGCACGGTGCAGCTCGGTGGGTCCGCCTACGCCGGTGCCGACCGCTCCGCGCAGCGCCCGACAAGTACCTCGCGCCCCAATGCTCAAGTGAATACTTCGGCAGATGGACCGGTGCGCCCGGCACGTTCGACACATGCGTCGCGTCCCCCGGCCCAGACGCACGACAGGTCGAGCAGGCCCTCGAGCCGTCTTTCGGGCTCGGACTTTATGCGCTACGCCAACGATAATGCGGTGGTCAAGGCGATCTATGACTTTACACATGGCTCTCTGCGCCCGCTGTTTATCGGTATCGTGGTGGCGCTGGCGCTCGTGAGCCTGTATTTTCCCGTACGCGACCTGTATGTGGCTAAGCGCTCGAGCGATATCTTGGCCAAGCAGGTCGAGATTCGCGAGCAATATAACGACGAGCTGCAAAAAAGCGTCGACAAGCTGCTCTCGGAGGAGGGCATCAAGGACGCGGCGTCCGAGGACCTGGGCTTGGTGATGCCCGGCGAGAAGAGGATTGAAGTGCAGGGCCTGGACGGCGATTCGGATGCCTCGTCGAGCCAGAAGTCGTCGAACGCCAAGAAGGCCAGCGAAGTTGCCAAGGAAATCGAAGAAGTCGGCAAGGACGCGCCATGGTACATCCGGACGCTTGACATGCTGTTTGGATTTAACGGCGTCGAGGGCCAGACGGTCGTGTCCAACGGCAAATAGCGCCCGGAGGGGAGCCCGCAATGACAAATTGCAAACGCTATAAGGTAGCCGCGATCGACCTGGGAACGGTGTCGTCGCGACTGGTGTTGGCCCAGGTCGAGGGCGGAGCGATTGTGGAATCGTCCAAGCATACCGAGATTACCGACCTGGGCGAGGGCGTGGACGCGACGGGTCGCTTTTGCGAGGCGGCTGTCGAGCGTGTACTCGCTGCGTGCCGTATGTTTGTGGACGAGGCGCGTACCTTTGGCGCCGCGTGCATCTGCACCACGTGCACGAGCGCCGCGCGCGATGCGTCCAACGCCGCCCTGCTGCTGGACGGCCTGCACGAGCTGGGGCTTGAGCCGCAGGTGATTCCGGGCGAGGTCGAGGCACGCCTGACGTTTTTTGGCGTGGCGCACGACTTTGCCGGCGAGCGCATCATTGTTGCCGATTCGGGCGGCGGATCCACGGAGCTCGCGACGGGCGTCTATGCGCCGGAGCGTGGCGTCTTTGCGCTAGAAGGGACGCGCTCGCTGGACATTGGCTGCCGCCGCGTGACGGAGCGGTTTTTCTCGACGCTGCCACCCGCACGCGGCGAGCTTGCTGCCGCTGCCGCGTGGGCAGGCGAGCAGTTCGCCGCCTATTTTGAGGGCCTGCCTGTCGACTTTGAGCGCGCCGAGCGCCTCGTCGCGGTGGGCGGTACCGTTACCACGCTCGTGGCGCTGGTCCACGAACTGGAGCCGTACGATTCGAGCTTTGTTCACCTACGCGAGCTGTCGCTGGAGCAGGTCTCGGCCGCTATCGAGCGCATGTCTGTGTTGGACGCGGAAGGTATCGCCGCGCTACCGGGTGTACAGCCCAAACGCGCGGGCGTGATCTTGGCTGGCGCCGTGGTGATCCGCGAACTCATGCGTGCCGGCGGCTACGATGCGCTCACCGTAAGCGAGAACAGCCTACTCGCTGGCATGGTCGCCACCATCAACGAGGTTCTCGACGGCGCGACTCCCACCATCGCCTGGACCCCCAGCCTCAGCGCCCTCTAAATAAGTTGCGGTGAAATACGGACTAAAATCGCCCTTTCGGGCCCCAAACAGTCCCTATTCCACCGCAACTCAACAGCCGGCACCTGGGGACGTTCCTTTTAATATGAGCAGGACATTGTCAAGAGGCAAAATCGGGCCTGGCCCCAACGATATGGGGTCAGGCCCTCTCCCTATATCAGCCCGTCCGCGGCGACCTCGGCGTGTCTTACCGAC
>NZ_CABWIF010000020.1:0-19443 GCF_902501475.1 Collinsella aerofaciens | reverse complement strand
ATGGGGCACGGGCGGGCGCTCAAGGCCGTCGCGAGGAAGCGGCTCAGGGCGATATACGCCGTGATGCGCGACCGGGTGCCTTACCGGGAGTAGCCCCGACGGTTGACAAAACTATAGGAACACCCAATGACTGGGCCGCTTGCCTGCGATTTTTGACCGTTGGGCGGGCTTGCCGCCCTTGCCGCAAAAACGTTTTTGCATATCGGGTACAACGGGCTTTACGTGAGTAAAGTGCGCGCCGCGTCCACGTGCCGCGTTTTTAAAGGAGGCCCCATGCCTGGTGTTACCCCTGCAGAAGTTCTGTCCAATTTTGGTATTACGCTGGTCGAAGATCCCGCCGAGAATCAACCCCGTCTGCTGGTCGATCTGCCCGCCGCGGAGCTCGTCGAGCACGCTATCCGCCGCGAAGAAGGCCGCATGGCATCCAACGGCGCGCTGGTGATCGAGACGGGGGAGCGTACCGGCCGTTCCCCCAATGACCGCTTTATCGTTGACACCCCCGATGTTCACGACAAGATTGCCTGGGGCGCGGTCAACCGCCCGCTGTCCGTCGAGAGCTATGAGGCCATCAAGGCCGGCATCGTCGACTATCTCAACGAGCGCGACGTGTTCGTCACCCGCGGCATGGCAGGTGCCGACCGCAACCACACGCGTCGACTGCTCGTTGCCTGCGAGCGTGCCAGCCAGGCACTTTTTATTAAGCAGATGCTCGCCCGCCCGCTCGCTCGCGAAATCGCGCGCACCGGCGAGCCCGACTTCTGCGTGCTCGCAGCGCCCGGTTACCAGTGCGACCCCGCCATCAAGGGCCTCAACTCCAGCGCCGCGGTGGTCATCAACTTCCAGGAACGCGTGATTCTGGTCGCCGGCACCGGCTACTCCGGCGAGATTAAAAAGTCGATCTTTAGCGTCATGAACTATCTGCTGCCCGTCGAGGACGACGTGCTGCCCATGCACTGCTCGGCCAGCATGGATCCCGTCACGCACGAGACCGCCGTGTTCTTTGGCCTGTCCGGCACCGGCAAGACCACGCTTTCGGCCAATCCCACGCGCCTGCTGATCGGCGACGACGAGCACGGTTGGTCCGACATGGGTATCTTCAACATCGAGGGTGGCTGCTACGCAAAATGCGAGGGCCTGGACGCCTTCCACGAGCCCGAGATCTTCAACGCCGTCCGTTTTGGCGCCATTTGCGAAAACGTGGTGCTCGACGAGAACCGCAAGCCCAACTACGACGACATCTCGATCACGCACAACACGCGCGTGGCCTATCCCGTGGAGCACATTCCTAACGCGTGGACTAAGGGCATGGGCACCACTCCGAGTGTCGTGCTGTTCCTGACTTGCGACGCTTTTGGCGTGCTGCCACCCATCTCACGTCTGACGGCCGATGCCGCCATGTACCACTTTGTGACGGGCTTTACGGCTAAGATTCCCGGCACCGAGGTCGGCGTCACCGAGCCCACGCCCACGTTCTCCTCGCTGTTTGGCGAGCCGTTTATGCCGCTCGACCCCATGGTCTATGCCAAGATGCTCGGCGAGCGTATCGCCGACGGTCGTACGCGCGTGTACCTGGTCAACACCGGCTGGATTGGCGGCGGCTACGGCGTGGGCCATCGCATCGAGCTGGCCTACACGCGCTCGCTGGTCGCGCGCGCCCTCGACGGCACCATCGAGGACAGCGAGTTCGTGCACGACGACATCTTTAACGTCGACATTCCCACGACGTGCCACGGCGTGCCCGATGGCATCCTGGTGCCGCGCCAATACTGGCAGAGCACCGCGCGCTATGACGAGGCCGCGCACAACCTGGCGGTGATGTTCGAGGAGAACTTCGAGAAGAAGTACTCGCACCTGCCCGAGTCCGTCAAAGCCGCCGGTCCGCACGCTCAAGTACACGCCGACGCCCGTCATCGCGGCCGCGGCCTGCTGGGACTCCGCCACTAGCTTCGCCGTGAGTCCATATCCACCACAAAGGGGACAGGCACCTTTGTGGTGGTTTTGCTCACGTGGATGACTCGGGTTACAATACGCCTGACATATCGTCCCCTTCTCCGGATGGGGACAGCGCAAGCGTTCTTGTGACGGCACCGTAGGACTTTGAAGGTGGCCGTTGTAAGGGCGCTTTTTGTTTAGGCGCCCTCACTCGGGCGCGCACAATGAAGGGAGAGCGTATGAAGAGCTTTATTGCCGAGGATTCATTCTGGGAGCTGTTTCCGCAGGCAGCGGTCGGTGTTGTGGTCGTGGAGGGCATGAAGCCCACGGCTCAGATTCCTCAAGAGGACGTGGATGCGATTGCGGCGTTTCTCGACCGCGCCAATATCGATGCGGAGCGTCATCTGACCAGCGACACTATCAGCGAGAACGCGCCGGTTAAGGCATGGCGCGAGGCGTATCGCCTGTTCAAGACCAAGAAGGGCGCGCGTTGCTCAGTTGAGAACCTGCTCAAGCGCGTGCTCAAAGGCAAGCCGGTCGGCCACATCACACCGGCGGTGGATATCTACAACACGATTTCGTTGACTTATGCGCTGCCCGTTGGCGGCGAGGACCTGCATGCGATTGAGGGAGATCTTCGCTTGAAGGTGACCGATGGTGGCGATGCGTTCTTGCCGCTTGGCGAGGAGGCGGACGATCCGACGCTGCCCGGCGAGCTCGCCTACATCGACGATGCGGGCGCTGTGTGCCGCTGCTGGAACTGGCGCGACGGCGTTCGCACGGCGCTGTCCGATGATTCGGCCGATGCGTTCCTGGCGATTGAGTGCGTGGAGCCCGAGCGGATGGGGGATTGCCAGGCCGCGATCGATCGCTTAGCCGAGCTGCTCGAGCGCTATCTGGGAGCGACGGTTGTCGTTAAGACGCTTGTGACCCGCGACAATCCCTGCGTGGAGCTGTAGCGACGCCTGCGGATCATGTTCGCCGGTCAAAACCACCACAAAGGTGCCTGTCCCCTTTGTGGTGGTTTTTATGTTGATGGGTTAACAAATGGGGTATTTGGGTACGGGTGTCGCCTTATGCGACTAAGATGTTTACCCGTAAGCATTATGCAAGCGAAAGGCGGTCGTCTCCCATGCAGCAGAACGACGAGACACGTTTCGAGGACTTTGTCGGACTGATCAGCGGGCTCTACAAGGAGATTCAGCGCATTAAGACATCCGAGGGCGCAAGGCTGGGCCTCAAGGGCTCCGACGTTATGTGCCTTTACTATCTTGAGCGCAGCAAGGACGGCCTGACTGGCGCTGACCTGGCTCGCATGGCAGGCGTGACCCGCGCCGCCGTCTCGCGTACGCTCGCGCATCTGGAGGAGGGCGGCTACGTCGAGGTCGACGATTCGGGCGATGCCGCCGTTAAGTATCGTGCTCCGGTGCGCCTGACCGCTCTGGGCGGCGAGAGCATGAGCGAAGCGGACCGCATCATTCGCGAGGTGCTCGATACCACCGGTAAGGCTATGGGTGTGGAGCAGCGCGAGCAGATGTATGCGTCGCTGCGCACGATTCTCAACACCCTGCGCGAGCTGTAGGGCCGCCAAGGCTTTTGCTTCCAATTAACAACTGCATAGTCCTGTTTGAGCGCGTATACTGTGCCGGGGCCTTGCTGTCAAAATTCCCTGCGCGGGACCTGCGCAAGAAAGGATTCGCTATGTCCGTCCGCATTATTACCGATTCCGCAAGCGATATGTCGCCGGCCGAGCACCCAGCACTGGCCGTTTTGCCGCTGTCCGTCACCTTTGGCACCGATGTGTACATGGATGGCATCGACATCGATCACCAGCGCTTTTACGAGATGCTCGTGGAGCGCGATGAGCTGCCCAAGACCGGCCAGGTCAACCCGTACGCGTTTTCGCAGGCGATTGCCAAGGTTCGTGAAGCCGGCGATGAGGCTGTGATTATTACCGTGGGCGCTAAGCTATCAGGCACCAATCAGAGTGCCCGTACCGCACTTGCCGAGGCGCCGGGCGGCGACGTGTACGTGGTGGATAGCAATAACGTCACTCTGGGCGAGCGTGTCCTGGTCGAGTATGCCCTGCGCCTGGTGGATGAGGGCCGTAGTGCGGCCCAGATCGCGGCGGCCGTCGAGGCCGTCCGTGACCGCGTGGTCGTCATCGGCCTGCTCGAGACGCTGGAGTACCTGGTGCGCGGCGGTCGTCTGTCTGCTGCGGCCGGCGCCGTGGGCACGCTGCTCAACGTAAAGCCTGTGGTGGCTGTCGAGGACGGTCTGATCGTGCAGCTGGGCAAGGCGCGCGGTTCCAAGAACGGCCGCAACCTGCTGAACCAAAAGGTCGAAAAGGCGGGCGGCATCGACTTTTCCATGCCGCTGGCGCTCGGCTATACGGGTCTTTCGGATGCGGTGCTCAAGAAGTATATCGAGGACAGTGCCGCGTTGTGGGCCGGCCATGCCGAGGGTGAGCTGCCCATCCACACTATCGGCGCCACCATCGGCACCCACGTGGGCCCCGGCGCTGTAGCCGTAGCCTTCTTCCGCCCCGCCAACTAGCTTTCCGGTCAAAACCACCACAAAGGGGACAGGTACCTTTGTGGTGGTTTATGCTGGGTTCGGTTGAAAGGAGCACGCGATGGCGTCTGAGGGCTTTTTTGAACGGGTGTACGAGGTGGTCGAGCAGATCCCCGAGGGGATGGTCGCCACGTATGGTCAGGTGGCGCTGCTTGCCGGTCGACCACGAAGTGCGCGGTATGTGGGGTATGTCCTGCATAGCAATCCGCGCCCCGGCGAGATTCCCTGTCACCGCGTGGTGTTTGCCGACGGGCGCATATGCGAGGGTTTTGCTTTTGGCGGTCCCGATGCTCAACGTGAGCTTTTGCTAGGGGAGGGTGTGGCGTTTAAGGACGACATGCACGTCGACCTGGCCGTCTGTCGTTGGCCTGCCGGACTCTAACAGCTCTGCCGTGGCCAGAACCACCACAAAGGTGCCTGTCCCCTTTGTGGTGGTTTTCTGTTGCAGGTTTACCGGGGCTAACTTATGGAGAAGCTATGGCGGCGAATATTGATGCTGCAAAGTAAACCACGGTGAACTATATTGTATTCAGCAACGGAGCAGGCAATAGGCGATGAAAAAGCCTGCCCTGTTGAGTTTGATTCGCATTCCTCCCCTCTGTGCGATTCAACGGTGTACTTCGGGAACGGGCCCGCCGGCAACTGACTGCCGGCGGGCCCGTTCCTGTTTATCGGGGGAGTGCAATGGGCGGAGCCGAAGCAGTCCGGCTCCGAAAAAGGCGGACGCCGTAGCGCCCGCCCTAAAGCAATCGAAAGCTCAAGCCAGCAGATCGGTCTAGTACACCATGCCCATGGCGTCCTGAACCTCGGCCAGGGTCTGCTCGGCGATCTCGTTGGCGCGACGGTTGCCCTCATGCAGGACGTCCTTCACATAGTCCAGATCGTTCTCGTAGCGCTGGCGACGCTCGCGGATAGGTGCGAAGTACTCGTTGACGGCCTCGGTCACGTACTTCTTGAGCTGGCCGGAGCCGCCCATGCCAATCTCCTCGGCAATCTCGACCTCGGAACGGCCGGTGCAGATGGCGGCCGTCGAAAGCAGGCCGGACACGCCGGGGCGGTTCTCGGGATCGAACGTGATCATGCGCTCGGAGTCGGTCTGGCTCTTCTTGATGCGCTTGGCCGTCTCCTCGGCGGTCATCGAGATGTTGATGGCGTTGCCGTAGCTCTTGCTCATCTTGCGACCGTCCAGGCCGGGCAGCAGCGGGGTCTCGGACAGCAGCGCGTCGACCTCGGGGAACACCTTGCCGTAGCGGTTGTTAAAGCGGCGGGCGATGGTGCGGGTGAGCTCGATGTGCGGCAGCTGGTCGCGGCCGACGGGCACCACATTGCCCTTGCAGAACAGGATGTCGCAGGCCTGGTGCACCGGGTAGGTGAGCAGAAGGCCGGTGAGCTCGTGCCCCGAGGCCTCCATCTCGGCCTTGACCGTGGGGTTGCGCGCCAGCTCGGCCTCGGACACCAGCGACAGGAACGGCAGCATGAGCTGGTTGGCGGCGGGCACGGCGGAGTGCGCGTAGATCATGGTCTTGTCGGGGTCGATACCGCAGGCAAGGTAGTCCATGACCATGTTGTACACGTTGTCCTGGATGTGCTCGGTGGTGTCGCGGTCGGTGATGACCTGGTAGTCGGCGATGAGTACGTTGGTCCTGGCGCCCATGTTCTGCAGCTCCACGCGGCCCTTGAGGGTGCCAAAGTAGTGACCCAGGTGCAGACGGCCGGTGGGGCGGTCGCCGGTAAGCATGGTGAACTTCTCGGGCGTCTTGGCCAGGCCCTCGCGAATGGCGTTGCTCTTTTGCAGCGCGACTTCGTAGCTGTTCTCGTTTGGCATGATTGCTCCTAACGTTCGTTCGCAGGTTTTGATGATAGCGTGTTTATTGAGAGGGGTGGGCGTGAGTGGGTGAGGGACTGCCAGGGGCCGGCTTTCAAGTCCGCCGCGGCGTTCGCGCGAACGGCTGCCAACGCCTTGGCACATCCTTGGCAGCTTGCCCTAGAGCTTGTGGTGGCGCTCTTTTTTGCGCTCCTCGGCTGCCTGCTCCTCCTGCTTAAAGGCGGGGTCGTCGGGGGTGACGAGCTCGTCCTCGTGCGTGCGCTTGTTGTAATGGTGGCGCAGCACGGGTTCAAACAGGTGTAGGTGCTTGGCGAAGGCCGCCGAGCCAATGGCGAGCACGGTAAAGATGAGCACGCGCATGGGCACCTCGACCTGGTTAATCGCGGCGGCGCCGGCCGAAAGCATGATGCACCAGGCATAGATGAGCAGCACGGCCTGTTTTTGGTTGTAGCCTTCTTGGATCAGGCGGTGGTGGATGTGGCCCTTGTCGGCCTGCCCGATGCTAATGTGGGCGCGCTTACGGCGCACAATGGCGCTAAACGTGTCGATGATGGGCACGCCGGCAACGATGAGCGGGATGATAAGCGATGTGAGTGCGGCGGTGCGGCTCACGTTGAGCAGCGAGATGGAGCCCAGCGCAAAGCCCAGAAGCAACGACCCCGAGTCGCCCAAGAAGATGCTTGCGGGGTTGAAGTTGTAGCGCAAAAAGGCCAGACAGGCGCCAAAGAGCGCAATGGAGAGCGCGGCGGCGTCGATGCGGCCCGAGAGAACAGCCATCGAAAACATGGTGAACGATGCGATGCCGCAGATGCCCGTGGCCAAGCCGTCGAGGCCGTCGATGAGGTTAATGATGTTGGTGAATGCCACCAGATAGATCACGGTAATGGGGTAGGCGAGCCATCCGAGCATGATCTCGCCGGGAGCAAACGGGTTGACGATGACGCCGATCCGCAGGCCGCCCATGCAGGCGATAAGCGCGGCGAGGACCTGTCCGGCCAGCTTTTGCTTGGGCGTGAGCTGGAAGACGTCGTCGATAGCGCCGGTCGCAAAGATAACGGTAAAAGAAAGCGCAAGTATGGGGTAGCTGATGTGCAGACGGGGGTGGGGCACCAAAACGGGCGGCCAACCCAGGTACCAGGTGCCCAGGATTTGCACAGTGCAGGCGACGACCAGGCCCAAAAACACAGCCGTTCCGCCCAAACGCGGGATGGGCTTGGTGTTGATGCGGCGCTTAGAAGGATAGTCGACGGCGTCGAGCTTGATTGCCAGGCGCTTGACCAGGGGTACCGTGAGGAAGGTCGTGATAAAGGCCGCCGCTGCCACGCATAGGTACGGTATGTAGCTCGGGGATGAAGCCATGAATCTAAAAACCGCCAAGCGTCGAAGGAAAAGGTCAGAAGAACGCCATGCGCAAAGGGCATAGCCGAACCATGATACTCGACCAAGGGGGGTGCATGGAATTGCACGCAGCGATAATCACGCGCTTACCAGATATTGGGATGTTGTCGATGGCTTGTCGGGATGCCGGCGTGGATCCATATGGACTGTAATGGCAATTTTCGGCAAAAGAAAACCACCCCCCACGTTACGAAAATGAACCCACCTAAAACAGGTGGGTGCCCTCATCGACTGTTCCAGCGTCCTTAACAACGAAGGATACCTGTACTAGGTACGACTGTGTGGGCTCCCTAAATAAACGCGACGGTTCACCCAGTTGCTCCGCGGGGGGCGGAATACCTACATCATAAAGCGGCACTTTATCGATTCCAGTCTTGACATTACAAAAATCGTGTCGGACGATTACGGCGCCTTGGGCTCGAGCCGTCTGTGGGGTTGATCCCTTTACGTTTGAGCTGCTGAATCGTTGTTTTGGAGCATGGTTTTATGCCGACGTCGTTGACCGAACTTTTTTCGCCCGCCTGCCATTTGTGTCCGCGCCGTTGCGGTGCGGCGCGCGATGAGGGCGCGCACGGCGTCTGCGGTGCTAACGACACGCTCAAGGTGGCCCGCGCCGCGCTTCATATGTGGGAGGAGCCGCCTATCTCGGGCGAGGCCGGTTCGGGCACGATCTTCTTTAGCGGCTGCTCGCTCAAATGTATCTACTGCCAGAACCACGAGATCTCGACCGGCAATTTTGGCCTTGAGATTTCGCCTGAGCGCCTGGTCGAGATTATGCTGGAACTGCAGGACCAGGGTGCCAACAACATCAATTTGGTGACGGCGACGCACTATGCGCACCTGTTGCCTGCCGCGATTGCCGCGGCACGGGCGCGCGGACTGGTTATCCCAATCGTCTACAACACGAGTGGTTACGAGCGCGCGAGTGCCGTGGCGGCGCTGGGCGACCTGGTCGATGTGTGGCTCACCGACTTTAAATATGCCGATGCCGGGCTTGCGCAGTCGCTCTCCCATATAAAGGATTACCCGCGTGTGGCCGTGTCGGGTCTGGCCCAGATGGCGCGCGAGATCGAGCGCCGCGGGGGAGAGTTGGTGGACGAGGACGGGCTTATGAAGCGTGGCATGATCGTGCGTCACCTGGTGCTTCCGGGGCATGCAGACGATTCGTGTCGCGTGCTGGACCTGGTGTGGCAGACGGTGGGCGACGTGCCGATCTCGGTTATGAACCAGTACACGCCCAATGCGCTCATGCGCGAGCAGGGCGGCGAGTTGGCGCGCGCTGTGACGCGTGAGGAGTACGAGCAGGTGCTCGACCATGCCGACGACCTGGGTTTTACGACGATGTTCTGGCAAGAGGGCGGCGCGGTAGACGAGAGCTTCACCCCGGCCTTCGACACCACCGGTGTTCTTACCAGCGCAAAGTAGTGCGTTCGTCGATGATTTTTCTGGGACGGGGATAAAAAATCATCGAGAGGATCGCCTGTTCGAAAAGTTGCCAAAATAGCCGCGCCCCAAAAAGACTGGTTATTGGGCGTTGACAGTTGGCGAGCCGTAGGTAAAATATCGACTTGTCCTGGGGACGTAGCTCAGTTGGGAGAGCGCTGCCGTCGCATGGCAGAGGCCGAGGGTTCGACTCCCTTCGTCTCCACCCTTGGATTTGATAAGCCGCTGACATTGTGTCGGCGGCTTTTTTTAAAAGAAAGGGCTATACCATGGCCGAGCTTGAGTCCCAACCATTGTCCGACGAGGAGCGCGCTGAGTTGGAAGAGCTCCGCGCTGAGAAGGCCCGCCGCGAGGCTCGGGAAGAGGCCCGTCGCGAGCGTGAGGAGCTGGCTGCCCTGCGCGCCGAGCGTGCGAAGGCCGAGGAGGTCGCCTTGAACGCCGCATCCGAGCGCAAGCCCGCGCCCGCACCCAAGCCCGCTGCTGCGAAGCCTGCACCTGCCGCGCCCAAACCTCAGCCTAAAAAGGCCGCTCGTCCCAAGTCCGTCGAGCCCAAGCCGAGCCGTGACGAGATGACCTTTGCCCAGCGCATGGTTACCTCCAAGGAACCTACGGGCGAGAACGAGATTCCTGGCATGGCGCCGGCTCAAAAAATCATCATTGTCCTTGCCCTCATCGCGTTTGTCATCTTTATGGGCTACACGATCCTGACCAGCATGGGCCTGCTCTAACCGATTTGCATCGGGCTCCATGCCCGCACGTCCGCCTCGCCCAACCCTCAACCTCTGCACAACACATCCGAAAGGTCGCCCCATGGCTTTGACCGATATCTCTCATCCCACCGACATCGCAATGCTCACCGATCTGTACGAACTCACTATGGCCCAGGGCCTGTGGGAGAGCGGCAAGGCCAATGAGCAGGGTTGTTTTACCGCGTTTTACCGCGACCATCCCTTTGGCAGCGCCTATGCCGTCATGTGCGGCACCGCCGAGCTGCCCGAGCTAGTCGAGAATCTGCGCTTTACGCCCGAGGATATCGACTACCTCGCATCGCTTGAGGCCCCGGCCGGCGGCGCGATGTTCAAGTCCGCATTCCTCGACTACCTGCGCGATTTTCGTGCGCATGTAAATATCGACGCCGTCCCCGAGGGCGAGCTCGTCTTTCCACGCGAGCCCATGGTGCGCGTCACCGGTCCTGCGCTCGAGTGCCAGCTGCTCGAGACGGCGCTGCTCAACATCGTCGGGTTCCAGACACTTGTCGCCACCAAGACGGCGCGCGTGGTGCTGGCGGCGGACGGCCGTCCCGTGGCCGAGTTTGGCCTGCGCCGAGCCCAGGGTCCCGATGGCGGCCTGGCCGTTGCGCGCGCGAGCTACGTCGCCGGCTGCTCCTCTACGTCCAATGTGCTCGCCGGCCGCCGCTACGGTATTCCCGTCTTTGGCACGCATGCGCACAGCTGGGTGATGAGCTTCGATTCCGAGCTCGAGGCCTTCCGCGCCTTTGCCAAGTCGAGCCCCAAGAACTGCACGCTGCTCATCGACACCTACGATGTGCGCGAGGGCTGCGAGCATGCCATTACGGTTGCCAAGGAGATGGAGGCGGCGGGCGAGCGTCTGTCGGCTATTCGCATTGACTCGGGCGACCTCGCCAAGCTCTCCAAGTATGTCCGCGGTCGTTTCGATGCCGAGGGCCTGCCCTATGTGAGGATCTCGGTTTCTAACGATCTGGATGAGTACACGATTCAGTCGCTGCTCGACCAGGGCGCGCCCATCGATAGCTTTGGCGTGGGCACCAAGCTCGCGACCTGCTACGACCAGCCGGCGCTGGGCGGCGTGTACAAGCTTTCCGCCCGCCGTGCGAGCGAGGCCGACCCGTGGACGCCGGTGGTCAAGCTCTCCGAGCAGCCCTACAAGCGCACGATCCCGGGCGTGCAGCGCGTGCGCCGTTATTACGACGGCTTTGGCGGCCCGGTCTGCGACATGATCTACGACGAGGACCATCTGGTGGGGGAGGGCGCCGCGCGCGGCAATACCCTCGTGGCCGTGAATGATGCCGCCCTGGTGACCGACGTGTCGGAGCTTGAGTATCGCGAGCTGCTGGTGCCGATCGTGCGCGATGGCAGCGCAGTGGCTCCGCGTGAGAGCATCCAGGACGCGCGCGAGCGCTGTGTTTGGGCGCTCGATCATCTGGACGCAGCTTTCAAGCGCTTCCTGTACCCGCAGACCTATGTGGTGGGCATGGAGCAGGGCCTGGCTCAGGTGCGCGACGAGCTCGTGCGCAAGAACATGGCCGCGGCCTCGGCTTTCCCCTGGGCAAAATGATTCCTTGGGCGGTAGGGGCGAGTCACGCTCCCTTGGCCGCCAGCTCGGCCGTTCGCTGAACAGTTGATTGGTTTGACGTATGACGACTTCTTATAAAACGATGGTGGTAAAGATCGGTTCGTCCACGGTGGTGGGCGCCGATGGCAAGGTCAACCGCGCCTTTATCGGCGGACTTGCCGATCAAGCCGCAGCGCTGCGCAAGCTCGGCTGGCGTCTGGTCGTGGTGAGCTCGGGCGCTATTGCCTGTGGCTATCCCGTGTTGGGCTTCGACCGCAAGCCGGTCGGCGACCTTCCGAGCCTGCAGGCCTGCGCCTCGGCTGGTCAGTGCATCATCTCGTCGGCCTACGACGAGGAGTTCCATGCGCGCGACCTGCTCACCTCGCTCGTGCTGCTCACGCGTCACGACACGGCGCGTCGCACGTCCTACCTGCACGCGCGCGACGCCCTGCTGCGTCTGGTGGAGCTGGGCGTGGTGCCGGTCGTCAACGAGAACGACACCGTTACCGTCGACGAGATCAAGTTTGGCGACAACGACACACTGGCGGCGCTCGTGAGCTGCCTGGTTTCTGCCGATCTGTGCGTGACGCTCTCGGACATCGATGGTCTCTATACTGCCAATCCGCATGAGGACCCCATGGCCGAGTTTGTTCCTGTCGTGCATAAGATCGATGCCAAGATTATTGCCTCGGCGGGCGATTCTTCCACATCGGTGGGCACGGGCGGCATGATTACCAAGATCCGCGCGAGCCGCATCCTGATGACGGCGGGCATTCAGAGCGTGATTTGCTCGGGCGAGGAGCCCGATGCGCTCGTGCGCCTCGCCCGCGGCGAGAGCGTGGGCACGCTGTTCGATCCGCCGGCGGAGCGTCTGGACATCGCACCCCGCAAGCTGTGGATCGCGCTGGGCGACAAGGCACATGGGTCGGTGACGGTTGATGATGGTGCTGCGAAGGCGCTGGTTAGCCGTGGCTCTTCCTTGCTTGCGGTGGGTATTCGCGAGGTCGATGGCCAGTTTGCCGAGGGCGATGTGCTCGATGTGTGCGATCCGAGAGGTATGGTCGTCGCCCGCGGTATCGCCGAGGCCGATTCGGACGTGCTGGAGCTTGCAGCCGGCCGCCGCCAGGACCAGATCGCCAGCAACCGCCTGCTGGCAAACCTGGCCGAGAAGCCCGCAATCCATCGAGATAATTTGATCGTCTTCGCCTAACGGGTCGACGCTGCGCGCCGCCCAGAGCGACAATTTGTCATTCAAAAGGTGAGGCATGACCATCAGGTCTATGCCTAACCAATTGACGCTGCAAACGCCCCTAAGCGGCAATCTGACGTTCAATCGTCGGGCATGACCAAAAGGTCAATGCCCTCCTCTTTCACGTCACCTTGTCCGCTTAGGGGCGTTTTCGCTTTTCGTCCTCTTTCTGCAATGACTTCATTAACCTGGCACTTGGGGACGTTCCTTATGTGCCGGCGCTTTGGGACACTCCTTTGTTAGAAGATTCGGCGCAGGTCTCCGCGGTTGAGGGCTTCGTCGAAGAGGTGCTTGAATACCACGCTGCCGTGCAGACCGTCGTGCTCGAGTTCGTTGGTCACCCAGGCATGCGAGTTGCCCACGCGTCTGAGCGTATCGAGCTGCAGGCCCGAATCGACGTACATGTCGTCGAAATACACCGCGGCCTGGAGCGGCACCTCGTTGCAGGCCAGGCGCTGCGGGTCGTAGATCTTGTCCCAGCTGGTGTCTTCCATCAGCAGGTCCATGGCGGGCTTGAAGGGCTTGAGCTCGGGCATCTGCTCGAACATCCACGGGAACATGGCCTCGCCGGTAAACATGAGCGGGCGCGCGAGGGTGTCGAACTCGGCGCGGTGTGCCTTCTCTTCAGCCGCGGCCCAACCAATGGGCATGGTGTCGCCGTCGGCGTATATGAACTCCTGCAGCGTCCAGTACAGCGGATTCGTGCGCGTGTTGGTGCGCTCGAAGGCGCGCATCAAAAAGCTGTCAGATACCGAGGCGCCGCAGGTCAGCGTACCGTCGCCGTCAACAAAAGCGTGATCGATAATCCAATGCATGCGCTCAAAGCTCGGCTTCATGCCAAAGTCGCTGCCCATGAGCTGTAGGCGCTCGACCGTCATCGGCGAGCCGTCGGGCAGCACGGGCTTCTGGGCCTCGAGCGCATCGGCCAGGGCTGCCACGCGGTCGACGTCAGCGGGGTAGCGGTCGTAATACTGCTGCGTCTTGGCGGCTATGCGCGGGAAGGTGTGCGCGTAGACCTCGCTTGCGCTCGCCGGCACGTGGGGGATGCCGCCGCAGGTAAAGCTTGCCGCTATGCCCTCGGGGAAGAGCGACAGATAGCTCAACGTCAAAAAGCCGCCGTAGCTCTGCCCGAGTGTGACCCAGGGCTTGCCGCCAAAGCCCACCAGGCGCAGGTACTCAAAATCGCGCACGATGGAGCTGGCGAGGTGGCGCTTGAGGAAATCCGCCTGCGAGCGTGCGGCATCGGAGCCGGCCGCCGTCGCGCGCTCACCCAGTGCCTTGATCGTGCGTCCGTCCACGCAGCTACTGCGTCCGGTGCCGCGCTGGTCGGGAAGGACCACGCGGAAGTGCTTGACGGCCTCCTCGATCCAGCCGTCGCTTGTGGGCGACAGCGGACGTGGGCTCTCGCCGCCGGGGCCGCCCTGCAAAAACAGGAGCAGCGGCAGATCGTCGTTGATGCGGTCGGGCGCGCAAACCACGCGGTAGAAGAGCTTGATGCTCTCGGGCGCGCCGGCGATGGGTGCCGGCATAGCGCCGCGGCGCATGGTGCTGCCGACGGCCAGGAGCATCGGCTCCAGGCCGCGCCAGTCAAGGGGGACGTCGATGCTGTGGTCCTCGACGTAAAGGCCGGGGACGTGGTACGAAGTGATGAGGGCCATGTGAGTCTTCCGTTCGTTGCGGTGTTTCGGGTTGACCAATTCTACCGCCGCGGGCGAGGCCATGCGCAAATCGGCTACCATGGTTGCAAACTTCTAGGAGAAAGGGCCGCCCATGTCGGTCGATATAGCCACGTATGTCCACGATCTTGCCGTTGCCGCCAAGGCAGCGTCGGCCTCGCTTGCCACGGCGAGCGATGAGCAGCGCCAGGAGGCCGTGCGCGCCATGGCCGCAGCACTGCGCAACGGTGTCGACTCCATCGTCGCCGCCAACGAGCTCGATATGTCCGCCGCGCGCGATGCGGGCACTTCGGCCGGTCTGCTCGACCGTCTGCTGCTGACGCCTGAGCGCGTCGAGGGCATGGCCGCCGGTTTGGAGAAGCTCGCCGAGCTGCCCGATCCCGTCGGCCGCGTGCTCGACCACCGCGTGCTTGCGAGCGGTGTGGACCTGACCCGCGTGAGCGTGCCGTTGGGCCTGGTCGCCATGGTCTACGAGGCGCGCCCCAACGTGACGGCCGACGCCGCAGGCATCTGCATCCGTACCGGCAACGCCTGCATTCTACGCGGCGGCTCGCTGGCCTATCACTCGTGTGCCATGATCGCCGAGCTGCTGGCCGATGCGCTCGAGGCCAAGGGCTTCCCGCGCGAGGCCGTGTCGATGATCGAGTCCACCGACCGCGAGGCCACCGGCGAGCTCATGAAGCTCCGCGGTATTGTCGACGTACTCATTCCGCGCGGAGGTGCAGGCCTGATCCAGCGCTGCGTGCGCGAGTCGCTTGTGCCGGTGATCGAGACGGGCACGGGCAACTGCCACATCTACGTGCATGAATCCGCCGACTTTGATAAGGCGCTCAACATTATCGTTAATGCCAAGACCCAGCGCGTAGGCGTGTGCAATGCCGCCGAGTCGCTGCTGGTCGACCGTGCTGTGGCCGATGCGTTTTTGCCCGCGGTCGTGACCGTGCTGCATGACCACGGCGTGCTGATTCACGGCGACGAGGCAACCTGCGCCGCATGCGCCGATGCCGGGCTTGTGGAGGGCGATGACTACGTCGCCGCGACTGAGGAGGACTGGGGTCGCGAGTACCTGGCGCTCGAGATGAGCGTGAAGGTCGTGGCAAACGAGGACGAGGCCATCGCACACATCAACCGCTACGGCACGATGCACTCCGAGGCCATCGTTGCCGAGGATGCGGATGCTTGCGAGCGCTTCCTCGATGCTGTCGATGCCTCGGCCGTGTACTCCAACGCCAGCACTCGCTTCACTGACGGCGGCGAGTTTGGCCTGGGTGCCGAGATCGGCATCTCGACCCAAAAACTCCACGCCCGTGGCCCCTTTGCCGCCGAGGCCCTCACCACCTACAAATACAAGCTCCGCGGCACCGGCCAGGTCCGTCCCTAACGCCCGCGCCACCTAAAACCACCACAAAGGTGCCTGTCCCCTTTGTGGTGGTTTTAGGTGGCGTTGACGGTTAGGCCTGGAAGGTATCTCGGTCGGGGGCGAAGGACTGCATGGCCGCGATGGTGCGGTCAAAGAGCTCGGGGAGCTCCCAGCCCAACATCTCGGCGCCCTGCGAAATCACGTCGCGCGAGCAGCCGGCGGCAAAGCGTTTGTCCTTGAACTTCTTCTTGAGCGACTTGGTCGTAAAGTCCATAACGCTCTTGCTCGGGCGCATGATGACGGCAGCGCCGATCAGGCCGGTGAGCTCATCGCAGGCAAACAGGATCTTTTCCATCTGCAGCTCGGGCTTGGGTAGTGAGGTGTTGAAGTCCGACGTGTGCGTCTGGATGGCGCGAATGAGCTCGGGAGACGCACCTTCGTCCTCAAGAATCTCGGCAGCATAGATGGTGTGGTTAATGGGGTCGTCCTCATGCTCCTCCCAATCCAGGTCGTGCAGCAGACCGACGATGCCCCAAAACT
The DNA here is from genome assembly GCF_902501475.1 of Collinsella aerofaciens. GTDB lineage: Bacteria > Actinomycetota > Coriobacteriia > Coriobacteriales > Coriobacteriaceae > Collinsella > Collinsella aerofaciens_AL. Next base: position 3,133 of record NZ_CABWIF010000020.1, on the reverse strand, counting down.
CCTCGTTCTCGGGGTCGAACTCGCGCGCAAAGTAGCGCATAGTGCCCTCGACCGTCTCGCCATGGGTGATATGGAACGGGTCCTTGTTGTGCTCATTGAGCAGTTCGAACGCGCGGTCGCGGGTGATTCCGGCGGTAAGCGGCTCTGCCATAAGAGACTCCTTGTGCTCGTGGGTATCGATAAGAATGAATACTACTAGAACAAGAAAACCACCACAAAGGTGCCTGTTCCCTTTGTGGTGGTTTTTGGCGCGGATGGGTTAGTTGAGGGCGGCTTGGGCTAGGCGGGCTTCGGCGGCCTCCTCGGTGACGCCAAGGGCCACGGCGAACTCCTCGATGGAGCGGCGTTTGGCCTCCTTGAGTACGCGCATGTAGTAGGAGCTGGGTTTTTTATCAGCTTCCTCGGCCTGGCGAATGCGGTGCATCATGGTCTTTGCCACGCGGACCGTCTCGGGCGCGCCCAGCTTGAGCTGCTGCTTAAAGTGTGTCTCCTCAAGCGAGCTGTTGCGCTCGGTAAAGGTGTCGCACTCCAGCTCGTCATAGTGGCTCAGCAGGTGCTCGGCATCTTGCTGCGAGATGGCGGCGTGCAAACGGTCGGCCTGCGCCACGGGGTACATGAGGATCGTCTGCGCATGTCCCTGCTTGGTCTCGAGCAGCAGCATGGGCTGCGGTGTGTCGTCCCTAAAACCGACGACGGTGCAGACTCCCTGGCCCGGATGAATGACGTGTTGACCGATTGAGAACATGCTACCTCCAACTTATACGAATTTACGTATGTCTAGAATAACACGCTGACGTGCGCAAACCCTTACTTTATGCAGGAAAAGCACACAACTCTGATAGGTAAGAGTATTCGATAACAGACGCAGCTCATTCACACCTTTATGCATTTTCAACGCCTGCATAATCTGCAGGCAGACTGGCATCTTTGAGTGACTCCATACAAGCTGTAGTCATTTTTGTGCATATGCAATATCTATTAGCTTTACCCTGCGACAGTGCCCGTCGCTTGTGATAGAGTGCTACAAACTCTGGCTTTTGCCCTACGAGTGACCAAGAGCTCGGGGGCTTTAACACAAGGAGGATCTATGCCCGAGAAGATTGAAGAGCTGGTACGCGCTGCGCTTGCTGCGGCCCAGGAGGCCGGCGACCTTTCCGCATTTGAACTTGACGATTGCGCTATCGAGCGACCGGCTGACACTTCTCATGGCGAGTGGACCTCTACCATGGCCCTGAAGTCCGCCAAGCTGGCCCACTGCGCCCCGCGCAAGATCGCCGAGGCCATCGTTGCCCATATGCCCGAGGACCCCGCGATCGAGAAGGTCGAGATCGCAGGCCCCGGCTTCATCAACTTCTACCTCTCCGTTGCCGTCAAGAATGCCATCTTTGGCGAGGCTCGCGAGAAGGGTATGGACTTCGCTAAGTCCAACGTCGGTGGTGGCCTGAAGACCCAGGTCGAGTTCGTTTCCGCCAACCCCGTCGGCCCCATGCACATCGGCCACGGCCGCTGGGCCGCGCTGGGCGACTCGCTCTGCCGTGTTATGGACCACGCCGGTTACGACATCCAGCGTGAGTTCTACATCAACGACCACGGCTCTCAGATGAACACCTTCGGCAACTCCATCAGCACGCGCTATATGCAGCTTGCCGACATCATCGCCAAGCAGGGCGTGGATATCGACGAGGCTCACAAGCTGCTGATCGCCGACCGCGACGCTTTCGTTGCCGACGAGAACGACGAGCATCCCGAGACCCATCCGTACCAGGATAACTTTGCCGAGACCCTGGGCAAGGACTCCTACGGCGGCGACTACATCATCGACGAGGCCGCCGAGTTCTGGCGCACCGACGGCGATAAGTGGGTCAACGCCGATCCGCAGGAGCGCATGGAGAGCTTCCGCGAGCGCGGCTATGTAAAGATGGTCGACAACATGCGCGACCTTTGCCATGCCGTTAACTGCGACTTCGATCGTTGGTTCTCCGAGCGCTCGCTGTATGTGAAGGACACCGAGGGCGAGACCGCCGGCACCTCCGCCGTCGACCGCGCTTTTGAGAAGCTCGACAAGATGGGCTACCTCTACACCAAGGACGGCGCCCTGTGGTTCCGCTCCACCGACCTGGGCGATGACAAGGACCGCGTCCTGATCAAGTCCGACGGCGAGTACACCTACTTCGCCTCCGACGTTGCCTATCACTGGGATAAGTTCCAGCGCGTCGACCACGTCATCGACATCTGGGGCGCCGACCACCACGGCTACATCGAGCGCGTCCGCTGCGTCTGCGACGCTCTTGGCTATCCCGGCAAGTTCGAGGTTCTGCTGGGCCAGCTCGTCAACCTGCTGCGCAACGGCAAGCCCGTCCGTATGTCCAAGCGCAAGGGCACCATGGTGACCCTGCAGGAGCTCGTCGACGAGGTCGGCTCCGATGCCGCTCGCTACACGCTCATCTCCAAGAGCTCCAACCAGATGGTCGACTTCGATATTGAGGCCGTTAAGAAACGCGACAACTCCAACCCGGTGTACTACGTGCAGTACGCTCACGCCCGTGTGTGCTCCATCCTGCGTCGTGCCGCTGACGTTACGCCCGAGCAGGCTGACGAGATGGGCATGAAGGCCGTCGCCGCCAAGGCCATCGGTGAGAACGTCGATTACTCGCTGCTGACCGACCCGACCGAGCTCGCCCTTTCGCGTAAGCTCAACGAGCTCACCGACCTCATCGCCAGCTGCGCTCGCGACCGCGCCCCGTTCCGTCTGACGCACTTTGCTGAGGAACTCGCCGGCGACTTCCACAGCTTCTACGCTGCCTGCCAGGTTCTGCCGAGCGAGGGCCGTCCCGTCGACCCCGAGCTTTCGCGTGCCCGTCTGGCCGCTTGCGACGCCGTCCGCGTGACGCTCGCCCTGGTGCTCACCCTTGTTGGCGTTTCCGCGCCCGAGCAGATGTAATCTGCGAGTCATTTGACCGTACAGACTTGGTTTAACTAAGCCTTGAAAGCCCGATCTCCCACGGATGAACTGCCTCCCATTTCTTGGACATGAGAAATGGGAGGCTTTCTTTATGCGCGTTGATTTGAGGGTGAAGCATGATGTCGAGGCCAGGAAGGCGGCCATAGGGCTCTTCGAGCTCGGGCACGGGTA